>CALMRZ010000032.1 GCA_937872225.1 uncultured Spirochaetota bacterium
AAAGAATGGTTCTACTATTTCTACCAGTGCACCGAGTGCCGCCGCTGCGCGGTCTACTGCCCCTACGGCATCGACACCGCGGAGATAACCATGATGGGGCGCGAGCTCCTGAACCTGGTCGGGGTGAACATCAACTGGATCGTGGAGCCCGCGTCGAACTGCTTCCGCACCGGGAACCACCTGGGCCTGCAGCCCCACACCTTCCGCGACAACATCGACTTCGCCGTTGAAGAGATACGGGAGCTCACCGGCATCACGGTCGAGCCCGCCATAAACCGGAAGGGGGCCGAGGTGCTCTTCATCATACCTTCGGCGGATGTCTTCGCCGACCCGCACATCTTCACCTTCTACGGCTACCTGATGCTGCTGCACGAACTGGGGATCGATTACACCTTCAGCGCCTTCGCCTCCGAGGGAGGGAACTTCGGCCTGTTCCACTCAAACGAGCTCATGAAGCGGTTGAACGCCAAGATCTACGCAGAGGCGAAGCGCCTGGGAGTGAAGTGGATCATGGGCGGTGAGTGCGGCCACATGTGGCGCGTCATCCACCAGTACATGGACACCATGAACGGCCCGGCGGACTTCCTGGAAACGCCCCGGTCGCCGGTCACCGGCACGGTCTTCGGCCACGTCCGGTCGACCAGGATGCTCCACATCTGCGAGTTCACCGCGGACGCGCTTCAGCACGGGAAGCTTGCCCTGGACCCGTCCCGGAACGACGCGTATCGCGTGACCTTCCACGACTCGTGCAACCCGGCCCGCTCCATGGGCCTCTTCGACGAGCCCCGCGCGGTCATCCGCGCCTCGTGCAGCCATTTCCACGAGATGCCGGAGGAGACCATCCGCGAGCACACCTTCTGCTGCGGCAGCGGCGCCGGCATCGGCACGGACGAGAACCTTGAGGCTCGCCTGCGCGGCGGCCTCCCCCGCGCCCAGGCCGTGCGCCGCGTGCGCGAGCGCCACGGCGTGAACATGCTCGCCTGCATCTGCGCCATAGACAAGGCCACGCTCCCCACCCTGATGAACTTCTGGGTCCCCGGCGTGGACGTGTGCGGCGTGCACGAGCTCCTGGGCAACGCCCTGGTCATGAAGGGCGAATCGCCCCGGACGAAAAACCTGAGGGGAGAGCCCCTGGCGGAGGAAGCCCATGGCGGGTAACAGGATCGTGAAGACCGCCGCTGCCCTGGCCCTGGCCGCCGCAATCTTCGGCGCCCCCTTCTGGTGGAGCGCCCTGCGCGGCATGAAGCAGAAAGCGCCGGCGCCGGAAAAGCCGGCCGCTGAAAAGGAATGCGTGCTTCCGGCAACGGAGATGCGGGCCGGCCACATGACGCTCCTCTTTCAATGGCGGGACGACGCGGTGCGCAGGGGAGACCGCGCGCCGGTCGCCGTGGGCGGCAAAAAATACGAAAAGAGCCTGACCGGCTCCTGCCTCACATGCCATGTTAAAAAAGAAAATTTCTGCGACCGCTGCCACGGCTCCATCGCCTCGGCGCCGGCCTGCTTTGACTGCCATATCGACACATCGGAGCGCGGACCATGGAAATGACACGGCTCGATTTCCTGAAAAAAGCGTGGCGCACCGGCCTCGTCCTCTTCGGCGGCGCGTCCTTCGAAGTTGTATCCGGTTCCGCGCTGCTGGCGGCTGACGGCAAGCCGTCCGGCAGGCGCATGGCCATGGCAATCGACATCCGCGCCTGCGTGAAAGACGCGGGGTGCGTGAAGTGCATCAGCGCCTGCCACAGGGGCCATAACGTACCCGTGATCCCCGACGCGAAGCGGGCCATTACCTGGATATGGAAAGATACCATCGACCGCGCCATGCCCGGCGTGCTGGACCCCTATTCCGGCGCTGACCTGCGCGGCGCGAATACGCTTCTCCTGTGCAACCAGTGCGCGAACCCGCCCTGCGTGCGGGTGTGCCCCACCGGCGCCACCTGGAAAAGGGAGGACGGCATCGTCATGATGGACCAGCACCGCTGCATCGGCTGCCGTTACTGCATGGCGGCGTGCCCCTACGGCTCGCGGAGCTTCAACTGGGGCGACCCGCGCAGATATCTGGACAAGGGTTCGGTCGCCAGGGACTATCCCACCCGCACGAAAGGGACCGTGGAGAAGTGCGAGTTCTGCGCGGAGCGCGTTGACCGCGGCCTCGGGCCCCTGTGCGCAGGGGCCTGCGCTGAAAAAGCGATACTGTTTGGCGACCTGAACGCGCCCGGCTCCGCGGTGCGGAAGGCGCTGGCGGGACGCATCGCCCTGCGGCGGAAGCCGGAACTGGGGACCGATCCCTCGGTATATTATCTCCTGTGAGGACGCCATGATAGAAAAAGTATTCCACGGATCCCGGCGCTACTGGCTGCTTCTCCTCGTGCTGGGCGCCCTCATCGCAACAGGGATATTCTTCTACCTGAGGCAGACCTCCGAGGGCCTGGCCGTGACCGGCATGTCGCGGAGCGTGTCCTGGGGACTCTACATCGCGCAGTTCACTTTTTTCGTCGGCGTGGCGGCCTCGGCCGTGACGGTGGTGCTCCCCTATTATCTCCATGATTACAAGGCCTTCGGCAAAATAACGATCCTGGGGGAATTCCTGGCGGTGTCATCGGTCATCATGTGCCTCCTCTTCATCTTCGTAGACCTGGGCCAGCCGTTCCGGATACTGCACGTCATACTCTATCCTTCGCCGACGTCTCCCATGTTCTGGGACACGGTGGTGCTTTTCATCTACCTGGTGCTGAACCTGGTCATCGGGTGGACGGTCCTGACGGCGGAGTACCGGGGGACGCCGCCGCCGTCCTGGGTGAAGCCCCTCATCATTCTTTCAATTCCCTGGGCGATCAGCATCCACACGGTCACGGCCTTCCTGTACGCGGGACTGCCGGGCCGGCACCTCTGGCTTTCGGCCATCACCGCCGCGCGCTTCCTGGCATCGGCCTTTTCCTCGGGCCCTGCTTTACTCATAATCCTCTGCCGCGTCGCGCGCAGGTACACGGATTTCGATCCGGGCGAAAAGCCGGAGCGCGCCCTGGGCCTGATCATCACCTACGCCTTCAGCGCGCACATATTTTTCATCCTCCTCGAAGTGTTCACCGCCTTCTACAGCGGCATACCGTCGCACCGGGCGTCCCTGGAGCGGCTCTTCTGGGGATGGGGCGATCCCGCGTCCCTCACGCCTTTCATGTGGTTATCCATGATGCTGGCCGCGGCAGCGCTGTTTCTACTGTACACCCCGGCCCGTCGCCGTGACGCCGGGCTTCTGATCGCGTCTATCGCCGTGTTCGCCTCTGTATGGATAGAGAAGGGCCTCGGCTTCGTGGTGGGGGGCTTCAATCCCGACCCGATGGAGTACGTGCCGGCGTACCGGCCCACGGTGCCGGAATCATTCATCACCGCCGGCGTGTGGGCAACGGGGCTCTATATCCTGGCCCTGCTCTTCAAGATAACCGCGGCGGTGCGGGCGAGGTCATCGGAATGACCGGGGAAAAGAGGCCGCATCCCTTTACCATGGAACGCCCGCCGGCGGAGGGACGGGCAGCGGCGTTCATGTCCGCCTTTGCTGGTATCCTCCGCGCGTCAAGCTACCGTCCGATTCTGGACCTGTACTCCCGGATCACCCTGCACTGCTCACGGTGCTCCGCCGAATGCATGCTCTTCGAGGCTTCCGGCGATCCCGTCGACAATCCCTGTTACCGGAGCTCGATACTGCTGCGGATATACCGCCGCCATTTCACTCCCGGCGGCCGTTTGCGCGCGAAACTGACGGGGGGCATGGCCCGTACGGAGCGAGACATTGATGAAATGACGGAATCGTATTATCACTGCACCACCTGCGGCCGGTGCACACGCTACTGTCCCTTCGGTATTGACCACCGGTTGATCGTCAGGCTGGGCAGATATATCCTTTCGGAAATCGGCATTGTCCCGAAAAACCTCAGCGTCTCCACAAGAGAACAGCTGGAAGGATCGACGCGCAACACCTCGGGGCTGCCCCTGAAAGTCCTCCGCGACAACCTCGCCTTTCTGGAGGAGGAAATCAGGGAAACAAAGGGGGTTTCCGTGCGCTTCCCGATGGATGTACCGGACGCCGAGTACGTGTTCTTCGCGCCGGTGAGCGATTACATCATGGAGGCCGACACCCTCATGGGGATCGCCTGCGTGCTCCACGAGGCGGGGATCAGCTGGACCATCGCGTCAGGCGACTATGACGCGATCAATTACGGCCTCTTCTACAATGATGCACGCCTTGGCGAAATAATACAAAACATGATCAGGGAAGTCCGCCGGCTGAACGGAAAAAAAATATTAATGGGCGAATGCGGCCACGCGTACCGGAGCATGCGCGGTTTTTTATCGACCTACGATGACGGCGCCGCTCTGCCGGTGGTGCACGTACTGGAGCTGACATCCCGGCTGATCGAAGAAAACCGGATCGAACTCGACCGCGAGGCCATAAGCGAAAAAGTTACATATCATGACCCGTGCAACATCGCGCGGTCCGGCTGGATCGTCGATCAACCGAGAAAAATAATCCGCTCATTCATACGCAATTTTAGGGAAATGGACCACCCCGGCAGAGACAACTACTGCTGTGGCGGGGGCGGCGGCACGGTCACGGTGGGCGAACTGAAGCCGTACCGGATGGATATAGCGGGGAAAAGGAAAGCGGAACAGCTTAAGCAGACGGGCGCCGACACCGTCATTGCCCCCTGCGCGAACTGCAAAAAACAGATAAGGGAGCTCATCACGCATTATAAGCTCCCCATGAACCTGGCCGGCATGCACGACCTGATATTCACGGCGATAAAGATGAAACGGACGGAATGACATGAACGAGATTCTCGATTTTCTCACGGGTCCCGGCGCCAGGTTCAGCCTGACGATCCTGGCCCTCGGCGCCGCGCGGCTTCTCATCCTCACCGCCGCAGACTTCGTCAATGTCGTCCGTCGCGCCGGCGACAAAAACATCGAATACGGCGAGGCCCTTGCGTCGACCCTGTCATGGGCAGTACCGGTCAGACATATCACACACACCCGGCCTCTCTTCAGCGCGGTATCGTTCCTATTCCACCTCGGGCTGATCATCACGCCGCTCTTTCTCCTGGAACATATCATGCTCTGGGAGCTCGGCACCGGGTACGGATGGGCGGCGCTCCCCGGGGCCGTTGCCGACGGCATGACGCTCCTGGTTATCCTCGCCGGCATGTTCCTCATCACCTGCCGTGCCGCTGACCGCCTGCGCCGCTTCATCAGCACGCCCTCACATTATGTCCTCACGGGCCTCATTGTGACGGTCTTCGCGAGCGGGTTCCTGGCGCACCAGTCCTGGAATCCCCTGACGCGTACGCCGATTATGATCATCCACACCCTGACGGGAAACATCCTGTTGATACTGATACCCTTTACGCGCCTGTCGCACGCGATACTGTTCCCGCTTGCGAGAATAGCGACCGCCTGCGCGTGGCATTTCCGGGCCGAACCGCCGCTATTGTCCCGCGCGGTGACACCGGGAGAGGAGCCGGACAAAAAATGACCGTACCAACCGAACCCACGCCCACAGGGGATGCCGGTGCGCGGCGCCCCGAAGCTGAATTATTCCCGCCTTCACGCCGGCGGCCACTCCTGTCCTGCCGGGATGCAGTATCAGCCATCTCCCTGGTCTTCATCATTGCTGCGGCCGCCCTGTACGCCTTCCGGGACGCCGACAATCCCTTCCCCCGGAAAAACCCGGTCCATGGCCCGCAGGACCGGGACATCATGACGATAGACGGCAACAGGAACGGGAACCGTGCGGTCTTCTCGCACCGGGCCCATCTCTCCTATGCCGCACCGGGGCGGGATGGGTGCGTCATGTGCCATCATCTCGCGAGGCCCGGCAAGGGGCCATCGTCCTGTTCCGGTTGTCATCGCGACATGAACAGAAAAAACAGATTCTTTGACCATGACGGCCATATCGGCCTCCTGGCTGAGAGCGGTTCCTGCTCCGCCTGCCATATAGGCGACAGGTCAGGAAAAAACATCAGGCCCTGCGGCGACTGTCATGAGGGTTACACGAAAAAAATCGGGGATTACCGGTCGGCTTCGGGGTACAGGGACGCCCTGCACGGGCTCTGTTACCGGTGCCATGATCGCGCGGGGACAAGTACTGGTGAACGGGAGTATTGCGCGACCTGTCATCGGAAAGGGGATGTTCCGCGATGAGGCTGACGTAACGGCGGGACGTCACTTATCGGCGACGAGGGTCTTCAGGTAATTCTCGAGGGCGTACTGGACCAGCGTCCCGTAGCTCTCCTTCTGGAGGATGGTCTTTTCCATTTTCCGGAACTGGATGAGGCCGTGGAGCATCCCCCAGAGCCAGATGGTATGGCGCCGCGCGTTGACCTTCCTGAAATCGCCCGACCTTATCCCCGCCTCGATCGCCTCGATGCAGAAGCCGAGGATCTTCCCGCCGGTCCTGTCGACCCTGTTCTTCAGGCGCGGGGGAAAGAGCTGTTCCGGGGTCGACAAAAAATAGGTGATGATGTCGTAGTAGTTCTTCTGCTTTTCGCTGAACTCGAGATACCCCAGGGCGACCGCCCTGATCTTGTCCTTCGGGGATGACGCGGCCGCCACGGCCTTCGCGATCCGGTCGTTCAGCATGGTCAGCCCCTCCTCCTGGAGAGCGGCAAAGATGTCTTCCTTATTGTGATAGTAGAGGTAGATGGTCCCCACGCTCAGCTCGGACAGCTTGGCTATCTGGTTGACCGTTGTCGCGTGCAGTCCCTTTTTAAGAAGGAGGGTCCTGGCCGCCTTGAGGATATGGTCCTTTCTCGCTTCCTTTTCCCGTTCCCTGCGTTCCTGTGATCCCATGGTTACCGCTCTCGGTTATCGTTCAATTTCAGAACGTAATTTTTCAGCCATCCGCCTTTCATAGAGCGCCGGCGCCAGCCGGTGGAGATAATAGGTGAGCTTCCCCACCGCCGTCAGCACGATGATGTTCTTTCGCTTCACGGCCCCCCGGAACACCGCCTCCGCCACATGGTCGGGGGTGTCCTGCCTGCCCACGGTCGACTGCGGGTGCTTCGTCACCTTCCCGTCTGAACCGAGGGCCCGTGTCTGCAGATTGGTCTTCGTGAAGCCGGGGCAGACCATCATGACATGGACGCCCAGGGGCCTCACCTCGGTCCGCAGGCTCTCGAAGAGCCCGTGCAGGGCGTGCTTGCTGGCGCTGTATCCGGTCCTTCCGAGCAGGGGGCTGTAGCCGGCATGGCTTGAGGTCACCACTATCATACCCTTTTTGTCTATCAAGCTTTTTATGGCCGCCCTGGCGCAATACAGGGCGCCGAAGAAATTGATGTCCATGACCCTCCGGTAAACGGACGGGTCCGTATCGATGAAGGGGCTCCGCTGGGTGATCCCGGCGTTCAAAGCCAGCACGTCAATGCCGCCCCAGCGCCGGATGATCTTCCCGATGACCGCCTCGCACTCCTTCTGCTTGGCGACGTCGCAGGCATACGCGGCCGCCTCTACGCCGTCCGCCGCGAGCTCCCGGGCGAACCGCTGCGCCCCCTTCCGGTCCATGTCGATGACCGCTATCCGCGCCCCCGCCTTACCGAACCTGCGGCACAGGGCCGCGCCGATGCCGCTGGCCCCGCCGGTAACGGCCGCGACCTTGTTCTTGAAATCATAGTTTTGTTTCATGTCATGATTCCTTTCGTTTGCCCCTCGCCCCCCCGACCCCCTCTCCCTTTAAAAATTAAAAAAAGGAAAGGGGGAGCACCGGCAGTTCTCTTATTACGGTAACCCTCTCCTCTCTTCCACGCTCAAGGGGAGAGGGTGCGCAGAGCGCCGGTGAGGGTATTCCGCCTCTAGCTCTCCGCCTCCAGCACCACCTTCTCCACCTTATCCAGGTCCCGCTCGTAGAAAAACGAGCCGATGAAGAAAAGCACGGCAGCCACGACCAGGAAAGCGGGGAGGACCAACAGCGCGGTCTGTATGTCGTAATTATCCGACAGCGAGCCGACCACAATGGGGCCCAGCGACGAGCCCAGGATGTTCTGCACGATGACGCACAGGGCGTAGGATATGGCCCGGAGCCCCGGGTGCACCACGTCCTGCGTGACAGCCGCCGCGGCCGGCACGAAAGCCACCACCACCAGGCCCATGAGCAGGATAAAAATATACTGCGCATTGCCATTGAAAAAGACAAGACCGGTCGCGAGGAAAATCGCGGAGAGCAGCGCGACGATGACGGAAAACAGGAGGCGCGCGTTTTTCCTCTTTTTCAGCCACAGATCGGCGAGGAGCCCGCCGACCGGCGCCCCTACCAGGGCCAGGAGCATGACCGAGCCGCCCTTCATGCCAGCCTGGTCCATCGGGATGTTGTGCACGCGGTTGAAGAAGGTCGGGAGCCAGGTGATGAGCGACGTGGTCACGAAGGTCATGGCGGCAAACCCAAAATAGGTGAAGATCAGCGACGGCGTGTGAATGAACTCCCGGAAAACATCCATCTTGTTCATCCTGACCTTCGGCTTGCCCTCGTCACCGGCCTTCACGGTCTTGACCAGATCCACGGTCTTATAATCCTTGACGAAGAAAAAAAGGATGGCGACGATCAGCCCGGGAAGGGCGACCAGGCCGAAGGCGTGGCGCCATCCGAACTCCTTGGCTATGATGCCCCCCAGGGCTATCCCCACCGCGCTTCCCAGCGGTATGGAGGCGTTCCAGATCCCCATCATGCGGGAGCGCTTCTCCTCCGGGTAGAGGCCGGCGAGCATGGCCGTGCCGCCCGGCGCGTACCCGGCCTCGCCGATGCCGATGACGCAGCGGGCGGCGAAAAGCTGGCCGAAATTCTTCGTGAGGGCGCACACCGCGGTGGCGATGCTCCAGACGACCGCCATGAGGCCGATCGTCTTCTTGCGGCTCCAGCGGTCGACGAGCACCGAGGCGGGTATGGTAAACAGGACAATGGACCAGTAGATGGCGGAAACCAGCATGCCGCACTGGGCGTCGGTTATGCCCCACTCCTCCTTTATGTGGGGGAAGAGGGACGTGACCACCATGCGGTCCACGTAGTCAAAGAAATAGAGGAGGAACAGCAGGATGAAGATGTAGTTGGTATACCCCCTGGAGAGCTTGTATTCACGGGTCCCGCTTTGATCGTTCATCGTAATACCTCCTGTGGGATTTATGAAAAAATGCCTGTGCCGGCGGGGTCGCGCGACCCCGCCCTCAGTGTATATTTTTTTACGCCTTGTACGCCCCCAGGTTGGCCAGGGCGACGCTGCCCGGGCTGATCGTCGCGGGGTCCACCATGACATTGATGCACGCGGTCCTGCCCGACTTGAAGGCCGCCTCCAGGGCCGGCCTGATGTCCTCGGGCTTCTCAACCAAAGCGCCGAACCCGCCAAGGGCCTCCACCATCTTCTCGTAATGGACCATGCCCAGCTCGGTGCCGTCCTTGATGGCGTGGCCCAGCCGTATCTGCTGGCTGTGGGCGATCATGCCGAAGAGGGTGTCGTTGGCCACGACGGCGACAATGGGCAGGTTGTTCCGGACCGCGGTCTGGAACTCCATGAAGTTGAATCCCGCCGCGCCGTCTCCGATGACCAGAAGGACCCGCTTGTCCGGGTGCAAGAGCTTTGCCGCGTTGGCATACGGGATTCCCACGGCCAGGCAGCCGTAGAGGCCGTAATCGAGATAGCACCCGGCCTTCCGTACGGTGCGGGTCATCCCCATCCAGGTGGTGGTGTCGCCTCCGTCGGCCACGACGATGTCGTCCTCGCGGTCCATGAAGTCGTTGATCTCCCGTGCCAGCCGCATCGGGTGTATGGGAACGCCCTCCTTCTCCCACATCGGCTTCGCCTGGGCCTTGCCCGCGGCGTCGGCGGCCCTGACGGTCTCGACCCATTCGCCGTACTGTTTCGTGAGCTTCGCCCCGATCTTCCGCTCGTCGACGATGCGCGCCAGCTCCGCCACCATGGCCTTGATGTCGCTCACCACGCCCAGGTCCACGGAGCGGTTCCGGCCGATCTCCTCGGCCTCGATATCGACCTGGATGAACTTCGCGTTCGCGTTGAAAATATTGCCGAATATAAAGAAGAGAGTCAAGCGCGATCCGAGGAAGAGCACCAGGTCAGCCTGCGTATTGGCCACCAGGGACGCCCCGGGCCTGATGGCCAGGGCCGATTCAAAGCAGAGTGGGTGCGTGTCGGGAATGAGGCCCCGGGCCCCCGCCATGGTCATGGCCGGTATGCCGGTCTTTTCCACAAAGGATATGAGCTCCGGGCCGGCGTCGGCGTACCAGGCGCCGCTCCCGGCGATGAGGATCGGCTTTTTCGCCTGTTCGAGGAGGTCAACGATCTTCGACGCGCCCTCCGCGTCGACGGCCTTTGACACGACCGTGCTCTTGTATGTTTTCACTTTGGCCATGTCCGGTTTCGCGTTCAGCACGTCCACGGGGATCTCAAGGTACACCGGGCCGGGACGTCCCTGCATGGCGTAGCGGAAGGCCATGTCGATAAATTCCGGTATCCGCTCCACGTTGTGGCAGACCAGCGCCTTTTTGACCATCGGCTGTATGACGGGCAGCTGGACCATGTCCTGGAGGTCAAGCTTTTCCGACATCTCGAGGCCCACGATGCCGGAGATGAGGATCACCGGCGCGTTGGCCAGACGGGCGCTCGCGATGCCCGTGAGGGCGTTGGTGAACCCCGGCCCGGCCGTCACCATGGCCACCGCGGGCTGACGCGTCATGCGCGCCATTGCCTCGGCCATGAAGACCGCCGCCTGCTCGTGGCGCACGCAGAAAAGCTTTACGCCGGTGTTTTCCAGAAACTCATAAATCGGGGTTATATGGCCGCCGCTTATGGTAAAAATATGCTTCACGCCGCGTTCTACAAGGGCTTCCGCGGCAAGTCTTCCGCCGATCATCTTGTCCATGTATATACTCCTAAAAATAATTTAAAATTACCGATCATTTCTATCGTTCCTTGGGCTCTCCTGAATGCCCCCTGAATCCCCCGGAGGGGGGCTTGTATTATAAGAACCAACCTTGAAGCCCCCCGCTGGGGGGCTGGGGGGCGTTTTGAGACAACCCTTCATAATCTCACAATTCCATCAGCTGGCCGCCGGTTATATTGATCGCCTGACCGGTCATGTACGAAGACGCGTCCGACGCCAGAAAGGCGACCAGGTTCGCCACCTCCTCCGGCGTTCCGATGCGCCCCAGGGGGATCGTCTTGCACATCTCCTTCTCTCGCTCCTCCACGGTCGTCTGGAACACCTTCGCCTCCAGTCCGAAGCGCCACCGCTCCAGGTCGGTCATGATCTGCCCGGGGCAGATGGCGTTCACGCGCACGCCGGCCCCGGCCAGCTCCTTCGCCATCACCTTGGTGAGCATGATGACCCCCGCCTTGGCCACCGCGTAGGCGCCGTTCATGACCGGCGGGAACTTGCCGGCGCGGGAGGCGTTGTTCACGATGCTGGCCGGTTTCCCCAGCATGTGGGGGAGCATCGCCTTTGACACCCTGAAGACGCCGTGGAGGTTGACGTCCACGGTCCTCATCCACGCCGTTTCGTCATAGGTGTGGACAGCGGCGGGGACCCCGAAGGAGGCTCCCGCGTTGTTGCAGAGGACGTCCAGGCGGTCAAAGCCCTTCTTCACCGCTTCGGCCATGGCAGCCACCGATTCCGCGCTTGAAACATCGACCGGCACTGCCAGGGTGCGGACCCCGAATTCCTTCCCGAGGGAACCGGCAATCTCCTGCATTTCCGCGGAGCCGCCCGTGGCGACCTGGCTGCCCGGGATTGACGCGGCGCCCAGGTCCGCGATTATGACATTGGCTCCGCACGAAGCCAGTTTCCGCGCCATGGCGTATCCCATGCCGGTCTTTTTCCCGGACCCGGTGATGAGGGCCGTTTTGCCTTTCAGATCGCTTACCATTTTCTTTCTCCCTGCGGGATGCCGCGCGGCGCTTTCCGGGCGGGGATCCATCCGGTCCGCTCCCCGGCCGGAAAGCGGTTTTTCCGGCAAGCCGCAATAAAGTGCTTGAAATAAGTTGTATTCATATTATGAATAATATTCATTATTTGAGAATATATCGGGAACGGTCCCCCCTGTCAATCCAAAAAGGCCGGGGGGACAATAAAAGGAAGCGGCAAGGACGGGGTCGACCGCACATGCAGGAACGGTACGAGCTGATATACGGCTACAAGCACTGTAAAAAAGAAATAGAGTACAGCGCCGGCTTCGTTGATTCAGAGGAAGAGGCCGCTGAATGGGCGCGCAGAATGAGCGATGGGGCCGGTCCGGCGGAGCCCCTGGCGGCGGACCCGCTCTGCGACTGCGAGGTTTCCTTCTGCCCGATGAAATTTCAAAGACCGTGGTATTCGTACCGCAAGGTCTCAGCCTAGCGTATTCTATCCTTTCACGCCCCTGCCGCCTCCCTGACCTCCCGGGCGATCTGGAGCTCCTCGTTTGCCGGGATGACCAGGGCCCGGACCGGACTGCCCGGCGCTGTTATCGTTTCCGCGTGGCGGCTGTTGGCCGCCCCATCAAGGACCGCTCCCGCGTGGGCCAGGCCCTCCAGGACGCCCCCGCGCAGATACGCCGAATTCTCCCCGATGCCGCCGGTGAAGACGACGGCGTCGACCCCGCCCATTTCCGCCGCATAGGCGCCTATGGTGCAGATGATCCGGTTGACCAGAATGTCGCTGGCGAGCTTCGAGGCCGCGTCGCCTGAGCGCGCTTTATCCTCGATCGTTTTGTAATGGCTGTCGACGCCCGACAGGCCCAGGAGGCCGGAGCGCTTGTTGACCAAGGTCCTGATCTCGCCGGGGGCGTACCCGCGGTCCATGAGAAAAAATATTATTTCGGGGTCAAATGACCCGCTCCGGGTCCCCATCGGCAGGCCCTCCAGGGGGGTGAATCCCATGGAGGTGTCGACGCTTTTCCCGTGCTTCACCGCGCAGATGCTCTGGCCGTTTCCCAGGTGGCAGGTGACGATCTTAAGCGACCGGATGTCGCGGCCCATGACCTCCGCGGCCCGGTGCGCGACGTACTTGTGATTGGTGCCGTGGAACCCGTATTTCCTGATGCCGTGTTTCCTGTACAGCTCCAGGGGCAGGCCGTAGAGGTAGACCGCCTCGGGCAGGGTCCGGTGGAATGCCGTGTCGAAGACGGCGTACTGCGGCAGTTCCGGGAGAGCGGCCCCGAGCTCGTCGACGCAGGCAAGGGCGACGGGATTATGGAGCGGGGCGAGGACGGAGATCTCGTCGAGGTATTCCAGCACCTCAGGCGTCAGCAGCGTCGCCCGGTCGTACCGCTCGCCGCCGTGGACGATGCGGTGGCCGATGACGGCGCCGCCGCCCAGCAGGTTGTCCCCGCGGAGCAGGCCCAGCACGTCGCCGATGGCGGAACGGTGGTCCCTCACCGTCAGCTCCGTCTTTTCCACCGTGCCGCGGCGGGTGATTATCCGCGCGCCCGCGGCTTTTCCCGCCGTTTCGCCGATATCGATATAATGGCCGGCCATTACGACGTCCGCGCCGTCCCCGCCAAAGAGCTTGAACTTAAGCGAGCTGCTGCCCGCGTTGATGACCAGGACGTTCATCGCCGCGCCGGCGCCTACACCGCGCTCAGGTGCCGGTACTTCGGCAGGTGCCTCACCGCGGGCTTGAAGGCGTCGCGGCGGAAGGGCTCCGCCAGCACCTTCTCGCCGCCCTCGATGACCGCGTTGATGACCGCGGCCTTGCCGCACTTCACCGCCTCGCGGACGACGTCCTTCACGTCGGCGTAGTTCTCCACCTTGAATCCCACCGCGCCCATGTCCTTCGCCAGCTGGGCGTAGTCCGGGTTCGTGAGGAGGTCGGCGCCGACGAAGCGGCTCTTGAAGAAGTCGATCTGGTTCTTCTTCTCCGCGCCCCACTCGTGGTTGTTGAACACCACGGCTATGACGGGGATGTCCTCGCGCACAGCGGTCATCACCTCCGAGAGACCGCTGATGCCGTAGGCGCCGTCCCCCTGGAGGGCGAAGACCGGCGTGTCCGGCGCGCCGACCTTCGCGCCCATGGCGGCGCCGTAGGCGAAGCCGCAGTTGCCCCAGGAGAGGGCCGACAGGTGCTGGCGCGGGCCGGTGAACCTCAGGTAGCTGTTGCAGATCGATGAGTTATTGCCGATGTCGGTGGCGACGATGGAGCCGTCGGGGATGGCGTCGGCGAGTTCCTTGATGAAGCGTCGGGGATGCATCAGCTTGTTCACGGATGATGACCATCCGTCGAGCTCCTCCTTCCACACCGCCTTTTCCTTCGCGATATCGGCCAGGCGCGCCGCGTCCTTCTTCCGGCCCCCGTCAACGGCCATCAGCGCCTTCAGGAGCTGCAGCGCGAATTCCCTGGCGTCAGCGACGATGCCCAGGTCAATCTTCTTCGAGACGCCCAGCTGGGTGCCGTCGATGTCGACCTGGATCAGTTTCGCCGATGTGGGCCAGTAGTCGATATCGTACTGCGGCAGGGTGCCGAAGGGTCCCAGGCGCGTCCCCAGGGCGAGGACCGCGTCCGCCTTCGCGATGGAGCGCATCGCGGCCTTGGAGCCGCAGTAGCCGATGGGGCCGACGGCCAACTCGTGGCCGGCCGGGAAGGTGTCATTGTGGAGATAGGTGTTCACCACCGGGGCGGTGAGGAACTCCGCCAGGGCCTTGACCTCTTCGATGGCGTCGGCCATGGAAACGCCGCCCCCGGCGAGGACGACCGGGTTCTTGGCCCGGGCGAGAATCTCGGCCGCTTTTTTGATCAGCCCTTCAGGGCCGCTGCCGTAATTCACGTCGCCCGATCTGTATATCTCGCAGTCGATGTCGCCGTAGAAGAAGTCCCGGGGGATGTTGAGCTGCGCCGGGCCGGAAAGGAGCTTCGCCATGTAAAAGCACCTGCGCGTCAGCTCCGCCATGCGCTCGGGCCGGTTGACCCGCACCTGGAACTTCGTGCACTTTTCAAACCAGGGCATCTGGTCCAGTTCCTGGAACCCGCCGGTGCCGATGCCCATGCTCCCGGTCTCCGGCGTGATGGCCACGACCGGGGAATGGGCCCAGAAGGCGGCGGTGATGGCGGATATGAAGTTGGCCGCACCGGGACCGTTCTGGGCGATGCAGGTCTGCGGCCGCCCCGTTACCCGGGCATACCCGTCGGCCGCGTGGGCCGCCGCCTGCTCGTGTGCCACGGAAATGAAGCGTATCCCCGCTGTCGGGAAAAGGTCAAGGGCGTCCATGTAGGCGCTGCCGACGATCCCGAAGGTGTTGGTTATCCCCTCGGCGACCAGTGTTTCAACGAAAGCTTCGGACGGGGTCATTTTTGTCATATCAGCCTCCAGCGGGATGAAATATTGAATTATATTCAATATGTGAACTATATTCAGTAAGCTTGTGGTGTCAATGACTTTTTTGATTTATTTTATTCTCGACTTCCCATGATCAGGCCGGCATAATCACCTATGATAGATTTTCGATCGTACAGGAGATATCATGCCAAAAACAGCAAAAAGTAAATCGTTCTATAAGCGGGACATTCTTCCTGCACCGGAAAGCCTTGTCGAAGGGGGGAAAATCAACTTCGGCACCTTCAATGCCCCCTTCAGGAACGTCAATCCCCTTGACGCTGCCCGGGTCTTCGGCTTTCCCCTTCCGCGATTTCTGAAAAACATGCGCCTGAAGGAATGGGAGGCCTTCCAGCTGGGGAACGACGATTTCTTTATCCTTGCCGTCATTTACAACCAGAAGGTGGGGACCCTGGTCCAGTTCATTCTCTGCGACAAAAAAAAGAACCGCATGACCAAATACGAAAAAAAAGTGCCGTCATGGCGGACCCGCGTCCCCTCGTCCCTCGGCCACACCCGGGCCCGCTATGTCTCGGACAACTTCCGCCTGGACATCCACAACAGGCTGGACCGGGGAAGGATCTTCATCGATGTCGCCATAGACGGCGACAGGGAGCTGCCGCCGCTGTACGGGCACTTCGAAGCGTTCCATGAGGCGGGATCGGCCAGGCCCCTGGTGGTGAGCCTCCCCTTCGCCTCTAACCGCGGCATGTACTCCCACAAGTGCCTGATGCCGATGGAGGGCGTCCTGTTCACGGGGGGACAGCGCATCGATTTCGCGCGCAGGAGCAGCTTTGCCATCGTCGACGACCACAAGGGATACTATCCCTACATATTACAATACGACTGGGTCACGGGGGCGGGTTTCACCGCGAAGGGCCTCACCGGCTTCAACCTGACCGACAACCAGGTCACGGACAGGGAACGCTACAACGAGAACTGCCTCTGGCTGGGAAAGGAGCTGCACCTCCTGCCCCCGGTGGCCTTCTCCAGGCCCAACGGGGTCCATGACAGATGGTCCGTCAAGGACGAATACGGGATGGTGGACATCACCTTCACGCCGGTCTTCGACAACCCCCTGAAAATGAACCTGGTCGCGATCAGGACCGACTACCACGGCCCCTTCGGCCATTATGACGGCGTCATACGGACATCAAAGGGCGGGAAGATCTCCGTGAAGGGATTGTACGGCATGGGGGAGAAAAAGTACTTCCGCGGGTAGCGGCCGAGCAGTTCCTTCAGCGCTTCTATTCTCATGACATTACGCCGGCGAACTGCGATTAAATCCAGTTCACCCTTTCATACAGCGAAACAAGTGTCGACTATTTTTTCCATGCCTGAGTGCGGCGGGGAACAGGCAAATAAAGCTTGATTTAAATTGATTACAATTTTTTCATATTAGAATACAAGATGTATCGCTTCGCCTGAAATGACAGCTCACAGACACAAATGAAGACACTGAAACAGATCCTCCTGTCCGTATCGATCGCCGCCGCTGCCGCGGCGGCGCTGGCAGTGAACGTCATCATCCTTCTGAACACGGATATGGCGCAGAAAAAGGCCCGGCAGGCCATCAACGGCATGATACCCGGCTCGATAACATGGGATCACCTCAGCATCTCGCCGCTGACGGGAAGGGTCGAGATACGGAAGGCGGTCCTCGCCGGCACAGACCGCCGCGCAATAGCGCGGTTTGACCGTCTCACCGCGCGCCTGTGGGTCCCGTCGGCGCTGCGGGGAAAGCTGGACATCGTCGACGCCCGCCTTGAAAAACCGGAATGTTTCCTCGAACTGGACGGCGACGGAAGGCTGAACATCGTGAAGGCCCTGGGGATACAGCCGAAACAGAGAAAGACCGACAGCGCGCCGGGCCGTCTCCCGGGATTTCTTATGGTCAGGCGCTGCGTGCTGGTGCGGGGGCGCTTCGGCTTTGCCCGGCCCGCGGGGAATTTCGCCCTTGACGTCAGGGAAATCACGTGCACCGCTGGGCTCGATTTCGCCGACGAGACAGGCACGATAGACCTGGCCGTCGGCGGCGGCAGCTTCACGGTCAAAGGCCGGAGGACGGACCTGAAACACCTGGCGCTGGAAAGCGGCGTCAGCAGGGGGATGGCGGAGCGGCTCCGCATCAAGCTGCAGACCACCGCGTCGGACATGGCGGTCAGGGGAGCAATTAAAGAGCTTTTCAGGAATCCGTCCTTTGACATCGGCGGGGAATTTTCCCTGTCGCTTTCGGAATTGCGCGACATCCTGAACGTTCAGCGCCCCCTGGACGGCACCGTGACCGGCTCCCTCACGGGACGCGGCACGGTGAACAATCCGTCCCTATCTTTTTCAGCGCGCTACTCCGGCGGAAGCATCCTCGGAAGCGCCACGGGCCCCATCAGCGCCGACCTGACCATGAAGGACCGGGTGGTCTCCATCAGCACCCTGCGGGCATACGCCGGCGCCGGTTATCTTGAACTTTACGGCTCATTGGACATGAGAAACGCCTTCCCCGACGGCTTCATCAGGCCCAACCGCGATAATGACAGGACAACATACAATCTCGCCGCGACGTCCCGGGGCTTCGATATCCGGGGCGTCCCCGGCATTGCCGGCGCGGCGCGGGGGCTTATCGATGCGGACTGCGCGCTGTCCGGCACCGGCTTCTCGCCCGGCGCCGCCTCGGTCGACCTGTCGGTGAAGGGCGCCATAGCGCGCTTTTCCCTCGCGGAAAATGCCGTGCCGACAACCCTGACCCTGAACGCCCGGGCCGTCATGAGGGATGGGGTCATCCAGGTCAGCGCCCTTGAAGCGCTCCTGGGGAACGCCCGCCTCCGGGCCGCGGGCTCCTTCACCGCGGCCGGGAAGGCGCTGCAGGCGTCTTTCTCATTGGAAAGCCCCGACATCGCCCCTGAAGCAGCGTCCCTGGGCCTGGGGGGCTGCGGCGGAAAGCTGACGGCCGGCGGAACCCTTTCCGGGACCTTCCGGCGTCCCGCTATCATCGCCGCCCTGGCCGGGGGCGCGGTGCGGTTCAGGGACATCGCTGTCGGCGACATGACGGTGCGCGGGTCCCTTGATGAGACCGGCACCGTGGCGATCGACACATTCCTTCTGACGAACGGCGAATCAAGGATATCCCTGACCGGCGGCGCCGGTATTTTCGACGAGGGATTTACGCCCAGGCGGGACCCCGCCTTGAACCTGAACATAGAAACATGCACGGTGAATGCCGGGGACTTCATCCCCGGCTACGCAGGCCGCATCTCCCTGACGGGCCGGCTGTCGGGGAGCGCCCTGAACCCGGCGGGCTCCCTTGCCATGACCGGCGAGGGCATCGACCTCGGATTCCAGAAATTCCAGGCATGCAATGGTTCAATCAGCTTCAGGGACGGGAAAGCCTGGATCGACCATCTGGCGTTCTCGATTTCCCCGGGAGAGGCGGTCCGGTGCAGCGGGTGGATCGGAACAGACCTTGCCTATGACCTTTCCCTTGATTCGGACCCGGTCTCCCTTGCCGGCATACGGGCCGTCGACACCGGCGGCGGACTGCGGGGCCGCATCAGGCTTGACCTGAAGGGAAGCGGTTCGCTCCGCAATCCGTCGCTGGACGGATCGGTTTCGGTCACGCGCCTCGCCGTGAATGATTCCCCCTACGATGATATGGCCCTGAAACTGGCCGTGCGTGACCGCCGGATCACAGTCAGGGGGAAGTTGAACTTCGACGTTGAAGGGTCGTATAATTTCGCAAGCAGGCGGTTCACGGTCGCCGCTCTCTTCAACAAAACCGACCTGGCCCCGTACCTTTCGGCCGCGGGAAGAAAAAGCCTCGGCGGCACCGTGACGGGAACAATTCGTGCCGAGGGGAGCGTCCTCGCCCCGGACAGGGCCACCCTGGACGTGCGCCTTTCCCAGCTTGAGCTGGTCAGCGCCGGTGAACGGCTGGTCACGTCCTCCCGGTTCGACGCGCGGGCGGCCGGGGGGACACTGGTCATCCCCGGCATACGGCTGGCGCTTCTCGACGACGGCTGGGTCCGCATCAGCGGCGGGGGCGCCATTGACAGGGCGCTGAACATCAGCCTGGACAGCGCCATCCCCCTCCACCTGGCCAACCGGTTCACGAACAACCTCACGAGTTTTTCGGGGACCCTCGCGGCAAAGGGCGGAATAACGGGGACCAGGTCCCATCCATACGTCAACGCCGATGCCAGGCTGGACAACATCGGGTTTTCCATTCCGTCAATAAGCAACGAGGTGCGGGAGCTGAACGGTACGCTATCCTTCACGCCGGAGCGGATCACGCTTCATGACATCCGCGGTCTCATGGGCCAGGGACGGTTCCGGATAACGGGCGCCGCGGGGATCCGGGGCCTGAAACTCCGCGATATCAGGATGGACGCCGCGGCCCGCAACATCTCGATCGAGATACCGGACACGATGCAGATGACCTTTGACGCCGACGCCGGGATCACCGGCACGTATCCCCGGATCAAGGTCAGGGGCAATTTCACCCTCCTGGACGGCATCTACTTTCAGGACCTGGTCCTGCGTCCCCTTGAAGATATCGGGACCATTGCCGGCCGCAGGGCGAAGGCCTCGCAGGACAGCACGGGAAAAACCCTGATGGACGCCATGGCCATGGACGTGGCCGTCATAAGCAGGCGCCCCTTTGCCGTTGACAACAACATCGCCAGCCTGAGGATCACCACCGACCTGAGGATGGTCGGCACCCTGGCGAACCCCCTCCTGAGCGGCAGCGCCCGCGTCGAGAGCGGGGTGGTGCATTACCTGGGAAGGGACTTCGACATCGTCAGGGGAAAACTGGACTTCATCAATCCCTACCGGAACGACCCGCTCATCAGCATCAACAGCAACGCCAGGATCCAGAAATGGCTGGTCTCGATAGCCATCACGGGAACCCCGGCCGCGCTCAAGTACGAACTGTCCTCAAGCCCGGTGCTGGACTCGAACAACATTCTCTCCCTGGTCATGCTCGGGAAAACCGCCGGCGGCTCCATGTCCTACACGCCCACCGACCTCCTCGGGCAGATGATCGCCTTCAATTACGGCGGGCAGATAAAGAAGACGACCGGCATCGACAGCATCGAGGTGAAGGCGCAGGATTCGCAGGACCGGGGCGCCTTCAAGGGGCAGGTCGTCACCATAGGCAAAAACCTGGACCGGCGGTTCAGCGTGTACTACTCCATCGGGAAAGACAGCCGCGAGATACGGACCGGCTCGGCGGTGAAATACAAACTGAGCGACGGCGTGCTGCTGAACCTGGATTACGATTCCCGGGGCAAGGTGGGGATCGACATGCAGTACAACAAGGAATTCCGGTAAGGCGCCATGACATTTCGACACTGGACACAACCGAGCCGGGCCCGAACGCTCATTGCCGCCATCGCCCTTTTCCTGGCCGGATCCCCGCCCGTCCCGGGCGCGGCCGGGGCCGCCGGGGAAGAGACGTTGGCGCGGTTCCAGGGAGCCCGCGTCGGCTCCGTCGCCATTCGGTTCCATGATTTCAACGGCCGCGAGGACATCGGCGAATGGACGGCGGCGGCGAGAAACGCGGTCCGTCTAAAGGAAGGAGACATTTTCACCTCCTCACTGCTTGAAGACTCGAAGAAGTCCCTGGCGCTGATGAACCGGTTCTCGGCAATACGGGTCGACGCCCGTACCGAGAGGGGCCTGCTGGCCGTCGAATTTCACCTGACGCCGCACCGGTTCATCAGGAACATCGTCATACGGGGAAACGGACCGATCCTGGAAAACGAGATTACCGGCGTCATGTCCATCCATGAGGGCACCGTTTTCAGGCCGGAGCAGCTCCCCGAACAGGAAAGGCTGGTGAGGGAAAAGTTCATTGCCGAGGGATACATCGATCCGGCGGTGACGGCACGGGGCGAACGGAGCGCAGGCGACGGCAATTACACAGTGCGGGTTGACATCCGTCCCGGTCCCTATTTTTCATACGGCGGCATACTCCTGCAGGGGAACCGGGCCATGTCAGACATCGAAATCAGATACCGGCTTTACTCCGAAACATTCCGCTTTATAGAATCCGAATTCAGGAAAAACATCGGCGCGATCAGGAAGGCCTACTGGGGCAGGGGCTATCCCGAAGCGGACATACGGTACACGTTGAACAGGGACAGGGCGAACGGCGTGGTGGACATCGGCATCACCGTCCATGAGGGCCCGAAATACAGGATAGCCTTTTCAGGCAACAGGCGCTTCTGGGACATCACCCTAAGGAAGAGCCTCGTGCTGTCCGAGCGGGGCAATGCCGGCGATGCCGGCGCGAGAAAAAGCGCCCAGAATATAACGGCCCTGTACAAGACAAAGGGCTATCCCGGCGCGCGGGTCAAGCCGGACGTCAGGCCGAGCAGTGACGGGAAGATGGAACGGAAGGCCCTTACCTTCGTCATCGACGAAGGGCCCCGCGTCGACGTCGCGCGGCTCCAGGTCATCGGCAACGCCTCGTTCAGCGAAAAGACCATACTGGGCATGATGGGGACCGGGGAGTCGGGGAGGATAATAAAAAGGATCTTCGATGCCGATGTACTGGAAAATGACCTCCTCGTCATCAGGTCATTCTACCTCAAGAAGGGCTTTCTCGACGCCCGGGTCACGTCCCGCGTGCGGATGACGTCCGACCGAAAGCGGGCCCTGGTGCAGGTGAACATCTCCGAGGGGACCGCAACGGCCGTATCCTCCGTGTCGTTCAGCGGAAACCGCGCGGTCACCGATGAAGAGATGCGGAAAAAAATCTCCCTCGCGCCGGGGAACCCTTACCAGGAAGCCGACATGACCGCGGCTGAAAACCTGATATCCTCCCTTATTTCCGCAAAGGGGTATCCCTATGTCCAGGTGAAGGGGACCGCCGTCATTTCCGCCGACCGCACGAAGGCGGACATCGTTTTCAGGATACACGAGGGAAGGCAGGTCAGACTCGGGACCGTCAATTTTTCAGGGAACATGCGGACCAGGACATCCTATCTGATGAAGCAGCTTTCACTCAAACCCGGCGATCCCCTGTCAATACAGCGGGTGCTGGAGGAATACAAGAACATCAGCGACATCGACATATTCCAGACGGTCAACCTGACCACCTTCGGCATCGAGGAAAAGAGGGAGCGCGCCGACCTCTTCATAGACGTGATGGAGAAAAAGCCCTTCCTCCTCGGCTTCGGCGGCGGCTACAACTCGGAAAAGGGGCTTTTCGCCCACACCTCCTTCGAGGACCGGAACTTCCTGGGCAGGTACAAGTCGGCGTGGATCAGGGGCGAAGTCGCGGAGACCGGCTACAGGGCCTCTGCCGGATTGACCGAACCGAGGCTCATCGGCACGCGGGCCTCCGCCACGGTCAGCTTTTCCATCGAGAGGGAAAAAGAGTTCAACCAGAGTTTCGGCACCTTGGCCTACGGGCCCGCCTGCTCGATCAAGTCGGCATGGTTCGACGGCCTGACCGCCGGACTGGGCGCGAGCTACCAGGAACGGAAAATGACCGGATATTTTTCCGCCTCCGACTACACCGACCCGGACAAGACCAGCCAGTTCCATCTCAGGAGGATCCTCCTCCTCTCCGCCGCCCTCAATTACGACCGGAGGGATTCCTTCATCAGGCCCCGGAACGGTTTCCAGACATCGCTTAATGTCGATGTCTCCGTGGACCTGACCCGGCCGAAAAATCAATTTTTCACCCATGCGTATTCGGACAATTTCATCAAGTACCAGTACGGCCTCAAATTCTACGTCACACCCTGGTCGCGCCTCACCTTCGCCGCCCATGCCATGCTGGGCTATATCCTGCCATCTACCGGGGCGAAGGGGGTCATCAGCGACCAGCTCTTTTATCTCGGCGGCATCGGGGACGTCCGGGGGTTCAAGGAGAACATGCTCAAGCGGGACGAGTTCAACAAGCCGGTCGGGGGACGCGCGTCAGTGGCCGCCAGCGTTGAAGCGCGCCTGGACCTGGGGTTCAACTTCGAGTTGAGCGGCTTTTTCGACGCGGGAAGGATCGACAACTGCTTTTACGATTTCTACCGGATGCGCATGTCCGCCGGGGCCGGCCTGCGCTACCTGACCCCCGTGGGCCCCATCGGCCTTCTCTACGGGTTCAAGATCCACAGGCTGAAGAGCGAGGACCTGGGAATGCTGCACGTGTCAATCGGCTACACCTTCTAGCGGCCCCGCCTGCTGCCGGGGCGGGACAATCACCTGAGCCCCCTGATTTTTTCGCCGGAGAATTCATTGATGGAAACGCCCAGCCGCACGCGGTTGAGCTTGAGCTGCAGCAGGGCCCTCTCGTAATCGTCCCGGGCGCCCTGCAGGCCGGTGAGGGACACCAGCACGTCCAGAATCGTCACCTGGTTCAGCCGGTATTCGTTCGACACGACCTGGTAGTTCTGCTCCGCCGACGCCAGGGCCTTGCGGTACGCGTCCATCTCGACCTTTGAGCCTTCCCACGTCTGGTAGGAGTCGAGGATGTCCTTCCGGGCGAGGCGCACGGCCTGGGAGAAGCCCAGGTCCGCCTGGCGCTTCTTTGAGTTGGCCTCCCTGACCTTCGCGAAGGTGATGTCCCCGCCGAAAATAGGAAGCTCCGCGCCGAGGGAGAAATAATAGTCCCGGGACTTGATCGGGTTGCCGTTGTTCAGCCGCGACCCCAGGAGCGAAGCGGCGGGATTTGACGACAGGGCCAGCTGCGTCATCTGCTTGCTCCTGTCAATCTTATACATCGAATCCTGCCACAGGAAATAACTCCCCTCAAAATAGACGCTGGGCAGGTGGGTCCCGTACGCCGCCAGGACCCCGGCCTTTGAATATTCAGTCTGCTCCTTGGCGGCCCTGACGTCCCAGCGGTCATCCACGATTTTTTCAGTGTCCTTCAGGGTGAAGTGCGGGTCATTCAGGTTAAGCGTGTCCGCGAGGACGTAGTCGGACTCGATCCCCGTCATCGCCGCGAATACAAGCCTCGCGTGCTCCAGGCCGGTGCGAATCGACTTTACGCGGGCCTGCAGTGAATAGATCTGGGCATTGGTCCTCAAAAGGTCGCTCTGCCTGCTCCGCCCTATCTCGACCCGCCGCCTGATTTCGGCCAGGGTCTTGTTGTGAAGCTCCAGCAGCTGCTCGTTGTTATTCAGGTCGTGCTCCATGAGCAGCACCGTGTAATAGGCGGTGCCGACGTCCATCAGCATCTGGTTCGCGTTATTATTGAGCTGGTACTCCCTGATCTTCCGATCCGACCACGCGGCCTTGATCTGGGAGGCCTCCCTGAGGCCGGTGACGATGGGCTGGCGCAGGTACAGGCTCACGGCTGACCGGGCCAGGTTGATATACCTGGTGTCCGGCTCCGGGAAGGCCTTGTTCGCCCGAAGGGAAAAATAGGGGAGGAAGGACTCGATGGCCTGGAGCTTCCGCTCCTCCGCCTGGATCGCGTTCTCGCCTTCAATGGCCATGCGCTCGGTTTTATGGACCGCCAGGGCGAAGGCGTCGAAAAGGGTTATTTCTTTTTTCGCTGCCGCGGCCCTGACGTCCTCGTCGGTGATGCCGGTGGCCCGGCGTATCACTTTTTTCACGTCATCGTCCACGGCGTAGAGGGATGCGGCTATGGACGCGGCGGCCAGAAGCCCCAGCAGCATGGCTACCATGGGCCTGTTTTTAAAGAAATTGTTGGCTATTTGAAATTTCATAGGTACAACGTGTCGGATCCCATATAATCTTCGTAACTATTCAGCGAACAATCCTGCCCGATAATGAAAAAATATCAAGAAATTTACATTTTTTAACGATATCACCAGGCACCCCCGACCTCCTGAGGGGCGCGAAAGATAACATTTTACGTCTGTCATCGCGAGGCGTAAACCGAAGAAGAAATATTGATGACGGCAGCAAACAGGATACGAGGCCATATCATTTTTCATCTTATTATCATGATTGTTTCGCTGCGCTCGCAATGGCATGGTATACATCAATACCATTCCCGCGCGCCCCCCTCCGGGGGACGGGGTGGGGGGTAAATGGGAATAAATTATATATAACTTTTTTCAACATGGATACAGTATTTTATTTGCATCTCCCGAGCATTCGATACTATTATGCAACAGATAAGCACTTCACGGTAAAACCGGCGCCGGCAGCAATCATGACCCTTTCAGACATATCGATAAAGAACACCGTTTTCGCCTGGATCCTCATGTTCGGCCTCATCATCTTCGGGGCCATCGGCTTCAGCCGCATGGGGATAAGCCAGATGCCCGACGTTGATTTCCCGGTCATCACCGTCACCGTCAGCTGGGTGGGCGCCTCCCCGGAAACCATGGAATCCTCCATAGCCGACGTCCTGGAGGACTCCGTCATGACCATCGAGGGCATCAGGAACATAAGCTCGACCTCCATGGAGGGCCTGTCGAACATCACCATAGAATTCGAGCTGTCCCGCGACGTGGACACGGCCCTGCAGGAGGTCCAGACCAAGATCCTCCAGGCCCAGCGGAACCTGCCTACCGATATCGATCCGCCCATCGTGACCAAGTCGAACCCCGAGGACAATCCCATCATGTTCACGTCCCTGAGCGGAACGGCGACCGCCAGAGAAAAAGTGCTTTTCATGCGCGACCGCCTGAAGGACGCCATAACCACCATCGAGGGGGTCGGCGACGTGCGCATGGGCGGCTACGTCGACCCCAACATGCGGATATGGCTCAACACCGACCGGATGGCCGGCCAGGAGATCACCGTCGACGACATCATCAATACCGTCACAAGCCAACATACCCTTACCCCCTCCGGCTACATAGAAAGCGGCCCCCGGGAAGCCAACGTCCGGGTCATGAGCGAAGCGGGCACGCCGGAGGAATTCAAGCGGCTCATCATAACCCGGCGAGGCGGCGAGCCCATCTGGAAGCCGATACGGCTCGGCGACGTGGCCACCGTGGAGGAAGGGACCGCGGACGTCAGGCGGATGGCCCGCTTCAAGGGCGTGCCGGCGGTCGGCCTGGGCGTCATCAAGCAGCGGGGCTCCAACGCCGTGGCGGTCGCCCGCAAGGTAAAGGAAAAGATACAGGCCCTCAACCTCTCGGGCATGATCCCCAAGAACATGAAGATGAACATCTCCTTCGACAGCACCAAGTTCATCGAGGATTCCACCAACGAGCTCCTGTTCACCCTGACCATGTCGGTCATACTGACCTCGATCGTCTGCTGGCTCTTCCTCGGCTCCTGGAGTTCCGCCTTCAATGTCATACTGGCCATACCGACGTCACTTATCGGGTCCTTCATCGTGCTCTATTTCCTCGGCTTCACCCTCAACACCTTCACCCTGCTGGGGCTTTCCCTGGTCATCGGCATCGTCGTGGACGACGCCATCATGGTAATGGAAAACATCGTGCGGTACTTCGAGGGAGGCATGAGCCGCGTCAAGGCGGCCATCGTGGGCGCCCGGGAAATCACCTCCGCGGCGGTTGCCGCCTCCCTTGCCATCCTGGCCATCTTCATCCCGGTCGTCTTCATGAAGGGCATCATCGGAAAATTCTTCTTCCAGTTCGGTGTCACCATTTCCGTGGCAGTCATCCTGTCGCTCCTGGAGGCCCTGACCCTGGCGCCGATGCGCTGTTCCCAGATGCTCCAGACCGGCAAGGAAAACAGGCTCGGCCGGGCCATGGACGGCTTCATGGACTTCGTTGCCTCGAAATACCGGGGCGCCCTCGGGTGGTGCCTTGACAACCGGTGGAAGGTGCTGGGCGCCGCGTCGGCGGTCTTTGCCGTGTCACTGCTCCTCCTCCCGGGCATGCGCAAGGAATTCGTGCCGCCCCAGGACCAGGGGATTTTCATCGCCACCGTCAGGACCCCCCTCGGCTCGTCCCTCGAATTCACCGACTCGGTCGTCAGGAAAATCGAGGCCATGCTGAAGGAGCGGCCCGAGGTCGAGAAATACTTCGGCAACATCGGCGGCTTCCAGGGGGGACTGGTGAACCAGGGGACGATCTTCATCACCCTGAAGGACTACCAGAAGCGTCCCGCCGTAGCGCCTTTCAAGAAGAAGCCCACGCAACAGCAATTCATGGGATTCATCAGGGAAAAGGTCAGGAAGATTCCCGGCGTCTATACCGCGAACATGATGGACCTGTCCCAGGCGGGCTTCACCGCCAAGCGCGGCTTCCCGATCCAGTTCTCCGTCCAGGGCCCGGACTGGGAAAAGCTCGCCGTCTACAGCAAGACGATGATGGAGCGGATGGATAAATCCGGCCTGGTCACCGACGTCGACACCGATTACCAGCTCGGCATGCCGGAGGTGCGGGTGACCCCGGACCGGGACCGCGCCCGGGACCGCGGCGTCACCATCACGAACATCGCCAACACCATCAGCGCCGCCGTGGGGAGCCTCCGCGTCGCGAAGTACACCGGCGAGTCGGGGCGGCGCGATGACGTGCGCATCAAGCTCCTTGACCGCTACAACCGCGCGCCCGGCGACATCAGCCGCATCAAGGTGCGCAACATCCACGGCGAGATGGTACCCCTCTCCAGCGTTGTCCATATTACCGAGAGACCATCGTACCTGACCATCACGCGGTACAACCGGGAGCGTGCCATCAACGTATTCGCCAACATCGGCCCTGATAAGTCCCAGTCAGATATCCTGAATTTCATAGAGAAGACCGCCCGGCAGGTGCTCCCTCACGGTTATCACATCACCTTCTCGGGAAGCTCGGAGACCTTCAAGGAATCCTTCGAGAGCCTCATCTTCGCCCTGGCCCTGGGCATCGTCGTCGCCTACATGATCCTCGGGTCCCAGTACAACAGCTTCCTGCACCCGGTCATCATACTCCTTGCGCTCCCCTTCAGCGCGAGCGGCGCCTTCATAGCCATGCGCCTCACCGGGGTATCACTGAACATCTACAGCATGATCGGCCTGCTCCTCCTGATGGGCATCGTGAAAAAGAATTCCATCATGCTGGTCGATTTCACCAACGCGCGCCGCGTCGCCGGCATGGGCGTCCACGACGCCCTCCTCGACGCGTGCCCCGTCAGGCTGCGGCCCATCATGATGACATCGATAGCCACGATAGCCGCGGCGATACCGCCGGCCATGTCGCTGGGCCCCGGCGCGGAAACGACGCGGCCCATGGGCATCGTGGTCATCGGCGGCGTGTTCCTGTCGACCATGCTCACCCTCTTCGTGGTGCCCTGCGCCTACAGCCTGTTGAGCCGGTTTGAAAGCACCCGGCACCAGAAGGAGCTCCATGAGGCCCTTGAGTCCCTGGGCGAGATAAAGAACTAATCGGTGAAATGCCGCGGCTCTGCCGCGGTCGTGACGGCCTCGCCGCTCATGAGCCTAGCGCGGAGCCCTTCGATCTTCGGCAGTTCGTATTCAAAAAAGAATTTCATGACAAGCAGCTTGCCTTCGAGGAAGTCCCGGTCGGCTTCCGAGCTGCCGGCAAGGGCCCTGACGGCCGCCATCCCCTGGAGGAGCCACTGCCACGCGATGCAGATGATCCCGGAGAATTCAAGGTACAGTGTCGCGTCCGCGAGAAAACGGTCGATCTCGCCCTTTACCGCAAAACCGACCAGGGCCCCGGTCACCTGCCTCAGATGTTCCACGGCCGCCTTCAGTTTTTCCGCGTACGGCTTGAGGTCAGCGACGGCCCGGGCGGCCTCGATCGTCTTTCCCAGCTCTTCCAGGTAAATACCCGCGGCCCTACCCTTGTGCATGGTGACCTTCCTGCCCAGGAGGTCCATGGCCTGGATGCCGGTCGTGCCCTCGTGGATCGGGTGGATGCGCATGTCCCGCAGGTACTGTTCCAGCGGGAACTCGTCGCTGTAGCCGTACCCGCCCAGGCACTGGAGGGCCAGGCTGGTTGAAATGACGCCCATTTCCGACGGATAGGTCTTCACCATCGGCGTGATAAAATCAAGGAGCAGTTCAAGGCGCTCCTTCTCCTCCCCGGAGGCTATGCCCGCGGCATCGACGAGCCTGCCGGCGTACACGATGAGGGAGAGGCCGCCCTCCACGATGGCCCGCTGCTGCAGCAGCATCCGCTTCACGTCCGCGTGTTCGATGATGGGCACCGGGGGCTTCTCCGGGTCCTTTTCGGTTACTGACCGGCCCTGGAGCCGCTCGCGCGCGTACTCGAGGGCGGCGTGATAGGCGGCGGACGCTATGGCGGCGGCGCCCAGGCCTACGTTTATTCGGGCCTCGTTCATCATCTGGAACATGCACGAGAGCCCCCTGTTCGGCTCGCCCACGAGCCAGCCGCGGCAGTCGCCGCTCTCGCCCATGCTGAGCTGGGCGATCGGCGCGCCCCGGTAGCCCATCTTGTGATAACACCCGGCGCAGCTGACGTCGTTGAACTCGAGCTGTTCCGCAGAGACGGGACGGTATTTGGGAACGACGAAGAGGGACAGTCCCTTGACGCCGGCCGGGGCGCCCTTGATGCGGGCCAACATCAGGTGCACGATATTTTCCGCCATGTCATGGTCGCCGGCCGATATGAAGGTCTTCTGGCCCCTGATCAGGTAGTAGCCTTTGTCCGTGGGCTCGGCGGAGGCGCGCACGTCGCCGAGGGAGCTCCCCGCCTCGGGTTCGGTGAGGGCCATCGTGCCCTGCCACCTTCCCTCGACCATCCGCTCGACATAGGTCTTGCGCAGTTCCTCGGACCCGAAGCTGAGAATGAGATTCACCGCCCCCGTGGTGAGGCCGGGGTACACGCTCAGGGAATAGTTCGCGGAGGCGAAGATGAACTGGCAGGCGTTGAACACTGACACGGGCATCTGCTGCCCTCCCCGGTCATAGGGGAAGATGGCGCTGATCCATCCCCCCTCCCCCGCCAGGGCCATGAACTCCTTCACTTTCGGGTGGACGCGGATAGTGCCGTCGACGTACTTCGGCGGGTTTTTGTCCATTTCGGAAAAGACCGGAAACATGTGCTCCACGGCGATCTTCTTCGCCGTTCCCACGATCATGTCCACGCTCTCCCTGGTGTATTCGCCGAAGCGTTCGGACGCGAGGAGTGACCCGATGTCATGGACGTTAAACAGGGTGAACGCAAGATTCTTCTCGCTGAAAAAACGCTCTGCCATATCATATACCTCCGATAATCTGATGACGTCATTGCGAGGCATGCAACGACGAAACGCTCGCAAGCGCGGCCATGGTCGCTTCGATCATATCCTCGCGGAACTTCTCCGCATCTTCTTCATCGATATACAAGTGCTTGAAATGCCGGTATCCCTCGTACATGGCAATGATGATCTCCGCCGCGCGCTTCGGGTCGCGGATGCCGGCCCCGCCGGCGTCATGAATCTTCGCCATCTCTCCGATGATGAGCTTTTTCAGGATGGCATACATGTCCTTCAGCCTCGCATGTATGCGCGGCTCACGGCCGCTCATGGAAAGAATGGCAAAGTCGCCGCTCAGGTCGGACATGCCGTACCAGGCCTCGCTGAAGAATATCTCCACGAGGTTGCGCAGGCGCCTGCCGGGATCGCCGGATTCAACGATAAGCTCATGGTAGATTTCACCCGCCCGCCGGATGACATAGTCAACGAGGGCGATGATCAGGTTTTCCCTGCTCTGAAAGTAGTGAATGATCAGGCTTGGATGGATATCCATCCGCTTCGCCACCTTGCCGATCGACGCGCCCTCGATACCCTCCTCAAGGATCACCTGGTAGAAATTCAAGAGGATATCCGGCTTCCTCACCTCGGCGTTCTGTCTTTTTTTTATGCCATCCACGGCGCTACACCATCATGCCATCCGTAATCATATCGACACGCCTGCCGCGTCCCCCTCATGGACCGCCTCGATGAGGCGGCGCGGCTTGATCACGTCGCCCGCTTCGGCAAAGGGGATGGCGAGCTTTTTCAGGACGCCCTCCAGATCGCGCTCCGGAGTCGATCCGAAGGCCTTGACGATCATCGCGGCGGGACCGATCCGCATCTCCTTCCCGTCCTGCTCGGCAACCACGGTATCGCCTTCGATGGCGGTGATCTTCGTGTTCAGGAGCAGCGCCCCGCCGCTCTTCTTGAGGCGGCGGTGGAGCCAGTAGCCGTGGGCGGGAAATGAGCTTACCGGCGGAAACTTCGCCATCTCCACGACCGTGACGCCGATGCCGCGATCGATACAGAAATCTGCGGTCTCCATCCCCACATAGCCGCCGCCCAGGATCACGGCGGGGCCCTTCACCGGCACCTTTCCCGTAAGCACGTCCCGCGCCTCAACAATAGTGTTCCCGTCAATGCCCTTGATCGCCGGCGTCAGCGGCGCGGCCCCGGCGGCCAGGACGACCGCATCGGGCCTGCTGTCGGCCAGCATCGTTTCCGTAACCGCCACTGACTCCTGCACGGCGACGCCCACCTGCTTCAGCTGCCGGACGATCCATTCCACCCACCGGTAGAACCCTTCCTTGTGGGGCGGCCTGCTCGCGGACACGAGCTGCCCGCCGATGACGGCCTCCCGTTCGAAGAGCGACACGGCGTGGCCCCGACGCGCAGCCGCCAGGGCCGCCGAGAGGCCGGCCGGCCCCCCGCCGATGACCCAGACCTTCTTCCGCGTGCCGGCTTTTGCATACAGGTCCTCGCACTCCCTGCCGCACTCGGCGTTGATGGAGCAGGCGGTGGGTTTGAACTCGAAGCTGAGGCGCTCGATGCAGCCCTGGTTGCACCCCAGGCACCAGCGCACGTCGTCCCATCTTCCCTCCTTCGCCTTTATCAAAACCTCCGGGTCGGCCAGGAGCTGGCGCCCCATGCTGACAAGGTCCGCGTCGCCCCGGGCGATGGCCTCGTCGGCCATGCGGGGGTCGATGATCCTCCCCACGCCGATGACCGGGACCGTCACGACCTGCTTGATCTCCCGCGCCCGGAACAGGTTGAACCCTTCCGGCGTGTCCGACGCCGCTATGGTGAGAAGGCCCGGCGTGGTGTACACGCCGACCGACGCGTGGATCGCGCTCGCTCCCGCGTCCGCCAGTCGCGGCGCGAGCCATTTCGTGAACTCCAGCCCGAAGCCGCCCTTGATGCATTCCTCGATGGACAGCCTGGCGATTATGGGAAAATCGGGGCCGACCTTTTCCCGCGCCGCCTTCACGATTTCGATGTAAAAGCGCGCCCGGTTCTCATCGCTCCCGCCGTACTCGTCCGTGCGCCTGTTGGAAAAAGGAGAAATGAACTGGTGCACCAGGTAGCCATGGGCGCCGTGGATCTCCACCGCGTCCATGCCCGCCGTCTTCGCCCGCAGCGCTCCCATGGCGTAGGCGCTGATAATTTCATGTATCCGGTCGATGGACATCGCTTCCGTGGGCTGGTTGTAGATGAGGCTCGGCAGGTCGGAGGGCGCCTCCGGCTTGGCGCCGGTGACGGCTTCAATCGTTTCGCGGCCGGCGTGATGGATCTGGAGAGCTATCTTAGATCCGTGGCGGTGGACCGCTTCGGCAAGGCGCGCCAGGCCCGGAACAAAGGAATCGTTCCAGACCCCGATCTCGCGGCCCATGTTTTTACCCCTGGGGTCGATGGCGCACTCCTCGGTAATAATGAGGCCGACGCCGCCCCGGGCCCTCCTTTCAAGGTAGGCGACGAGCTGATCGGTAACGGTGCTATCCTTGCCGCCATAACCGGTACCAATGGCGGGCATGACGGCACGGTTCTGCAGTTTAAGATTTTTGATGCCATAGGGGCTGAAGAGATGGGGCAGATTATTCATTTTATACCCTCATATTTAATGTCATTGTGTCTTTTAAAAGTAAACCCTTAAATGACAATAGGATTATTAACTAAACATTCATTTAATTAAGACTGTAATGTCAAGTGGAAAAGATGTGGGGTCAGAGTAAACTTTAAAATTATCGATAACTATCGGTCAGAATTGTTGTGTCAGAGCAAAACAGGGTTACGGTGATGTTACTCTAGGTTCACTTTGCCAGAAGAACATGTAAAAAACCATCCCCTTAAACATCACTTTATTTTTTAACATCTGGTCAATTATAGGCATATCTGATTCTTGCCAGACAATGAGGCATATCTGTGTTACTCCCCTATTATACCTTATTCATGATACTATACTGGGGGGTATGTGATATGGGCACAAACGTTCTGATGGTGTATCCTGAAATTCCAACCACCTTCTGGAGTTTGAAACATGCGATCAAGCTTGCCGGATATAAATCGGTCATTCCGCCCCTGGGGCTCCTGACCGTCGCCGCGATGCTCCCGGAGAATTATACTGTAAAGTTAATCGACCTGGCAGTGTCCAGGCTTACCGGCAGGGACCTGGCCTGGGCGGACATAGTCTTCATATCCGCCATGCAGATACAGAAGAAATCCTTCGAAGCGGTCGTGGCCCTGTGCAACGAGTACAACGTTCCCATAGCGGCGGGAGGGCCCTACGCGTCGGCAAGCTTCAACGAGATCCGCGGGGTAAACTATTTCATCCTCAACGAGGCTGAAAACACCCTGCCCCGGTTCCTCCATGACTATGGGCGCGGCTGTCCGCAGAAGATATACGAGGATACCGCGAAACCGGACATCACCCTGACACCGCCCCCGCGGCTCGATCTGATCGATATAGCCGCTTACAGCAGCATGGCCCTGCAGTTTTCCCGGGGATGCCCCTTCAACTGCGAGTTCTGTGACATCATCAGGATGTTCGGCAGGGCGCCCCGGACCAAGCTCGTGGAGCAGTTCCTTCACGAGATGGACCTGGTGTACGAGACCGGGTACCGGGGCTCCCTTTTTATCGTGGATGATAACTTTATCGGGAACAAGCCGAAGGTAAAGGCCCTGCTCCGGGCCATCGCGGTGTGGCAGAAAAAACGGGGTTATCCCTTCTACCTGTATACCGAAGCGAGCCTTGACCTGGCGCAGGACGGCGAATTGATGGACCTGATGCTCGATGCCGGTCTCGGCGACGTGTTCCTCGGCATAGAATCGCCGAACCCGGCCTCCCTGGCGGACATAGGGAAGATGCAGAACCTCAGGAACGACATGCAGGATAGCATCAGGAAAATGCACCGCAAGGGGATAGAAATCATGGGCGGCTTTATCGTCGGCTTCGACACGGACCTGGAAAATATATTCGACATGCAGGTCGACTTCATCCAGAATGCGGGGATACCGAAGGCCATGGTGGGCCTCCTGTCCGTCATACCGAACACGCCCCTCTATGAACGACTGGAAAAGGAAAACCGCATCATGGGGATCCCCACCGGGGACAACCTGGAGCTCGCCCTGAACTTCATCCCGAAAATGCCGGCGGAAAAACTCATCCAGGGATACAGGCACATCATCGACATGATCTACACGCCGAAAAACTACTTCAAGCGCTGCATGACCTTCATCAGGAACCTTCCGGAAAGCCATATCATCTGGGAGCTGAGGGAAAAAACACGGGACGGTAATTATTACAAGACCGGGGACCACCGGATCCTGAGGCAGTTACGGGCCATGGTCAGCCTGATCATCAGGATGACCTTCTCGTATTACGGCTTCGACTTCATCAGGTTCTTCTACAAGTCGATGAAATACAACCGCAGGTACTTTGTCTGCATCATGAACCTGCTGACCCACGGCTATCATTACTTCAAGATGAGGGAGATGATACTGAAGGGCAATTGATCCGTCAGGCCTCTGCGGCCGGCCCCGGCGCCGGACCCGCTGGCCGGTGGGGAGCCCTGCTCCTTCTCCGGCGGTTCCTGCCCCTTCCGCGGTTCTGGCCGCTTCCTTCCGGGCGCTGCGCTCCCCCCTCGGGGCGCTGCGCGGGCGCTTCCGGGCGCTGTCCCGCTTCACCGGCGGGACGCCTGCCCCCTTCGGGCAAGGTCCGCGCCGCGCGCTCCTTCCAGTACTTCAGCTCCTCCCGGTACGCCCCGGCGGCCTCGGTAAAGATCTCGAAAAACATGAGGGAATTGGCGAAGTGCGCGTTACGCATGAAGCGCTTTTCGTAGCTCTTCCCCTTGGGCCCGCTGACGGGTCGGGTGAAGCTCGACTGGCGGGCGACGAGGTTGGTTATGGAGTCCCATTCGCGGCGCGGTATCCTGAGGCGCGTCACCAGGTCGGTGAAGCGCTGGTGCATCATGGCGAAAACGTCCTGAAACCCGCGGCGGTCGCCCATGGCCTCGTCGAAAAGATCGTAGAACAGGGCCGCCAGGAGCACGGCGGCGGGGATATCCTCGCCAGCGGCGCGGCGGCGGTCAACCGCCGCGAGACGCCTCAAGAGGTTCGGCTGCCTCTCCGGGTCGAGCTCCGGGAGCCAGTGCCTGAGGATCCGGAAATTCTTGAGGTTGCGGAACGTGCCCGCCGAGGCCCCGCATCGCAGTATCTTGTACAATTCCTCGAGCATGCGGTGGGCATTGGCCTGGGTGATGAGGTGCGCGCTGGCAATGGCCGCCTTGAAGTCCGTTTTCGACAAGGTGAAATCAAGCTGGGCACAGAAGCGCGCCGCCCGTATGATCCGCACCGGGTCCTCGGCGAAGCGCTTCGCCGGATCGCCGATGGAGCGGATCGTCTTTTTCTTCAGGTCTTCAAGGCCGCCGCTGTAATCGTGGATGGAGCCGTCGGCGCTGTCGTAGTAGAGGCCGTTCACGGTGAAATCGCGACGGAGGGCGTCCTCCTCTATGGAGCCGTACACGTTGTTGGCGGCAAAGCGCCCCTCGCCGGCAACCTCCTCCGGGTCGACGGCGGCCCGGAAGGTGGCCACCTCCACGAAGCGGTCGTGGCTGATGTACACGTGGGCCAGGCGGAAGCGCCTCCCGATCAGGAAGCAGCGCCGGAACAGGCGCTTGATCTGCTGCGGCCGGGCGTCGGTAACGATGTCGAAGTCCTTCGGCTTCTTGTCGAGGAGAAGGTCGCGCACGCACCCCCCGACCAGGAAGGCGTCAAAGCCGTTGCTTCTCAGCCGGTGCATGATGTCAAGGACGTTTCGCTCGACGTGTTTTCTGGACATGGCGTGCCGGGTCTGCGGCACGATGATCGGGTACTTTTTGCGGAATAGGGAAGGCAATAATTTCATATATGGTAAAATCGCGATTTTTTTACATTCTACAATTTGCGGGCTTATTTGTCAATTAACGTTTCATTTAAATGTACGCTATACCTGCTCACATCCAGTCAAAACTGTCATTGACAAAGAGCAGGATACTGCATAGGATATGAACCATGTCTCTCGCATCATCACTGAAACAAAAAGCCGCGGCACTGAAAAAGGAGCTGTCGGCCCTTTACTACGCTTACCGGCACCCCCGGACCGGCATGGCGCCCCGCCTTATCATACTCTTCACCCTGGGCTATGCCCTGAGCCCCCTCGACCTCATCCCCGACTTCATTCCGGTCATAGGGCACCTGGACGACCTCATCATCATTCCGCTGCTGATCAGCCTGTCAGTCCGGCTGATTCCGCCGGAGGTCATGATTGAATGCAGGGAAAAGGCCGCAACAAATCCTGCCACATTGAAAAAAGATTGGAAATTCGCCGCTGGAATAATATTCGTATGGGTTTGTATAATTATCATTATAATTCGAAATGTAATATGAAAAAAAACTCTGAATGATAATCATTATATACTTCAAAAATACCCGGCATTTTTTGCAAAATGCCTGTTTAATTACATTTTTTTGAATTAATTAGTTGCAAAAGCCCCCATCTTTTTTAACATCAATCTCCAGTGCAGAAGATATCAGCACTATTTCTTGCAAAGGACCCGAAATGGATATTTATATCATCTTCCTTATTTTTCTCGCCCTCGTCTTTGATTTTATCAATGGCTTTCATGATTCAGCCAATTCCATCGCAACCGTTGTATCGACCCGGGTCTTATCCCCCCGTTATGCCGTCATGTGGGCCGCCTTTTTCAACTTCATCGCCTTCCTGTTCTTCGGCCTCCATGTTGCCGGCACTATCGGAAAGGGAATCATTGACATTTCCATCATGGACAATGAGATCATTCTGGCCACCCTGACCGGGGCCATCACCTGGGACCTCATCACCTGGTACTTCGGACTGCCCACCAGTTCCTCCCACGCCCTGATGGGGGGCCTCATCGGCGCGGCCCTGGTCAAGACGGGGACCAGCGCCCTGGTATGGAAAGGCATCATCAAGACCGTGGCATTCATCTTCGTTTCGCCCATCCTTGGCCTGACACTGGGGTTGCTGATAGGTACTGCCGTATACCGGGCTTTCAGAAATAAAGCGCCGGGTCAAGTGGACCACCTCTTCCGGAAGGGCCAGCTCCTGTCCGCCGCCCTCTACAGCCTGGGCCATGGGGGCAATGACGCGCAGAAAACCATGGGGATCATCACCGGCCTGCTCTTCAGCGCCGGGTTCCTGAAAGGGGAGTTCCACGTCCCCATCTGGGTCGTCCTTTCGTGCCATGGGGCCATAGCCCTGGGAACCATGTTCGGCGGGTGGAGGATCGTGAAGACCATGGGCCAGCGCGTGGCGAAGCTGAAGCCGGTGGACGGTTTCTGTGCGGAAACAAGCGCGGCAAGCACCCTCTTTTTCGCCTCTTTTCTCGGCATACCGGTGAGCACCACCCACACCATCACCGGGGCAATCATGGGCGTCGGTTCTCTCAGGCGGATGACCGCGGTTCGGTGGGGCGTGGCCGGACAGATCATATGGGCCTGGATATTTACCATACCGGCATCGGCACTTATCTCTGCCCTGGTATTTTATGCGTGTAAAATATTATTTTAATTTCAGCACAACGACCCGAGCCCGGCCGGCATCATCCTAGATTCTTTTTTTCAGAATATTTATATTTTCTTCATGGCATCATTGCATATTATTCCCGCATTACAGCAAGCAGGAGGCAGGACCGCCATGGAAAAGAATAATTTCCTCTTCGCGCTTACAAGAACCGCCATGCGGTATGTCGATTATTCATGGCCGGTGGCCGTTTCCGGATTCATTTTCTGCATGACCATGCTATTGACCGGATTCAACATTCCGATGAGACGGTTAGCGACGGACAGGGTCTGACACAAGGCCGCTGCGGCAGGTCATGTGCTCCGGAAGCGTTTCACCAGTAACACCTGGTTTCCCTTCGTGTTATACCGGACCTCGTCGAATATTTGCATGGTCATCTGGATGCCCCGGCCGTGGGGAAGCAATTCCTCACCGGCATTGTCTGGTTCTCTCTTCATCACCCAAGCGTGATCGAAACCGTTTCCTTCATCCGTAATCCGGTATATGACCCTGTCTTCTTTAATGGCATAATCGACGTACACTTTTTTATTGCGGCAGGCGTTTTCCTGCTGCCGCCGCGACAGCAGGTTGAAGTAATCATCAGCCGCCAGGGCTGCCGATTTTTCACTGAACGATATTCCCAGATTGCCGTGCTCGATGGCGTTGATGATGATCTCGCGAAGTGCAAGGCGTATCATTTTGCCTTCACCGCGCCCCAGCCGCCTGTCCAGGAGCTCGGTGATCCGAAACGCAGCCTCATCCGCCGCGAGGATGGAATTCCCGATCTCAATCGCAAGCCGCTCCCGCAGGATGTATTTTTGTATCGAGTCCTCCGCGGCAATTGATGCTCTTCCCAGGATCTCCTGTATTCCCTCGACATCAAGGCACTCCAGCCTCATGTTCATTGTCCTGGATTCCTTCAGGTACGGCATCTTGAAATCAACCTTGAACTGCACCGGCGTCCGCTCCCTCGAAAAGCGCTCAAGATTTGATTTCACCAGTTCCTCGGTCAGGTCCTTGCCGTCCATGTCGTCACGTATAAAATCAAGGAGATACCGGCCCTGCAGTTTTTCCGGCGCCATATTGAAATGCTTTTTAACGGCGCTATTCACCGTAACAATATTCCAGCCGTCATCGAGGGTAAAGATAATCTCATCTGAATTTTCCACTATCCGTCGGTATTTCTCCTCTGAAAGCCGGAGGGTCTTTCCCGTTTCGGCGAGGTCCCTGGATTTCTCGCGGATATTGCTCTCCAGCCTGGACCGCTCCACAATGATCCGCCGCGCCAGGTTGAAGCTGAAAACAGAAGCAATCAGCAGCTGGACGACAAGGGCGCCCAGGAGCATATTCAGATAAAAGGTGTTGATGGTGCCCACCTTTGCCTCGGAGATGCTTTTTATGCCGGCGACTATCTCATCTATCCCCCGGAGGATTCTTTCGTCCTTGCCTCCGGCGCGGTCGATGACGCGTTCCCTTCGGGCAAATCCCTTGTCATTCAGCTCAACCAGGAGCGTTATATATTCGGAGGATATGGCGGTATGCAGAGCCGCAAGGTCGCCGATCCTGAGGGTGATGCCGTTAAAATCCGAGCAGGTGGTTTTCAGGTTGAACAGCAGGTCCTGAATCATGGCGCTATACCTCGAAAAGAGCAGGTATTCCCTGCGATAAACCCCGGGATCGTCGCCCTCCATGACGATCCTCCGCCAGGTCTGGAACTGCTTCTGCATCAGGACCTGGACCTCCCGCGCATGGTCAACGGCATCAATATAATCCTTCGAGTCCTGGTTCGATTTATAAATCGAATAGAAACCCATAACTCCCGTTGTGACTATTATCACGATGAGGAAGATTGCCCCGAAAATGATCTGCCGGTTCCTCCGGTACCCGCTCAGCCTTTCATTGATGGACATAGCCGTATACAATCCTGCTGAAAATTCAAAACCGGCCTTATCGTACGCACAATTGCATGAGGTATTTATGATTCTGATATTAAGATATCATGAATTTTTCCGGTGTTGAGCCGTCGGTTCCCCGGTTTGGGCGCCCCGGCCGGCACATATACCGCCCTATGCCGCCCATTTCTGATACCGCGGAGAGCCAGGGCTGCCACAATTCATATTTTCTTTATATTCCCAAAACAATATCCAAACAGGTTTCGAATATGCTGACATTAAAAAAGATCGCACAAGGAGTGAATACACAGACGTCGTTATGCCGCAAACAACAATAAACCACCCTCAAACATTCACCAGTGAATTGCTGGGCGAGATCCAGGCTTTCCTGAAGCAGCAGGAAAAAAAGTTTCCCCGTGACGAAACCCTTACCATCGACCTTCACTGTCACGATCACAACAGCAGCACGCCGGACGAGCTCCTGGGGCGCATCCTCAACATCCCGGAAACATGGCTTCCCAGCGAGGACCTGATCGAGATTCTCAAGGGCCACGGCTGCGACACCTTCACCGTGACCAACCACAACAACGCGCGGTCATGTTATGAGCTGCGCGAAAGGGGGGTGGACGTCCTCACCGGCGCGGAATTCACCTGCCAGGTGCCGGACTACCGCGTCGGCACACACGTCCTCGCCTACGGGTTCACGCCGAGCCAGGAGACGATGCTGGAAAAACTGAGAAGCGACATCTACCGCTTCCAGGATTATGCGGCGGAGAATGACATCCCCACGATCTGGGCCCATCCCCTCTACCACTATCACCGCGGCGAGATGCCGCCGATCGAATTCTTCGAGAAAATGGCCCTGGTGTTCGAGCGGTTCGATACCATCACCGTCCTTGTTGACGAATTCAATTGCGGCCCTGACCGCTTCGTTGAGATCGTAGACGGTCCCGATCATCCACCGGTAGTCGTTGGCGTGATTGGCCCAGTCTATGTCCCCTTGTTCGAACATGACGGAAAAGCCGTTTGGGTTCCCGCCCAGGGCCTGGAGGGTGGACTTCACCATTTCTGAAAGCTGGGGGTTCTCCTCATTCATCGTGAATTGTGGCTTTCCGGGATTGTCGGCCGGAACCGGAGGTTCCAACATGCCGCCGGATCCGCAGAAGAGGCCAAAGAGCTTCTTCCCCTTCTTCCTGGCTTCTTTTGCCGCCCTGGCCAGGGCCTTCCCGCCGTCAGAACCGGCCGTTCTTTCCACAAAGACATACTCACCCGATGTTTTCAGGGTACTGTAATCGGTTTCAGGCAGAAACTTGAATTTTCCCGGCTCCCAGTTCGGGTGGCCGGCGCCGACCACCACATCGGGCTTCACGACCGACGCGATCTCGTGCCCTATCTGGCCGTAGTTGTTGCGGCTCACGTTGTTGCTCGCGAAGCAGGCCGGCGTGGCATGTGAAAATTCCACGGTGCTGACGATCCCGAAGGAAAAACCGAGCCCGTGGCGGAGGTCTTCCGTGATGGCGCGCAGGGCGCCGTCCGCCGGGTCGCCGCTCTTCCAGTTTACCTTGCCGCCATCGGTCTGATAGCCCGTTGAGACCGCCGTTGCGGCGGACGCTGAACCAGTCGCCGAACCATGGGTGATGAAATATTCGAACTGAGTGTCGAGGTTTGCAAGCGGATACGGCCTGTCTCCCCCCAGTTCAGGATTGTAGCCGAGGACAGGATCATAATTTTCAGGATCGTAGGTCCCGGCGCCGTTGAGCGTGGCGTAATGGTTATACGGCGACACGTCCCAGGTCGTGCAGTACCCCCCGGCAGGGGAACCGGTGAAACACCAGACCGTTGTCCCAGCCGGTCAGACACCGGCTCGCGGCAATCTCCTGCTCCAGGTGCATCCCGTCGCCGATAAACAAGATCACGTGCTTCGTTCCTCCGCTGTCGTAACAGCCGATCATCAGGCCGATCAGGAGAACCGATAAAACGACTTCCAGTTTTTTCATACATCCCTCCACAAGGCTCCCGAAACGGCATGTCTCCGCTTCAGGAATAATCCAATATGGTTATACTAAAGCGGCAGGGTATGAAAAAACAATAAGGGCAGTGGGAATTAATAATGGAGTTGTTTAAAACCGCCCAATGCACCCGAGCGGCAGCTATCGCCGGCGGTCTTCCCGCCGCACGCCGGATCGTCACAAATGTATGGAAGATTAGGGCGGGGGAAACGGCTTCGCCCCCTTATTTAAGGATACGGTCTATCCTGTCGGAAATTTTCCGCACAACCTCGGCGTCATCATTGACCTCCGACGCGCCGGTAATGCAATCGACCCCGTAGACGCTGTAGTCGTCCCTCGGCTTGCCGGCTGAATAAAAAACCACGATCTTTTTCCGTTCATCCGGGTCCCTTAAACCGCCGATGAACCACCGTGTCCTCGCGTTGAACAGCTGCCACGCCAGCAGCGCGTCAATGATCACCAGGGCGTCGTATTTTTTTATTTCGAGCGAATGGAGCCTGTTGATGGGGACCATCGTGACCCTCGTTGTGCCCTTGTACCTGTCAGCAAGGCCCTGCGTGATCCGGTCCTTGTACCCGCTGGAAAGGGTCGCGATCGCGATCTTTTTTTTCGCGTCAGCCGGACCGACCACCCGCATGTTTTTAGCGCACTGCGCAAGGAACGGCAGCGACATGCCCATAAGGGCGACGGCGCATACTGTTTTTTTCAATGCGTTTGTTCCTCTTTTTTGGTCACGGCACGATACGGAGTTTTTCTCACCGTTGACCGGCCGGTGCACTACCCGGACCGGTCCGCACCCCGGGCTCCGGCTACTTCGTATCCGAAACCGAGCCGTAAACCTTGAAATACCGTGAATTCGCTCCCCAGTTCATGAAACGGGTGTACCCGGCCTTCTCGAGCTTCCGTATCACCAGCTGAGCCCTGCCGCCGGTCTCGCAGGTCATGATAAGATACTGGGTCTTCGGAATCTCGCCGAGACGCTCCATGATCTCACCTGACGGGAAATTCTTTGCCGTGGGTATGTGCCCTTCTTTGAAGGCGCCGGCGGGACGCACATCCACGATCCAGATGTCCTTCCGGGGCTTGTCCACCAGTTCCTTCAGCTTCGCCGGCTCCAGGTACTGTTTCAGCATGGCGCCGTCGTTCCCAGTGTATCCCTCGTAACAGCCTGGGAGCAGGGCCGCGCACATAACCAGTATTGAGAGTAACAATAATTCTCTCATGATAAGCCACCCCCTTTGTCGTGAGAATTCAGACACTACCATAGAAGGCGATTTCCGTCAAGCACGAATGGGTCTTTAGGCGTGGACGAAAAACGGAGCGTCTTGCTGAATCACAGCAGGTCGCTGGCGATCTCCGCGAGCTGGGAGCGCTCCCCCTTCTCCAGGGTCACGTGGGCGTAGATCTCCTGGCCCTTCATCTTGTCGATGAGGTAGGTGAGGCCGTTGGAGCGCGAGTCCAGGTAGGGCGTGTCGATCTGGTACGGGTCTCCGGTGAAGACGATCTTGGTGCCCTCGCCGGCGCGGGTGATGATGGTCTTCACCTCGTGGGGCGTGAGGTTCTGCGCCTCGTCCACGATGAAGAAGACCTTGGACAGGCTCCGGCCGCGGATATAGGCCAGGGCCATGATGAGGAGCTTCTCGTTGTTCACCATGTCCGATATGCGGCGGTAGTCCTGGGTGTCCTCCTCGAACTGGTTCTTGATCACCGACAGGTTGTCGAAGAGGGGCTGCATGTAGGGGTCGAGCTTGCTCTTGATGTCCCCGGGAAGGTAGCCGATGTCCCGGTTCGACAGGGGGATGATGGGCCGCGCCAGGAGTATCTGCTTGTAGTTGTTGCGCCGCTCCAGCGCGGCCGCCAGGGCCATCAGGGTCTTGCCCGTGCCGGACTTGCCGGCCAGGGTCACCAGCTTGATGTCGTTGTTCATGAGGGCGTCCAGGGAAAAGGTCTGCTCGGCGTTGCGCGGCTGGATCCCGTAGGCCTTCTTCTTCTCGACGACATGGAGATGGCCCGAGTGCTTCTGGTACGCGGTGAGGGCGCTCTTGGCGCCGTTCCGTATGATGAAATACTCGTTTGGATAAGGGTTCCGGCCGTCGAGGACCTCCGCCGACGGGATGGATCCATCGCGGTATAAGCGGTCCACCAGGCCCGAATCAACGTTCTCGATCAGGTTCTTGCCGGTATAGAGCTCGCTGATGTCCTTGACCTTGCCGGTCTCATAGTCCTCGGCCTGCACGCCGATGCTCTTCGCCTTCATGCGCAGGTTGATGTCCTTCGACACCAGGAAAACCCGGTCCCTCCCGTGCTGGCCCGCAAGGTTTTTGGCCAGTGACAGGATACGGTGGTCCGAGTTGTCCTCCCAGAAAATTTCTTTCAGGTCCTTCCCCATCTTCACGTTGGTTTCCACGAAGAGAAAACCGCCCGTGCCCAGGGGCACGCCGGTGCCGGGAAGGTCGTAGCCGATGATGTTGTCCAGCTCCCGGGAAAACTCGCGGGCGTTATAGTTGATGATCTCGTTGCCCCTCTTGAACTTGTCGATCTCTTCAAGCAGGGTTATGGGGATAACTACATTGTGTTCCTCAAAGGAGTAAATGCAGCGGTAATCATAGAGAACAACGTTGGTGTCGAGAACGAATATCTTGTTGGAGTTCGTGTCTAGCATACACTCTATGTGACATAATATTATAACATATCAAAATTGCAAGTGCAAAATTCCAATAATTTTATCTTTTTTCAGATATTGCACTCTTACACGGGCAGGCGGCAAGCCCCCTCCGGTCAGGCCGGTAGAAGCATGATAAGCATTAAGGCGGTGACAACCAGGGTCACGACAATTATCGCGTTTTTCATTGCTTTAATAACCTCTCTGAAGATACTATAATCTCAACATAATGGCAGAAGCGATACAATCCGCCCCCATTTCTTTGCTCATTTTAACAAATTCAAAATCCATGAATATGGGAAGGTTTTCCGCAATGTCGTCGAGGTGGATTATTCTTTTTTTCCGGAACAGGAAAACGTAGGAGTGGCCTGAATCGATTATTTTCACATCCCCGGTCGCCTCATTGAAATCGGCAAAAAAGCCCGTTATGAATTTTTCCGATTTTAACGACGTGTAAATATAATCGTTGAGCTTCACGACATACTGCCGCATCCCCCTCGTGAAATCGAAAACATGGGTCACGCCTCCCATTAGCACTGACAGGAGCGAGGCGGATATGCCTTTCCCGGCGACATCGCATACGGCGAAGAACCATCCTGTTTCATCATATCGATTCACCGTGTAATAATCCCCACCCACGTCCCTGGCCATTTTTGTGGCCGCAAGCATCTCGCAGCGTTCGTTTTTTATCGCCATTTCCTCGTTGATGATGCATGACTGGATGCTCTTGGCAAACCCCAGGTCTCTGGTTGTCAGGCATGACAGATAACCCAGGAGGTCCCGGTTAGTGAAGACGCCGAAAAAAAGACCGGCCGGGTCCGTCAGCACGTAATGAATGTCCCTGGCTGCCGTCAGGTCGGATGAAATCTCTTCCGCGTCGTAAAAGATGCTGTCACCGCATTTAAACCGCCTTACGTCGACCATTATCGTGCGGATATGCCTGTTTTTGTAAAGATCCCTGCCGAAGGGCCGGCCGAGAATGTCGAAAAACATATCCCGGGTGATCACACCAAGTATGGTATTGTCCTGGTCAACCACTCCAACGGAAAAGACCGAGGGATTCCCGTTCAACTCTTTCAGGAGATCGTCCACCATCACATCGTCGCGTGTATAATAATGACTGCCCGCTATTCTCCCTATGACCTGTCCCTGCATTGATTCCGTCTCGCGGAAACGCAGAACGCCGGAAAGCGGCCGGCCGCGGGAAACGGCATGAGCCCCGGCTCCAGGCCGGCGCTTTCAACATCGAACCGGTCCCCGCCAAGTCTCTTCAGCAGGGCTTCCGCCATCTGGCTCCGGGCGGAATTATGGCTGCATACGAACAATACCCTGATACGGTCCATGGGCGCCATTACCTCCTGCTGACGGCGGCGGAGGGCATTTCATAGTTGCTTTTTATAAGAGAGCTGAAAATCCTCCTGATGCGCTTTGATCGTGACAGACCAAAATGGCGCTTTCGTATGCCGGTGCGCATCCTGTTCGGTCTGCTGTTTCTTTTCATATGTTCCTCCTCCCCACATTATACTCAAAAATACGGCTCCCGCCTAAAATATCCATGAAAGAAATATAAAGAAATTATGAATTTTGATATTCCCACCATACAGAATACGCTGCTGGCCGGTCATGGACGTTTCCGGATTTCCTTGAAAATTGAAATCCCCAAATTCAGATAATCTTTAATAATGCTTCACAAATAATTTACAACAGCACGTTACGTTATCGATAAATTCTGGTGTTTATAGCTAAATCAGGAGGTCTCATGGAAGATTGCACAATACAGTGGGACACATATCATGTTAATGATACGAAAAACCCTAAGCGGAGTGTGGCGCGCGCCCTGGTGAGACTTGTTCTCTATGTCCTGATAACAATGATCCATGTCATAGGCGCCTCGGTACGCAATCTCATCCATCGGCACACCGATTCAGGTTCGCAAAAGCGGGACATGGGCATTCTCCAGCGGTGGGCTCGGCACCTCAACCGCGCCCTGGGTCTCGAGGTATCCGTGAAGGGCGCGCCTCCCGAAGACGGCGTCCTCCTGGTGAGCAACCACCGTTCTTACATGGACATCACCGCCATCGGAGAGCTGGCTCCCGTGACCTTTCTGGCCAAGCACGAGGTTTCCCGGTGGCCCGTGCTGGGGCACGGATGCCGCCTGGTCGATGTCGTCTTCGTGGACCGTGAAAGCGCCGAAAGCAGGCGCCGCTCGAGGAACAGCGTCGCGAGCCGCCTCCGGCGGGGAATTTCCATCGTGGTTTTTCCCGAGGGCACCTCCTACGAGGGGCCCGGGCTGCTGACCTTCAAGCCCGGCATCTTCCAGGTCGCCGCGCAAAACCGCTTTCCCGTCATGCCCGTGGCCATATCGTACGAAGACCCCGATGACGCATGGGTGGGCGATGATACTTTTTTTCGCCACTTCATGCAAACCTTCTCAAAACGGCGTATCCCCGTGACCGTGCACTTCGGCCCCATCATGAAGGGAGACGATCCCGTCAGCCTGATGAAATCGTCATGGAAATGGGTCAGTTCCGCCCTTAGTCCCAATGATGAATACGGCAAGGTTTCATAATAAAAAGCAAGGAAGGGTGTCTCATGAAAAAAGAAAAAACAAAAAATGAAGTGCCATTCAGGCTGAAATTCTTTCCTCCTAACGGCAACGACAGAACGCGGAACAATAACGCCGGCAATGGAATGAAAAAGGCATCATACCGCTTTCAATTCCTCTACCGTCCGGGATTGCACCTGGATGACGGCAAGCTCAGGCGAATTATCGATGAAATGCGCCGCGTGGCAGCCTCCTGTTTCGAGGAAATCCCCGAATATCAGGCAATGACCGGCTGCAGAAAAGAACTGACGGATACGGTCATAGCCGTCGCCTGGCGGAGCGACGGGACCATGGCCGGTTTCTGTTCGACCGTCATTCTCCCTGTCACCGGCGTCGGCGACGTTCAGCACCTGGGACTCACCTGCGTGAGACCGGAGGACCGGAGCAACGGCCTGACCCATATCCTGACCCACAAGGCAGTTGCCGGATACCTGGTGCGGCACAAGCCGGTGGTCGGGAAGCTATGGGTCAGCAACTGCGCTGCGGTGCTTTCAAGCCTGGTCAACGTATCCCTCCATTTCGAGCAGGTGTACCCTTCGCCTTTTGGCGCAACGCGGCTTACCGAAAAACACCGCAAAATTGCCGAGGCCATCGACCGGCACTACCGCCATAAAATATATATCCACCGCGACGCGACTTTTGATACCGATGCTTTCGTTTTTCGGGGAAGCGTCAAGGGCACCATGTTCCAGAAAGATTCCGGTGAAACATGTTATTACCACCGCAATCGCGACCTTAACGAATTTTACAAGGACCGCATGGTCTTCGAAAACGGCGACGAGGTTCTCCAGGTAGGATACGCCACAACCCTAGCTGCGGTCCGGCACATGCTCCGGAACATGCCCTTGCCGAAGCCAGGGATGAAGTCTAAAAATGAAAAGCGGATGCCTGCTGCTTGATCAGTTTCATCCGGGATACCGGGAAACCCATAATCCGGGTTTTCCGGGCATCCCAATGAAAATTACCACGCGTAAATCCTGTGCGGATAACGGCATTGTGCCGAAAATTCATGGATACAGCTTAAAAAAATTAAAAAACCCGATCCGTTTTTATTTTTTATTAATAATTCCTTTATAATTTCTTAATAATTTTTAACCATGTTAATTTCAAATGGACGCGCGACGTATGCAACATCCGTCTGTTGAAACCGACATGACCGAAAAAGAAAAACGGAATACCCGCATAGGCATGAGCCTTGTTGCTGAGAATTTTTTCGAAAAATTCTTCATGATCATTGGATTATCATGCCTGTTCGTCCTTCTCCTCATCATGATTTTCCTTTTTACCGAGGGAATCCCGATCCTGAAAGACGTGAGCATAACCGATTTCCTCCTCGGGACCCAGTGGTATCCCACCAGCGTCAATCCACGCTTCGGGATACTGCCCCTCATCGCCGCGTCCGTTGCAGTCACCCTCCTCGCTTCCTTCTTCGCGGTGCCCCTGTCCCTGGCGATAGCCGTGTACCTTGCCGAGCTGGCGTCTCCCCGGGTGAGGGAATTCGTGAAGCCCGCTGTCGAGGTGATCGCGTCAATACCGTCGGTCATTATCGGCTTCTTCGGCATGGTGGTGGTGGCGCCCTTTCTCCAGCGTTATTGTAACATCGACACGGGCCTTAACCTCTTCAACGCGTCCCTGATGCTCGCCTTCATGGCCATACCGACCATCGCCAGCATCTCCGAGGACGCCATCTCCTCGGTGCCCATGTCCCTCAAGGAGGCGTCCTATGCCCTGGGGGCGGACCGGTGGGAGACGATCTTCCATATCACCATTCCCGCAGCCCTGTCCGGGATCTGGACCGCCATCATCCTGGGCATTTCGCGGGTCATCGGCGAAACCATGGTGGTCCTCATGGTGGCCGGCGGCGCCGCCGTTATGCCGGGGTCTCTCTTTGATCCGGTCAGGCCCCTCACCTCGAACATTGCGGCGGAAATGGCGGAGGCCCCCGTCGGCGGGAGCCACTACCACGCCCTCTTCGCCATTGGCATCATCCTTTTCATAATAACATTCTTCTTCAACTTAATTGCCGATTACCTTTCCAGCAAGTATAAGTTCAAGGGAAACTGATATGATTTCACGGCATGCAAAATCCGAAGCGATCGAAAAGACCATGTTCGGGCTGATACGGGTGATGTCCTACGCGGTGCTGGGGGCCCTTGTCTTCATCGTCGGATTCATCGTCATGAAGGGCTATTCTGCCATATCCTGGGAATTCATTTCCGAAATGCCGATGAACGAGATGACCCGGGGAGGCATCTTCCCGGCGATACTCGGCACCTTTTATCTGATGATAGGTTCGGCCCTGGTGTCGATCCCCATAGGCATCATAACCGCGATCTATCTTACGGAATACGCAAAAAAACCGGCCCTGGTAAAGGTCATCCGCCTCGGGGTGAGCAACCTGGCCGGGGTCCCCTCCGTGGTATTCGGCCTCTTCGGCCTGGCCCTCTTCGTGGTGTTCCTCGACTTCGGCACCTCCATCATCGCCGGGTCCCTCACCCTGGGCGTTCTGAACCTGCCGGTGATCATCCGGGCCACGGAGGAGGCGCTGATGACGGTGCCCATGACCTACCGCGAGGCGTCCCTGTCCCTGGGGGCGACGCGGCTCCAGACCATTTTCAGGATCGTGCTTCCCAGCGCCCTGCCCGGCGTCCTCACCGGGGTGATGCTCTCCCTGGGACGCGCGGCGGGCGAGACCGCCCCCATCATGTTCACCGCCGCGTCCTACTACGCCCCGGACCTGCCCAATTCGGTCTTCAGCGAGGTCATGGCCCTTCCCTACCACATCTACGTGATGGCAACGGCGGGAACGCACATCCAGGAGACGCGGCACCTCCAGTACGGCACCGCCATAATCCTCATCATCCTCGTGCTGATGCTCAACTCGATCGGACTGGTGATGCGCTACCGCTTCAGGAAGCGCCTGAAGGGGTAAATCACCGGAACCACTTCAGCGGCTCCCGCGGACCGGAGGCGAGTTTCCCGTCAAACCGGCATTGCAGGCGGGCCCAGGCAAGGCTTCCGCTGGTCAGGAGAGACCGCACCGGCGAAGGATATGAAGAGAACGTTTCCCTCCGGATGAACTTTTTGTCAAAACCGCGGTTGAACTGTTCGAACTCCCGCTCGGCCGCGCTCCTGTCCATGACGGCCCCGGCGGCGATCCTCCCGGAGATGATCGCCCCCACGATGCCGTACCCCCAGAAGGGCTCTATCATGCCGGAGAGTGTACCGGCAAGGATGACGTCGCCGGCGAACAGCCGCGCCGCCGCCGGCACCGCCATGGTCACCGGTTGCCAGGGATCGGGATAACCGGCGATGCCGATCTTTTTCAGCGTCGCCCGGTAGGCGGCCAGGTCGCCATCCTTCACCGGCCTGCGGGAAAAGAGAAGGTTGTAATCAAGGCCGTTGATCTGCGCCGTGTACCCGTAATCGGTGGAAAAAGGCCCCATGTAAATGGTGCCGGTGGCCCTTAGGTCATCGATCTCCCGCGCGGACCAGGCGCCGTACACGAGGCGGCAGGGAATGCCGAAGGCCCCATAGCCCGCCGCGTCAAGGCCGGTGGCCACGATGGTTCCGGGACCCGTGAACTGGAAATCGTACTTTTTGCCGAATTCAAACCTGACCCCTTCCTTCACCGCAATCTTATAGAGGAAACTATCGATTGATGAAGGCCGCGGCCCTCGCTCTACGCAGTAGGCCCTGTTGTGCTTCACGTACGGGGGGAACGCGAGGCGCCCGGTCTTATTATAGAAGACCGGGTAGGGATCACAGGGGACAAAGACGCCGGAGAAATCGATGCCGGTATAGTTATTCAGCTCCGGGAGCTGCGCCGGGGTGGTATGCACCGAGGGATGGAGCAGCGGCGACCCGCCGATCTTCTTCTGGGCGTCGGAAATGGTCACCCGGCAGCCTTCCCGCGCCAGGGTTATCCCCGCCACCATGCCGGAAAGACCGGCGCCGATAATATGGATGTGTCTGTTTTTTTTCATCGATAACCGTGCACCTCCCATGTCCGAAGGGGCATGCATCACTATCTTAAAGATGGTTTATTCGATCAATATCTGTATCCAGCTAATAATAGTAAAATATTGATTTCAATCTGAATTTTTCAAATATTTTATGCGCTGTATACTCAATAACAATCCAGTATCGTTGATGTATGGCACCATTCGCGGAAAAATACTTCCTTTTCGCCCCCTCGAGGGGACAGGGAGGGCATTACATTATATACCCGGTAATATTTGCCGGTGTTATATAATCCAATATACACAGTATTCATTTTTGTATATTTTTTTAATCCGACATATTAATTCTGAATTTGAACACATTAATATTGACGAAATCGGACTGATATTAATATAATTCCACAACATCGCAAGTTAGCATTTCCGCCTCACAGAAGGAGACATCCACATGGCATTTCGCTTTATTCCTCAGGAAGTTAAATTTTTTGATATGTTCGACCAGCAAGCTGACAAGATCACCGCCGCGGCCCAAGCCTTCAAGGAACTGGCCGCCACGGGCAAATGGGACGACAAAGGAATAACGATGCTGCGCGACCTGGAGCATGAAGGAGATTCCATTACCCACGACATCATCGACAAGCTGAACCGGACCTTTATAACCCCCTTCGACCGGGAAGACATCCACTCCCTGGCCCATGAGCTTGACAACGTTGTGGACATGCTCTACACCACGTCAAAGCGCCTGCGCCTCTACAAGCTCAATGTCGTCAACAATGACCTCATACAATTTTCCGACCTGATCGTGCAGTCGGTCATGGCCCTGAGCCGCGGCATCAAGGCCATGCGGAACCACAAGAATCCCAAGGACATCTATGACGCCTGCATAGAAGTCAACCAGATTGAGAACATGGGGGACCAGCTCAGGGACGCCATTATTCTCAAGCTCTTCGACAAGACCAAGGACCCGATCAAGATCATCAAGTGGAAGGAGATTTTCGAAAGCGTCGAGACCGTCCTCGACATCTGCGAGGACATCGCCAACCTGGTGGAATCCATACTGGTCAAGCAGGGGTAGCGGTCATATTCCAATAATGAACTTCGTTCCCGACGATGAAGAAGTCACGTTGATGCTCCATCCCAGTATCTCCGCCGCGTGCTTCACGATCGACAGCCCCAGGCCGGTCCCCCCGGTGGCGCGGGACCTGCTTTTGTCGACCCGGTAAAACCGCTCGAACACGCGGTCGAGGGATTCCTCGGGAATGCCGATGCCGGTATCAACAATGGCAACGGTGACGCCCCCGCCGGATTTTTCCATGTCCACGGTGATCGACCCTCCCTCGACGTTATAATTGATGGCATTGTCAATTATGTTGAAAAAGATCTCCTCCGCTAAAAAACGATTACCGGCAATCCGGGCGTTCTGGCCGTCCGTGTTGAAGGTTATGGCGACATTCTTCTTCTGCGCCTTGGGTCCGAGGATATCGATGCTGGTTCCTATTATCTCCCGCACGTCTATGTATTCCGTGGTGAATTCCCGCGATGTTTCAATACGGTTCAGCTTCAGTATATCGTTAATGAGGGAACTCTGGCGGTCGACGTTCGCGAGGGCCTTCTGGAGAAGTTCTTTCGACATGACCGGGTCTGCAAGGTGCGGCTCCATGGTCTCAAGATAGCCTTTTAAAATAGCGATAGGCGTTTTCAGTTCGTGGGACATGTTGCTTACCAGGTCCGTCTTCATCTGCTCGACCTTTTTCTTCTCGGTGGTGTCGTGAAGAACGATGAGTATCCCGCCGGGATTCTCATCGCCCGCGATGGGGTTGATAAAAACGTCGCAATGCCTGCCGCTGAGAAACGTCTCCTCAAAACTCATCGCGATGTTTGTTCCATGGGTCTGCTCGATCCGTGAATTCAGACTGCGATTGCGTATTGCTTCAAAAAAAAGCTTGCCCACCACTTCAGACTCGATACCCAGGAGCGACTTGAAAGCCCGGTTGGCGATCAGGATTGTCTTGTCACGTCCGACAACGGCAATGCCATCGTGAATGCTCTCGATGGTTATTTCCAGCTTGTTCTGCTCAAAGAGGAGCGAATTGATCTTTTCCACGACAGTATCCGCCAGACGGTTCAGCGCCTTCTGCAGGGTCCCGATCTCGTCATCGCTGTAATTGGAGATCCTCCGTGAAAATTCTCCGTTGGAAAAATCGCGGGCAAATCGCACGGTCTCATTGATGGGCCTGGTAATTCTCCGGGTCACCAGGATGACGATAAGCAGCGACAAGGCCAGGGCGATGCCGCCGGCCATCAGGATGTATCCCCGGAGCAGCGCGATGTTCTCATCCACTTCGCGCAGCGGCTTGGCAAGACGAATGATCTCGGCATCGAATTTTTTCGCCATATACAGCATGTCGGTCCGGAGGGTGGAACTGTAGCGTATGCTTTCGCCCGTTCCCCGGTTTATTGCGTCCTTGATTTCAACCCGGTAACGATGGTTGTCCATGCCGTCTATATTTTCATATTCCGAATCGGCAATGACCTTGCCGTTGAAGTCTACCAGCGTAATGCGCAGGTTGATTATGGCGGAAAGCTCCCGGATCCGCTTTTCCCGGAGGTCCGCGGTACCGGCCAGATAGCGTTGCGGCTGGTTGCGTATCTCCAATTCGATGAAGCTGATTTTTTCCGCCATTTCGCGCTTGAGGATCGAATGATGGTAGTCCCTTATTTCGTCGATTATCAGCAGCAGAAGCACGGCCACAAGGGTGGCGATAAGGATCATGAACGAGATAATGATGCGGTTGCTTATCCGTTTAAACATAACCGGCCCTCATTTCTTGAATCCATACCCGACTCCGGAAAATGTCTTAATTACGTTTTTATACGGGCCCAGCTTTTTCCGGATATTCATCACATGGACATCTATGGTCCGGTCGATGACATACACATCCTGTCCCTTGATGCTGTCGATGATGTTGTCCCGGGTGAAGACCTTACCCGGGTTTGCCAGGAGAAGACGGAGGATCTCGAATTCAGTCTTGGTCAGATCGACCCCTTTTCCGTCAACGCAGAGGCTGTAATGGTCGGGATCAAGCTCAATCCCTTCATGGACAATCGTTTTTGAAATGTGTTCACCGTTTTCCATCCGGGAAAGGCGCCTGAACATGGCCTTGACCCTGGACTTAAGCTCCTTAACGCTGAAAGGCTTGGTCATGTAATCGTCGCCGCCCAGCTCAAGCCCCAGGACCCGGTCGATCTCATCGGAGCGCGCCGAGAGAAATATGATGGGAATACTTTTATAATGTTCCGAAGCGCGAACCCGACGGCAGAACTCGAAGCCGTCGATGCCGGGCATCATGATATCAAGAATAAACAGGTGGGGAACGTCGGTTTCAAGCGCCCTCAAGGCCTCCTCCGCCGACGAATAGCAATACACATCATACCCTTCAGCCCGCAGGTTTATCTTTATGATATCCTGGATGTCTTTTTCATCATCAATGACGAATATCTTTTTTTGCATGATTAACCCCGACGCCGGCGTTCAGCGCCTATACTACTCGTCTGCGTGCCGGATGTCAACACCTTCGATATAATAAATGGCCCGTTCCGCGATATTCGTGATATGGTCGCCGATGCGCTCCAGCGCTTTCGACACCATGATGAGGCCGAGAGCCTGGGATATATTGTGGGCGTTTTCGGCCATATAGGTAAAGAGCTCCCGGTAGACCTGCATGTTCAGGGTGTCGATGTCCCTGTCACGGCTTATAATTTCCCGCGCCTTTTCCGCTTTCCGTTCCGTGATCGCCGTAAAAACATCGCGGAGCATTGTTATCGCCAGATCCGCCATCCTCGGTATGTCCACCAGGGGCTTTAACGTCGGACGCCCGTGAAGATTGATGGCCTCGTTGGCTATGTTGGTCGCAAGGTCTCCGATTCGCTCCAGATCGGTGTTAATTTTCAGCATGGCCAGGACAAACCTGAGGTGCACGGCGGCCGGCTGACGGGTGACCAGGATCCTGATGCACTCGTTGTCTATTTCAACCTCCAGATCATCCAGCATGGAATCGTCCCGGATTACCTGCTCGGCCAGATGGGAATCCGAATCCTTCAATGCCCGGACTGATTTCGCAATTGACTCAATGGCCAGATCGGCCATTTCAAACATTTTCGATTTTATTGCTTCGAGCTCCTGCTCAAGATGCGTGATCATCCATGCTCCCCCTGTTTTATCCAAACTTACCCGTGATATAATTTTCGGTCATTTCTATGTCCGGCTTGGTGAATATCTTTTCCGTCGAATTAATTTCTATGAGATCGCCCAGGTAGAAAAATGCGGTTTCATCGCTTACCCGGGCCGCCTGCTGCATATTATGGGTGACGATAATGATGGTATAATTCTTTTTGAGGTCCTGTATCAGCTCTTCTATCTTCTGCGTCGAAATGGGGTCCAGTGCCGACGCCGGTTCGTCCATGAGGATGACCTCAGGCTGAACCGCGATGGTGCGGGCTATGCAGAGCCGCTGCTGCTGGCCCCCGGACAGGCCCAGGGCAGACTCGTCCAGCCGGTCCTTGACCTCGTCCCACAGGGCGGTGCTCTTCAGGGACTTTTCGACTATGCTCTCTATCTCGTACTTGTCCTTTATGCCGTTGATCTTCAGGCCGTAGGCAATGTTTTCAAAAATCGACTTCGGGAAAGGGTTCGATTTCTGGAACACCATACCGACCCTCCGTCGGAGAGACGTTACATTGAACCGGGGATGGTATATCGATTCATTGTCGATATTTATGTCCCCTTCCACTCTGGTGTTGGGAATGATATCATTCATCCGGTTAATGCACCTGAGAAAGGTGGACTTGCCGCAACCTGAAGGGCCGATAAGGGCCAGGACCGTGTTGCTCTTTACGGAGAGAGTCACATTTTTTATAGCCGCGGTGGCTCCATAATAAAATGTCAAATTCGAAGCGGTTAATTTTACGGTCATTTCAGCATGCCTGCGGGTTTATTTTTATCGCCTGGATTCTGGGCTCATAGTATACTTGATACCACGCTAGTTCCAGTTTGATAATTATAAAGATTTGTTAAATAATTATAACAGAAATATGAAGATTTTGTTAAATTCCTCGCCCTGTCGGGGGGGCATGGCCCCGTAAAGTCCCGGTTTACAATTCATTTCATATTCATATTTTCTTCATAATTTCTTTAAATATCATCCTTAATGTTTTAAAGAAAAATAATTATCCATTCAGGAGGATGCATACATGAAAAAAATAATAATACTGGCGTGCGCGGCGGTGATTTCGTTCGCCATGACAGTATCACTGGTTTCCTGCAAGAAAGACAAGGGAAACCGCGTGGTGGTGAAAGGATCAACGACAGTTCTGCCCATAACCCAAAAGGCCGCTGAGGCTTTCAAGAAAACCGAGGGGATCAATGTGTTTGTCGAGGGAAGCGGTTCGGGAAACGGCATCAAGGCCCTCATTGAAGGGGGCTGCGACATAGCAAACTCGTCACGCGAAATGAAGGCCGAAGAGAAGGAATCCGCCAAAAAGAAAGGGATTGAGGTCAAGGAAATCCTGATCGCCTATGACATGATCGTCCCCATCGTCCATCCGTCAAACCCGGTAAAGAACCTTTCCATGGACCAGCTTAAAGCAATCTATGACGGTTCAATCAAGAACTGGAAGGAACTGGGCGGCAAGGATGAGAACATTGTCGTTATTTCCCGTGATACCAGCTCCGGGACCTATGAGATCTGGCACGAAAAGGTCATGAAAAAAACAGACGTCCGCGGCGACGCATTACTCCAGGCCTCCAACGGCGCCATCATAACAACCGTGGCCGGGAATTCCAAGGCGATAGGGTATGTCGGGTTCGGCTATATCAATGACACCGTGAAAGGCATTACGGTAAACGGTATCGACGTAACTATTGAGAACGGTAAAACCGGAAAATTTCTGATATCCCGCAAACTGTACATGTATGTCAATAAAAACAAGCTTTCGGATAAGGCACAAAAATTCATTGATTATCTGCTGAGCGCCGCGGGCCAGACGCTGGTGAGAGAGGCTGGTTATATTCCACTATAACCAGTCAGGAACACCGACATAAAACCGGATCAATAAAGTATTGATCCGGTTTTTTAGCGCAACTGTATTTCTCTAATAACTGGAATCCCTCCATCAGACAATTCTTAACAATATTTTTACCCGACCATAATTTTTTCTTCATCATCCTCTGATCATATTTCAAGTGAACTTCACAGTTCAAGCAAGGCTGCACCTTGTGCTGCTTTGATATGATGAACTCACTTTTATACGGAGGATTTTATGAGATTCAAGATTCTGAGCCTGTTCATTGCACTGGTCGTTGCCGTGAACGGCGGGGTTGTCCTGGCCCAGCAAAAGCAGGACAGAAATGCGGCGAACCAGAAAGCATCCGCCGAAGAGAAAAAGGGAGAAGACAAGAAGGTCGAACAGAAAAGCGACGACAAGGCCCTCGAAGCCATCAAGGACATCTACCGCCGCCTCGACATCGGCGTCAAGATCTACATGGACTGGATCGGCCAGTGGGGCCACAAGGACCCGTCAACCTTTGACAGGGTCGGCGGCCAGAAGCAGGACCCCAGTTCCTACAAGGAAAAGAACAACAACGCCTTCAGGATCAACCGCGCCTACCTGGATGTCAGGTACAAGATCAACGACATCCTGAGCGCGCGGCTGACTTCGGATGTGGACGCTGCAGTAACGCCGGCAGCGGACAGCAACGCGGCCTTCCATCTGTACCTGAAGTACGCCTACCTTGACGCGAAAAAAGACTTTGGGCCTGTGTGGATATCCGGGACGGCGGGCCTCATCGAAACGCCGACTGTCGGTCTGATAGACAAGATAAGCGATTACCGCTGGATCAGCCAGAACTATATCGACCAGTCGAAGAACATCATAGGCAAATCGATAGACAACTCGGCCGACCTGGGCATCAAGGCCTCCTTCGGCGTGATGAAGTACCTGACCCTGACCGGGTCCTTCACCAACGGCGGGGGCTACAAGAAGGACGAATCGAACTCCTACAAGGCCGTCACCTATCTCGCCCAGGTGAACCCGGTGAAGGAGCTGCACCTCCTCGGCTTCGGGAGAAACGAGATCACCGACAAGTATGATTACACCGGCAAGAAGGCCAAGCGCGAATACTATGGCTACGGCGTCGTCTATTCCACCGATCTCATCAAGGCCGGCATGACCCACGTCTTCCCCTATTTCACCACCGTTGGCGTGGCGTCAAAGTTCAACACCGCCTACAAATGGAACGGCGCGGAGCTCTACTGCTATCCGAAGCAGCGGCGCGGCGCCATGATCATCGATGCATTCCTGAACTTCAACCTCGGTGCCGTTGTACCGCAGGCGCCCCTCCTGGTCACCGGCCGCTTCGTGTACGGGCTCCAGAGGGCGACAGACCAGAAGTTCTACTATGACACCGAATATAAAAAGGAGCGCACATCCCTCCTGTATGCCCTCGGCCTCGGGTGGCAGTTCAACAGGAACGTGCGCGTCCTCCTGGGCGGCGAGATACAGAAGTATATTGTCAGGAAAGCCCGGGAGCTCCGCTACCTTGAAAACACTTCTTCCGGCACCGACTGGTATGGAAATTCAACCGCCGGGTATGTATTTGCCGGGTCAAAGGATCCGAAAGACACCAAGCGGGTTTATGTTAAGGCTGAGGTTACGTTCTAACCAGCCGCATCCCCCTGCCGGCCATCGCCGGCAGGGGGATGGTATTATTGCCGAGTTATCGGTACATGTAACCGTCTCAAAGCGAACCCCCGAGGGAAATTTAAAGACAACCCCTGTCCCGCACAACCCATGCTATCTAAAAAATCACCGTGCCATCGGCATGTCAACCTATCCAGTCCATGGGAAGATCTCCCGTGATCTTTTGTTCAGGGCCAACCGGTATTTGTACAGGCGCAGAGGTGAATCTTCGGATATGTATACAGTGTACGGGAACCATTGAGAAAATTTCTTACTCCCGTCAGAAAACCATAGAACCTCTGTCCCTGCCCTGGTGAAAAAAATATACCTCATATTAATAAAAATCTGGACAATAATCCGGCTCGTCGGTTGCTATTTTCAGATGCAATCTGATTTTGACGAGACAGGGATTACCCAGCTGTTATAACATTGGCACACATCAGCAGTTGCAGCACATGCAGAAAGAACACCCTTTTCTATCCATCTGAAAAAAATATAAAGATGACGATGAAAAGAACAACTCTACATGGGGGTTTATATGGGTAACACCACCGATAATCTGAGCAGAAAAGATTTCCTCAAGCTGACCGCGGCGTCCCTCGCCACCGCTGCCGTTGCCGGTTCCCAGACCGGATGCTCCACGCTTCAGGGGATGAAGCCGCCGTCAATGGAATCCAAAAAAGGGATGTTTCTGAAGAACTGCAGCATTGTCGATGTCGAGAAAGGCCTCGTCCTCAAGGGAAAAAGCATCACCATCGTCGACGAAAGGATCGTCAGGATCGACGACGCGAAGAACGCGCCGTCGCCGGACTTCGCGGTCATTGATGCCGACAACCGGTTCGTGATCCCGGGCCTGATCGACGCCCACTGCCACTCGACGCTTCCCTGCATCAACGGCACCGACGTGAATCTCCTGAACGACGTGCTCATCCAGCTGGAGAGGAACTATGTGCAGCAGATCCACGCGGGGGTGACCACGATCAGGGACACCGGGGCCGCTCCCAAGCTCCTTCCCAAGTACCTGGACAAGATCAGGAACGGGTCCATCGCCGGGCCGCGGGTGTGCTACTGCACCAGGTTCATCAACATCGCCAACAGCCATCCCGACATAAATCTCCGGGATGTGAGCGCCTTCGGCGGCATGATCCTCGCCTTTACCGGCGACCCGAACTGCAATTTCACCAGTATCGATGACCTGAAGGAAAAGCTCGAACTGAACTACGGGAGCAAACCCAACTTCATAAAGCTCACCATGGACAACGTTTCCCTCCTGTGCGGCAGGGATAAGCTGGACGCCTATTCCGATGAACACTTCAAGATTATCCTTGAATCGGCGGCGAAGCATAACCTGCCGGTGGCCGCCCATGTCCACCACAAGTTCGGATTCGACCGGGCCATCAAGTACGGCATCAACCTCGAACACACCATCTGCGACGCCGTGATACCCGACGGCCAGATCGCGCAGATGGCGGCCAAAAAACTGCACATCGTCCCCACCATGCTCTTGGGCCAGCTCCTCTCCCACGAAGAGAGCTACAGCGAGATCCCGAAGGAATTCCGGAGCGACTTCATAGACAACGAGCTCAAACTGCGGCGGGAGTTCCTGTATAATTTCGACGAGAAGTACGCGCAGCCGGCCCTTCACAGGGTCAACATGGAGCTGCTGAAGAACTACAAAAAATACCCGTGCAGCGAGCTCTACGGCCGCAAGATACTCCTCACCAGGTCCGAGGTCTACCTGGGCATCCTGAAATACGGGCCCGGCAATGTCCGCAGGATGAAGCAGGCCGGGGTCCTGATCGGCTGCGGCACCGACGCCGGCGTCGGGTTCTCCTATCACGGCCTCATCTGGCGGGAAATGGAGATGCTGACGCGCATCGGCTTCACCAACCTCGAGGCGCTCCGCTGCGCCACCATCAACAACGCCAGAATTTTAAGGATGGACGACAGCATCGGAACCGTGGCTGCCGGCAAGCTGGGCGACCTGGTGCTCCTCGACAGAGACCCGCTTAAGGACATCACCGCCTGCCGCGAGCCGCTCCTGGTCATCAAGGGGGGCAGGGTCATGTACCGGTCCCCTGCAGCTGAGCAGACGGGTTAAACGCTTACCCGTTACTTTTTCCTCAGGAGAAACCGGGCGTCGCCGATGTTGAGGTCGTTCCTTCCGGCGAACTTCTTGTTGATCCGGAAGGGCGGCACCTCGCGGGAGATGGTGTCTTCCCAGAGCAGCTCGAAGCCGCTGGCGGCAAACATGTCCCGGTACTCCCCGTACCGGACCCTGTTGGTGTAGGTCACGGCCTCATCGGTCAGGAAATGCTCCCAGGTGAAATCGGAGTATTTATAAAAGAGGAAGGGATTGCCGAAAAAATGGAGCTTGTCCTTGAGGTCGATGACATGGAACATCATGCCGCCGGGGTTGAGCAGCTCGTGCATACGCCGGATGTACCGGTCAAGGCCCTTGATGTGGTGGAGCACGGCGATTGAATAAATGAAATCGACTTTCCCGTCAATATCGCATTCGCACAGGTCGCCGGCGATGAAGGTGATGCACTCCGGGTTGAGGCAGCAGGTGGCTTCATCCACGTACTCGAACCGCTTCACCCCGTGCTTTGTCTGAAAATAAACGATCTCGTCCTTTATGTAGGATTTCTGCCGCGCCGTGTCGGTGTAGCGGGGAAACTTGTCGACCAGGACGACCCCGCTGGCGCCGCTGCGAAGAAAATTATAGGCGTTGATATAGGAATTGCCGGGGCCCAGCTCGAGGACCCTCTTTCCCTTGATCTTGAATTTATGCTTTTTCAGGGCCCCTGCCATGATCTCGAAATAGCTGTTCAGCGATTCGTAATTGCTGCTGTACAGCCGGGGCATGAGGAAATCAACGGCCCGGTAGAACTTCATCCTGCAGTAAAAAAACCGGAAAAGAAAATCGAACCTGCTGATCAGAAACCGCACCAGCGGATTTCCTCTTGTGACGGCGCCCATGGATTACCTTCATCTTTATTGTGCAAACGATACATACCTATCCGGACGAGGAATTCCGTGTCAACCATATTATACACTCCCCAATCCATCTCTATTCCCTGAAATGGTCATAGCCGCCTTTCAGCTCCAGCCTCTCTCCGTTCCTGCTTATGAAAATTCCCGCCTCTTTCGGGAGGATCTCCCCCACAACGGTAAAATCGGTGAAATCGTTTTTCAGTGCTCCGATGCTGTCAGGATGGATGGTAAAGACAAGCTCGAAGTCCTCGCCGCCGTAGAGGGCGTAGAGGCGCGGATCGCCGCCCACGGCACGGGCGGCCTCCACCGTTTGCGAAGAGAGGGGGATCCGATCCCAGTCGATGCGGGCGCCAGTGACGCTCTCCTCGCAGATATGGACCACTTCGCTCCCGAGACCGTCGCTCACGTCGATCATGGCCCGGGCATGGCGCGCTATCGCCTTCCCTTCCCGCTCGAGGCGGCATTTCGGCTCAAGGTACCCCGCCAGGTACCCTTCCCTCCTGCCGGCAAGAAGGAGCCGTAAGCCCGCCTCGCTTTTTCCCAGGGTGCCGGTGACGCAGATGAGGTCTCCCGGACCGGCCTGGGACCGGAGGCGCACCTGATCCCTGTCGACGTCGCCGATCAACGCCAGGTTGAGGACCAGCTCGCGGCCGTGGGTGGTGTCGCCGCCGACGAGGGCCACGCCGTGCTTCATCGCTGAATCGTAGAGGCCGCGGTAGAATTCGTCCATGAACTCGACCTCGGTGTCCCGGGTCAGGGCGAGGGATATGAAGGCCCACCGGGGGCTGCCCCCCATGGAGATGATGTCTGACACGTTCACCTCCATGAGCTTCATCCCCACCTGATACGGCGTATACCAGTCAAGGGAAAAATGGCTGTTCTCCACCATCATGTCCACGGTGACGAGGAGATATTTATCGGAGGTGTATTCCAGCACGGCGCAGTCGTCGCCGATGCCCCGGATGATGGCCGGGTCGGGGTGCGATACGCCGGTTACCCTTTTTATGAAGGCGAACTCGCCGCCTATCTCCGATATTTTCATTTGTGATACTGCGTCCTGCATTCCCTGTTGATCTTCGCGGAGCAGAAATCGCCGCACATGGTGCAGACGTCCGCCTCGTCATTCCCCGTCTCCTTGCGGACGGCGCGCGCCTTTTCCGGGTTCATGGAGATGCGGTACATGCTTTCCCAGTCGAGGTTGCTCCGCGCCCGGGACATGGCGTCGTCGCGGTCCCGCGCGCCCGGTATCCCCCGGGCTATGTCGGCCGCGTGGGCCGCTATCTTCGAGGCGACCACGCCGTCGATGACGTCCTGTATGTCCGGGAGCCCCAGGTGCTCCTTCGGGGTGAGATAGCAGAGAAAATCGGCGCCGTAAAAGGCCGCCAGGGCGCCGCCGATGGCCCCGGTGAGGTGGTCGTATCCCGGGGAGCAGTCGGTCACCAGGGGGCCGAGGACGTAGAAGGGGGCGCCGTCGCAGTACTTCTTCTGCATTTCGATGTTTTCCTTTATAAGGTGGAGGGGCACGTGGCCCGGCCCCTCGATCATGACCTGCACGTCCTTGGCCCGCGCCCGCGCCGCCAGCTCGCCCAGGGTCTTCAGCTCTTCGTACTGCGCCCTGTCGCTGGCATCGGCCAGGCACCCGGGGCGGAGGCCGTCGCCCAGGCTCAGGGTGACGTCATGCTCCCGGGCCATGTCCAGTATCTCGTCGTAGCGGGTGAAGAGGGGGTTCTCCCGGTCATGGTGGAGCATCCACTTGATGAGGAAGCTCCCGCCCCGGGACACGACACCCATGATGCGCGAATCGAGGAGCGGCACGCACTTCCTCGTAACGCCGCAGTGGACGGTTATGAAATCCACGCCGTCCTCGATGTGGGTCCGGATTGAATCAAGAAAATCGTCCTCGTTGAGGCCTGCCACGTCGGGACAGCGCACGATGGCTTCATATACCGGGACCGTGCCGACCGGCACCCTCGATTCGGCCACGATCTTCTTCCTCATGGCGCGGATGTCCCCGCCGGTGGAGAGGTCCATCACCGTGTCAGCGCCGTAGCGCACCGAGGCGGCGAGCTTTTCCAGTTCCATGGCCGGGTCGTTGTTGTACCCCGACGTGCCGATGTTGGCGTTGATCTTTATCTTCAGGCCGCGGCCTATCCCGACCGGCACGCAGTCGTGGAGACCGCTCTTTGTTATGACGGTCTTTCCCGCGGCAATGTCGTTCCGGATCTCCTCAGCGGACAGGGGCTCCCGCTCGGCCACGGAGCGCATCTCCGGGGTGATTATTCCTTTTTTCGCCTGTTCCAGTTGTGTCATAAGCCGAACTTCCTTTGAAAACGTAATATCTCACCGGCCACGTCAGGTTTCGTGACTACCGCCGATATGGCGCACACCATGTCAGCCCCGGCGCCGATGCACTCGTCGACCCTCGGGAGATCGATGCCCCCTATGGCCACCAGGGGGATGGCGCAGGCCCGCCTGATTGCCGCGAGCGTGGCAGTGCCGCAGGGAGCGCCGGCGTCCGCCTTGGTGCCCGTCGCGAATATAGGGCTCACGCCCAGGTAATCCGCTCCGGCGCCCTCCGCCGCGACAGCCTCGGCAACGTCATGGACCGTCACGCCGATGATCTTCCCGGCGCCCAGGATGCGGCGCGCCTCGCCGTAGGGCAAGTCCTCGTTCCCGATATGGACCCCGTCGGCATCCACCGCCAGGGCAATGTCGATCCTGTCATTGATGATGAGACGCGTCCCGGTCCCGGCGCACAGGTCCCTGATACCGCGCGCCTCCTCGTAGAGACGGCGGGTAGCGGCCGTCTTGTTCCGGTACTGCACCACGGCGACGCCGGCGGCAACGGCCTTCTCGACGTCGCTCATGGTCCCGGCTGCGCTCAGGGCCTCGTCGGTTATAAAGTAATATCCCTTCATGGCGTGATCTTCTGCAATGAATCAACATCGTCCCTTTTCAGATTGAAGATACAGTCGAAGAGGTGCGGCTTGAAAGACCCGGGCCCGCCCGAAACCATCATGGCGAGCTCTGCGGCTATTTCATAACAGCAGAGTCCCGCGGCAGCGGCAGCGGTCAGGTCGTCCGGCGAAGCGCCGGCAAAGGTTCCGATGACCGACGCGGCCATGCACCCGGTGCCCACGACATGGGACATCATCTCGTGGCCGTTTTTCACCCTGTATACCGACTTCGAGTCAGCGACGATGTCCTCCTTCCCGGTGATCACCACCGTGCACAGCCTCTCTTTCGCGAGGAATGATGCAATCTCGCCGAGATCGGCCCTCACCTCGGTCGCATCAACTCCGCGGGTCTGCACGTCCCTGCCGGCTATGCGCGCGATCTCCGAGCTGTTTCCCTTGATGATGTTTATCTTCGCGGCATCAAGCAATTCAAAGCTCATTTTATTCCTGAAGTGCGTGGCCCCGGTGCCGCACACGTCCAGCACGACCGGCATGCCCTTACGGTTGGCTGCGGCCGCGGCCAGCTTCATGCTGTCGATGAATTCAGCCGTCAGGGTTCCCATGTTCAGCACCAGCGCCGAGGCTATGCCGGCCATGTCGGCCACTTCTTCGGGGGCATGGGCCATGACCGGCGACGCGCCGAAGGATTTTACCACCTGGGCGCAGTCGTAAATGGTGACCCAGTTGGTCAGGTGATGGACCACGGGGCTCTTCCCGCGGACAGCTTCAAGATAGGGATACGCGTTCATGAATACACTGACCTCACATGTTAATACTGTTCAGACAATTTGCACATCTGTCATTTCGACGAATCCCGGTATTCCGGGATGAGGAGAAATCTTGAAAGAAGGCTTATATTCCAGGATTTCTCACCCCGTCAAGCGGGGTTCGGGATGACAAATGCAGATAAACGACATCTCTCAAACATGACACTACCACAACGCGCTCGGAATGGTTTTTCGAGAGGAGATCGGATTATTCGCCTTGGCTCCCTTCGCTGGCATTATCCAGATCAGGTTCATCGGGTATAATCTCAGGCTCCTTAAGGAACCACCCCATGGCACTACAACAATACTGAAATTCATTCCACGAGTCAAGCACTAGACCGATATTTTTTAATTCAATGCGCCGGAATTTCTAATTGCCCCGCAGGGCGGCACTGACGCCCGGCAGAAGATCGTTCATCGAATAGGGCTTCTGCAGAAAGGGATAGTTTCGTTCCATGATACCATCCATCTGCGATCGCTGGCCCGTGTAGCCGCTGCACAGCAGCACCTTGAGGCGCGGGTTCAGTGCCGTGAGCTCCTCCGCCAGACGGATGCCGTTTTTTCCGGGAAGAACGACGTCAGAGAGCAACAGGTCAAAATTGCCGCCATCACTGTTGAACCGGGACAACGCCCCGCCGGCGTCTTCCGCCTCCGTCACCGCGTATCCGTAATCGGCAAGGACCCGGGAGGCGAAGGCACTGACGCAAAAATGAAATAGACGTTGTTGTTCGAGCCGGTCAGGGCAAGGTCCTCAATTTTTACGGCAACGCCGCCTACAACGCGCACCAGCATGAAAATAACGAAGAGCACGACCGCGGCGGCATACCGGCCGTTCCAGAGCAGGAACAGGGACACGATGAGCATGGCGAGAAAAAGGGCGCTAAGGTTATTGATCACGACCGGCTGCGAGGAGACAGCCCCCAGGATGTTGATCACAATGGGCGCACCCATAAGGGGGACAAACACCAGGCACACAATAAAGAGAACAAACGCCTTCTGCCGAACGACGCAGGTTTCATCGCTATATTTCGTTAGAAATAATGTCCTGAGTTTTTTCATAATTGGACGCGCATCACCAGAGGACGTCGATACGATCGCTGGAAGATACGGGGCAGGCGCTTCGGCTTATACACGCATGCGGATGAGGCACACGGCAGACATTTCTCCCGGACGATCCCTTCATCCATCTTGTTTAACTAATCATTATCTATCCCCTGCGGACAACATCTTTTTCAAAAAAAACATGAATTTAGCGGGAGTACCCACGGAAGCGAGTGGCACGATTACCTGGCGGAGACATAATGACCGGGAAGGGGGTTTCTAGAGAACACCACCTGCCACAGGTCGGTCAGCTTTGCCCTGAACGCGGCGGCGCAGCTCTGGAAGTAATATTTCCATATTCGGAAAAACCGCTCGTCAAAGGCGCTTTTTATCCGGTCCCAGTTTTTCACGAAGTTGCTGTACCAGGCCATCAGCGTCCGGTCATAATGTTCTCCCAGGAAATGCCAGTCTTCGAGGATGAACAGTCCTTCGGCTGCGGAAATGATCTGCTTCGCCGACGGCACGAGGCCGTTGGGGAAAATATATTTATTGATCCAGGGATCTCCCATCCGGGAGGAAATGTTAGACCCGATCGTCTGGAGAAGGAACAGGCCCTTTTCCTTCAGGGAGCCGCACACGACCTCCATGAGCCTCCGGTAATTCTTGTAGCCCACGTGCTCGATCATGCCGCACATCAGGACCTTGTCGAAGAGACCCCTGAAATCCCGGTAATCCGATTTTACAATCGTCACCGGCAGGTCCCTGCAGAATTCCCTGGCATAACGCAGCTGCTCGTCTGAAATGGTGATCCCCGTGACCCTGCACCCGTACCGCTCTGCCGCGAACCGGGCAAAGCCGCCCCAGCCGCACCCGATGTCCAGGACCGAATCCTCCGGCCCGAGCATAAGCTTGCGGCAGATGAGGTCAAGCTTCTGCTCCTGGGCCCTGTCGAGATCGTCGGTTTCCCTGAAATAGCCGCAGGTATACTGGTTGTACGGGTCAAGAAAAGACAGGTAGAGGTTCACGTCGAGGTCATAGTGCTTCGCGGCCACCTGCAGCGACCGGACCCTGTTCTGCATGTTGAGAAAAACCGATCCAAGGACCGCGGCCGGGGACCGGGGATTGACTTTTTCATTCAGGCGCGCCCGGAAGATCCGGTAAAAAAACTGGTCAAGGGCGTCGCAATCCCACCATCCGTCGCTGTATGATTCCCCCAGGGCGAGGGACCCGCCCTTCAACACCCTTGAAAACAGCGCCTTCTCGTGCACCCTGATATCCCAGGGCCTGTCGCCGTCCACGCGTATATCGGCGGAATTGAAGAGATCTTCAATATGTCCGCGGATTTTATTTGCCATCATTAGGCCACCTCCCCGGACGCGGTGCATCAGCCATCCCCCTGACAATCCGCAGGGGCATGCGGTTTCACAACCCGGCCTTGTAACGTATATAACATAATAAAGAAAAACGGAACATTCAATAAATTATCGCGGGCCACGGTTCCCGTTACTCAACCCAGTCCATGGTATGGCAGGGGCATGCACTTCGGGCAAGGGCTGCGGGGATGTCATCCTAGCCGGCTTCAAGCATGTCATCGTAATTCTGGAAAACATTCTTCAGGAACGGATTGGTCACGATGGCATGGACGATCTTCCTCTCGAAATCATCGATGAAGACCGACTCGCTGCTGAAATAATTGATGGCCTTTTCCGGGTCAGGCAAGTCCTTTATCATGTTGACCAGGAGCGAGATCCTGCTCATGTCCCTCTTGTTGAAGGGAACCGTCTTGTCCTTTGCAAAAATCGATCCCTTCTTGTACTGGCGGATCATGTCATGGAGCTTGCTGAACTGTTCGATGTCGGATTTGTACTTGCTGAAAAAATCGGCGTACACGGCGCCGTCAGTCTCCCCCTCCAGCATCAGCATCATGACATACTGGAAGAGCTGATAGTTCCTTGATATCATGGTCTTCAGTATGTCATCGGGCAGGTGCAGGAAATACTTCTTGAAATCATCTATGTCCTTCAATGACGCGAAAAACCTGTTCAGGGCGTTGGTGTCAAGCCTGGTGAGGATAAAGAAGAGAAGGAGCTTGTCCTTCATGATATAGTGCGAATGGAGCACCAGCTCCAGGAGACGATCGGGAGAGAGAAAGTAGAGAATCTCGTCGATGATGCGGTCCGTGGAATGGTTATGCATGGAGCAGAAGCCGAAAACAAAAATGATAAGCTTTTCAAGGTTCTCGATGGTGAATTTCGAGGAATTGATGTACTTCTGCAGGTGCGGCATATCGCGGAAGAGCAGGAGAAAGTACAGAAACTGCGTGGTCAGCTCATAGTCGTTCGATTCGAATATTTTTTCAACCAGGTCAATGAAGTCATCTTCTGTCAGGGCGTTAAAAATCGGCCTGATTTTGCAAATCTGGGGCAGCGAGGAATCCTGGAGGATCGCTTCAACGTAAAACAGTTGAAAATAATCAACCTTTGGTATATCAACAGCCGCGTGTGTCATATCAACCCGCCCTCATTGAAGAAGGCGCCCCTCACCCCGTATAGCTTCACACAAAAGACCAACCGGAAGCCGCATTCAATAGCCCGATTCCATGGAAAAGGACATGGCGACGGAACCGGCCCCGCTGATGAATAAAAAAGATCAGAATTGGATGATATATTAATTAACCATACATCGGGGATTTTGTCAATATTCTAATCATGGAAGGGATAAAAATAATCAGCCCTCCGTCGGCCCGGGATATGAATACCGGGCTGGCGGAGGATGTCTTTGGACAGGGGACAATTGTTCAAAATTCAACGGCGGTTTTTATGGCTTTGTACAAGGACTTCCGCACGTTCACTTCGATCATCTTCCTGTATTCATCAATACTGAACCTGTGCGTCAGCATATCCTCCACCCGCGCTTTCTTTCCGGCGATCAGGTTAAGGGCTATTTCAAAGGCCTGTCTCTTAACTCCCTTGATAGTATTGTACCGGTAGGCGTAACATCCCTTGATGGTCTGCAGCTTGAGCCAGAGGGGCGTCAGGTCCAGCTTCACGTTCCCGCCGATCCCCAGCACGGACAGGGTGCCCTTCACCGCCAGGACGCGGAGGGACAGGTTCAGGGTATCGCGATGGCCTACTGTGTCGAAGACTCGGTCAAAACCGCCCATGACGATCCTTTCACCGAGGTCAGGCTTGTAGGCGCGGCCCCCGGCGACCTCCACGGCCGCGTCGATAAGGCTGCCGCCGACGGTCCGGTCGGCGCCGGACTTCTTCACATAGTCAGCGGCAAAGGGCGAAGGCTCGGCAACGGTGATATCGCAGGCAATCCCCAGAGCCCGGATCGCCTTGACTGTCATGGCGCCGATGACGCCGCCGCCGACCACCAGGACCCGGTCGTTTGTGCCCGGCAGGTTGTCCAGCGCCGCCTGCAGGCCCACGGCAAAGGGCTCGGTGAGGGTTGCCGATTCCGGTGACACGCCCTTCGGCACCGGCACCACCTGGCTCCGGTGCGCCACGACATACTCGGCGAAGCCGCCGTTGATGTCCCGGCAGATGCCGGTGAACATTCCCGGCGCGAAGGCGCCCTCGGCGAAGTTCTCGCAGTTTCCCGGAACCCCGGCGGCGCAGCTCCGGCATACCGGCCTGATGCCCCGGGTCTCGCAATTAAGCACCGGGATCACGGTTACCATGTCGCCCTTTTTGACGGATTTCACGGCGCTGCCTGTTTCAACGATATCGCCGCAGAACTCGTGGCCCGGCACGCAGGGGAAGGAGGTAAAGGGCGATGCAGAGGGCGAGTCCTTCGCGAACATCAGGTTGATGTCGCTCCCGCACAGGCCGCAGAGTCTGGTCTTTATCTTCACCCACTCGGGCCCGGGGAGCTCCGGCTCGGGTATGTCGACCAGCCGTATCGTCGAAAAGGGCCCGCGGAAGCAGAACTTCTCGCTCAGAGGCCGCAGCGCCTGCAGCGCCGCGAAACGTAATGGGTTGAGATTCAACATCAATGCTTTCATGACTTGCCTCCATGGACGCCGTGATAACCCCGGGTTTAAACCCGGGGTTATTCCATTTTCAGCGATTGATAAAACAGCGGCGTCGCCGGGCTCGTCACCGCGGGGTCGGTCATGACGTTCACGCAGGCCGGCTTGCCCGACGCGAAGGCCCGCTCCAGGGCCGGGATGATCTCCTCGTCCCTGGTGACGAATTCGCCGTGGCCGCCGAGCCCCTCCGCCACCTTCTCGTAATGCCTGGTCCCCAGCTCAGCGCACTGGAGGCGGTCCTTGCCGATGGAGAGCTCCTGGCTGTGCTTGATCATGCCCCAGGCGCAGTCGTTGTTGACCACTACCACCACCGGGATGTTATGACGCACCATGGTGTCGAACTCCATGATATTGAATCCCATGGACCCGTCGCCGTTCAGCACCACCACCTTCCTGTCCGGCCGGGCGAGCTTCGCCGCCATGCCGAAGGGTATGCCGGTGCCCAGGCAGCCGAAGAGTCCCGACGACGTCGCTATGACGCCGGCCTTCTGCCGCGTCGTGAACGCCAGGCCGAAATAGCTGGTGTCCCCGCCGTCGGCGACATAGACCGCGTCTTCCCCCGCGACCTTCTGTATCTGCGCGACGAGCCTCACCGGGTGGATCGTGTCGGCCGCCGTCTCGCGCATCCTGATCTCGTAGTCAAGGAGCGACCGACCCGCCGATTTCAGCGTCTTCGTCCATTCCCCGTGGTCGTTCCTTGTCACGAGGGGGGTCAGCTGTTCGAGGACCGACCCGACATCGCCCACCAGGCCCGCGTCGGCCATGCGGTTCCGGTCGATCTCGTGCGGGTCGATGTCGATCCTCACGACCTTCACCGACGGCGGTATGATGGCCCCGGACTGGAGGATCCAGTTGAAGCGCAGGCCGGCGGAGATTATCACGTCCGTTTGGCCGATACTGAAAAACAGTCCCAGGCTCCCCATGTCCATGACGGAATTGGGATGGTCGTCCGGGAGTTCCCCCCTGCCGTTGTTCTGGAGCATGAAGGGAATGCCGGTCTTTTCTATGAACTTCCGGAGGCTGTCCGAGCAGGCGCTGTAGGCGACGCCCGAGCCCCCGAGAAACAGGGGCTTCTTCGCGTTATTGATGATTTCCGCGGCTGCCTTCAGATCGGCGTCATCGGGATGGACCGTATACTTCCGCGTGGCACGCGTGGGCATGGGGACGGCCGATTCCTCGACCGTGATATTGAGGATATCGGGCGGCAATTCCAGAAAGACCGGCCCCGGCCTCCCCTCCACCGCGTTGCGGAAGGCGATCGCAAGATACTCGGGGATCCGCTTGATATCGAAGCAGGTGGCCGACCACTTGGTGATGGGACGGACAATATCCATCTGCTTGATCTCCTGGAGGGCCCCCTTCAGGTCGTCCCGGATCGGGTGCCTCCCGCAGAGGACCACCAGCGGTGCGTTATCGAGGTAGGCGTTCGCTATGCCGGTGAGTCCGTTGGCGAAGCCCGGCCCTGCCGTGAGAAAGCAGACGCCCGGCTTCCCCGTGTACACCGAGGTGGCGTGGGCCATCATGGCCGCCGCCTGCTCATGGCGCACGTCGATGGTGCGGATCTTGTACTCGGTAAAACCGTCCAGCATCGATTCGATGTGGCCTCCGGAGATGCCGAAGACGGTATCAATCTTTTCAACTTCTTTCAGGTATTTGCCGACCAGGTGACCGCCGTTTATACGTGCCATTGTTCTTACTCCTATGAATAATAATGTTCACATTATCGCTCCACCCTCTGAATTCCCCTGAGGGGGCTTTTGAATTTCATATCCGGCGCCAAGCCCCCTCTGGGGTGGGGGGGTGCCGAGCTTTATCAATCACATCACCAGCTTCACCCCGTCATTGAACCACTGGGCGAAAAACGCCATGCCGTCGAGCTTCATCTTTCCCGCTGCTGCGGCCTTGAACTGCTCCTCGTCGCTCTTCGACGCCATGACCCTGAACCCGGTCGCAGCGTCGGACCAGACGATGGCCCCGTCATAGGGGTGGCGGGCTCCGCTCTTCGTGAAAACGGAGCCCCGGTCGAAGATAAAGAGCCTTCCCCGCTTCCCGTCGGCGGTCTTGATCATGATTTTTACCTGGTGGATGGAACCGATATAGTTACGGAACGCGGGATTGTGTTTCGACGCCCATTTCAATATCTTATACAGAACGAACAGCAACAGCGTGAATCTCATAGGCTTCTCCTTGCTATAAATATCCGGCGCGGCCCCCGGTCGGGCCGTCATCTCCTGCCGGCGTAATGCGTCCGCACCCACGCGGCGATCCGCTCCATGGCCTCGCTGTAGGATACCGTTGTGCGCCAGCCCAGTTCGGCGCGCGCCAGGGACGTGTCTATGTCATTGTTCCTTCCCAGGACTCCCACGTTGAGCCTCGTCAGGGGAGAGCGGACCTGGAGGGGATTGAGGATTTTTTCCATCACCAGGCCCAGCGGCCAGGCAAGGCGGAAGGGGATGTTCCCCCGGGGACGTTTCCCGACGAGGCTCCCGAGGAAGGTGATATACTCTTTCCATGTCGCGGTCCAGTCGTCCCGGAAGTGATAGGCCCTGCCCCGGGCGACGTCCATGGTGCCGGCGCGTATGATGCCGTCCACCAGGCTGTCCACGTACACGAAGCTGGTGGGATGCCGTCCGCGGTCGAAGAGGGGGACCGGCATCTTCAGCATCTGATCGATGATGTCGCGGACCCACACGCTGCCCGGTCCGGTCACGTTGGCCGGGCGCACGATGGTGCAGGCTATCGCCCCCGCGTCGTGGTACGAGCGCACCAGGGCCTCGGCGTCGGCCTTGGCGTCGTTATAGTACACGCCCGACTTCCGCGGCGGGTCCGTTTCCTTGACGCCCTTCAGGTGGCCTCCCATGCCCATGGCCGCCAGGGAGCTCACGTACACGAAGCGCGACGCCTTCCCCGCCGCCTCTTTCAGGAGGTTTTCCGTGGCGTTGTAAATCGCGGTGTAAAACTGCTTTCTCGTGCCCCAGTCGGTGACGCGGCCCGCCAGGTGGAACACCGTGTCAACGCCGTCGCAGAGGCCCCGGAGGCTCTCCGGCGCGGTCAGGTCCCCGCGGCAAATCTCCGCTCCCCGGTTGACCAGTTCCGAAACCTTTTCTTCCGGAAAGGCCAGGGCCCGCACCCCGTGTCCCCGCGCCATCAGTTCCTCTGCCAGGACCGAGCCGATAAAGCCCGTCGCCCCCGTTACCAGTGCCTTCATCCGCAACCTCCGCCGGTGACTGTGGGAAAGGATCCTGCCGTTTCAGGCCGCCCCCGAGCGTTACATGGTCCGTATATATCACATATGCGCCGGCCTGTCGACCGTACTTATAAACTCATACAAAAAAATTCAATTTTGCATCAGCCCGGGAGACCTCACCCCCTCAATCCCCCTCTCCCCGCGGGAGAGGGCGTGCCGGCGGCGGGGCGAGGTCACCCCTCCGGGGGACAGGGGTACTATTCCCCACCCTGCTTGAACTCCCGCGGAGTCATGCCGGTCATCTTCTTGAAAGCGCTGTTGAAGGACGATTTTGAATTGAACCCGACCTGGAAGCACACCGAGATGATGTTCGCGTCGGGGTTGTCGCGGAGGAGCCTCTTCGCTTCCTCGATGCGATAGCGGTTCACGAAATCCCAGAAGCCGGTGCTCATCAGCTCGTTCAGCATCTGCGACAGCTGGTGCGGCGTGATGGCGAGGCGCTCGGCCACCGCCGCCAGGGATATGTCGCTGTCGCGGTAGAGCCCCTCTTCTGCCATGAGATCGTTGAGGCGGTCCCGAATGATGTCGGTGTCGAGTCCCCGGAGCATTGACTTCTCGTAGCGCTTCTTCTTGATCTCGCGCTTCAGTTCGAAGAAGAACTGCGGGTACGCCCTGATCCCGATGTACAGCGAGATGTGGACCCAGACGTTTATGATGCCGCCGGTTATGAACACCGCCGGATTCCGTCCCACGAACCCGCCGAAGAGGAAGGCGATCACCAGGAGTATGCAAATGGCAATGTAGAGAATGAAGCGGAACCCCATCAGCGATCCGCTGATGCCCACGTCCGACAGGGCAACCTTGATGATGGCAGTGATGTAGATGAGAATGTGCGCCACCACGGCCACCAGCAGGTAAACCAGCGGTGAACTGAAGGGATCTCCCAGAAAGCCGCCGATCATCTCCTTTTTGAAAGCAAGGGGCTGAAGCTGAAAGATGACCTCGGCGACAAAGCACACCATGGCCGGCGCCAGGTGGAGCGCCACCCGGTACGGCAGCGGCGTTTCAGGGTACAGCAAGGTGTGATAATAGAAAAGATTCAGCGGTCCGATTATGACAAGGGACGTAATAACCAGAAAAATCGCCGCGGGGCACTCAGGGGGGACGCCCCGGGCGATCAGGGCTATGCCCAGCATGATCACCCCGTTGAACAGATAGAAGAGTATCCCGGGGGCGTTCCCCTTGCCCGACTCAGGGAGTCTCTCGAGCGCCTGCAGGACACAGAGGCCGCACCCGAATAACACAATTTCTGTACCTATTACGACAAGCATGGTTATCTCGGGAGAAAACCTCCGGATTATTCCAGGATGATTCGTGTACTACTTTTTCAGGTATTCCGCAGCGGTCCTGCCGTTCCTGTCCCTGATGTCCCTCCTTGCCTTACTCTTCAGGAGGAGATTGTATATATCCTTTTTCCCCGCCTGGGCTGCCGCGTGAAGGGCCGTTCTTCCTCCCGCGTCAACGGCATTCAGGTCGGCCTTGCGGGCAATGAAGGCCTTGAGCGGCCGGATATATCCCTGTTCAGCGCAGAGAACCGTCATCGGGGAGCCATTTTTGTTTTTCTTATTGATATCTGCTCCGCTCTTGATGAGGAGGTCCCCGATGGAATCCCTTCCCTCGATGAAGGCCCGGCAGAGCACCGTGTATCCGTCGCCGGATTCGGCGTTCACATCCGCGCCGGCCCTGATCAGCATTTCGGCAAATTCATCGGGATTACCGTAGAACAACGAGTAAAAAAGCGGCGTGAAACCAAGAGAGTCCTTCGCGTTCACGTCAATCCCCTTTGAAAGCAGGAACTGCAACTTTTTCCGCGCATCCCGGCTCCCGCCCCGCAGGGTCATGTGGAGGAGATTCAGCTTTTCATTATAAATGGTCCGGTTAATATCCGCCCCCAGCGATGTAAGGTAATCGACCATCTCGCCGTTCTCTCCCCAGGCCGCGTGGATCATAGCGTCCCAGCCGCCGTCGTCCGTCGCCATGATGTCGGCCCCTTTCTTGATGAGGAGCTTCGCCAGCTTCATATCGCCGCTGCCGGCGGCGTAGTGGATAGGGCCCTTGTTCCCATGGCCCGTAACCCTGGTATTGGCCCCCTGATCGATAAGGTACCGCACGACCTCAAAATGGTTCCGCTGAAACGCCTGCATGAGGGGGTTAAACTCGCCGTTGTCCGGCACGTCAAGCTTTGCGCCGTTTTCCACGAGAAGCTTTACCATGTTCATATTGCCATAATAGGTTGCATTGGCCAGGGGGCTCCCGGCCGCGGAGAGACGGTTCACGTCGGCCCTGTTTTCCACCAGGAGCTTCACAAACCCCTCATTGCCCCTGAGTATGCCGAAAACAATGGCCGGAATCCCCTGGGAATTGGAGGTGTTCGGATCGGCCCCCTTCTTTAAAAACCTGTTAAGCATGCCCAGGTCGCAGTTGGGCTGCTGCGCGCAGAAGAGGATGTTGGCATTGTACTGGGCCAGCGTCTCCGGCGTCGGCTTCGACCAGGGGAAGGGCGGCGGCTCTCCGGTGTCTTTGACGATCTCCTTCGCGCCAACTTTTTTCAGCGCCGCCGCGATGGGGGCCAGCTCCTCGTCGCTCCCCTGCACCTCGTAGCACCAGGCCAGGGGCGAATATCCCCATCGGTTGAGGATGTTCAGATCGGCCTTTCGCTCGATGAGATAGGAAACGACCTCCAGGTCGAGGTTGAAAATGGCCTCGTGGAGCGGCGTCGTGCCGTTGCCGCTCTTCTGGTTGATGTCGGCGCCGTTGTCCAGGGCCTTCTGTATATACTCCATGTCCGAATGGATGACCGCGGACATGAGCATCCAGTTGTAATTCACCTGGCCGGTATGGGGATCGATCGGATTTTTCCAGCTTTCGTTGGGCGCCGGGGGCCGCGGCATGCCGCTCTTCCCGGGCCTTGCTTCAGCGTTATTTCCCGCTATTACGGCTGCGGTCAGACAAATGCCGGCCGCGACCGCCGCCGCGCTCTTCATGGTTGTGCGATACATACGTTCATCACTCCTGTTATTTTCCTCTCATCTCGTCGCGGATCCTTTTCATCTCGCTTTTCTGGCGTTCCCGCTCGTTCCTGATCTTTTCCTTCAGCGAATCAGGGTCAAGCTTCCTGTCCTTGAGCTCCTGCTTGAATTTCCGGATGCGGTCATCGATCTCCCTGCGCAGTTCGGCGCTCTGGTTCTTGTAATCCGGGGTCGCCTGTATCTCCCTGATCTGCTTCATGAAAGAGTCGCGCACCTCACGCCGTATCTCCGAGAGCTTCATGGTCTTCTTTTTCGCCATCAGGTCCATGACGAGGTCCCGGTTCAGCGACAGGGACCTTCCCTCCGTCACCATCTCGGCTATCTGCCGCTGGATCTCCCCGTTCGACACGGGGTTGACCAGGACCGTCCCGGAGAAAACATTGATCTCGGATGCGGCCTCATCGCCCGCGACCTGGAACATGGTTCCCCGCACCGAGGCCACGTTGGTCGAGGTCTTGACCCCGTAGCTGTCGTCCTTTTTCAGCTTGGACATGATGACGATGACATTGCCGTTTTCCATGTCAAGGTCGGGATCGTCCGACCTCTTTTTGAGCGACGCGAGGGCCACTTTTGAATTTTCCTGTATCCGCATGTAGCCTTTGCCGCCCATGGAGATATCGGCGAAGGAGCCGCTCCCGGTTATGATGGTCTCGCCGCCGCTCAGCTTTTCGTTGAAGGACGCCGCGTGGACCGTGCCTCCGGCGGCCACTCTGACATTCCCCATCATCATGATGATTTTATACTGCCGCGCGCCCGAAGCGGCCTGGGCCGTGACGAACATCAACGGCACGATGATGAGCCCCGCCAGTGCATGTCTCCAGTTTCCCATGTCATCCACCCTTTTGTGACTGTTATGTTTCACCGGCCCGGCCGGGGCGGCCGCTGTCCCCGATCCGGCTTCGGCGCATCCCTGCGCTGCTTGACGGCGCCCCTTCTATCCCTGATCCGCTCCCTGTTCCTGTTGATCCGTTCATTGATTTCGTTCCTGATCTTCGGATTGAGCCTCTTGAAGCCCCGGGATTCCCGCATGGCGTCGAACCGGTCAGTCAGGGCGTCCAGGTCGCCCTTCTTTAATAGGGCCACCGCGATCTTCCGCCGTTTCGCGACGATGTCCCTGACCATCGACCGGTTCATCGAAACGGAATGCTCCTCGGCCACCGACTCCGCTATTTCGCGGATGATCATACCGTCCCTGACGGGGTGGACCATGATGCTTCCCGTGAGGACGTCCACGCGGGAGCTGTCGTCATCGGCGCTGACCTGGAAGCTCGTCCCCCTGACTGCCGCGACCTGGGTTGCCGTCTTGACCTGGAAGCTTTCACCGCGGACCAGCTTCGCAAGCATGACCATGATGCTGCCGCCGCTCATCTCCATATCGGGGTCGCCGCTTTTCCTGGCCAGGGACGCCACGGAGATCCTCGTCTTTTCGTTGACCCGGACGAGGCCGCGGTCCCCCCAGGCGATATCCGCCATGGAATTCCTGCCCGTGACGACCGTATCGCCGCCGCCAAGGGCCAGGCCCTCAGCCGCCGCCTTTGTCGCGCCGCCGGCGACTATCTTCACGTCCCCGACTATCGCCTGCACCATGTATGCCTGCTGTCCGCCTTCGGCCCGCGGAACGATAATCAGTGCCGCTATAACGGCCACCGGAAGTATCCTTTTTATTGTTATCATGCCTGCATTCCTCCCTGATGATTTTCACCGGCCACGGCTGTCAGTACCTGAATGAAACGTTGAAGCTGACTCCATGGCTCCAGAAGTTTTTGCCGATATTCTTCAACTGCATGAAGGGGTTTATATTCAGGCGCCTGCCCCGAAGCGCTTTGAACAGCGAAACATACGAACGATATTCGTAGAACTTTCTTGTCAGCGGGTCCATCTTGGGGGAAATGTTATAGACCGGCGCATAAGTGATGGAAATATTCGCGTAATCGAACAGGTTAATGATACCTTCAATTTCACCGCCCACGGTTATTACGTCATCATTGCTCCACCCCGAAGAAAAAGCCGCCATCAGGGTGAAGTATTCGCAGGTTTCAGATGTAATACCGATCTTGCCCGAGTGGGAGTAGAAAATGATATGCTCGTTTTGCTTGGGGTATATGCTTTTGAAGGAATACGGGTTGTTGAAGTCGGAGTACATATAATCATAGGCAAGATCAAGGCTGGTGCTCTCGATAAAGAACCAGCTGAAGGCGGGCGTCAGGGTATAGTCCTCCAGATGCTTGATATTCTGGATTTTGAAATTCTTATACCGGGCCATCATGATCAGATTATTAATATACGGATTCGCCGTACCGCCCGGGGTGATGGAGAGATAATCACTCCGGTCGTCTGATTTAAAAACATACTCGGTTTTTTTATAATCGCCGGTGAACCCCAGGCTGACCACTTCAAAATCGAGAAAAAATCCGCCGGACCAGTCATGGACCCTGTAGTAATGGGTCTTGTCTCCGGCAGAGTAAAGGTACGATCCGTAGATTTCGATTACGTCATGGGGATATACCGACAGGGCAAGCTTCGGCTGGGTGAAGTTGACCGTTTCATAGGCGCCCGCTCCGTTGGATATCTGGAAATCCCAGAACCGGGAGATGCCGGCGGTGAACTTGATGTATTTGTTCTTCAGGCTGATATTGAGGTAGGGCTGGGAGTAAAAGTTTTTCGGGGACGTCCCCTCGGCGTAGCTGCCGTTGTAACCTCCATCGATCCCGAAGATCCTCGGTTTCGCCTCATCCCTTTCGCCGGACTCCGCAGACCCCTTCTCCGCTGCATCGCCTGCCTGTTCCGCCTTTTTCGCGTCCGCAGGAAATGCATGCACCGTACCCTGGAGGAACAATCCCGGGAGCAGCAGCGTCATGGTGATGGCAAGGGCCGGTAATTCATGGAATAGCTTCTTCATGGAACCATCCTTACAATGTCACCGCGTCAATGGTGACTGCAGTATGAAAAACCAACGTCACTTTATCATAGCAATCAGGCGGCGATTTTTTCAAATCATTTTTTGTTTCTGGATCCGGCGGGCATAAGAAAAGGCCGGACGGAACACCCTCCGCTCAGCCCTCTCCTGATGCGGGGATCCGGACTGCCGCACCGCTACAGCCGTCTCCGCATGACCTTTCTCTGCCTGGCCGCATCTCTCCGCACACGGCGCCGCTCCTTGATCCGCTGCCGCTTTTGCTTGCGCTTCTCTTTAATCTCTTCACGGGCATCCCTGCGGACCTCCTTCCGGTCTTCGACCCTGCTCTTGACCTCTTCTTTTTTTGCCATTACGCCGGGATCGGCCTTGTCCCGGGCATAGACATGCGCCGTCATGGCCATCAGCAACGCGAATATAAGCAGAATAATTTTTCTCATGGCAATCCAGCTCCCTGTTTATTGTTCCTCTATGATCAGGCTCTGATAGTTACAACGAATATAAGCATAAAAGAGGACAATGATTATGCAATTATATTATTTTTTCTGTTATCAATTTCCGGATTAAATAAAAAAGCCGCCGGATACAATCCGGGCGGCTTCTCTCCTATCACTATGGGACAGCCGTAAACCGGCACAGGTCCCCCTGTTTTCTTATTTTACATCCTCAGCGTTTTCTTTGACTTCGGGCTTCTTGGGCTCTTCTTTTTTATTGGCTTTGTGCTTCTTTACATGGTGCTTTTTCTTGTTTGCGTGCTTCTTGGCCTGCCTCTTCTCTTTGCGGGTTTGCTTCTTATCCTTCTTGACTTCCCTGGCATCCTCGATTTTTTTCTCGGGACCGGCCTGTTCCGGGCTGGCGCCCTCATCCTGGGCCATGAGACCCGCCGGCATGACAAGCATCAACGACACGACGATTGATAACAGCTGTTTCATGATTGTGGACTCCTTCTTGAAATAAAATGCAACATGATACTTTCACGTCTTGCAACTGGAAAATCAGTCGCTTTGCATAATTAATGAAAAAAGCGCAGATTCCGGTACCGGGGTAGTAAATCTGCGCTTTCTTTTCTTCAACTGGTGAGTGAAAGGGTCAAACTATTTCTTCTTCTCTTCTTTTTTGACTTCTTTCTTTACTTCTTTTTTCTCTTCTTTCTTGGCTTCTTTCTTTGCGGCTTTTTCTTCTTTCTTGGCTTCTTTCTTAGC
>CALMRZ010000033.1 GCA_937872225.1 uncultured Spirochaetota bacterium
CTTTCTTGGCTTCTTTCTTTGCGGCTTTTTCTTCTTTCTTGGCTTCTTTCTTAGCGGCTTTATCTTCTTTCTTGGCTTCTTTCTTAGCGGCTTTATCTTCTTTCTTGGCTTCTACTTTTTTCTCGGCTTTGGGGTCAACTTTCTTCTCGGCGCTGAAACCAACCATGGTCAAACCAAATACCATAGCAATAGCGATAGCAAAAATCTTTTTCATTTGTAATTTCTCCTAAAATTTTGTATTTTCCCGGAACCAAATTTTATTGCAGTTTTTATGCACTTATAATATATGACATTGTTAAAAAAAATAGCGGCCACTTTTTTTGCAAAAAATGCTCTCAAAAGACCAAATATCAGACATCTACCGGCAATTTTCCCCTGAAATTTACCGCTATTTATACAAATTGACCCACAGTACCGACACCTCCGAGGACCTTCTCCAGGAGGTTTTTGAAAAATTCATCGGATATACGGCGGAAAAGGAGATCCAGGAGGATAAATATAGGGCTTTTTTATATAAAACAGCCCATAATCTGAGCGTAAATTACCTTATTAAGCAGAACCGGGACCACCCCGGATGTCTCCATGAAATGGAGGAAAGCCTTAAAACTGAAGACACATACCTTGACCGGCTGATGCTGGACGACCTGAACCGCGCAATATACCGGATACTGGAAACCCTTGATCCGGAGTCCCGCTCGATTTTTATCATGCACAAGGAAGATGGCATGCATTACGATGAGATTGCCGATACCCTCTCCCTTTCCGCCAGAACAGTACGGCGGCGGATTAAAAACGTTCTGGATATACTCTATACTGAGTTAAAAAAAGATGGATTTTTGACTTAATTTTGTCAAAAATCAGGTTGCCGATTGTTATATTAAATAAGGACCTCCTAATGAAAGGCCATCTTACAAAAAAAATCCTGATTGATTACATTCAGGACTCCCTGAAGGAGCACAGGTCCGCGGTCATCAGAGCCCACTTTGAAACATGCGATCTCTGCCGAACGAACTATACGGTTCTGAAAAACATCACCGCACCCTCCGGGGGAAAGAAAATAAAACCCCGCAGGTCCGTTCTGGCCGGCGTCCTTGATTATTATGACAACTATACCCGGTCCGCGGAAGCGGAGCCGGCGCCGCGCCGCTTCAGGCTCCGGTACGCCGTCATTGCCCTGGGCGCCGTGTGTGCCTCTGTCATTATCTTCACCCTGCATTCTCACATCCAGTATAAGAACGCGCCATTTTACGCCTCACGGGTCAAGGGCACGGTCAGGGCCGATGCAAACATCCTGCGCAAGGGCCAGGTGGTCCGGCCCGGCGTCCTCCTCACGACCGGAGACGACTCAAAGCTCGCCATAATGTACGGGAAGGTCATGAAGCTCACCGCGGGCCCCCACTCCAGGATTTCCATAACGAAATCGCATATCGACAGGAAAAGCGGCAAGATTTATTTCGAGATGGTCATAGACAGGGGGTCCGTCTTCGCCCAAACCGGCAAAGGGTGGAAGCTTCAATATACCCTGGTAACTCCCCACGGCAAGGTGTCATCGACCGGATCGAGAATCGCCATGAGGGTTGAGCCGTCAAAGACCAGGGTTATGGTCAAAGACGGCACGGCAAACATAGCCTCCAACAAGGGGCATTCCCTTGACACCGAGGAAGGAAACGGCTACTCGATTACCGACACGGGAGTGACCTCGGCGATGGACCAGTCCGATGACGACCACGACAGCGAAAGCGGCACCCTCTACGACAACACCGTCAGGGACCTCCTCGACGACGATGCCGACGATGCCGACGACGGCAACGACGGCAGTGATGCCGCCGACACGGTGGTCCAATAACTGGCCCGCCCGGGCTGACGAAATCCAAACCCTCTGCCGCTCCGGAATTATCAATCTGCCCCGGTCAATCTGAACCCGCGAAAAAATTTTTTAATTTTCGATCAAAAAACTTGCTTAATCGCCGCAGGCTGTTTATATTATATCCAGAGAAGTTCAGCCTGTCACGAAAGATTTAGCACAACACGTGCGATCTTGAGCTTGATTAAAGCAGAGGTGATAAAAGCTGAAGAATATGGGTTCAAGGAACATCTATGATCAACGGTTCGTAGGAAGCCACCCGTGAAGAGGGTGGCTTCCGCTATTAATAACGACCGTTCCCGCAGATCCCATTCCGGCCGACGGGCGATTCCCGGCATCCCGGCCCAATCCCGAAACGGGAGGGGAGGGAGCCAATTTTCTTGACTAAACAGCCTGTATATGCTAGTATTGCTGCCATACCGGCGCACCGGCCGACCATACCAGGGTGGGGGGACAACCAGAAAGCCATGGATAGTACGTTAAAGCCATTGAACAATATCAAAGAAGGCCTTGAACCGGGAACTATAATACGCAGAATCGGCAACGGCAAGGACCAGCAGGGAAGCTTCCTCGAGTTTGACGAGAACTACAATATGATCCTCGCCAACATCATAGACCTGCAGACCGGCCACCTCGTGGCCAACGAGGCGGTGCTGAAGCCCCGGCAGAACGACAAGCTCTATTACTACGAATCCTCCTTTGACAGCAGCCCGGTCTCGGACAAGGCCATGAAGGTCATCACCACCTGGCCCCTGTACAAAAAACACGTGGAACTGCAGGAGAAGATCGTCAATTTCATCAGCATCGCCTATACGCCGGAGCAGGTCATGGAAATGTCGAGGACCGACACGCTCCACCTGCTGTTCATCCCGGTGCAGCAGAAATTCCGCATCGGCCGGTTCAACGAGCGGCGCAACATGGAGCGGGTGTGCAATGACGTCTTCATGCTGTGGCTCGAGTCCGTCAGCAAGGACAAGCACATAACCTACCTCGCGCGGATCGTCGAACAGAAGCATCTGACGCCGCTCTTTTACTCGGCCGGCACCAAGACCCATGAGAAAACCGCGGCGCAGCTGCGCAGTGAGATATACAAGTTTGACCCGACCCACGGGGGCCACATAAAGGCGGCCGGACTGAAAAAGGGAAAGCGGCACTTCATCGTCGACGCGGGATCCAAATACATGGGGCTGGGGACAAAGACCCCCCTGCACGTCAGCGAGTTTGTCGCCGACGCGCTGCGGGAGACCTACCTTGAATTTGAATTCACCCCCACCGAGGGGCAGGGCGCCCTCAAGTAAGGCCGCGGCGCGGGGAAACCTCACGACACATGGATGAACTGTTAAAACCGCTGTCGCAGTCGAAAAAAATCGAGCCGGGGACGATACTCCGCCGCATCGGCAATGGCAAGGACCAGCAGGGAAGCTTCCTCGAATACGATGACGACGGGAATTACATCCTCATCAATATTGTAGACATGAAGACAGGCTCTCTCGCGGCGCTGGAAGGGGTGCTAAAGCCCGGGAAGGGCGACAAGATATATTACTACGAATCCTCCTTCAACAAAAGCCCGGCATCGGAAAAAGCGCTGAAGATCGTGAGGGAGTGGCCCCTCTTCAGGGACCATGCCAGGCTGCAGCAGCAGATACTTAATTTCGTGGCCATCACCTACGTTCCGGAGCAGATCATTGAAATGTCAAGAAACAACGCCCTGCGGCTCCTGTTTGTCCCGATCCAGGAGCGCTTCCGCATCGGCCGGTTCACCGAGCGGCGGAACCCGGAACGGGTATGCAACGAGACATTCATGCTGTGGCTCGAGTCACTCCAGACCGGGCACCATATAACCTACCTGGCACTCATCATGCAGCAGAAGCACCATGTCCCCCGTTTTTATTCCGCCGGCACCAAGCCCCACGAGGAAACGGCGAAGCTCCTCATGGACGAGGCGTTCAATTTCAGCCCGACCCATGGCGGCCACATGAAGACCGTGGGCGTCGAAAACGGAAAGAAGCATTTCGTGGTGGACGCCGGTTCGAACTACCTGGGCCGCGGGGTGAAGACGCCGCTCCACGTGAGCGAGGCCGTCACCGCGGGCCTGAAGAAGGTCTACCCCGAATTCGAGTTCACACCCCTGGAGGGCCGCGGCGCCTTCGGCACGGAACAGAGCTACTGACCGGCCGGTCAATCCCCTCCCAGCACCCTGTCAATCGTTCGTATAAGCGTTTCGGCGTCAAAGGGCTTGTTCAGAATTGCCTGTATGCCCGCCGCGCGGGCCCCTTCCCTCACGGCGTCGTCGATCAGTCCCGAGCAGAGGATGACCTTTACCCCCGGGTCTATGGCCGACAGTTCGCCGTACAATTCGATGCCGGACCTTCCCGGCATGGACAGGTCAAGGAGCACCGCCGATATCTCGCCCTGACGGTCCCTGAAGAGCTCCAGCCCCTGATCCGGGGTCCCCGCGGCCAGGACCTTCCAGCCGTACGCAGTAAGGATACCGCTTACGACGTCGCGGATGTAGGCCTCGTCGTCGACGACCATGATATGACCCGATCGCGCCCGCGCGCTCACTGTCACCGGCCCCGCCTTTTCGGCGGCCGACGCGTCCCGGCCGAGGGTGAGCGGGATATACACCGACAGGGTCGATCCCTTACCCACCTCAGAGCCGACACTGATGAACCCCCCGTGCTGCTTTATGATACCGTAGGACATGGCAAGGCCGAGGCCGCTGCCCCCTTCGTCCTTTTTGGTAGTGAAAAAGGGGTCGAATATCCGAGCCAGGTTTTCCTCGGGGATACCCACGCCCGTGTCGATGACCCGTATCCGGGCCCACGAGCTGGCGCGCGCGGTCTCCGGTTCCGCCTTCATGAGGTCTTCGTCGGGGATGGCTATGTCCGGCACCACCGTGAGGGTGCCGCCCCGGACGCCATGGGCCCCGCGCATGGTGGTCATCGCGTGGGCCGCGTTTATGCAGAGGTTGAGGATGACCTGTTCTATGTAGACGGGGTCGGCCATAACGATAATGGGGATATCGACGAACCTGAAGTCAAGGACGATGCTTTTGGCGAAACTGTTCTGACAGATGGAGAGGACGTTCCTCAGGGACGTGTTGATGTCGACGGGGACAAGGGTGATCTTTTGCCGCCGGGAAAGGGTCAGCAGCTGCTTTATGATCAGGGTCGATTTTTTCGACGCCTCGATGCCGAGGTTGAGATATTCCTCTATTTCCTTCCGGTTCTCCAATTTCTCCTTTTTCATAAGCATGTCGATGAGGTTGAGGCTTCCGATAATGCCGCCGAGAAGGTTGTTGAAATCATGGGCAAGCCCGCCGGCGAGAGTGCCGACGGCCTCCATCTTCTGGGAATGGGTAAGCTGTTCCTGGATCTTTTCCTTTTCAATCTGCGACTTGAGATATTGCGCGGTGCGCTCCCGCAGCTGCTCCAGGGCCCTGTTAAGCTCCATGTTTTTCCGCTGCAGCTCGTCGGTCCGCTCGTCCACCAGGGCTTCAAGATTGTCCCGGTGCTCCTTTAGCTCCTTCCGGTCGCGGTCCAGGGCGTTCTTGTAATCGACCCGCACCGATTCATAGTAATAGGTGAGGAAAATAACGAAGCCCAGCGCCAGCAGATGGCGCCAGGAGAATTCGTCCGGGTACCGGAACGTCATCGGAACATTGAACGGATTGTAAAAGAAGAAGGCGCACATCAGGATCATGCTCAGGGACCAGATCATCCCCTCGCGCTTGCCCAGGAGGAAAAAAACGAAGACCGGATACAGGATCGCCCATATGCTGGCGTACCCGTTGCGGGGCGCCATGTAGACCCAGTACGCAAGAAGAAGCCAGAAGGAAATGGATACCAACCGGTAGTAAACTATCCCCCGCCCGATCCTGTTCATGGCAAGCACAAGGCCAAACAGCATGATGGAATACAGTATGTTCACCATGCCGTACGTGACCATCCCGGTCCGCAGGTGGTTCACGCCGACTATAAAAAGCGGTACCCCGATAATAATAAGGAATATGGCAAAGAGCTTTTTTCTCGCCCGCTCTTCAAGAGCGGGCTCGTTCTCCTGGAAGAGGTTGCTGGAAAAGGATCGAAGAATGGATTGTATGGAACTTCGGTTGATCACTACCGCTGCCCGTCAGGTTCTCATGTCTTGAAATATGCCAGTTATTGACTCTATCCTCCCGTTAATAATTTGTCAAGCCATTAGAGCATACCGGGTCAGGCCCCGGCCCTCATTCTGGCGGCCTGGGCAGATCATCGGCCACCTCGATGCCGGCGGAAGCCCGGGGGACTTCGCCGCTCCCGGTCACTCCGGCGGGCCGGGCAGCTCGTCCGCCGCCTGGATCCCCGCGGCATCATCCGGCACGATCCCCATCCGGTGATAGATGGGGCGCACGACCCTCCTCAGGGAAGGAAGCCTCAGGGCAAAGACAATGCCGCCGAGGACGCAGAGGGCGCCGCCGCAGAGGACCGTGTCGGGGGCGCCGATGGCGGAGGACACGCTCCCGGCCAGAATGCTCCCCAGGGGCGCCGTACCCATGACCGCCATGATGTAAAAGCTCATGACCCTGCCCCGCTTGTCCTCGTCGACCAGGGTCTGCACCATGGTGTTGCAGGACGCCATGGTGGTGATCATGCCGAAGCCCGTCAGCACCAGGATGCCGGTGGAGAGGGCCGCCGTGCGCGAGAAGGAAAACGCGATGAGGGTCGCGCCGAAGAGCACCAGAGCTGCGCTGATGACGCGGCCCAGTCCCAGGACGCTCCTCCGCATCGCCAGGAATGCGACCCCGGCGAGGGCCCCCGCGCCGGTAGCCGCCACCAGGAACCCGTAGGTGTGGGAATCGCCGCCGAGGACGGACCCCGCGAAAATCGGCAGTAGTACCGGGAAGGACATCGCCACCAGGCTGATGAGGGCCACCGTGGCGATCAGGTCCCTGATCGGCCTGAATCCGAAGGCATAGAAGAGGCCGTCTTTTATTTCGGACAGGAAGGTCGTCCCCTTCCTCCCCTCCGGCCGCGTCTTAATGGTCATCATGATAAAAACGGCCATCGCTGCAACGTAGCTCGCGCCATTCAGGGCGAAGCAGACGCCCTCCCCGGCCCTGGCCACCACGATGCCCGCTATCGCCGGGCCTATGAGGCGCGACCCGTTGAAGATCCCGGAATTCAGGGCAATGGCGTTTCCCAGGTCCGCCTTGTCCCCGATCATCTCAACGACAAAGGCATGGCGCGAGGGCATTTCGAAGGCATTGGTGACGCCGAGGAGCGCCGCCAGGAGGGCTATCTGCCAGACCCGGACCGCGCCGGTGAGGGTCAGCGCGGCAAGGGTGAAGGCCTGCGCCATGGCCACCGCCTGCACCGCGATCAGGATGTAGCGGCGGTTGACCCGGTCCCCCAGGACGCCGGCGAAGGGGGAAATGAACAGGATCGGGACCTGCCCGGCGAATGCGACGATGCCCAGCATGAACTCGGAATGGGTCATCCGGAACACGAGCCAGCTGGTCGCGACGGACTGCATCCAGGTCCCGACAAGGGACACGCCCTGGCCCATGAAAAAGAGGCGGAAATTCCGGTGGCGGAGTGAGCGCAGGCCGTGTCTGAACCCGCCCAAGGATTTCGGTCTGGAAGCGTGCATGGAACATTCCCCCGGTTTTCCGCGGCGCCGGAGGCCGCGTAATCAAGACGAAGGGAAATTTCGATGAAGAGGTCAAGGATTATTTGATCATCACGCTAAAACAGACCTGGAGCCCGGGGTAGGCAGCTGACAGGACGTTCCGAATTTCCGCGCGGTCCGTATCGTCCATCACCGGGTCCACGGCGCTGACGGGATTGCCGTCATCATCCAGGCGGAACTGCCACCGGCCGATAAAACCGGGCACATGGATATAGCGGAGCGTTCCGGCGCCGACGCAGGAACTGCCGACCAGGGCATCGCCGACGACGTACAGAAACTCCCTGCCGCCGCAGACCATCCTTCCCTCTTCAACGACCGTATAGGTCCAGGGATTAACCCGTGATTCCTCGCCGGGCCCCCTGTGCACATGCTCGTTCATGACGCTCCCCGCTGGCCGGGCGCCGCCCCTCCGCCGGACAAAAGTGTGCCCGACATGGGCGGCATTTCAACCATTATTCATGATGGCTCAGGAATTTCCGGTACGCCGCGCGGCCCGATGACACGTCCACCGGATTCCGCGGCGGGCGCGAAGCCATGGAGCCGGATGGACGGAGGACCCGCAACCTCTGGGAAAAAACCTCCGGCGGCGCCGAAAGAACGGCCATGATTTCCTCTTGACAGGCCGCAATCGCCCTGTCAACGTATGGGACAAGGGTATGCAGCTCCATGACGGCAGCGCCCGTCACAGACCGTAGGGGATCATGAGACTTGGTATATGCTGAACGATCATCTTAAACACTACTATAACCGCCTCACGCCGATAGACATACTGGTTTCAGCCTACTGCGCCGTCATGCTGTTCCTGGTGAGCCTCCGCATCAGGGAGGGGGGATGGACGGCGGCGGCACTGATGCTGAATTTTTCCGCGGTCCTGGTCTTTGCCGCCGTGATAGCCCCCATGACGGACCGCATCGAGCACCCGCTGGCGCGGAACCCCTTCACGCGATGGATCAGATACGTCTACCCCATGTTCCTGCTGGGGCCGTTTTTCCGGTGGATCTACCCGATCGGCAGGATGTACTTTCCGGTTCCCTTCGACGGCTGGCTGCTTCGGGCCGATATCGCCATCTTCGGTTTCAACGTAGCAAAGGAACTGGCGCACCGATGGGGGGACCGCTACTGGCTCACTGAATGGATGAACTTTTCCTATCTGTCCTATTACTGGGTGACCCTGTACCTGCCGATGTACCTCTATTTTTCAAAGCGCCACCGGGAATTCATGTATGTCATGTTCAACGCCGGAATCGTAATCTACGCCTGCTTTATCTGCCAGGCCCTGTTCCCCGCGCAGGGGCCGGTCCATTACGACCCGGTCGCGACCGGCTACCTTGAGGCGGGACCCGTTACCTGGTTCGCCCGGGAGTTCCTCATAAGGGCCGACATTCCCGGCGGCGCCATGCCCTCGGGGCACATCGCCGGAACGGTGGCGATCTTCATCTACGCGTGGCGCTACGCCCGGAAAGCCTTCTGGGCCACCTCGCCGATAGTGGTCAGCCTGTGCATATCGACCGTGTACGGCCGCTACCATTACGCGGTTGACGGCATCGCGGGGATCCTGACGGCGTTGATCGGCGTGTACGTGATAGGCCCGTGGCTGTACGCGCGCCTGTTCCCGCGCCTTAACCAGGAACTGGAAGAGCCGGATAACGCCTCAACGGTCATGGCCTGAAGCGACATAGCGCAGGTGACGGGCCGCATAATCCGGCATGGAAATAAACAGCATTGCCCCGCGGGAAATAATGTATCTGCCTTGACTAACGGGAGAGCGCCTGATAGTATAACCGCAATCGCACTATCAGGCAACCGTACCGGTTTCCCCGTGGCGTTAGACACAGACACGCAAAACGCCGGATGTGCCGAAAATGAGACACCCATGACAGATTCCCAATCAGTACTGAAATTCAGCATCAAGGCAAACTGGGCGCCGCTGTACATCAACAACAAGCTGATCGCCGGCCGCATCATGCCCCTCCACAGGATAGAGGAGCGCCTCTTCAACAGGATCGACAGCAGGGGCCAGAACCACCTCCAGGAGTTCTACTACAGCCGGTACGGCCTGCACTGCGAGCCGGAGGACAGGCGACTGACGGCGATTGATTTTTTGAAGAAGAACCATTTCGTCTGCAACGCCATTGTCATCTCCCATGACAAGACACTCCTGCTCCTGGGATACTGCATCTTCAATTACCGCTTCACCAACACGAACCCCCGCTCCGGGGTATATGTTGATTATTTCACGTCCCTGCCGCTCAATTATCCGGACAACATCAAGCCGGCCTATTTCGGCAAATTCCTCAAGGACGACACCTTTTACCGGGTCCGCGGGGTCGCCCGCGCGGCGATAGGCATGGCATGCTGTTACGCCATCGACATGCACCCCGATGAAAAACCGGAAGCCATCGCCGTGGACCTCACCGCGCGATCCGACGAATCCCTCATACAGGACCTGTACATCAAGAAATACGGCTTCGAGTTTCACAAGGGCAAACGGGGGAAGGATAATGACCTGTTCCTGACCTTCCAGAAGGCCCGGAAATACCTGAAGCAGTACGAGGACGAATACCGGAAGCTCGAGCGGCCCGAGGGAAACGGGCTCACCTACAAGGACCCCTTTAAATACTGAGCCGCCCCGGGACGGAAGCCCGTCCGGCTATTCCCTGTGGCTCAGGATCTTGTTGAGCTCATCCGCCGAAGTCACCAGGCCGTTGGCCGTGCCGGACAGCTCCTCGGACCCCGAGGCCAGGTGCTGCGTGGACTCATTGATGATCGCCAGCGACCGCGTTATCTCGTTGATGGCTGTTTTCAGCTCCTCCATGGACATCTTGAGCTCGTTTGAGCCGTTGAGGACATGACCGGCGTCCTGCTGCATCTCCCTGTTTATCTCCAGGTCCCTGTCGGACAGGTTGTTGACTTCCGCGATGATGCCGCCGAAACGCTCCGCGATCTCCGCGATGCTCCTGGAAGAGGCGGCCACGTTTACAAGGGCGTCGCTGGTCACCTTGAGCTCGTTGTTCGTGTCGCCGACCAGGCGGGTTATCTCCTTGGCGTTCACCTGCGTCTTTTCCGCCAGCTTGCCGATCTCCTCGGCGACGACGGCGAACCCCTTGCCGTATTCCCCCGCCCGGGCCGCCTCGATCGAGGCGTTGAGCGAAAGGAGGTTGATCTGGTCCGATATGTCGTTGATCAGGTTCGTCGCCTCGAAGACCTTGCCGCTGGAGGAGAGGGCGTTTTCCATGGACGTGCGGCACCGGGTCACCTCGTTCTCCGAATTGCCGATGCGTTCGTTCAGCTCCTGCTTGATGCTCATGGCCGCGTTCATCTTCTTGGCGCTCTCGCTGACCAGGTCGAAGAGGAGCTTCAGGTTTCTGGTGAATTCGCCGGTGCGCTCCTGCTGCTTCTGCGCCATGGATGAAGAGGATTCGGCGCTGGCCGCGATCTCTTCTACGGAGGAGGTGATCTCCTCGATGCTCGAGGCCTGCGACTGGGCGTCATCGGAAAAGGACGCGGACCCGTTGAAGATATCCTCGGATATGAGTTTCAGCTGTCCCGACACGCTGGTGCAGGTCGCCACCATGGTGTTTATCTTGTCGAGCTGTTCCTGCACGGCGTCGGTTTTCTTTTCAATTTCCTTGATGTTGGCCTTTACGATCGAGAGGAGAAGAAAACAGAGCGCCGACATGAAAACGGAGACAATGATGAAATTGGCGATCGTTGTTGTTATTTTATCCTTTTCAATCAGCTCTCCGGCGGTCAGAACGACAAAGGCACCGGCCGCGATGATAAGCACAGTGCCTATGACCAGCGACAGCTTGTCGCCGTACAGGGTGATCATGATTATGAACATGACCAGATAGAGGAGGTATATGTACTTCCCGACACCGGTCGGCACCCGGTAGGCCTGGAGCACGACAACGGCAAAGGGAACGAAGACACCGAGATTCGACGCCAGCTTGTAAAGCCCTTTTTTCAGAATGAACATGCATATGACGAACGACAGGGCGATGACGCCCATAGTGACGTTATAGACCGGACCGGCCGCATAGGGAGTGACGATATTGGTGGTCGCTGCCGCGATTACGATGAGGATAAGCCCGGCGATCTCGAACCATAGGAAAACCTTGGCCTTCTGGTATGCCATGAAGGATGCCGTTGAATACCGTTCCAGAAAGAAGCTGCCAAATGCGTCTATTTTTTTTCCCATGGGACATCCTCCGGGGCATACATTAATGTTAATATATAGATATACTCTTCAATTGTCCACTAAACAGGCTAGTAGTCATGCCTAAGCCCGGGCTCAGAACCCCGGCGAAACCATAAAACAAGCATTAGCCGGAGTTTGACAATATTTAGCTGGACTTTTCTCCGGCCATCGGGTCAGAAGTATTAATAATGGCCGGTGGTGGCCCATCATTGAACCGGAGCGCACATCATGGAACACAAAGCCTTTCAGGATTACTACCCCGACATGTTCAGCCACTGTTACGGCTGCGGGCGTCTCAATGACCACGGCCTTAAAATCAAGAGCTTCTGGGACGGCGATGAAAGCGTCTGCACCGTCAGGCCCCAGGCATATCATATCGGCATGAAAGGTTTCGCCTACGGCGGCCTCATCGCTTCGATCATCGACTGCCACAGCACCGGCACGGCCGCCGCGGCCGCGTACCGCCGCGAAGGAAGGGCCATGGACACGGACCCCCCCCTGCGGTTCGTCACCGCGTCGCTCCATGTCGACTACCTGAAGCCAACACCCATCGAAGGGCCCATCGAACTCCGGTCCCGCCTGAAGGAAGTAAAGGAGCGCAAGGTCGTTGTTGAAACCGACCTGGAGGTCGGGGGGACCCTCTGCGCCCGGGGAACCGTCGTGGCGGTCATGATACCGGAATCGATGTTCCCGCGGGAATAAGGACTGCCGGGCTAAAATTCAGTGTACTTCTTGCTGCTGTTGAAGCTTTTTTCCACCGGGTATTTTGCATCATTCACCAGGAGCTTGGCCCTCACCGCGGCCGAGAGGTCGATGCCGGCCGCGTCCCCCAGGTAGAGGAGAAACACGAACACGTCGGCCAGCTCCTCCTCGATCTTTTTCCGCTCACGTTCCGCGCCGAGCATCGCGGTGATCTCTTCGGGCGTTTTCCAGAGAAACAGCTCCTGCAGCTCCGCCGCCTCCACCGACAGGCCCATGGAGAGGTTCTTGATGTCATGGAACTGCTTCCAGTTGCGCCGGTCGCGGAATTCGATGACCGCATTCTGCAATTCTTGTATGGTGGTGGTATTATCCATGGCGACCTCCGGTGCGGTGGTCCTTCAGTTGTACACCGGTGCACCGGCACGTCAAGAATTTATGTTGTTTCTGCTCCGAGCGGAGCGTGCTGTGACCGGGATCCGGTCTGGATTATGCGAGGGGGAGAGGGGAGGCTTCCCCTCTCCCCCTTCGCGCTCCCCCTCTCCCCCGCGCCTGCGGCGGGCTGGGCTTTATCCTGATAAAAATATCTTGCCTGCTCGGCGCTCGTATGCAGCTTCCTGCAGACTCGCGCCTCCCGCGTCATCCATGACGCGGGTATTAATGTTGATATTGTTTAAGTCGCCGGTCAGGAGGACCGGCGTCGCGAGGATGGCCCAGGAGGGGCCTTCCGGAGCGAAAGGCGAAAGACTCCTATGGTCATCGCCTTGAAGCGAACAATCAACGTAAACTTTCAAAAACAGATAAACCCGGGATACACATCAAGCATTAAAAAGTTAGCCCCCGCCGGCGTTGAGGCGGCGCGGGGGAAGGGATCGAAAGGGCCGCCTTTTTCTCGACATCCTGTCGAGTGGCGGCAGGCGGACATCCTGTCCGCTCGATGGGGTGTCCGCGCTGACACCCCCTCCCTTTCATAAGTGCCCCATCCCGGGTCCCGGGATACATTAATAACAATTTCCGGTCCTTGACGAAACGGCTCCGCGCTGTACCTTGAATACAGGCGCACACCACGGAGGCTACCCATGCAACGAACACCCCAGCGGCTCCTCGATGAATATAAAAGAAAACTGCTGACCCCGGCCGAAGCCGCTTCAAAAATCAAGTCCGGCGACAGGGTATTCTACGGCGAGTTCGCCCTCTTTCCCGAGGCGGTTGACGAGGCCCTGGGAAACCGGATACAGGAGCTGGAGCGCGTCGACATCCGCAGCGTCTGCTTCACCCGCGTCCCCCGCCCCGTGGAGATGGACCCGGAGCGGCGCCACGTCATCATGAACGACTGGCACTTCGGCAAGGCCTCCCGGAAACTCCACGAGCGCAACCTGTGCAACTACATCCCCATCTCGTATCACCAGGGGCCGCGCATCACGCGCAAGTACCTTGATATTGACGCTTCAATCATCACCACGGCGCCCATGGACAAAAACGGCTACTTCAATTTCGGTCTGGCGAATTCGGTCACCGGCGCCCATCTTTCAAAATCCAAAAAGATCATCGTTGAGGTGAACAAGAACGTCCCCTACTGCCCGGGCGGCAACTTCGAATCGGTGCATATCTCCGGGATCGACCACATCGTTGAAGGGAAGAACGGCCCCCTGGTGGAGGTCCCCCCCGCTCCTCCCGGCGGCGTGGATTTCCAGATAGCCGGCCACATCATGAAGGAGATCGAGGACGGGGCGACCCTCCAGCTCGGCATCGGCGGCCTCCCCAATACCATCGGCCGGCTTATCGCCGAGAGCGACCTGAAAGACCTGGGCATACACACGGAGATGCTCGTCGACTCCTGCGTCGACCTGTACAACACGGGGCGCATCACCGGGCGTTTCAAGGCCGTCGACCGCTACAAGATGGCCTACACCTTCGCCCTGGGGACCCGGAAGCTGTACGATTTTCTCCACCTGAACCCGACCTGCGCCTCGTACCCGGTCAACTACGTGAACGATCCCCGCGTCATCGCCTTTCAGCCGAAAATGGTGGCGATCAACAACGCCGTGGAGATAGACCTCTTCAGCCAGGTCTGCTCCGAATCGGCGGGTACGCGGCAGATATCGGGCACCGGCGGTCAGCTCGATTTCATCCTCGGGGCCTTCCAGTCGAAGGGCGGCAAGGGCATCATATCCCTCAGCTCCACCTTCAGGGACGGCAACGGGGGCGTGCGCTCGCGCATCGTGCCGACCCTGCAGCCCGGCTCCATCGTCACCGTGCCGCGCTCCATCGTGCAGTACGTTGCCACGGAATACGGCATCGTCCAGCTGAAGGGGTGCTCCACCTGGGAACGCGCGGAGCGGCTCATCAGCATCGCCCATCCCGCCTTCAGGGACGACCTCATCCGCAAGGCGGATGAAATGAAGATATGGGTCAGGAGCAATAAAATATCCTGAGGCGCCCTTCCCGGGGCATGCTAATAGAAATACTTGATGGCCCGGGCGACGAAGTAGGCGCCGGCGATGAGGAAAAACGGAACCGAGAGGAAGAAGAAAAGCACTTCGTACGGCTTCACTGCCGATGGGTTGAGGACCTTTCTGCCGAAATGATTGTAGTGGTAATACCCGGGGAGCCGGGCCCTGCTCCGCACCCTGCCGAGGACCGACGCCTGCAGGAGCGCCATGGCAGCCATCATGGTCCCCGACATGAGCCAGATGAGCACCGAGCTGTCCATCTCGTTGATGGAGCGGGGCCTGAAGATGGCGATAACGATGCAGGAGCCCGCCAGAATCACGTTGGTGACGGTGGTATCGAGGAACCTTCTCAGGTAGCGTTCATCATGGGACCTGACATAGGCAACGAGGTAATAGATATGGATCGTGAAAGACACGCACAGCAACAAGAGGAGGGTTATCAATACCACGGTTTTACCCCTGCCCGCGGGCCGTTCATCGGCCCTGCCCTCTAAAACAACCCCGGGAGCCCCTCAACCCGGGGAAACGGCGCCCCGGGCGCTCCCCTCTCTATTAAACGTACACATCCACGCTGCTTTTGTCAAGGTCCTCCCCATAGCAACAATCCGCACAATTACCGCAGCGGAAAACGTCATGGATGACCACAGTATCCATCTATTCGATCCCGAACTTTTTCCTGATATCCGCAAGGGCGATGAAAAATCCGCTGTCCGGCATGCCGGCGTCGCTGTAATTGGGGACCGGGACCCACCGGTGCCGCTGGTCGTCGGGGATCATCACTTCCATGTCATCCACGATGGCATTGTACTCGATGGGGACGCCGCAGCGGCGGAGGTCCTTGACCGAGCCGCCGGCGCCGCGGGGCCATTCGACATACTCGTACCGCTCCGCGAAATCCTCCGGAATCGCCCCCCGTTCGAGGAGCGATGCGAACACCTCGCGGGCCTGCCCCTCCGTCAGGGAGGTGTACACGAAAATCCTGTCAAAACCGTCCAGGCAGAACCTGATGAAGCCATGCAGGCCGGGGCGCGGGCTCCGGTCGCCGTAATCGGTCACCAGGGTCCCCTCGATGTCCAGGGTGATTGATTTCTCCTGCACCGCTTCTATCAGGGCCAGGGCGTCCGCCGCCTCGCGGGCCGACGCGAACCTTCCCCACGGTTCCGCCGCCAGGCATTTTTTCAGGAAGTTTTGGTACTGCCGCGGCACGGAGTTCAGCGAACCGGCGTCCATGACGGAGGCCGCGGGACGGCCTCCGAGCATCTGGGCAAACACGACGCCGAAGGAATAGATATCGCTCGCGGGCGATGGCATCGATCCCTGGAGCAGTTCCGGCGCGATGTATCCCTCGGATCCGGGCCGGACCCCGCCGTGAAACCCGTCCCGGTCGCGGAGAAAATCCCGGGATATCCCGAAATCGATTATCCGCACGAAACCGTCACTGTCAAACAGCACATTGTCGGGTTTGACATCATTATGGGCGATACCCCGTCCATGGACCGCTTCCAGGATATCAAGGAGCCGCGCCGCCACCGTCTTCGCCCGGGCCTGGGGCATCACCCCGCTGTCATCCATCACGTCCGCGAGGGAGCCCCCGCCGGCCCATTCCTCCTCGTAGAACATGCCGAGCCCCTCGCGGTACATGCGCACGGGCCTCACGACGCCGTCGTGATTGATGCCGCCCGCGTATTTTTCCTCGTTGATGAAATGCCAGTAGTTCTCGTCAAAGCCGCCGCCGCGGTTTTCGAAGGTTTTCAGCACCACCGGCATGTTTCTGTCCCGGTTCCAGGCGACGTATATGTCGGACATGCTTCCCTTCCAGACGACACCCTTGACGGCGTACTCGCCCGCGGCAAGGCCATCGGCATACCGCATGCCCGGGTCCCTGATGCCGCCGAGGACCGCATCGGCGCCGGCCAGGGTCCCGGTCCGGGGTCTGCCGGCAAGGGGAAGCTCCACCGCGGGGGCGCCGGGGACGCCGTCCTCGACATATCTCCCGGCATCTTCGCGCACCGACCTCAGCACCATGAGGCTTCCCATCGGCTGGCGGGGCTCGCGCCGCCACACCATCAGGGGGCTGAGGGAGACGTACGCGCCGGTGTCCATGTCCACCAGGAGGGGCGTGCCCTCGCCGAAATCGCCGGGGAGGACATTCGACCAGATGAAGTATTCCATGCGGGGTCCCAGGAGCACCCGGACCCCCTCCCGCTCAACGCAGGCGATCCGGTACCGCGTCAGGACCCCGGCCGGCTCCAGGGACCTGAGGAGCGATTCCCGGTCTTCGCGGCCGACCGTTCCGGGATAGATGCCGGCATGCTGCAGGAGAAGAACGGGGCTGGGCATGGAGGCCAGGGCCGCAAAGGCGCCGGCTGAAGGTTCCAGCTTGAGGTCGCCGGCGCCGGGGGGGCCAGCCATGGCGCCGGGGTCGCCGGCAAGGCATAGGGCCTGCCGGAGCGCGGCGATGAACCTGACGGAAACGCCGGCGCACCATTCGATTTTGCTCCTGATCTCTTCCCCGTGACGGGCGTGGAGGGCCGACTCATAGGACCGCGACAGGGGCCTGGGGAGCCGGTATCGGACCGCGAACTCGCGGTCAAAGGCTGATTCCTCGGGGGTTATGTTCATCGCGCCGCTCCCTGCTATCATTAACACGCACAACGGCGCCGTCAAGAGATAAAAGATGCGCGGAGAGGAGACGATGGCGGGGCCGCGCGGCCCCGCCATCAGTCACTGTCATGACTGTTCCCGGTATAATCCGTCTATGATATCCTTGTAATTTTTCAGCACCACTTTCCGCTTGACCTTCAGGGTGGGCGTAAGCTCTCCCGTTTCCTGGGTAAAGGGACTAGCCAGGAGGGAGAAGTTCTTGATCTGCTCGACCCTGCCGAGGGGCTTGTTCAGCTCGTCGACGATCTCCCGGTACTTCTTCAGGACCTCGGGATGGGCGATCAGCTTCTTCGGATCCGTCTCGGTTATGCCCTTCGATTTCGCCCACTTGGTCAGTTCGGGGAAGCAGGGCACGATGAGCGACACGAGGAACTTCATCTGGTCGCCGATAACGGCCATCTGCTCGATGAAGGGATGGGCAACGAAGGCGCCCTCGATAACCTGCGGGGCCACGTTCTTTCCGCCGGCGGTGATGATGATGTCCTTTTTCCGGTCGGTGATGCGCAGGTAGCCGTCCTCATCGATCACGCCGATATCGCCGGTGTGGAACCAGCCGTCCCTGGACAGCACCTCCTTCGTGTCCTCCGGCCTGTTATAGTATCCCTTCATGACCTGGGGCCCGCGGATCAGGACCTCGCCGTCGTCGGCTATTTTACATTCGGTCCGGGGCAGCGGCGGGCCGCAGGTTCCCAGCTTGATCGGCTTGATATACCGGAAGGTGTTCAGGTGCGTAACCGGCGTGGTCTCGGTCAGGCCGAAGCCGAGGTGCACCTCGATGCCCATCGCCTGGAAGAACTCCCAGATGTTGTAGGCAAGGGGCGCTCCGCCCATCCCCATGACGATCATGCGGTCAAGGCCCAGGGCGGCCCGGAGCTTGGAGAAGATCAGCCTGTCGAACAGCTTGTACCTGAGGTTAAGCGGAAAGGGCAGCGAACGGTTCGCGGTGATATACGGCACGGCCTTCCTGCCGGCCTTCATGGCCGCGGCAAATAGCTTCTTCTTGCCTGCCGGCGCTTCCCGCAATTTTGACTGGATCCCTTCATATAATTTCTCCAGGACCCGGGGGACATAGACGCAGGCATAGGGACGAATGTCGACCAGGTCCTCCACGAGGGTCTCGGCGCCCCTGGTGTAGGCGATGGTTCCGCCCACCTTGATGAAGGAATTGTATCCGATGGTCCGCTCCAGGGAATGCGAAAGCGGCAGGAGGGAGACGCAGAGCGCCTCGAAGTTCTCCTTCGGGAAGGGATGGTGCTCGAGGAACTGCTCCACGTTCGCGACGAGGTTGTTGTGGGTGAGCATGACGCCCTTGGGGTTGCCCGTGGTCCCGGAGGTGTATATCAGGGTCGCCGTTTCTTCAAGATCGATTTTCCTCAACCGCTTGTCGATCTCCTTCAGGTTGAGGTTCTTGTTCCCGATGGCAATGATATCCGAGAACCTGGTGACCAGCTTGTCCTTGTAGTCGAGGTTGTCGAAGACGATGATCTCCTTGAGGTTTTTCAGGTTCTTCTTTTCAGACAGGAGGTTGTCCACCTGGAACTTGCCGGAGCACATGCAGACCTTCGCCCTGGAATCGTTCAGGATGTAGGCCGCCTCCGGGCCGGAGTTGGTCGGGTAGATCGTGACATCGGCCGCGCCGATCGCCAGGGCCGCCAAGTCAGAGAAGCACCACTCCGGGCGGTTGTTGGAATATATGGCGATCTTATCACCGGGCCTGATGCCCTTCTTGATAAAGTATGACGCCAGGGCGTCCACATAATCGTTGGATTCCGCGTATGTGTACTCCTTCCAGTTCTTGCCTTCACGGATCTTCACGAAGACCCTGTCTTGAAATTTCTCCGCGTTGTTTTTAAAAATTCCGGGAATTGTCGTTTCGTCATAAGGTTTAAATGTGCCCACAAGAGACCTCCAGCTATTTTGAAATTTGACCACAGGCTTTTCCAAGGATGCGGCGGACGGCGCCGCGCGGCGGCACCGCATAACCATTCTCGAAATATACATCCATCTTGTCAACGAACTACCACGGCAACAAATTCAATTTAAATGTATTGACAATCCTTTAAGTGTAACAATATCCTGTCCATACTGATCCATCTGCCCGTGCCTATGTTTTTCTGATTATTCCCTGTCTGGACGTGAACGCTTGTTACCAAGGACTGTCTGAATGACCAAGCTTGTGCCGGTTATCCTCGCGTTCCTCCCCCTGCTGCTCCGCGTGCCCGTCGCGGCTACTGAACCCGTTATAATCGAAGATACCCTGAAAGGAGAATCGATAGGCACGCACCTCGAATACTGCGAGGACCGCACCAGAAAAGCGACCATCGACGACATTGCATCGGCACGGCGCGGCGGCGCCTGCCTCTGGAAAAAATCCCGCAGGGTTTCACCGGGATTCGGCTACACGAAAAGCGCATACTGGATACGCTTCACCGTGACCAACAGGACGGCCCACGAAATATCATGGTACCTGCAGCAGCGCTATCCCCTCATCAATTATCTCAGCCTCTACACGCCGTCGGGCGCGGGGGACGGCCGGTACCTGGAAATCAGGACCGGCACCCGGCTTCCCTTTTCCCAGAGGCCCCTGAACCACCGGACCTTCGTGTTCCCGCTGAAAACGGCGGCGGGCGCCGGCGACACGTACTACATGAGATACGAAAGCGAGGGCGCGATGAACATCACCCTCCACGTTTTTTCACCGTTTGAATTCAACGACGAGAGGGATTCCGAATCGATACTGATATGGGTGCTGGTCGGGATCTTCCTCATAATGATATTATACAATTTCATTCTTTTTTTCTCCTTCAAGGAGATCGGCTATCTCTACTATGTTCTCTACCTCATATCATTCCTGGCGCTCTTCCTGTCGATCGAGGGGATCGCCTACCAGTACCTCTGGCCCGACGCAATCTGGTGGGGGACCTTCAACAAGCCGATATTCGTGAGCATGACCGTGTGCACCATATGCCTCTTCATGCGCAATTTCGCGAAGACAGGGGAGCTCTTCCCGTATATAGACCGGGTCTTTATCGCCTTCATCGTCACCGGCATGCTGGCGGCCGTGATATCGCCCTTTATCAGCTTCCGCCTGGCCATGTCGGGCACGGTGTTCCTCACCGTCCTGAACGCCGCCTTTGCCCTGCCGGCAAGCGTCTACCTGTCGATACACAAATCGCGGCCGGGGCAGTTCATCCTGGCGTCGTTCTGCCTCTTCATGATCGGCGCCATCCTGTACCCGCTCAAGTCATTCGGCCTTATCCCGGACACCTCCGTGACCAACTACAGCATCGAGTTCGGCGCCGCCCTGCAGATCACCATCCTTTCCCTGGGCCTCGCGGACCGCATACACACGATGCGGATAGAGCTGGAGCGCATAACCCAGACCCTGGAGGACAAGGTCAACGAGCGCACGGAGGAGCTGCTGTCCGCCAACGATGAAATGTCGGCCATGAATCACGCCCTCATCCAGGCCCGCGACGAGATATGGGGCGAGATGGAGCTCGCTAAAAAAATACAGACCGTCCTCCTCCCCGAGAACCCCCGGGTGTCCGGCTACGATATATCGACCTACATGAAGCCCGCCCAGGAGGTCGGCGGGGACTATTACGACATCATCAACATCAAGGGGTGCGACTGGCTGGTTATCGGCGACGTCTCCGGCCACGGCGTCCCGGCGGGCCTCATCATGATGATGGTGCAGACGTCCATCCATTCAGTCCTGGTCGTGCAGCCGGACACCAGCCCCTCGGACCTGCTGGTGCAGGTGAACAGGATCATCTCGGAAAACATAAAGAAGCTCGGCGAGGAAAAGTACATGACCATAACGGTCCTGGCCTGCATACAGGACGGCAGGTTCTACTATTCCGGCCTGCACCAGGACCTCATGATCTACCGGGCCAGGAGCGGGAACGTGGAGGTGTTTGAAACCGACGGGATGTGGCTCGGAATCTACAGCAATATCCAGGGCATGGTGGGCGACAACACCCTTACCCTTGACGTGGGCGATACGCTTCTTCTGTTTACCGACGGAATAACCGAGGCCCGGAGAGCGGACAGCCCCGCGGGGCCGTCCGAATCCGAAAGGGACATGTTCGGCCAGGACCGGCTCCGGGACATACTGGCACGTCTCGGAAAAAACACCACGGAAGAGATCAAGGGCGGCATACTGAAGGAGCTGTCCTCGTATGTATGTCATGATGACGTTACCATGATGATCCTCAAGCGGAATGCGTAGCCCCCTGCCGTTCTTAATGGCAGGCCGTAGCGGGATACGCTATAACGGGTCACAAAAAATCGGTATAGTGATTTTTTATTAATTAACCAAAATTGGTGATGTACTGATAGTTCCCGATATGGTATATTGATAATGAACAGCATACGGACAGCCGAACATCTTTCAGATCATCCCAATAAAAAAAGCGGAGGACCCAATGATACAATTCACCAAGGAACAGATCGACCAGCTCGATAAATACTTTTACGAACCGCGGAACCTGGTGGACCTCTTCGAGGGAAGCGCGGCCGCATGGGCCGACCGCCCCGCCATCGGGCAGAAAGACCCCGGGACCAGGCAGTACGCATGGATAACCTACCGCCAGCTGGCGGAGAGGATCAACAATCTCCGCGGCGCCCTCGCCAGGCTGGGTCTCCGGAAAGGGGAGACCGTGGGGGTCATTCTCAGCAATTCCATTGAATGGTTCGTCATAGAAAACGCCGTGCACGGTCTGGGCGGCCGCTTCATTCCCATGTACGAAAAAGAGCTGGTGAAGAAATGGCAGTACATGATCAAGGACAGCTCCGTCAAGTTCCTCTTCGTGCGCAATGACGCCCTGCTCCAGAAGGTGAAGGGCTTTACCGCCGATTGTCCCGAGCTGAAGGAGATATTCGTCGTATACGGCGAAGGCGAAAAATCACTGCCGGCCATGGAGAAGATGGGCGCCGGCAACCCGGTCCCGTCGTATAAGCCGCACTGGTCCGAGGTGGCGGTCATCATCTACACGTCGGGAACCACGGGCGACCCCAAGGGCGTTATCCTTACCCACGGCAACCTGACCCATTGCTCCCAGTCAGGATGGAAAATATTCCCGGAGCTGAACGAAAATTCCGTCGCCCTCTCCATTCTTCCCTGGGCCCACTCCTACGCCATAAGCGCGGAGCTGCACAACTTCCTCCAGTTCGGCGGCTCCATCGGCATCATGGAGTCCCTGGACACCCTGGGAGCCGATTTCCTCGCGGTGAGGCCCACGCACCTGATGTGCGTGCCCCGTGTTTTCAACAAGATATACAACGGCATACAGATGACCATGGAGGACGCCGGGGGCCTCAAGAAGAAACTCTTCGACGCGGCCTGCGCCGAGGCGAAACGGTGCCGCGACGGCAGGACAAGCCTGAAGCTCAAGCTTCTCGACAGGCTGGTCTTCTCGAAGATACGCGAACGATTCGGGGGCAGGCTCATCGGCTCCCTGACCGCAAGCGCCGTCATGAACCTTGACATCGCCCTTTTCTTCAAGGACATCGGCATCGACATATACGACTGCTACGGTCTTTCCGAGACGTCCCCGGCCATAACGATGAACTCGCCGATGCACGGCAACCGGATCGGCAGCGTCGGGAAGCCGGTCATGGACATGTTCGTGAAGCTCGACAAGTCCCGCATCGGGGAGGATTCACCCGACGGCGAGATCCTCGCCTACGGCGCCCACGTGATGATGGGCTACCTCAACAAGCCGGAGCAGACCGCCGCCATCATGACCGATGACACCTGGAACGGGTTCCCGGGCATCAGGACCGGCGACCTGGGCCGCTTTGACGGTGACGGCTTCCTCTACGTGACCGGCCGGTACAAGGACGAGTACAAGCTCTCCAACGGCAAGTACGTGCATCCCGAATCGATCGAGATCGACATGAAGCTGGTGCCCCACGTGGCGAACGCCTTCGTCTACGGCGACGGGAAGGAATACAACGTCGGGATCATCGTCCCCGATTTCGAAACAATCCGCAAGGACCACCACACGGCGAAATGGGCGTCAGTGAGCCCGGCCGACCTCGTCAACGACAATGAATTCAAGGATTTCCTGATCATCGAGGTGAACGACCACCTGAAAAAATCCTTCGCCGGCTACGAGATACCGAAAAAGTATATCATAACGGACCAAGACTTCACCCTGGAAAACGGCATGCTGACCCAGACACTCAAGGTGGTCCGCGCCGAGGTCATGAAAAAATACGGGGATGCGCTGAACAGGCTTTACACCGAATGATGAAACCGGTGCCACCCGCCAGGGGCGGCTTTAAACCCGCCGCCGCTGGCTGAAATCCTCCTCAATTAGACTTCGACCATTCGATGGCGTATTTCATCACGTCGGACACGCTTTTCAAATTGAACTTTTCCTTGATGTGGAACCGGTGGGTGTCGATCGTTTTCACGCTCACCTGGAGCTTTTTCGCTATGTCCGAGGCCTTGTAGCCTTCGCCCATGAGCATGAAAATCTCCAGCTCCCGGTCCGAGAGCATGTCCAGGGGCCCGGTCTTACCCTGGCGGTTCTGCAGCACGTTCATCAGGATCTTCGACTTCATGTTCTCGCTCAGGTAGATGCCGCCCTTCATGATCTGACGTATGGCGCACACGAGGGTTTTCGTCGCCTCGGATTTCATGACGTAGCCCATGGCGCCGGCCCTGATGGCCCGTTCAGAATATATCTCCTCGTCGCTCTGCGAAAGCACCAGGCACTTGATATCGGGATAGCGGGTGTGTATCGCCCTGGTCAGCTCGATGCCGTTGATGCTTTTCCTGAGGCCGATGTCTATGACGGCCACATCGGGCTCCGCTTTTTCGAAATTGGATATGGCGTCCGCGGCGTCCTCGGACACGCCGCAGACCTCCATGTCATCCTCGCGGTTAAGCAGAGACTCAAGGCCGTCCAGGACGATCCGGTGGTCGTCAACAATGTAGATCCTGGCCTTTTTCTTCAATCCCGTCATCGCACCCCTCCCGTTCCCGGTCGATTCTGTCAGTTCCCGCTCACCGCGGGTATCGTGCAGACAACCTCGGTCCCCCCATCATGCCCCCTCCGGACGCTGAGGGACGACCCGATCATCCGCGCGCGGTATTTCATGATTTTCAATCCTATGCCCCGGCCCCCGTCCTCCCTGTCGGGGATCCCCACCCCGTCGTCCTTTATGAGCAGCTGTATCTCGTCTCCCGTGCGGTGCACCCCCACCTGTATGGCATTGGCGCCCGAGTGCTTGACCGCGTTGATGACGGCCTCCTGCATGATATAGTATATCTGCGAGTAATACATCCTGTTTATGATGTCGATGTCGCAGTTGATTTCGATGTGCAGCGTCACGCTGTACCTCCGCTCCATGAGCTTTTTCAGCTCCTGAAGCAGCGAGGCGAATCCGCCGTCGATGAAATCTATCCTCGAAAGGCTCTTGGCGATGTTCCGCACGTAGGCGATCGCCTCGTTGATGAGGCCTTCTATCTCGAGGGCGGATTCCTTCGGCTTATTCTCCAAGTCACCCGCCAGGACGCTGCTTTTCAGGGCGATGCCGAAGAGCTTCTGTGCCAGGTTGTCATGCAGCTCGATGCCGATGGCGTTCCGCTCGTTTTCAGATATCTTGACCAGCTCCTGTTCAAACATGATCCGGTCGGTTATGTCGATGGAATAATAGACGATGCCCGGTTTCTGGTCCGACCCGGTCCGGTAGGGGAGCAGCGACGTTATCATGTACCTCCTGCCCGCCCGGGGGAATTCCTGCCACCGCTCGAACACGACCGGGTCGCCGGAAAAGCACGCTTCGAAATGCTCCCGGAGCGACGCTTCGTACTCCCCGGCGCCGAAAATGTCACCCACCGTCCGGTTGATGACGTCCCTGCGCTTCCGGCCATAGGCCTTCAGCAGGGCGTTATTCACCTCGATGAACCTCCCCCCGGCATCGATGAACGCCATGTGGTCCCTCGACTCCGACACGATATACTTGTAGATATTGAGGCTGTCTATGGCCCGGTCTTTCTCATGGTTGATCTCGACGAGGCTGATGTTCAGCTTTTCCAGGTCGTTATGCACCTGGGCGAACCGCGACGCGAGCACGGTCGCGAACACTATGGTCATGATGAAAAAGCCCACGATCAGGAACGGGTCCGAAGCGAACTGGTTGAAGAATATCGGGATGCTCAGCAGGAAGGCGGCGGTATACACCGACACCCCCAGGAGGATCCTCCTGGAATAGGGCTGCCTGTCCCTGACGGCGCGCATGCACAGATACATGCAGAAGACGACCACGATGACGACGGTCATCATGAAGGGCCCGTACAGGTATTTCTGGTACAGATGGCTTTTCCCGCTGACGAGAACCTCGAGCAATATCGACGCCATGAGCAGCGCATGCAGGACCATCAGGCCATTGGCAAAAAGCTGCTCCCCTTTGCGTATGTTAAAAAAATGCGTGATAAAATTCAGGAAGGACAATGACGCCACGATCGACGCGAAATAGGTCGCAATGATAAAGGCTATCTGGTTGTCGAGAATGAAGAACAGTATCCCGTCGTACCCCATGATCCATATCCCCAGGGACAGCGCGAGAAGCGAGAAATGGAGATAGTACTTTTCCTTTTTCCTGTTCAGGAAGGTGATGATGAAATAGATAAAAAGGAAAATATTGATGGAAGACAGGAAGCTGTTCCATAGTATGAACAGGTTCCACTTCTGCTGCACCGCCTTGTAGCCACCGAAAAAGATGGGATAGCAATAGCCGCCGAGGTTGTTCAGGCTGCCGGTCCTGAGGACCAGGCTGTTTGCGCCCGCGACGATCGAAGACCTGATGACCGGAACAAGGGCCGGCTTTCCCGCGATGGGCGGCGACATGCCGTTCCCGTCGAAGGGCCTTGTCTCGAATATCAGCTTCCCGTTGAAATAAACCTGCGTGCCCCTGCTCTGCCATGGAAGAAACACCGCGTAATCGTCCGAACCCCGGGGGATATACAGTTCCATGCCGTACCAGGCATTGCCCTCATAGTCCCGGTAATCGGGATTATCGGGCCAGTTGTCATAGGGGGAAAGGAGCGCGCCGCCCTTCCTGATGCCGACGAGTTCCCTGTTGTCAAGGTCATCCCGGGCGCTGAAGCACCAAAGCCGGGGCAGCTCATGGGCCTGGCGGGGCGACGCGATCCGCACGGTGCACTCGTCGGCATAGGCGAGACCGGCAAACAAGATGCATGAAATGAGAACGATGGTTCTACAGGGCATCATCATATAATCGATACACCGGCATGGAGATACGTGTCTTTGCTGTTCACGGTCAGGCCGGCGAAGCCGCACGGTACGCTGATCGTCCCGGCGGCGAGCCTGCTCGCGATGCGCCCATGGGCGGGACAACTGTAACGCACCAGGTCGCATTGCTCAAGAACTATAACGGCTGTTTTTCGATATTTTTGCATGTCTCTCTTTTATCCCTTGTTGTTGCGCGGGGTCCTTTCTCATCCATGGTGCGGGTTTTATTCCTGATTATGCGGGAACAATCCTCTCCGGCGGGCTTCACGGGAAGCCCTGACAGGCAAAGCCGGGATGAAACCCGGCCGGGAGGGGCTCTTCGTTATAATACAGTAGCGAACTTGAGGCGGAGAACAGCTGTCCCAGGAATCACGCAACAGCGTGTTTGCCGACCGTGACTTCTAATAGGCCCACATGACCGGGGCATCACGATGTTTTGACCTGGCGTTCGCCAGGATGGAGCCGCACTCGGCGCCGGTCACCGTAAAGCCTTTGCTGCGGAACCACGCGGACAGCTCATCTGCTGAAAAGCGTTTCAGGTTCTTGATGAACTCCTGCGCGAGAGCCATGTTCCGGGGCATCAGTTCCATGAAGTCTATATAGGTCCCCATACAATCCTCCGGTAAATTGTAGTATAATTAATAATAGCAAAATTTGAAAATAATGATAATAGGCAATATCCCCCAAACCGGCATAATACTTTTTGGAAGTTTACGGTCAGTAAACTCTTTATCATCCAAGCGGCCTGCCGCGGCATCCGTAAAGAATAACGATGAGGCCATCCCGGATCACCGCCGTCTGCCGGCGGGGGGCGGGGCCGTTCCGGTCAGTATGACCGGCACGGTCCCATCCGGTAGATTCGGAGGCCACTTGGACAGCCCCATCGTTGGCGATTATCTGCTGGAATGCGACAAATAAAAAAACAACCCTCCCTGATCAATATCTTAACGAAAAAATACCGCACTGGGTGCCCGACGCCGGGATGATGCACAGGGCCAGGTTCCCCTTCTTGAAATACCCCTTTTCCCTGGCCCGCCACATGGAAAGGGGAAGGCTGACCGACGCCACGTTGCCGTATTCCGCGTAAAAACCTGACTCCGGATAGCGTACCGTGATGGAAGAATCAGCGAGGAACGACAGTATCGAATCCCGGGCGAGCTTTCCCACATCATGGAAAAAAAGATTATCGTAGATGACCCCGGTGCTGTTAATTTCATGGAAGTAATTTTTCACGCAGTCCCGCGTAACCACGTATGCCGACTTGAAAAGGTCCGGGGTGTGCGTGTACAGCTTGTACCGCTCGCCCAGGGTATAGTTGAGGCCGATGGTGCAGAGATGGTACTGGCCGTCCGACAGCTCGTAGGAGAATTTCATGTGGTTTCCGTCGCCGGCATAGTTCATATCGCCGGTCGCCCCGAGGATGACCGCGCCTGCTCCGTCGCCGATGGTAAGGGAGCCGAACTTCCACGCCAGTTCGTCCCTGGTCTTGCAGACCATGTCGGCCCAGTCGAAGGTCCGCTCTCCCGCCGCGACCAGGATACGGCGGTACTGGCCCGAACGGATCAGGGCATGGCCTATCTCGATCGATTTTATGAAGCTGGTGCACGCGTCCTGCGTGTCGATCACGTTCGCGTTGAGGGCCTGCAGCTTGTGGCGGAGCACATGGGCCGTGGCGGGCTCCACAAAGGCCTTGGACATGCCGGTGAATATGATAAGATCGAGGTCTCCCGCCTCGAGCCCCGCGTCTTCCAGGGCCGCGAGCGAAGCCCGGTATGCAATGTCCGTGCAGTATTCATCCTCATCGCACCAGTAGCGGGTGACATTTCCCGCCTTGGCGAGGCGCTCCCTGGCAAGGGCCAGGATATCGTCAAGGTCCTTCGCGTTCAGGTACGGTTCGCTTTTCCGCCTCATCATCAGCAGCACGTCATCATTGGTGATTTTTCTCTTCGGAATGTAAATGCCCATTCCTTGTATTTCAGAAGTAACTGTCATGTCTGTTAACACCCGTTGCAATGATAGCGCGTGGGGTTTCCCGGGGGAGACCGGTCACGCATGTTCTATGTTGAAATAATTTACGGCCTCTTTTAATTTTTCAGCAAGGCTCGACAGGTTGGTCGCGCTTGCCGAAAGCTCCTGGGTTTCAGAGGCATTCGACTGGGACAGTTCATTGATGGCCGTTATGGCCTTGACGATCTCGTAATTGGCGTTCTTCTGCTCCTGCGACGCCGTTTTAATCTCCTCGGACCGGTCCCGTATCTCATGGGCGGCCGAATTCACCTCAGCGTTGGTGGCGTTCTGGCTGTTCATGAATTCCGCGACCTGGTTCATTAAGGTGTCTATCGAATTGACGCCCGTGATGATCTCGCTGATAAGGTTGATCGTGGTCGCGACGTTCGCCATCCCCGTTTCGACGTCGGCCGTATTGTTCTTGATCAGGCGGTCGATGTCCATGATGCTTTTCGACGTCATTTCAGCGAGCTTCGAGATCTCATCGGCGACGACGGCGAACCCCCTCCCCGCGGTCCCGGCGCGGGCGGCCTCGATGGCCGCGTTCAGCGAGAGGAGATTGATCTGGTCGGATATGCCGTTGATTATTTCGACCACGTTAGTCATCTGGCCGGAACTGGCGATGATGTTGTTCATCGTGGCCTGCATGTTCATCAGGGCCTTTTCACCGCCCTCGGCCCGGCGCGTGATCCGGTATGTCTGTTCCAGGGTCTCCCTTGTTTTCACGTTCATCTCGTCGATGATGCGTGAAAGCCGCTCCATCTTCAGGATAAGCTCGTTCAGGTTCATGTACTGGTACTGGGCGGCGCTGGAAATGCTGTCGATGCCCGCCGACACCTGTTCGACGGTCGCCGTGATCTCCTCCGAGTTCGACGCCTGGTTCTGGGCGTTATTGGAGAAGACCGAGGTCGAATTCGACATCTGCTCGGACGAGCTTGCCAGATCGATGGAAGTGGTCTTGATGCTCCTGATGATTTCGCGCAGGATGACAAGGAGCTTGTCTATGTTAAACACGATCTCGCCGACCTCGTCGAAGGTCGTTATCACCAGGTTCTGCGAGATCTCGCCGCTGGCCAGTTTGGTGACGGCCTCCTTCACCTGCGACAGCGGGGCTATGCGCTGCGTAATGATGAAATAGGTGACCCCTCCCATCATGAGTATGCCCGCGAGGAGGAACGCCAGCATGAAAATCGTGGTCTGGAAGATCCTTTCTTCTATCTCGGATTCGTAGATGCTCGAAAAGACAAAGACCCTGTTTTTCAGAGACCGGCGGACCGCCATATAGCGCCAGTTTTTTCCGTCGTCAAAGCGCAGGTGGTGGACCGTGCCGGCACCGAGTATCTCCCCGCCGTAGCGTTCCACAAACGCTCCATTGATATCCAGCCGCGACCCGCTTTGGGTGAGGACGGCGAAGTCCCTGTCCGCGATGGTGATGGTGCCGGTTTTGCCCGTCTCGATGTTCTTCAGCACGCGGGCCCGAAACGGCTCCGAGCCGATCGCCCTCCGCACGTCTTTCCCGTCCCGGCTTTTCCCGACTTCAGCGAGATAATCGTCCATCTCCCTGACGGCGGTCCCGGCGACGATGTCCATCTTGTCAAGATACGACTCCTTCAGCTGGTAATACGAAAGGTTATAGACCACCGTGACCATGATGATGCCGAGGAAGGCCATGATGGTGATGACGGAAATGGACAGGTACCGTCCCATCCTGCTTTTCGCGTCAAAGACCGAACCCGAAATCCGGGAAAAAAGTCCGAACCTGGCTATACGGTTCAGGAGATACTCGGGGACAAGGTAAAAGATAATCCCCGACGCAATGGTGTTGATGACCAGCAGCATCCCCATGTTGAAGGTGTCTGTGAATGAAGGATGGGACGTTATATTAAGGATGACGATGATGGAGCTGACCGTGAGGACCCACCGGACCATGGTATCGATGGCGTGGAGCTTCGGGAGTTTCTGGTACCGGTCGTAAGCGGCGGCATAGTCCTCATCGGATACCTGTTCGCCCCGCAGGACTGAACTGAAATAATTAAGGATAGGCCGGGCTTTTTTCCGCGACGATATGACCGATATGACGAAGGACAGCGCCATGACCAGGGCCGCAATCATGAAAAAAACCAGGAGGTCCCTCTGCTGGAGATTGATGACCAGCACGACAACGACCATGGCCGTGGGGGACAGCACCAGAAACGCCACCCCCTCGGTAAAAATATAGAAGGACCTGAAGAAAGACCGCAGATACCCGTATGCTTTTTCAGCGCCGTCCATTCAAGACATCTCCTCAGCAAATAAGCCAGGTCGCGAATTTTATCCCGTGCACCCTTCCATCTCCTTTCTCCCCTCCCGGTATGTAATATCATCCCGTTATCTCCAAACGGCAATAGGCGGGACATCCTACTTGCGCATAGGAATTTTACTTACCTCAAGCATCACGGATTGCATTACCGCAGGATCCCCGGCGGAGAACCATCAGTCAGCAGGGGCCGGGGACATGCAACCGGCGGCGGGGAGGGCTGGCCGCCTTCAACCGGGTTCTTCTATTATATAGGGGAAAAACCTATGGGACAGTAGGTGTATTTATCGTTTAAAAATAGGGGTTCCTCCCTATTTATAACTATTACCCATGAGATTATATTACATAGAGCGCTATTCTGGATTTGTCATTTCGAACTACGCTTGCGGGGTGGGAAATCTTGCTGCATCAAATCCTGTCAAGATTTCTCCTCATCCCGGAATGCCGGGATCCGTCGCAATGACTGCTTCGCCACAAGCCTATTAATGATAATGATGCGCCTTTCTTACAGACAGAAATAAACAAGGGGAGGGAGCAATGGCACAGTACATAGACTTCATTCAGGCCATGCCCGCCGACAGGGTCCTTTCCAGGGAGTTCAAACAGATGATAAAAAGCTCATCAGCGGAGGAATTGTCTCTCTGGTTCGAAATCAAGGGCTTCGAGGTTGACGTGGATGAATGCAGGCTCATCATCAAAAACAACAGGAACAATTTTTTCCTGATGGAAGAGGCGATTCCGTTTCTATTTCTCACCCGTTAAGGGCAAAACCGGCCGACGCTGCCATGATCATTCACCGCCCCCGGGTTACACGGCCGCCTTCACATCATACCCGCCTTCAAAATCCGGTTGACAGGCGCCCCGCGCCTCTGTACAAGCAGAGGAGCACATGATCATCTTCCGCGAAATTACAGCATCGAGGGTTCAGCCATGGCCAAGTTCAAGCCGCAGTTCGGCAGGCTTCTGTTCATCGACAAAAAGCTCCAGTCAGGCGCGTATCCCAACAGCACCAGCCTCGCACGGGAGTACGAGATAAGCCCGCGCACCATCCTCCGCGACATTGACTTCATGCGGGACATGCTCGACGCCCCCATCGATTACGACAAGGAGAAGCGCGGCTTCTACTACACGGAGAAGAACTACCGCCTCCCCGGCATCGCCATCCGCGAAAGCGATCTCTTCGCCATCTGCATAGCGGAGAGGGCCCTTGAGCAGTACGCCAACACGCCCCTCTATGACAAGCTCTCGTCGGTGTTCGAGAAGATACGGTCGTACCTGCCGGACAGCATCACCGTGCGGCCCGGCTGGATAGACAACCGATTCACCTTTCTCCAGGAAAGCTTCACCGCCATCGACCCCGCCATATGGGAAACCGTGGCTGACGGGCTCCGCACCGCCCGGCGGGTCGATATAACCCACCAGAAGGCGGGCGGCGAAACGACGCGCCGGAAGGTCGCGCCGTATCACATGGTGAACTACCGGGGCGAATGGTACCTGGTGGGCCACTGCAGCGTCAGGAAAGCCGTGGTGCGCTTCGCCATGTCCCGCATCAGGAGCGCCGAGATCACTGCCGAGACCTTCACCGTGCCGGAGGACTTCGATTTCCAGAAATACCTGGGATCGCATTTCGGCATCATGACCGAAGACGAAGAGCACGCGGTGAAGATCGAGTTCTCCCCGGCGCAGGCCCCTTACGTGGAGGAGCGCACCTGGCACAGCGGCCAGACCGTGACCAGGAGCGGGGACGGGTCCGTTGTCCTTTCCTTCACCACTAATTCCCTCTTCGAGGTGAAGCGGTGGGTCCTGGCGTGGGGCGCCGACGCCCGCGTGCTGGCCCCCGAGGCGCTGGCCCGCATGGTCCGTGAGGACCTGGCCGCGGCCCTTGCCCGCTACCGCGAACGATCCTGACGGGGACCCGGGCCGCCGCCTCGGAAAATTGATTTGACAGGCCGCCGCAAGCCCTCCACCATTCTGCATGATGAACAGATCCGGCAGCACCCTGAAGGAGAGAACTGCGAGTGGGAATCGCTGAAGACATCATCATCATAATCATCGCAGGTCTCATTGCGGCGTACACAGCGCACCGGCTGAAGCTGCCCCTCCTCGTGGGCTACATCGTCGCCGGCATCATCATCGGCCCCTTCACCGGAGGCGTCACCGTGACCAACGCGCGCCAGATCGAGCTCCTGGCGGAAATCGGCGTCGGTCTCCTCCTTTTCTCCATCGGCCTCGAGCTCTCCTTCAGGGAAATCCGTGAAGTCCGCGCCATCGCCCTTATCGGGACGCCGCTGCAGGTCCTGCTGTCGATCGCCTACGGTATCGGGATCGGCCTCTGGCTGGGGCTCCCCTGGAACGCGTCGATCCTCCTGGGCGCCGTCATATCCCTCTCCAGCACCATGATCGTCATCAAGACCCTCATGAGCCGGGGGCTCATAGGGACCCTGTCCAGCAGAGTCATGATCGGCATACTCATCGTCCAGGACCTGGTGGCGGTGCCGATGATGGTCATCGTGCCGCAGTTGGACAACATCGGCGGGAGCCTCCCCCTGCTCGGCCTTACGCTCCTGAAGGGCGTGCTGGTCCTGGCCGCGGTCATGATAGCGGGGACCCGCATCATTCCGTTTATCCTGAAGCAGATTGCCCGGCTCAACTCGCCGGAGCTCTTCCTTCTGTCCGTGGCGGCCCTGGGCCTCGGCACCGGCTATGCCACCTACCGGCTGGGGCTCTCCTTCGCCCTGGGCGCCTTTGTGACGGGCCTGGTGCTGAACAGGTCGGACTACGGCCACAAGGCCCTCCATGACATCATCCCCCTGCGGGACATCTTCGGCCTGATCTTCTTCACTTCAGTGGGAATGCTCATCGACCCGTCGTACCTGTTCAACCACTACGGCACGGTGGCCGTTCTCGCCGGCCTGATCATGGCCGGGAAATTCATCATCTTCGCCCTGCTCTCGCGGGCCTTCGGCTACTTCAATGTCATCCCCATCGCGGTGGGACTCGGCCTTTCACAGGTCGGGGAGTTCTCCTTCGTGCTGGCCCGCCTCGGCCTCGGAGGGAAGGTGCTGACCAATGAGACCTATTCCATGGTGCTCACGACCTCGGTGGTCACCATGCTTCTCTCCCCCCTGCTGACGATGATGACATCGCCCCTCTATTCCCTGAAGAACAGGATTTTCAGGAAGGAGCGGTTCCTGATCGACAACATTCCCCGGGAAGGCCTGCGGGACCATGTCATCATCGCCGGGGGCGGCCGCGTCGGGTCCGCCATCGCAACCATCCTGCACCGCCTGGGATTCAGCTTCGTGATCCTGGAACAGGACCACGGCAGGTTCGAGGCGGCGAAAAACAGCGGGTTCCCGGTCATCTACGGCGACGCGTGCCAGGAGCCGATCCTGGCGGCGGCGGGCGCCGGCCAGGCCCGCCTTCTGATCATCACCGTCCCCTCCATCATGGTGGCCCGGGAGATCGTGGGGATAACCTCACGGGCGAACCCGACGCTCAACATCGTCGCCCGCAGCAACAGCCTGGAGGAAATGAAGGAACTGCGTGCCCTGAATGTCCATGAAGTGGTCCAGCCGGAATTCGAGGCAAGCCTGGAAATACTGCGTCAAGCGCTCCTCCACCTTGACATCCCGGCCCTCTCGATCCAGAAATACGCGGACGACATGCGCCGCCAGAATTATTACCCGGGACAGGACGTGGACGGGGACCTCCTGGCGGACCTGAAAAACGTTCCCTACCTGCTGGAGATGGAATGGATCACCGTGGGGCCCGCCAGTCCCGCCATCGGGAAGTCCATCGCCGCCCTGAAGATACGCACCGCCACGGGGGCTACCGTGGTGGGGGTGTACCGGAACAAGCAATTTACGCCGAACCCCGGCTTTGATTTTACTTTTCAGCAGGATGACGCCGTGGCGGTCATCGGCCAGTGCGCGAGCAGGAAGCTTTTTGAAGAGATGGTGAACCCCGATGCGGCCCATGGCGGACGGACCTGCGAAGAACCAGGAGGCGAATGATGAAATTGAATAAATGGCTCATGCCGTTCGCGGCGGCAGCGGTCCTGACCGCGGGCACGGCCACCGTTTCCGAGTCGAAGATAAAGGCCGTGGCATGGCAGACCGTGTACGTACCGGTGTACTCGTCGATATACCACGGCGACAGGGAACGCGAGTTCAACCTTGCCGTCACCCTGAGTGTCAGGAACACCGACACCCGTAATTCCATAACCCTGGAGCGCGTCGATTATTATGATACGGCGGGGAAGATCCTCAAGCGCTACCTGGAGGGGAAGCAGATTCTGAAGCCGATGGAATCGGTCCAGTACCTGGTCAGGGAATCGGACATCAAGGGCGGTCCAGGCGCCAATTTCATCGTAGCCTGGCGCTCCTCCAGGCCGGTGAGCGCCCCGGTCATTGAATCGATCATGATCGGCACCGGCGGGCAGCAGGGTATATCCTTCACCTCCCGGGGGGTCGTGACCAGGGAGGAGTGAACCCCTGCGCAACGGCGCGCACGGATCAATACGAATCAATCAACGTTCGGACTTCATCGCGGCTGCGGCGGTCGGCGTGTTTCCCCCCCTTCAGGGCCTTGCGCATGATGAAGAGATAGTTGAATCCGCGCAGGAAATAGTTGTGCTCGATGGCGGCGGTGTGCCAGCTCCGCTTCTGGAGCTTCGCGTTGTAGCGCTTCACCGCGACGATGTCCGCGGCCTCGAAATACTTCTCCATGACGGAAAAGAGCCTGAACCCGATGGGCATGAAAGGCCTCCCCTTCTCGAAGGAATCCGACACATAGAGGGCCATGAAGCGGTCGGGCCTGAGGATACGGTCAATCTCCCGGATCACGCCGTCCATGGCCATGAAATATTCCTCCCCCCTGGCGGAAAGCTCGCCTATGCATTCCGGCAGGCCGCTGTAGCGGATGTGGTTTGAATAGGGCGGGTCAACGAAGACGAAGTCGGCCTTTTCGTTCTCCAGGGGGAGCTTCCTGGCGTCGGCCCTAAATATGTCGTCGCGGATGGGCGCCAGGTCATAGCCGAGGACGCGGCGGCCCAGCTCCCGGGCCACCTCGATGGTGGTGCCGCTCCCGCACATGGGGTCCACCACCAGGTCCTTCGGCTTCGTGTAGCGCATGAGCAGGTTCCAGATGATATAGGCCGGCGTCGCCCCCTGGTATTCCTTGTGATGTTCCATCTTGCGGTTGTACTGCTGGGAGGGATAGTCCCAGAAGGTGGTTGTCTGCAGCTTCAATTCCGGTTTTGCCATGGAAACCCCGCCTGTTGTGAATTATATGAAATAATCACGGTGCGGGGGCGGAAGTCAAGAGCATTTCAGACCGTCGGGGCGGGACCTGCAGGGCACTGCCGCGACCCCTCCAGGTTTAACCCAGTCATTTTTAGTTGACAACCGGCCGGGATGCTCCTTATATAATAACCATACCAAACCGATCATGGGGGCATGATATGGAACAGCAATATGACCGGAACCTGCTTCTGGGTCTGCCGCGGCGTGTTTTCCTGACAACGGACTTCATAGCCTACACTGTCATTATCCCCTTTACCGCCCTGATGTCCTATTTCATGATCGATATCAGCGGGACGCAGACGATTGTATATTTTTCCGCCATCCTTCTTCTCATTGGCGCCGCATGCACCGTAACGGTCATGAGCTACCGGAAGCTCTTCTCGCCGATTTTACTCTATTTCAACGCTGTCCTGGAATCGCGGGAGGTCACCGACAAGGAGTTCTACCTTGCCAAGAAGACCTTCTTCTCGCTTTCCCGGCGGCGGTGCCTGGAGGCGCTCATATCCTGGTGCATCCTCATGCCCGCCGGCATGCTCCTGGTGGCGCTCCTGTTCAACCCGACCCTGAAGGCCATTGTCATCATCATGTCCCTCTTCTTCATAAACGCCATCGCCATGTCATGCACCTATTACCTGGCGATAGATTTCAACACGAGGGCGATAGCCCGCACCGGGATCTTCTCCCGCGTGGCCGAAGGAGAGGAGAAGCTGAAGAGCCGCATGAGCACGTCCCTCGCGCTGGTCATCATATCCTTTATCGCCGTGTTCTGCGGCCTCGTTGTTCCCGTCGCCTATGTCATAATAGACAAAACGGTGTACGGGAGCCGCCTTGAACAGATGAATATCGCCGTTTCCCTCATCAACGGCCGCGCCGCCGCCGTATACGACAGCGATAGTAACGACAGGTCGCGCCTGCAGGCCGGACTCAGGGATGCCGTGAGCGAAGCGCGGGGGAACGGCCGGTATGCGGTCATCATCGACGGCGACGGGACCATAATCGCCCACCCGGACGAGTCAATGGTTTTCAAGAAGGCGTCGGAATTCCCCTGGGGGCCGCGCGTCCTCGCGGCCGACGAAGGGTGCTTTGATTTCAGGGACGGCACAGGCGGAGACCGCATGATCGCCTGTGGATCGAAGAACAGGGCCTACAGCTTCAAGGTGGCCTACATAACCAGCCGCGCCGAGATTGACGGGCTCTGCAAAACCATCGTGCTCGTCATGGTCGGCTTCGCCGCCGTCATGCTCGTCGCCATCGGATTCGGCATTTACCGCCTCATCACCTACCGCCTGGCGCCCCTCGAGGAATGCCGCGCCGTCATAGAGGAAACCGGCCGCGGCAACCTCCGCCAGAACGTCATCAGCTATTCCACGGACGAACCGGGAAATATCCTCCTCACCATGAGCTCCTTCCTCGGCGAACTCCGGGGCGTAGTGGCGAGCACCCAGGGCGTGTCCGGCGACCTAGCCAGCGCGTCCCTGGAAATGTCGGCCACGGCCGAGTCCTTCTCGGCGAACGCCCAGCACCAGGCGTCGACAGCGGAAGAGGTGACCGCCACGGCCGAAGAGGTGTCGGCGGGCATCGACAAGATCGCCGACGATACCCAGCGGCAGTACGAGGGGATCACCCTCCTCCTTTCGCAGATCAGGGACCTCGACCGCAGCATCAACGAGACCTCGGCGATGATCCGGGAGGCGGCAGACGTCTCAACGCAGATATCCCTCAAGGCGCGGGAGGGCGAACAGTCCATGACCGGCATGAACAGCGCCATGACCAGGATAATCCAGAGCTCGGAGGAGATGACCGGCATCGTCAAGATCATCAACGACATTTCCGAGCGGATCAACCTTCTCTCTTTGAACGCCGCCATCGAGGCGGCGCGGGCCGGCGACGCGGGCCGGGGCTTCGCCGTCGTCGCGGACGAAATATCGAAGCTCGCGGACCAGACCGCCACCAGCATCAAGGAGATCGACCGCCTCATCAAGGCCAACACGGAACAGATCCAGAGCGGGATGGTATACATCGGCCAGACCACCCGGAACATCGGCGCCATCATCGAGGGCGTCGCCACCATCACCGGCAGGATGGGCAACCTCACGGAAAACGTCAGGCACCAGGTGGAAATAAAAGATTCCGTGAGATCCGAGGGCGATGCTGCCCAGGGCCGCTCAGACCAGATCCGGATTGCCACGGACGAGCAGAAGAGGGCCATGGATGAAATCGTCAGGTCCATCACCCGCATCAACGAGCTGACCCAGTCCATTGCCGCGGGCACCGAGCAGATGACGGCCAACCTGAAGGGGATCGAACAGATGGCGGAAACCCTTAAGGAAGGGATCGAGTATTTCAAGCTTTCATAGGAAGACACGGTCACATGACCGCGTCTTCTACGAAAAATACCCGTGGACCGCGTGGAGGTCCCGCCGCGCGGCGATACGCTCCTCCAGTTCCTCCCATAGATTCTCGCGCTGCGCCGGCTGCAGCTTTTCCGGCACGGGAAAATTTTTCATGGTGCGGCGGAGCAGATCCGGCTCGTGGATGAGGATGCTGTAATAGAACCAGTCCCGGGCAAGACGCGCGGCATACAGGACCTCTTCATCGGCAAGGCCTTCCCGGGCCGTGCAGGTAAAAATCTTTCCCCGGTAATTGAGAAAGCATTCATGACGAAGGCCCGGCTGTCCCTCTTCGGGGCCGAGAAGGCACCTGGTGATTCTTTCCCTGCTGATAAATCCGACGAAGGGACACCGGGGACAATCCGGGAAGATCGCCGGAATGGAAATATCAAAAAGCGCATTGGAAGGATCGATGTAATAAGAACCGGTCATAGCGCTCCGGCAGGCGTTCATTTTTCTGACCAGGAAATCCCTGCTGTACGCCTTCCTGATCATGGCGCGGCGGACAAACAGCGCTTCACATTCCTCCCGGGAAGCTCGGTAATTATGGCTGCCGCAGCAGAGGGAGCATGACGCGCCGTAGCCGGGACGGCAGATGTTGACGTTCCCATTCATCACAGGCACCAGTGCATCATCCTCGGCATTTAGTCAACCATCTTACCCGTCCGTGTGTTTTTGTAAGTGCCGCTGCATATTGCGAGGGGAAATGTTAAGCCTGTGTAAAATAACAACAATAAATCACGACATCAATGAAACAGCTATTGACAGTATAACGACAAAATAATTACTTTACCTTTGTTTAACAGCCTGCCGGATAACAGCGGACTGTTAAGATTATTGGCAAACGGGAACAACACATGACCGACCTCACCGGAAAAACCTCTGAAGAGATACTAGCCCTGGTGGAAACGCGCGAGCTCTCCTGCGAAGAACTGGTGCGGCACAGCCTCTCCCTCCATGAGACCTATGATCCCGTGCTGGGCTGCTTCATCTCCGTGTACCCGGAGGAGGACCTCTTGGACCAGGCCAGGGAAAGCGACCGGCGCAGGGCGTCCGGCGCCCCGAAGGGGCCCCTGGACGGGATACCCGTCGCGGTGAAGGACAACATCCACTCCCGCGGCGCCGCCACCACCTGCGCCTCGGCGATCCTTGAAGGATACATGCCTCCCTATGACGCCACCGCCGTGGCGCGGATAAAAGAAAGCGGCGGCATCATTTTCGGAAAGACGAACCTGGATGAATTCGCCATGGGCTCCACCTGCGAGAACTCATCGGTCAGGATAACACGCAACCCCTGGGACATCGGCCGCGTGCCGGGCGGGTCCTCCGGCGGGTCCGCGGCGGCCGTGGCGGCGGGGATCGTGCCCCTGGCCCTGGGAAGCGACACCGGCGGATCTATACGGCAGCCCGCCGCCTTCTGCGGCATCGCGGGTCACAAGCCGACCTACGGCCTGGTATCCCGCTACGGCCTCGTGGCCTACGCGTCATCGCTGGACCAGATCGGGCCCCTGGCACGGGACACCTTCGGCTGTTCCCTGCTCCTGCGCGTCATCAGCGGCTTCGACCCCCACGATTCCACGTCGCTGTCATCGCCGCCTGACTTCGCCGGAATATCCGGCAACGCCCTGAAGGGGACCCGCATAGCGGCCCTCCCCGAGCTTTTCCAGGAAGGGGTGTCTCCCCTCGTGCGCGAGCAGTTCGAGAATTCCCTCGCGACACTGAGGAATCTCGGCGCGACCGTGGAGCAGGCGCCCATGGCCTCGCTCCATTACGCCATATCTGCCTACTATTTCATCGCCTGCGCTGAAGCCGCCTCCAACCTTTCACGCTACGACGGCGTGAAATACGGATACCGGAGCGGGAGCCAGCGCGACTACCAGGAGATGCTCTTCACCACCAGGTCCCGCGGCTTCGGCCGGGAAGTGAAAAAGAGGATCCTCCTCGGCAATTTCGTGCTTTCGTCCGGCTACTACGACGAGTACTACCGCAAGGCCCTCAAGGTGCGCGCCTATATCCGTGACGACATGATGAAGCTCCTCCAGAAATTCGACGCCATCGTCATACCGACAACGCCGGACATCGCCTTTCCCCTGGGAGAGAGCCAGAGCGACCCGATGAAGATATACCTTTCCGACGTGACCACGGTCATCGCCAACCTGGCCGGGCTGCCGGCCCTGTCGGTGCCGGCCGGAATGGTCCACGGCATGCCGGCGGGACTCCAGTTCATCGGGCGTCCCCTGGATGACGGCAGGCTCATTGCCATGGCAGGCGCCTTCGAGAAGGAGCGTGGCGCCGCTCTCACGCCCCCCATGGAAAGGATACTCGAAAACGACGCCCTGCCCGGGGCAGCGGTAAAAAAAGAAAACGGCCGCGAAGAGGATACGGCAACCGCCTACACCCCGGAATTCATCGGCTCCATTTCCAAATCCTACATGAACCGCGAAAGCAGGATGGCGGACCGCGCCTATTGCGGCGGTCTCGCCGCCCATCTGAACAAGCGGGTCACCATAGGCGGCTGGATCCACCGGAAAAAAAGCCTGGGCGGCATCGAGTTCTACGAGCTCCGCGACCGCACCGGCTTCACCCAGCTTGTCCTCGAGGGAGGAAAGCAGGACGAGCGGATCGGCCTCGAAACGGTGGTGGAAGTCATCGGAAAAGTAACGAAGGAGGACCGGAGCCCCTTCGACAGCATTGAAATAAAAGTGGAATCATTGAAGATACTGGGCAAGGCCGAGGCGAACCTCCCCGTGCCCCTGAACAAGCCGCCGGGAAACGTCACCCTGCCGACCATTCTCGACAACAGGACCATCTCGCTGCGCAATCCCGATATTCTCAGGGCCTTCAGGCTCCAGTCGGAGATCGTGCGGCTCTTCACGGGGTATCTTCACGCCAACAGCTTCACCGAGATCAAGAGCCCGAAGATCATCTCCTCCGGGACCGAGGGCGGCACCAACATCTTCAAGGTCAATTATTTCGGACGCACCGCCTTTCTCGCCCAGTCGCCGCAGTTCTACAAGCAGATCATGGTGGGGAGCGGCCTTGAGCGCGTTTTCGAGGTGGGCCCGGTGTTCCGCGCCGAGCACCACGACACCATCCGCCACCTGAACGAGTACATCAGCATGGACTTCGAGATGGGCTTCATCCGCGACGAGCAGGACGTGATCGACATGCAGGAGGGCCTGCTCCGGCACCTGTTCGACGAGCTGATAAAGAACACCGGCGGTCTCCTCGACGACGGCGGCGCGTCACTCACCTTCCCCGGCAGGATACCGCGGATACACTACCTTGAAGCGCTGGAGATCATCCGGTCCGCCGGCGGCCGCCTCGAGGAAGGCGACATCTCGCCGGAAGGGGAAAAGATACTCTGCAGTCATTTTGAGAGGGAGAAGGGGTCCCAGTTCGTGTATGTCATCGGCTACCCGGTCAAGAAGCGGCCGATGTACACCATGCCGGACGAGCGCGTTCCCGGCTACACCCGGAGCTTCGACCTGCTGTACCGCGGCATCGAGATAACCACCGGCGGCCAGCGGATCCACGACTACGAGATGCTGAAGGAAAACATGAAGATGCTCGGCTTCAACCCGGCCGAGTTCCGGCATTATCTTGAGGCCTTCCGCTTCGGCATGCCGCCCCACGGCGGCCTTGGCATGGGGCTGGAACGCCTCACCATGAAGATCATGAATCTGAAGAACATCCGGGAGGCGAGCCTCTTCCCGCGGGACATCAACCGGATAACGCCATAGAAGGGTCACGGCCATGACAGAGAAAAACCCCATCAACATTGACCGCCTTATAGACCTCGGGTCCTTCGAGGTGACCGGCGCGGAGAAGCAGCAGTTCGAGGGCGAGCTTGCCGATTTCCTGGAGTATGCCCGGGTCATCAACGGCGCGCCGCAGCACCTGCCGCCGGCAAGCCACGCCGTTGACAAGGAGCAGCTCCTCCGCGCGGACGAGGCCTCGCCATGGAAGGAGCGCGAGTCCCTCATCGGCAACGCGCCGGCGCTGCAGGGCACGAGCTACCTGGTGCCGCCCCTGGCGGGAATCTCCGGCACCGCCAGGGAGCAGGAGCCGCGGACGGGCAAACCGGGAAGCGGCGACTACGAGGTCGTCATCGGCCTGGAGGTACACGCCCAGCTGAACACCTCGACCAAGCTTTTCTGCTCATGCCCGACCTCGTTCGGGAGCGACCCCAACAGCAACACCTGCCCGGTATGCTCCGGCCAGCCCGGGGCGCTCCCCGTTCTGAACCGCGAGGCAGTGTCCATGGCAATCATGGCCGGCCTGGCCATGGGGTGCGCTATCAACGGGCGTTCCCTCTTCGCGCGGAAGAACTATTTCTACCCGGACCTGCCCAAGGGCTACCAGATATCGCAGTTCGAGGAGCCCATCTGCAGCGGCGGCGTCGTGGAAATCGAGCTGGATAAGGCCACAAGGAAAATACGCCTCAACAGGATACACGTTGAGGAGGACGCCGGCAAACTGGTGCACGTGGGCGCCCCGGGGATCTGGGGCTCCAAGGCGAGCGCGGTCGACTACAACCGCTCCAGCGTTCCACTCATCGAAATCGTGTCCGAGCCGGACATCTCTTCGCCGGCCGAAGCCCGCGAATTCATGGTGATGCTCAGGGCCATCCTGGTGACCCTGGGGATATGCAACGGCAACATGGAAGAAGGAAACCTCCGGTGCGACGCAAACGTGTCCCTGAGAGAACGGGGGGACACCGAGCTGGGCGTCAAGGTGGAGATCAAGAACATGAACTCCCTGAAGGCGATCGAGCGCGCCCTCGCCTACGAGATAACCCGCCTCGAGCAGATGAAGCGCGCCGGCACGCCCATAGAGCAGGAGACGCGGCTCTGGGACGACAGCTCCCAGAAGACGGCCCTGATGCGGAGCAAGGAGGAGTCCCACGACTACCGCTATTTCCCGGACCCGGACCTGCTGCCCCTCACCGTAACGGACGAATGGATCGAGTCTGTGCGCAGGGCGCTCCCGCCGATGCCCCTGGAGCGGAAAAACAGGTACGAGCGCGAATTCTCCTTCACCGAATCCGAGGCCCGGCTCTTCATGGTCAATCCGGCGTACGCGGCATTCTTCGAGAAAGCGCTGCTCTCCTACGGCAATGCCCGGAACCTGGCAAACTGGCTCTTCTCCGAGCTCCTTTCCCACGAGGACGATTTCGACCGGCTCCATGTCACGCCGGAGGACTTCGCGAAATTTTTAAAGAAGATAGACAGCGGAGAGATCAGCGGCAGGCAGGGCAAGGACATCCTCCGCAGGGCCTTTGCGGACAGGAAAGGGATCATTGAAATCATTGAAAGCGAAGGCCACGCCCAGATCACGGACCGCGCTTCCATCGAAAAGGCGGTGGACAACGTCATCGCGTCCCACCCGGACCAGGTCGCGGAATACCGGAGCGGCAAGACCCGGGTGCTGGGCTACCTCGTCGGCGCGGTCATGAAGGCCACCGGCGGCAAGGCCAACCCGGCCCTCGTGAACGAGGTCCTCACCGAGAAACTGAAGGGTTGACACCGAACCGATAGTTATCGGTGCCAGAGTAAACGGGATTGCCATTTACTCTGACACCGGTCTTGTTACGATATCACCTCGACTCCCAGAGGGTACTTCGACAGCGCTTCGCAGCCATCCTTACCGATAACTATCGGGTTCTCATACCGGAACCCGATGTTCTCATCGGGACAGGCGTACTGCATGGCGCAGATGAGGACCTCGTCCTCCCGGTAGACATGGTCAGGATTGGTCCAGTAGGGAAAGGGCCCATCGTTGAGACCGATGCGCCACTCGTCGCCCATCATGCCGATGCCGTGCTCGAACCCGGGCACCATGTAGTCGGAAAATCCGCCATCTTCCGCAAGGGCCATCATCTTCTCCGCGAGCTGCGACGGCGTGATGCCCGCGCGGTATGTCTCGAGGGTCGCCTTGACGATCTTCAGGAAATTATCGGCGTGCCACATCTGACGGTCCGTGGCAGACCCGATGATGTAGTTGTGCGAATGGTCTCCCAGGCCCAGCTTGAACATGGCGTGGATGTCCACCATCAGCGGCTCTCCCGCGGCGAGCTTCTTGCGGGTCGCCGGGGTGCAGGCGCCGCCGGCCAGTCCCGTGCGGTAGCCGCAAGCGATCTCGTTTCCGCCGGTGAAGGACCACTCCCACTCGCTTCCGGCGCGGCGCATGGCAAGGGCCGCAATGCCTGCGATCTCGGTTTCGGTCATGCCCTTCCAGCCGCCTTTCCCGATGGCCGCCCGCACAGCCCGGTGCCCCTCGTCGACTATGCGCGATGCCTCGCGGAACCGGTTTATGGTGCCCTTGTCCTTGATGAGGGCCAGGGCGTCGATGATGGTGTGGGCATTCACCAGCTCGGAACCGGACAGTGCGTCGCGGTACTGCTCGTACTCGTAGTGGGTGAGCCATCCCTCGGGCAGGTAATTGGACATGCCGCTCTCTATGCCGACCCTCCCCTTCCCCCCGGGGAGAAGGTCGCGGATGAAATCCGCGATCTGCTCGATCTGGTCCTGGCCTCCCATGGGGGCGAAGCCGCGGACGTGTTCCTCATCGAGCCAGGTGTCGTCTGCCACGCGGGCCGCGTCGATGACGAAGGTGAAGGCAGTGGGCATCCCCTCCGCCGGGATCACGACGAAGCTCCGCCAGGGGCAGAAGGCGTCGAGGGTCCAGGAAAGGGTGCGGAGGCGCGAGCCGAGGTAGCAGTCAATCTTCTGCTTCGCCATCTCGGACTGGATGTTCTGTATCCGCTTCGGGAAATCAATGTAATAGGGATCGCCGGGGTTCAGTTTCGTTGTCATGGCCGCCTCCTTAATATTCCGCGTCAATTTTGGCGATGACCTTGTTCAGCCGGTCCACCACCGAGGCAAGTTTCAGCGCCTTCACCATGTTCCCCTTGAGCTTGAGCTTTCCCGTCATGAGGGCCTTCTGCGCGCCCAGCTCGGCCCGAGATATTTTCGCGAAGATATCGTAATCGCCGGTGATGACGAACTCGGCTTCCGGCGGATTGCCCTCGCCGGTTTCTATCGCGGACAGCGCTCCCCCGTCGAATTTAACGTGGAAGAAGCGGTCCTTGCCGTCGGGACACTTTTTGTAGATATTGGACATGGACGACGAGATGCGGTTCATCTTCTCCGGGGACAGCTCAGCGGTAAGAAGCCTCTCCGCCTCATCGCGCCATTCAGGGCTCAGGTATTTTACTTTTGCCGTCATGAGAAACCTCCTGATGGAAATAAAGTTGAAGCATAATGATTGCATAATCATGCCCGGGCGTCACCGCTCCTTGAATATGCCGAGGGCCACCGTTTCCATGGTCTCGGCGAACATGCGCCGCATGGATTTCCCTCCCTGCGCGATATAGGTCCGGATCACCAGCATTTTATAGATTGAAAAGAGCACTTCCGGCAGCGTCTTCAGGTTGACCTTCCGGAAGACTCCCTTTTCCATTCCCTGTTTTAAAATAGTGCGTATCATGGCCACGGAGTTCCTGTTGATGACCTCGTAGGGGTCATGAACCGGAAACATGGGGAAGATGTCCGGGTCGCGGACGAGGACGCGGCGGAGGTCATTGTCCTGCGAAAGGTATTCCAGGGCCTTTTCTCCCATGACCAGGAACTTTTTTTTGACATCGTTCTCGGCATCGATGGCCCGACGCACCAGTCCCTGCCATCGCAGCAGGGCATGACGGACCGATTTTTCATACAGTTCCTGCTTGTCTTTGACGTAGAGGTAGAGGTTCCCCTTGGTCATGCCCAGTTCGGCGGCGATCTCTTCCACGGTGGCCTTCTTGAAGCCGTATTCGGCGAAGACCTTCATGGCCGCGCCGTAGATAGCCTCGACATTCTCCCTCTTTCTCATGGACCGCGCCCCTTTAATGAATAAATGAATATTTATTTCATTTGTTCATTTATAGAACACGGGTATATTTTGTCAAGAGATTAATGCGGAATGTGATGGAGCGCTATTTCCCCTCGGCCTTCTGTTTGATTCCCTTCATGTAGCCGTCCAGGCCCTGCTTGGCCAGGAGCCTCTCGATCCATTCCGGGACCCCCTTGGCTTCGATGATGGGAGCATAATAATAGAGGGTGCGCATGCCGTTGCCGTAGGGCTCGATATACTCGAAGCCCTCGACATTCTTGATGTTCCAGGCGGGGTCCTTGAGGGATATTCCCTTTTCTTTATATGCCTTGATTTCCCCGGGGCTGATAAAACTCCATTCCTGGGTATACCTGACGCGGTCAAACCTGACCCTGAGGGTGTAGAGTATCTTTATCAGGCCGGCCTTCACAACCCCCTCGATGAGGAAATCGTCCTTATTAATCCGGTGAACTACCTTGTAATATTCGAGTCCGGGCACAAAGGCAGGCATTGCCTCCCAGTCCTCCAGGACCTTCCACACCTTCGAGGGCGGCGCATCGATGACAACGACGCCGATAACGCGCTTTTTCACCAGGCCTTCCGCGGTTTTGAGCGGTATTATGAAGGTCTGCAACTCGCCTTTATCGAGCTTGGCCTTGTCGACATTGACCGACAGCTTCTGGACTTCGGCATCGGCCAGGGATAGAAAAAAACAGATGAAAAAAGTCATGGATAGTTTTATGCGAAACATAATCAACACCTCATCAGGGGTTTTTCTTCAGATGTGATAATCATGCACCATATATCATAATATTCAAGGAATTTTGAAGATGAATATTTTCTCACCTCATCATCCGGCACACCTGCATTGGTACGTTGTGCATGTTGACATAACAAATTCCGATACGAATTTTTTACCGCCAGAGATATGCACCGGTTTGTGCATCTAATGATATCAAAATAGGGATGCATATGATTTATTGGATACATAAGAAAAGATAAAATTTTCATTCTATTCAAAATAACATTATGAAAATTTAGGCATCCGGCCACAACCATGGCCATTATGAATATGATAATGCAGGAAATAAAAAGGCTTTTATAAATCCGGTTGCAAAAACAAAGATACTTATTACCGATCATAGTTATAAACCCAGGGGGCGCGCCGCGGCGCGCCCCCTGGGAGAAGTATCAAAATTTTATTTTTCAGTTAATCAGCCGGAACATAACTGTAGGGTATAGTTGTCTCTGTTGTTCCGCCATCCTGACTTACGGTGTAGATCCCGCTTGTAACAACCGCATTTGAGATGCCAAGATTGAATTTTACATATCCGTTATAAACACCAGTGGCATTTATCTGTCCTGTTACTGTTCCTGTTTTACTGCCCAAAGGATTATTTATACTTGTCAATTGGCTCCCATTCAGTTTCAAAAATATATCACAATAGTTGGTAAATGTTATCGATACTGTTGCACTTGATAACGAACCAGTGATATTTACCACGCAGGTGCCACTGATCGCACCATTTATGTTATCAGTCCCCGTTGATTGGCTTGCCAATTTTGGCGATTTATTCAACGCAGACTCTTCTTCCTTGTAAACCAGATCAAAAAACTCCTGGTTTGTCACAGCCCTATACCCGGCATCCTTTTCGCTGCTTCCGCCTTCACCATAGGTATTAAATGGAGATACCTTGTATGAGAAAACGCCCGGACCCACCGTTGTATCAGTATAGGACGTGCCGGAAATGTTCCCGCCCACCTGGGTCATTTGGCCTGTGCTGTCGATCCGGTATACCTTGTAATAGGTCGCGTTTGCCGCCGCGCCCCAGGTCACGGTTACGCCGCCGGCCAGGCCGTCTGATGCCGAACAACTGGGAACCTTGGACGGCACGTTGTCGTTGGCCTTGGTGAAGCCCTCCTCCACCGGGCTCATGGTGCTCTCCTTGCCGTCCTTGTCAACTGCGGTGACCACGTAGTAATAATGGGAGCCTTCAGTTACATCGACATCGACATAGTAGTATGATACGGCAGCGCTGGTGGTAAAAGACCAGACATAATTCGAGGCAAGGTGATTCCCCGAAAGGTCCGTTACACCGGCGGTGATGGTTGCCGTGTACTGGGTATTGGGGACCAATTCGTTCGACGGCGTGAATATGCCGTTATTGGATACGGTCCCTTCCACCGGAGAACCCCCGGCAGTCAGGGTGAAGGTCGACTCGTTCAAGGTGGTCTGGGTTATGGGTTCGCTGAAGGCCACGGAGAGCTTCGCGTTTAAGGCTATGTCCGTAGCGCCGCTGGCCGGGCTTGTCAGCATCACGGTTGGAGGGGTGATGTCGTTGCAGGCAATCATGACCCTTTGAACATTGATGACCGTATTATTATTTGAACTTTGGTCAAAAAAATCCAGCCCAGGCCAAAGAAGCTCGCCGAGCAGATTATAATGGTTTGTCAGGCGGATTGAATTGGAACTGACGATCTTGATATACTTTTTATTATTGACCGTAACTGGATAGCAGCGCGCATTGCTACCCAAAAATGCGTTCATTTTCTGTACAATCTTGTCCTGGGTCCACCACGTTCCGAAACACATCCTGGACCAGTTCCAAGTATCCATATCGCCTTTAAATAAAACAGAGCCAAGATTTACTCCGCCGATCTCTATGCCGATATCATAGTGCTCAGTGACTTCTGGAACTCCGGCCGGAAGAAAAATTCCGTCACCGATGTCCCGCACGGACTGGTAGACGGCCTGATAGACCGGCACGTCGCAGGTGCCGCCGGTGGCGGTTGTGGCGACCGTGGCTGGGGTCAGGCTGGAGACCGTGTTGGTATCAACATTGACCAGGGTCGATGCCGCAACTGAACCGATCTTTGTCGTAAATGGGCCTGCTTCACTGTCGGCGCGGTATATATTGTAGCTGACGGCATTACTGACAGTGGCCCAGTTGATGCCCACCTTGGTCCGGTAGTTGCCGTCAGTGGCGGCAACCGAAGTGGGCCCGTTGAAAACGGTTTCTCCTCCGCCATTATCTACGCCGTCATCTTCACTCTCAAAGGTGAGAAACCTTTTTTTGGGATCTTGACTGCAGGCCGTCATAACGGCGATACAGCTGATGATTAATAATAATACCAGGAAAAATCTTTTCATACATCCCTCAACAAATAAGTTATCATTGCGCTTGATTCAGCTTAACAGATGCGCCCGATGTAAGGCCCTCGCTCCAGGATATCCGGTAGAAAAATAAGAGTAATTGCGGGATTAACCTTCACTATCCTCATCCCCTCAAGGTTTTTAAAGTACTTCCCCCCGGAAGCCCTATAAAAACCTTCTAAAAAAAGTAAATAATCCCGCAAAAACTCAATACTATTTTTATGTTTTACGATCAGTAATGGTATAATGGATATACTATTTTAAATTATTAATCTAGCCATAATCTGATACGTCAAAAAGTGTCCATCAAAAACATGCCGGTTCAAGGCTTGAAATTATACAATATTTAATTATTGTATATTTAAGAAATAAATCTATATTAATTATCACCTTTAAAGGCGATATGGATAGCCGCCACTCCTCCCAGGAGCGGACGATACTCGACGCGGCTGAATCCAGCGGAGCGGAGCAGGTCCGCCAGCTCCTCCGGGCCATGGAAATTTACCGCAGAATGGGCCAGGTACTGATAGGCGCCCCCCTGGCCGGACACGATTCCGCCGATGAAGGAAACCCCGACCCTGGTATACAGGTGGACCAGGGCCCGGAAAAGCTTCGAACGAGGCTGGCTGCTTTCAACGATGACGAACCTGCCACCCGGCGCCAGCACCCTGAGTATTTCCGCCAGGTACCGGTCGCGGCCCGGATTACGGTAGGTAAGGTTGCGAAAACCGAAGGCGATGCCGATAACGTTGAAGATCCCGTCCCTGAAGGGGAGCTCTCCCGCGTCACCGGCTGAGAATGCCACGGCGGCCCGGGCCTTAGCCGCCTTGGCCCGGGCGAACTCCAGCATCGGGATGCTGAAATCAACGCCGAAGACGCTCGCCTTCGTTCCCGCAGACAACGCGATCCGCACCGCCAGGTCTCCGGTGCCGGTGCAGAGGTCCAGGATGCGCGCGGCGCCGGCCGAGAGGCATTCCTCCGCCGCTCGCCTGCGCCACCGCTCGTCAAGGCGCAGGGTAAAAAGCCGGTTGATCAGGTCATAGCGGCGCGGCACCTCCGAAAACATCTTCTGCAGGGGCCTGCTTTTGCTGCCGGTGCTCAATGGTCTCCTCCGGCTGAATGCATCAGCCTTTAATTCGTTTAAATATTCCTGAACACTATCCTGCCAGATAAAAAATTATCATGATGGTTGCAATAACTTTTTTAACCGCGCGGTCCGGCGGATGAGCTCCGTGTAAAAGGAAATGACCTCGGCGAAATTATCGACACTGATGCGCTCGTTGACGCCGTGGACCCGGGCCATGTCCCCGCTGCCGATCCGGGCGGGGGAGAAGCGGAACACCTGCCTGCTCACCGGCGCAAAATGCCGTGAATCGGTGGCCCCCACCATGAGAAAGGGCGTTACCGCCGTGCCGGGGAAGACCGCCATGATGGTCTCCTTCAGGGCCGCGTATTCCGGCGAGTCCGTCCCAGAAACCGGGGACGGGTCGCTTGAATTTTTCCGCGCTGCAATGGCGATCCCGGGATCATTGATGACTTTTTTCACCCGGTCGATGACGCTCTCCCTCGTTTCGCCCTGGAGAATTCTCAGGTTGACCACGGCCCTGACCAGATTGGGCATCACGTTCTCCTTCCCGCTCCCTTCCAGCATGGTGGGGGCGATGGTGGTCCGTATCATAGCGTCAGACTGCGGCGATGCGGCAAGCTCCCGCTTCATGAAGGGCCAGAGAAAACGGAGCCCGGTGTATGCGATTTTATACGGATAGGCGGCTTCCGCCCCCAGGCATGTGAACATGGCTTCCACCGGGGAGGTGAGGCGCGCGGCAAAGGGATTCCTCTCGAGCCGGCACAGGGCGGCGGCGATCCTGCCCGCCGCGGTGCGACGGCGCGGCGTGGACGAATGCCCCCCGGCATCGCGGGCCGACAGTTCCAGGCTCAGGTACCCCTTCTCCGCAATCCCCACCAGGGCAACGGTTTTGACGACACCGGGCATGATGTTGTCACGGATGAAACCGCCCTCGTCAAGGGTATAGGCAAGCCTGACACCCCGGCTGCCTAAGATCCTGCTGATTTCCGCCGCGCCCTCGTTGCCGAGGACCTCCTCGTCGTGGCCGAAGGCGAGATACACGGTCCGTCCGGGTCTGAAGCCGGATCCGACCAGTCTCTCCACCGCTTCCATGATGCCGATGACCCCGTTCTTGACGTCCAGGGCGCCGCGGCCCCACACGAAGCCGTCGGCAATATCGCCGGAAAAGGGAGGGTGGGTCCAGGCCTCTTCCGTGGTGCGCTCCACCGGCACCACATCAAGGTGCGACATGAGGAGGACCGGCTCCGCCGCCGGGTCCCCGCCCTTCCAGGTATAGAGAAGGCTCAGGCCGTTGACGGTTTCGCGCTCCATGACCCGGTGCGCCTTCGGATAGATCTTTTTCAGATACTCGTGCAGCCCGAGGAAGGTCTTCCGGTCGATTTTCCCATGGTCCTGGTGCGATATGGTCTTGAATTGTATGGCACCGGCAAGATGTTCCGCTGAACGGTCGATGTCAATCTTCATGGGACCTCCGGTGCCGCCGTGACACGCGATTTTTGTTTCGCAACAATAAATATGGTTGATTTTGCGGTTAATGCCTTTATCGTCGGCGCACTATCGGCGGTGCGCCAACCAAACTCATGGAGATGAATTGTATGATTAAATTTCTGCTCTGGCTCCTTCTCCTGGTCTTCTGCTGGCCCCTGGCCATAATCGCCCTCATCCTGTATCCGGTGGCGTGGCTCCTGCTTCTTCCCTTCAGGATCCTCGGCATAGCGGTCGACGGAGTTCTTGGCCTGTTGAAATCCCTATTGATGCTTCCGGCGCGGATACTGCGCGGCCCGGGTAAATTTCAATGACCCGATCCCGCGCGGGGCGGCTTATCAGGCCCTGAAGGCTTCCTTGAAATTTCCTATCTGTTCAGTTTTGATCTGAAGCCACCGGGGCACATCGGGGCCCGCGGACGCCGATGGCTCGATCCTCACAATATTGTCAGCGGGGTACGTTATGCTACCAGGATCGGCAGTGAAGGAGACATACCCCTTCTTGCCGTGTCCCTTTGCCCCGGAAGACTTCGTTGCCTTTTCATCGTAGTAAATCACATACTTGAGGAGGTGCTTCCTTTTTCCGCCGAGGCCGATGATGATCCGTTTATTCGTGGCCCTGACGAAGATGTCTCCCAGCGGCTCCGGCACCGATCCCTCCGGCAGTTCGATACTGCACTTATCGTCATCAAAGACCATCTTTTCCCCGTAATGCAGGCCGAGATCTTCAACCGTGGGCTTTTTGAACCATTTAAAGAATACAAAGGCAGCCGCGATGATCACCACGACGACAAGCAACAGCAAACAAAAAACTTCCATACCAATCAATCCTCCTGAATGCTTTTTCAAGCCGGGGCGCCGCATCGGCATCGCCGGCGTATTATTTCCCTTTTTCCATCTCTTTTATCTGGTCAAGGATCTCATTGTACCGTTTTTCATTGATGGGATAGAGGTAGAGAACCACGGCACCGGCAATGAAAATTACGGCAGTTATCGGTCCCACCAGGAGGCGGATACCCAGAAGCGCATCAGGGGTCTGCGTCGCCTCCGGAACATATCCGGCAATCGACAGGACCGCGCCGGTGATAGCCAGGGAAACGGCCTGACCTATCTTTATGCCGAAAGTCCAGACGCCGTAAAAGGCCCCCTCGGTCCGCTCGCCCGACAGCAGGTAATCATATTCAACCGCGTCGGGAACCATCGCCCAGGGCATGACGTAGGTAAAACCGAGGCCTATGCCGGCGGTGAACATCAGGGCTATGGAAAAAGTAACGGGGTAGAGGTGTCCCAGAAAAAACATGACCATGACATTGGCAGCGAAGACCAGCAGGCCCGCGCCGTACACGATCTTTTTCCCGAATTTTTTCGAGAGGATGACGCTTACCGGTATGAACACAAAGGCGGTAATCAGGAGCACCAGCATTGCGGTGGTCGTCATTTGCTCGTCATGGTGGATATACTTGAAATAATAGGCGGCCACACTCATGACGATGGTGAGTCCCGTCACGTGCAGGGCATAGGCGCCGAGGATGAGGAGGTAGGGCTTGTTCCTGAAGACCTTGCGGTAGGTCTCGAAGAATCCCCTGGTGAGCGGCTGACGCTCGGTTACCGGCTCCCTGACGGAAAAAAATGTTATGAGGGCCGTGATGAGCATGGCCGCTCCGAAAATTGTTCCCATGGCCGTAAACCCGGCGCTCTTCGTGCCGAACATCCCCACGATGGGGAGGGCCAGGCCGGCTCCCAGCAGGGTCCCCACAACGGCAAAACCGAAGCGGAACCCGTTGAGGCTGGTGCGCTCATGGTAATCCTGCGTCAGCTCCGGGGTGAGGGAATTGTACGGGATATTGACCGCCGTGTATGCCGTGTTGAGGAAGCAGAAGGCGAGGGTCCCCCACGCGAACAGTGATGCCTGGCTGCTCAAGTTGGGATTGGTAAACATGATCACCATTGACACGAAAAGTGGAAAAGATCCGAACAGCATCCATGGACGACGCCTGCCCCACCGGGTTTTGGTCCGGTCGGACAGGAATCCCGCAAGGGGATCGGTGACGGCGTCCCAAATTTTGCCGATTGCCACCACAATGCCGGCAAGGCCCGCGGCGATTCCCACGGTATCGGTAAGGTATATCATGAGCCATAAGCCGATGGCGGTGAAGAACAGGTTCCCCCCCAAGTCGCAGACGCCGTACCCGATTTTAGCCTTGATGGTCATCCCTGTTTTCACCATAAAGATTCCCCCATCGGTTGATATCCCAGGATAAAAATGCAAAAACACAATATCATCCTTATAATAAAATTGCAATACATTTAGGGATGGAAATGAAAATAATAGTTATTAATCCGACATGGCGCCGTATTTCGGACCTGATTAGAAGAAGGAATTTATTAATAATTAATGTTCCCGTACGTATATCCTTATTAAAAGGGAGGCGCGATAAATATGGAAACAACCCTAAACATAGATGTCGCAACAATGAAAAAAATCACGCTGGCGGCAGAGGCAAAAAAGATATCCCGAGCCGAATTAATTATCATGCTCTTGAATCAAGTTATGGATAACACTAATAAACCCTACTTTCTGGGGAAGATGGTCAGATACCAGGAAAGAAGGGTTCCCGATGAATGGCACAGGTTTCATATAGAGTTGCGGCCTGATGAGTATGAATTTTTTCTGGACCTCAGGAAGCTTCTTAAAATGTCTGTCTCTTTAATACTGGCATATGCAGTTGAAAAATACTTAAAATGTATATTAAGAAAAACTACCGATAACTATCTCCATAAAAATTATTTAATGATACGAGAATCGATTGATGGCATCAAATGTTGGAAACTCTATTGGGGCTACCCGCCCAGCATCAAAAAACATCTTACTTGATTAAAATACTTGAAGATTTTCCCTCAATCTGTTTTCCTTATGCAAGGACATATCCTATGCCCACGATCTACTCGTCCCATCAGTATTTCAACGAAATACCCCTCGCAGAGGTAAAGCTCGGCGGCGGATTCTGGGGCGGCCGGTGCGCCTTGAATCGGGATCATGCCATATTCTACCAGTGGGACCAGCTGGAGCAGACGGGCCGCGTCGACAATTTCCGCATCGTCGGAGGGACAAAACCGGGGTTCCGCAGAGGCTTTTTCTACAACGATTCCGATGTGCACAAGTGGGCCGAAGCCGCAGCCGCAATCCTTGCGGCGGGCCCCCATCGACGTCTCGAGAAAATTCTTGAGGAGTATATCACTGTCATTCGCCGGGCCCAGATGGATGACGGCTATATCTTCACCTACAACCAGTTCCATTTCCCGGGTGATCGCTGGAAAAACCTTCAGATCGAACACGAGCTCTACACCCATGGTCATCTGATCGAAGCCGGCATTACTCTGATGGAAGCCACGGGCAGGAATGATCTCCTGGACATATCCCGAAAGGCGGCGGACCTGGTGGTGCGTGATTTTGCCGGCGCCGGACCGACCATGACGCCGGGCCATGAGGAGATCGAAATAGCCCTGATACGCCTGTACCGCGCCACGGGCGAGGGCGCATATCTCGAAACAGCGCGGCATTTCCTGGAACAAAGGGGAAGGATTCGCTTCTTCGCCCTCCGGCTGGCGGGACAGTTCTTCAGCCAGTCCCGCCGGTCAGGCGCTATCGCCAAAATGGAAAAAGAATCAACCGGCGCGGCATCTGCATCGGCCGGCTTCGACTTCACGGAAAACCTCACGGTCACGGAGCCGCCTTTCCTGAAGCTTCGTGCCAATATATCCTTCCTGTCCGGAAAATTCTTCCAGCAGCACCGGCCCATCAGGAAACAACGATCGCCCGAAGGACACGCGGTCCGCTGGGGATACCTGGCAACGGCAATGACGATGCTCTACCGGGAAACCGGCGACCGGTCGATATATGATACCCTCACGGAAGCGTGGGACCGCATGGTCCGGCGCCGCATGTATGTCACCGGCGGAATCGGGTCCCTTCCCGTCATAGAAGGATTCGGGAGAGACTACGAACTGGACAACCGCTATGCCTACTGCGAAACCTGCGCGGCCCTGGCGAGCATTTTCTGGAGCAGAGAGATGCTCCTGGCCACCGGCGAGGCCCGGTACGCGGACCTCATCGAATGGCAGATGTACAACGCCGCCGCGGCCGGCATAGCCCTTGACGGCAGGTCATACCTTTACCGCAACCCCCTGGAGTCGGACGGACAGACGCGCAGGCCCTGGTACGCTACCGCCTGCTGCCCGAGCAACATATCCCGCGCCTGGGCCTCCCTGGGGAAATATATCCATTCCACCAGTGGCAACGATGTTTGGATACATCAGTATATCGGCAGCACCGCAGAAATCGGGTCAGGAGGGATGAACATCACCATCAATTCCGGTCTACCCTGGAACGGTCATGCTTCAATCCAGCTGCATGTTGATAATCCGATTGAATTTAGCCTCAATCTTCGCGTTCCTTCCTGGTCAGGAAACCCATCAATTTCAATAAACGGCGATACGGCCGAATTTGATACTCCCGCGCAGCCAAATATTGACACGGCGTCAGGATATTCCCCTTACCGGTCATGGTTTCTTCGCCTGCGCAGAAGATGGGACAGAGAAACCAAAATCGAAATTGATTTACCGATGGACATTGTGTTCCACCGGTCCCATGATCGGGTCAAGAACAACCGGGGGAAGGTAGCCCTGTCACGGGGGCCCCTGGTCTACTGCCTTGAAAGCATCGATAATCCCATGGCAAATATTCCGAAAGCAGTCCTTGATACAGGCAGGGAGGTCACCGCGCGGCATTCCGCTTCGCATTTCGACGGCGCCTGGCTCCTCCAGGGGGCTGATCCTGCCGGTACCACTCTCACGTTCATTCCCTATTTCTGCTGGGCCAACCGTGGTCAGTCCGCAATGCAGGTGTGGGTGAAGGAGAAATAACAAATGTCAGATAAACAGTATCCCCGGCCGGACATGGAGCGTGATCGATGGCTCTCCCTTGACGGAACATGGGAATTCGAATTCGACTGTCGGGGTAATGGAAAAGACCGCCACCGCGGGCCCCTGGCAGGGACCATCAGGGTCCCCTTCTGCATAGAAAGCGAAGCGAGTGGTATCGGCATACAAGACCCGCCGCCGGTTTCATGGTACGCAAAAAACTTGAGTCGAAAAGACTTGCCCCGGGGGAAGCGCTTTTTCCTCAACTTCGGTGCGGTGGACTACGAAGCAACGGTCTGGCTGAACGGCGCGCTCCTCGGCTCCCACCGCGGCGGCTACACCCCCTTCACCTTCGAAATAACTGAGCGCCTCGCCGATAACAATCGGCTGGTCGTCAGGGCTAACGATCCCCGGACCCGCGGCACCCTCCGGGGCAAGCAGTACCTGTGGAAAAAGTTGAGCCCCATCTTCTACACGCCGGCAAGCGGCATCTGGCAGCCCGTTCATATCCATGCCACCGGGAGTTCCAGCATTGTAAAGATGGTACTATCCTCCACTTTGGACGCGATCATGGTTTCATGGGACATCGACGGAGGGGACCGCATGGTCATAGAGATTGCCGGGTCAAAGGGCTCCATCGCCGCCATCAAGGAAATCCGAAAACCGCAAATGAGCGGAAGCGCCACCCTTGTCATCAAGCATCCACACCATTGGTCCGTGGATGATCCTTACCTCTATACCGTAACCGTATCGCTCCACGATGCGGAAGGAATGAGCGACCGCGTTGTATCCCGGACGGGACTGCGCACTATCGAAGCAAAAGATGGAAGCATCGTCCTGAACGGCGACCCGATCAGCCTCAAGATGATTCTCGTCCAGGGCTACTTCCCGGGCGGTCATTACACCCCGGTTGATGGATTGGAAGGATACGAACGGGACATTCTGCTCATCAAGGCCATGGGCTTCAACGGCATCAGGATGCACCAGAAGATCGAGGACCCGCGCTTTCTTCACCTGTGCGACCGCCACGGCCTCCTGGTCTGGACGGAGATGCCCTCGCCTTTCCTCTTCAGCCCGGTGAAGGAGCGGCAGTATGAGGATGAACTGTGGGACGTACTGGACCGGGACAGCGGCCATGCCTCCAACATGGCTGTCGTGCTCTTCAACGAGACCTGGGGGATCTTCGATATCCTCTGGAGAAGTAAAAGAAAAGCATATATCCGCAGACTTTACGAGCGTGTCAAGGACCGCTATCCCCATCTCCTCGTGGTGGACAATTCCGGGTATGACCATGTCATGACGGATATCGCCGACATCCATCACTACCTGGCGGACGAGGCAAAGATCAGAAAGCTCTATGCGGGTCTGGGCGACGCGCGCAGGATGACGATGCGCTTCTTCAAGATCCCGCGGGCCCTCGCCTATCTTATCCTTACCCACAAATTTTCCCGCATGCCCTACCTGTCCGGCGGCGCCTACCGCGGTTTCGAGCCTTTCATGGTGAGCGAGTTCGGCGGGGCAGGTTTTTACAAAACCGATAAGACCATGCTGGAGAGCTTTACCGATAATGTCCGCATCATGAAGGAGTACCCGCGGCTGGCCGGCTACTGCCTGACCCAGGCCTATGACGTGGAGGGAGAACAGAACGGCCTTCTCACCTTCCGGCGCGAGCCGAAGTACGGCATTGAAGAGATCGCGGAAGTCAACGCGCTATTACAAGCCAATCTTCCGAAATGACCCGGCCCTCTTTACCGTCGATTATTCCGTGCCGCCGCTATATCCGTATTTCGAGGAAGCTTCGATCCCCGCGTCCCGGACGACCCGGGCAAAGTCATCGATGCGCGGCATCATCAATCCGGATGGGCCAGATATGCCGATCGAATACAGGGCTTCGCCGCGATAATTAATGACGGGCGCCGCAATGCACACGATGCCGCTTTTGTATTCCTCGCGGTCATAGGCGATCCGCTCCTTCCGTGCCATGGCAAGCTCATCACGCAAGGCTTCTTTCGAGAGGATGGACCGCTCGGTGTATGGCCGCAAATCGGCGCTATCGAGGAGCGTCGACAGTATCCCGCTGTCTCGAAAGGACAGGATGGCCTTGCCGAGGGCCGTGGCAACCGCCGGTTCCCGCGTTCCCACCGCGATGTTCACGCTGATGCTTTCCCGGGGCTGCTCCACGGCGAGAAACACCACGTCGGCGCCTTCGAGAACGGCCAAGTGGGTGTTCTGCTTAGTGGCGGCGCAGATGCGCGATATGATCGGCCTGATGATGCTTTCAATTTTTCCCTGGTCATTGAAGGAGCCGGCAAGCTCCATAAGCCTGAAGCCGAGCGAGTATTTCTTGGTGTCCGTGTCCTGCTGGACAAAATGGTTTTGCAAAAGGGTCGATATCAGCCTGAACACCGAAGAGCGATCGATGGTAAAATGTCCCGCTATTTCGTTAAGGGATAGGGGCTGATCGGACGAGCCAAGGATTGTTAAAATTTTCAGGCCCCGTTCAAGGGATTGTATTGTGTTTTTTGTCATATTGCTTCTTAATAATTATGGTTATATATGAAATAGCACCATTTATTATCTATAAGAATCCATATAGACAATAATATTAAAATTTAAAAAAAAATCAATTAATTTATTGCTTATTATGCAATATTATTGTATATTATGCATAAAATATTAAACAACGGGGGAGTTTCTTATGCCCTTTATCGATTTTTCCGCGTTCAATGGATCAAAAATTGATAAGCCCTTTGAACGGGAGATAAAATTTCTCCTGTCTCCCGACATCGATCCGTCTGTTAAGGACTTCACGTTCCTTCTCTCCACCCTGGCGCCCCACGGCGGCTGTACCGATTATCATACCCACGCCGACGCGGGGGAGCTCATGATCTTTATGTCAGGCAAAGGAAAGGCCTGGCTTGACGGCGTCGAGCACGATCTGAAACCGGGCGCCGCCATGTACGCTCCTCCCGGGACCATTCATAAGACCATGAATACCGGTTCGGAACCGCTGCAGATAGCATGCGTGTTCGTCCCGGCCATCTCAACTGATTACATCAGGCAGAACATTGAAGCCGCTCAGACAAAGAAGGGAGCCGCCGATGAATAACCGCGCCAGGCAGACATTGGATAATACATGCCGGGAATCTCTCTCGGCCAAAAGCGTCATAATAGCCGAGCATCTGATGAAAGATATCCTCCGGCAGTATGCCATACCGGTTCCCGCCGGCCGACTCTGCCTCACTCCGGCGGATGCTGTCCGCTTCGGCAGAACCGCCCGGCCTCCCTACGCCATGAAACTGGTCTCCGACAGGGTGCTTCACAAGACAGAGCTGGGCGGTGTCCGCCTCGGCATCGACGGCGCGGCCCGCCTGAAATCGGAATTCACCTCCATGGATTCTTCCCTGAAGAAGAAAAAGATCCAGGGATACGCAGGGATACTCGTGGAAGAGCAGTGCCCGCCCGGTGTTGAAATCATCGTCGGCCTGCAGCACGACGAGGTATTCGGCCCGGTCATGATGATCGGACTGGGCGGCATCTATACGGATATATTCAAAGATGTATCCTTTCGCCCCCTCCCCGTTTCAAGGAAAGACATCACCGCCATGATCGATGATCTGAAGGCCCGTCCGCTCCTGGCCGGCTTCAGGGGATCCGAGCGGATCGACATGAAGGCCCTCGCCGGGACAATCGGCGCTATCGGCCGTTTCGGCGCTGACGCCGCACCCTGGTATGAATCGGTCGACTTCAATCCGGTCATCGCGCGGCCCGACGGCTGCGTCGTCGTTGACGCGAAAATGGTTCTCCGCCGGGGCCGTGAGGGTCGCAGCGCCGCCGGGGGAACGATCAGGACCGGCCACCTGGATAATTTTTTCAGGCCGAAGAGCGTCGCCGTCCTGGGAGCTTCGGCGACGCCGGGAAAGATCGGCAACATCATCCTCGACTCGCTGGCGTCAGCCCCGGGCGGGAGGACCATATTCCCCGTCAATCCCAACGCCCGGGAGATCCTCGGCATGACCTGCTATCCGTCCCTTGACGCGCTCCCCGCGGTTCCGGACCTGGTCATTGTCATCGTCGACCTGGCCATGCTTCCCGATATCATCCGCGCCATGGCCGCCCTTGGCTGCCATAACGCCATCGTAATTTCCGGCGGCGGCCGGGAGCTGGGCGGAGGCCGCGCGGAGCTCGAAGAGGAGATCCGCTCCCTGGCCCGGGAGCACGACGTGAGGATCATCGGGCCCAACTGCATCGGATGCTTCGACGGCGCGAGCCGCTTTGATTCCTTCTTCTATCCGAAGGAGCGCCTGGAACGCCCGCCGCGGGGCACCGTGAGCTTCATTACCCAGAGCGGAACCTGGGGCTGCGCCTTCCTCGAAAAGGCCTGCCGCACCGGCATTGCCAAGATGGTGAGCTACGGGAACCGCGCCGATGTCGACGAGGGAGACCTTATTTCCTTCCTCGCCGATGATCCCGACACGTCGGTGATCGGCAGCTACATCGAGGGGCTCTCCGACGGAAAAAAATTCCTCGCCGCGGTCAGGGAATCCGTCGCGCGGGACAAGCCGGTGGTTGTATTCAAGACCGGGAGGAACCCGGTTTCGGCGCGGGCGTCAGTATCCCACACCGGCGCCTACGGCGGCACCTATCACGTCTACAGGGGCGCCCTCGGGGCGGCGGGGGCGGTCCTGACCGACAGCTTCGATGAATGCTACGCCGCGTGCGAGGCCCTGTCTCTTCAGCCAGCCGCCAGCGGCAACCGCGCCGCCCTTGTGTCGAACGGGGCCGGTCCGATGGTGAACGCCATCGACCTCTTCCCCGACAACGGCATCGAGCTGGTGAAGCTCTCGCGGTCATCGGTGGAAAGGATGCGCAGCCGTTTCAGCTTCTTTTACCTGGTGGAAAACCCCGTTGACGTCACCGGCTCGGCCACCGCTTCCGACTACCGGCTCGTCATGGAAACCCTGGCCGGCGACGGCAATGTCGACATCATCATGCCATTTTTCGTTTTTCAGAATTCTCCCCTTGACGAGAGTATCGTGGAGGTCCTTGCAGACCTGAGCTCCGGCCGGGGGAAGCCGATCGTCTGCTGTGCCTCCGGCGGGCCCTACACGGACCTCATGCGCGGCCGCCTCAACCGGGCGGGCGTCCCCCTGTATGATTCCGTGATCGAGTGGGTGGCGGCGGCCCGGGGCCTGGTGCGCTGGGGGGCCGCAAGAAAATCCCGAAGGAACGCTCAACCATGGAAAAACTGATCATAACGGCCGCCCTGACCGGCGGCATACACGGCAAGGAGGCCAACCCGGCCCTTCCGGAGCAGCCTGACGAGATAATCAAAGACGCCGTGGCCTGCTATAACGCCGGCGCCGCCATCGTGCACCTGCATGCCCGCGACCGCCAGGGCAAAGGCGTGGGCGACCCGGCTATATTCTCGGAGATAAACAGCGGCATCCGGGCCCGGTGCCCCATTGTCATACAGAACACGACCGGCGGGCCCGGCATCCCCATCAAGGAGCGCCTCTCCGGCCTGGACGCGGCCCCTGAAATGGGATCGCTCAACATGGGATCCATCGTGTTCTTCACCGGAAAGGAAAAGGCAGAACTGCTGTTCATGAACCACAGGTCCGAGATCGAGGCGTTCGCCGCGGAGATGCTTAAACGCGGCATCAAGCCGGAGATGGAAGTGTACAACCCGTCAATGTTCGGAGAAGTCGAAAACCTCATCGCGAAAAACCTGCTGGCAAAGCCGTATTACATCAACTGCGTCATGGGCGTCGAAGGCATGGGCGGATACAAGGGTACACCGAAGAACCTGATTACCATGCTCGAACACCTGCCGGAAGGGTCGGTGTTCAACGTCACCGGCATCGGCCGGTGGCAGATGGGAATGAACGTAATGGCCATTCTGACCGGCGGGCACGCGCGGGTCGGACTCGAGGATAACGTCTATTTCCGGAAGGGTGAGCCGGCGTCGGGCAACGCGCAGTTCGTCGAAAGGCTTGTGAAAATCTCAAGGGAGATAGGCCGCGATATCGCGACACCCGATGAAGCGCGGGCCATCCTCGGCATGCAGCGTTAATTTTTTTGTAAGGAAACGGAGCCATGAACATCGTAATCGTAAGCGAAATTAGCGCCGTGGCGCAAAACCCCGCCATCGTGGCGGCCCTGGAGGGGCGGGGCCACAGGATAATCAACGCCGCCATGACATCAGCGGACCAGAAGCCGGAGCTCACCTATGTCAACACCGGCTTCCTGGCCGCCCTGCTCCTCAACGCGGGCCGGGCCGACCTCGTCGTGGGAGGCTGCGGCACCGGCGAGGGCTTCCTGATATCGGCTTCCCAGTATCCGGGCGTATTCTGCGGCCTCATTGCGAACGGCCCTGACGCCTGGCTCTTCGGCCAGATCAACGGGGGCAACTGCGTATCGCTCCCCCTCCTGTACGGATACGGGTGGGCCGGGGACGTGAATCTCCGGTTTATCTTCGACCGGCTCTTCAGCGTTGAATTCGGTGCCGGGTACCCGGCGCACCGGAGCGAATCCCAGAAAAAAAGCAGGGCCCTGCTGGCAGCCGTATCGAAGACGGCCCACAGGCCCTTCCCGGAGATCGTAGCCGGAATCGACGAAGCGGTCATCCGGCCGGTGCTGGAGTTTCCCGGCGTCCTGAATACCATCGGCCTTGAGACCCTGGCCGATGCCGCCCTCAGGGACGCCATTGGCTCACGGCTGAAATAAGGAGGATCCATGGACATATCCGCACGCATTGAACGGGCCCGCGCCCTCGCCCGTTACGGGACGATAGACACGGCGGTGAAGGCCGGAGCCTTGCGACAGTTCCAGGACATCAGCGTTTCCGAGGCGATCGTCCTCGGCCTGCACCGCCAGGGCGTCACCCGGTACTGCGCCATATTCGGCCACGGGAGCACCGATATCGCCGAGGTCCTCCGCGTGTACGAAGCGGAGGGCGTTGTGCGCACCTTCAACTTCCGCCATGAAACGGCCGCTTCCCACGCGGCCACGGCGCTGAAGCTCCGCACCGGCGAAACCGCCGCGGTCATCACCTCCATCGGACCGGGTGCCCTCCACGCCTTCGCTGGCTCCCTCTGCGCGGCCTCCAACGGCGCCGGGGTGTACCACATCTACGGCGACGAGACGACCCACGGCGAGGGCTTCAACATGCAGCAGGTTCCCAGGGAGGATCAGGGCCTTTTCCTCAGGCTCTGCGGGGTCATGGGCGACGCCTACTCCCTCTTCGAGCCCTGGAGCGTGGCCGCCGCCCTTCGCAGGGGCGCCGCCGCGACCGGTCACTACGGGTTCGGCCGTCCCTTTTTTCTCCTCGCTCCTATGAACGTCCAGCCAGTCATCATGAAGAACTTCAATATCCTCGAGCTTCCAGAGGCCCCGGTGCCGCAGCGGATGGCCTGCGCCGACGAAGACGTTTTCCGGAGCGCCTCGGAAGCGGCTGAACAGGCGCGGCGCGTAACCATCAAGATCGGCCAGGGCGCCAGGGGCTGCGGCGACGAAATAACGGAGCTCGCGAGGCTCCTCGACGCGGCCATCGTGGCCGGTCCCAACGCCAGCGGCGTCGTCCCCTACTCAGAGCCCCGCTACATGACGGTGGGCGGCTCCAAGGGGTCCCTGTCGGGGAATTACGCGATGAACGAGGCCGACCTCGCGGTCATCGTCGGCGCCCGCGCCGTGTGCCAGTGGGACTCGTCGGGCACCGCGTGGAAAAACGCGCGATCCGTAATCAACTTCAACACCGAGCCGCTCCACGCCGGGCACTATAACAGGTCGGTGGGCATTGTCGGTGACGCCAAAACGAACCTGCGGCTCTGGATCGAGCACCTGAAGGGCCGCGGCCTTGCGCCGCGGGACGGCTCATCCCAATGGGCCAGGGAGCTTTTTTCAAAACGCGCCGAGTGGGAGCGTTTCAAGAGGGCCCGCTATGAATGCCCGCCCCTGTACGACGGGGCATGGAAAAAAGAGATACTCACCCAGCCGGTCGCCATCAAAACCGTGTGCGAACACGCCGACGCGATGGGCGCCCTCAAGCTCTTCGACGCCGGCGACGTGCAGGCCAACGGGTTCCAGATCGTCGAGGACGAGCGCGAGGGCATGACCATGACCGACACCGGCTCCTCCTACATGGGGTTCGCGTCTTCCGCGGTCTTCCTCTCGGCCCTCTGCGACGTCTATCCGGTCGCCTTCTGCGGCGACGGCAGCTTCATGATGAACCCTCAGATCCTGATCGACGCTTCCCAGCACGGCGCCCGCGGCTGCATCGTGATATTCGACAACCGCCGGATGGCGGCCATCACCGGCCTCCAGCTGGCCCAGTACGGGAACGAATACCGCACCAGCGACGCCGTGGCCGTCGACTATGCGGCCATGGCGAACGCGGTCAGCGGCGTGCGGGGGATATACGGCGGCGACACCGTCGCCGCTCTCCGCGCGGCCCTCGGCGAAGCCGCCTCGCACCGCGGCCTCTCGGTGGTCCACGTGCCGGTGTACGCGGGGCCCCACGAGCTCTCGGGCATGGGCGTCTTCGGCGACTGGAACGTCGGGAACTGGTGCGAACGCGTGCAGGCCGAGCATCACCGCATCGGCCTGTAAGGGGAAAGACAACACGACAGGAGTCACGAACATGAATAAAATACGGGTCGGATTCGCCGGGGCGGGAAGGATCGCCGATGTACATTTCCCCGGTTATGTGAAAAATCGCGACGCGGTCCTCCACGCGGTTTGCGACACCGATGAAGGGACGGCCCTTCGCAGGAAAAAGGAATGGGGCGTGGAAAAGCACTTCACCCGCTACGAGGAGATGCTGTCTGACCCTGCCATCGACGCCGTCGAAATCCTTACACCGACAATGCTCCACGAGGAGATGGCGGTCCAGGCCCTTCGGGCCGGCAAGCATGTTGCGGTCCAGAAACCGATGGCCAACTCCCTGGAGAGCGCCGACCGGATCATAAGGGCCGCAGAAACTGCGGGCAAAGTGCTCAAGGTATCAGATAACTACGTGTTCTACCCGCCCATCGTTGCGGCTAAGAGGATGATCGCGGACGGATGGATCGGAACGCCCACAAACCTGCGCATCAAGCTCATCAGCGGAGCCGGGGGATGGACCGTGCCGCCGTCATCGTGGGAATGGCGGGTACGCGAGGGCCAGGAAGGGCGCGGGCTCCAGACCTTCGACCATGGCCATCACCTCTGGGCCGCGGCGTGGTTCCTCATGGGCACTGCCGAGCGCGTCACGGCCTGGATCGACTCGCTGGACGGCGTTGTGGACAGTCCGGCTGTGATCATGTGGAAATACCGGGATACGGCGGCCTACGGCATGTGCGAATACTGCCATGAACCGGACCTTGCGATCCCATCGCGCTATTACGCCAATGACGAATGGATAGAAATTACCGGTACGAAGGGGATCATCGTGGTCAATCGCTGCACCGGGAATATAAAGAAATGCCCCGCCATCAGCTATTTCGACGGAAAATGGAAAGATATATCGGTGCGCGACGACGACTGGGCCGAAGGATTCAAGGGCTCGACGCGCAATTTCATCGGGGCGATACTCGGCAGGGAAGCGCCGAGCCTTTCGGCCAGGGAAGGCCGGGAGATACTGAAATTCTCCCTGGCAGTCCAGAAATCGAACCGCCTGCGCCGGGAGGTATACATCGAAGAGCTTGATGCCCGGTTCCCCGGCCTGTATGCCCGCCGCATGATCAGCAAGGACATTAGATCCAGGATCTGCAGGAAGGGGATCCTGGAACGCCTGGGCTTCGGAAGCGGCGACTCTCGATACGCTGTCCAGGCTGGGGGCCTCGTTCTGGGTCTTCCGGAAAGGTACGATCCCGGAGCGGTCGAAGGCTGGGAAACGGCCTTCGGGATCCGGCTTCTTGCTGATGGCGGCCAGCCCGAACGGCGCTACTCCCTCATCATAAAGGACGGAAAAGCCGTCGTGACCGAAGGGGCGATCCCGGCTAACCCGGTATGCGTCATGGCCGCGCCGGCGGGGACATGGGGCGCCATTCTTTTAAAAAAGAAAAAAGTGCAGATGGCCTTCATACAAGGGAAGCTTAAAATCGAGGGGAAGGCCGAGGAAGCCCTCAAGCTGCTTCCTTCGTTCAAGTTTTAGCCGCATTCCCAATCAGTTTCAAGCGGTACGGTTGTTCTTTACAGTCCCAATTTTTTCAGGAACTCTTCTTTCGAGACAGAATTTGATTCCGACGCCAGGTTCCCGCCGCTATAATACCGGACATAGGGAATGAGCCGGTTCTTCCACTTCGTTTCCTTGAAGGTCCTGAATTCATCAAAAAAATCAGTCGTATTGTAGATGAGCTCATAGAGGCCGGCGTCAATCTCCAGTGAATAGAGCCACTTCTTCATGGCATCCCACTGGGGGCACCAGTCCTGTGACATCACCACCGCGACCTTACGCTCGGACGCGACCACATCGCTCGAGAACTCGCCGCATTCAATGGCGCTCATGGCCTGTTCACGCGTTATTATCCGTACCGGTGTCATATCATCACGCTCCGGGGAAGTGTCCCAGCTTCGTCTATTTCACGGCCCCGCCCATGGCGAAATAGATAATGACGCCGATAAGCTGTATGGGCGAGGATATGATGTCAGCAAGGACCGGCGCGATATAACCGACCTTGATCAGGCCGTTGACCGCCATGTTCCGCTCCTTCCACCTGACATCCATCATCGAATAGGGCAGCTCCATGTGAAACCCCTGGTCAACGCCCGCCTTCCCGTTTTCCTTCAGCGTCCAGATTTGATGCTGGGCGTAGAACTGCTTCACGTTGGAAAAGGTCAGCTTGACAAAAAACAGGGGAAAATCCTTCCGCCCGACATCAACATTAAAATTTTTTTTGATGACCTGAGCCGGGACAGCAACCTCTTTTACATTATACTGCTCGAAGATATCCCTGTAACCCTCGCTGCAGCAGTAACGCTCCACCAGGAGGAAGGCTTTTTTCGTTCCAGCCATCCTGGCTGCCGATTCACTGATGATGATTTTTTCATTATATTCATGGGGGATGTAGATATCCAGATAGCGTCCCGCGCCGGCAAGAGGTCCTTCGAACTGGAGATGATAGTATGGCTTGTTTTTTATGAGGGTTCGTTCTTCCGCCGTGCCCTGATACGCCTTGTCCCTGGAATCGATTTTCTCGAATTCCCATATCTCACTGCCGCTGTCCCCCAGCTTTTCATGGTATGTGATCGTGGCGCACCGCGTGAATCCCGCGCACGCGAGTAGAAGAATCATCAACGATAACATACGATTCATGGCAGCGGTCCTCTTTTTGAATGATGCATTCTAACACCGGCGCGGAACGCCGTCAAATATATTATTGCCCGGATTGCCGTAACTGCCCGGGTATTAACTGCATCTGAAGAAAAAATACTTGTACTGTGCCGCGTACATCCAATTAATTGGTCACTTCACGGAAACGGGCAATGAAAATCAAGATATCATCCCTCGGCTGCCGCCTGAACCAGTCGGAAATACAATCGGTATCGACAGCACTCCAGGACATGGGCCACGAGATCGCCCGGGGCGACGACGCCGATGTGTTCATCATCAACTCCTGCGCCGTTACGCAGCGGAGCGAGGGCAAGACCCGCCGCCTCGTGCACCATGCTGCGGAAGCGGCCCGGGGACGCGCCGGCGCGAAGATCATCGTGACCGGCTGCATCGCGGACGCCCCGTCCCGTCAGGGGAACACCTACTACCTCCCCAACGACTACAAGTTCATGATCCCGGACCTTGTCGCGAACTGGGACCTCTTCGAGGAGATCTCCCCGCCGCCCGACGCGCGCTTCCGGTTCACGCCCCCCCTCAAGTCATCCACCAGCCGCGTTAATCTGAAAATCCAGGACGGGTGCGGCAATTTCTGCTCCTACTGCATCGTCCCCCTGGTGCGGGGCCCGTCGCAGAGCAAGCCGGCGGACCTGGTCGCCGACGAATTCAGGAGAATGATTGAAGCCGGGTTCCGGGAGATAATCCTTGCCGGCGTGATGATCGGGAACTACCGCGACGGCGGCACCGGGCTCGCGGGCCTCGTCCGGCGCCTCCTCTCTGTCGAGGGGCGCTTCCGGCTCCACCTCACCTCCCTCATGCCGGTCTATGTCACCCCGGAGCTCATCGACCTGTTCCACAGCGAGAAGATCGTGAAGCACCTTCACCTCTCCCTGCAGAGCGGCAGCAACGCGGTGCTGGCGCTAATGAACCGCCCCTACACCCGCGAGGATTATCTCACCCTCGCCGGCATGATACGGAGCGCCGTGCCGGATTTCAACTTCACCACGGATGTCATCGTCGGATTTCCCGGCGAGACGGAAACTGATTTTCTCGACACCCTGGGTCTCATCCGTGATGTCGGCTTTTCCCATGTCCACACCTTCCGCTATTCACCGAGGCCGGGGACAAAGGCTGCCGCCATGGAGGACACGGTCTCCGAGGCGGAGAAGAAAGAGAGAAGCGGCCAGGTCATCGAGCTCTCAACTGCGCTGAAGCAGCAATATTACAGGCGGTTTAACGGCAGGGAATCCCTTTTCCTGAGCGAGCGGTGCCGCGGCGCCATCACCACGGGCTTCAACGAGTACTACGCCCCGGTGGAGGTTGCGGATAAGCTCCCTCGCAACGAGTTCTTCTCCGTGACAACGCGCCTGGAGGAGGGGAAGCAGTCCCTGAGCGGGACAGTTCTCCCCGATAAATACGGCATCCTGCCGTAATCGGGGCTTCGGCATCCATGCCCCAGCTATTCCACCTATGGTTTCCTGCAGATTGAGGTATCAGAGTATATTCCGGACCGTTATCGGTATTACCGGATAACATAGCGTATCAGCAGCCGCTCGGCAGCCGCACAGGCGATACCAATCGCCGCAAACCAGACGAGGAGCATGGCAGTGTAGCGGATGATTATCTTCCTGTCAATCACCTCCAACTTCACCGCGGCGGCATTACCGTCGCCCCGGGCAAACATCACTGAAACCGTTCCCACGCAGATGGTGCCCATGAAGCCAAACAGGTTACACCACATCCACGAAACCTGCTTCTCGAAAAACACCCAAAGGACAATGTTAGCCGCAATGCCGCAGGCCAGCCCCGCCAGGGCCCCCGTACCGGGAACCTTTCTGGAAAAAATCCCCAGGATGAATACCGCCGCGACGGGACCGTACAGGGCGGACCCTATCTTGTTCACTAGCTCGATGATGGTCTCGGACCGCCCGGCAATGACAAGTGCGAAGGCAATGGAGGCCGTGCCCCAGAGGACCGTCACCAGGCGCGACAGCCATACGGACCGGCGCCCCGGCAATGATTCAAGGCGCGGGAAAAAGCGCGCCAGGAAATCATCCCAGGTAACGGCGCTCAGGGAATTAATGGTGGAATCAAGGCTCGACATGGAGGCGGCCGGCAAAGTCAGGGTTGCGCGCCAGGAACAGTATCATCAGCGCCCCCCATGGAGCGGTTCGCCATAAAAATCAGGGAAAGGGTGAGCCGCACGGGGCGGCCGAAGCGCTTTTCAAGAAATCCATAGATGGAGATGCCGGACGCCGAGCGGAACACCGGCACCAGGAAGACCATGATGAAGAGCATCGCCAGGGGAACGGCTAGCTCGTACTGCAGCCAGTTCAGGCCGCCGCCGCTCCGGACCGCGATGAACGCCGGGGCGCTGGCCAGGCTTATGGCGCTCACCTGGTCCGCCAGCAGTGACGACGCGACCAGCCACGGCGACACCCTCCTCCCGCCGAGAAAACAGTCCTCCCTGTTTTTCTGGGAGCGCCCGGCCACAAAGCTGATGAAAAGTATGGCAAGGATGTAGGCCGCGACCATGACCCAGTTTACACAGGCCATGACAGCCCCTATGGCTTCCGGGCCGCAGCGCCGGCAGGAACGCGGCGGCTTATCCGATGATTCTGAAAAGGAACTTCAGCAGCTTCACCTTCTTATTGTACGGCGGATAGCGGAGCTTCAGGTCGAAGGCGCTGGCCCGGGTGAGGATGCCCCGCTGGTGCGAGAAGGTCTCGAAGCCGGATTTCCCGTGATATCTCCCCATACCGCTGTCGCCGATCCCGCCGAAGGGGAGCTCCTGGCTCCCCACGTGCGACACCGTGTCATTGATGCAGCCGCCGCCGGAAGAGGTCCCGGCAAGGACCTTCTTCTGCTTTTTCACGCTCTTTGAAAAATAATAGAGGGCCAGGGGGCGCGGCAGCCTGTTCACCTGGGCAATGGCGTCGTCAAGCTTGGCGAAGGTCATGATCGGGAGCAGCGGCCCGAAGATCTCCTCGTTCATGATCGGGTCCTTCAGGGTCGCGTTGTCCACCAGGGTCGGCGCGATGAAGCGGTTCTTCCGGTCGCTGTCGCCCCCCAGGATCACCTTCGCGCCTTCAAGGAGCCCCATGATCCGGTCAAAGTGCTTTTCGTTGATGATGCGGGCGTAGTCCCTGCTCGACCGGGGGTCATCGCCGTAAAACTCCCCAATGGTTTTTTTAAGCTCATCGATGAAGGCAGCCTTGATTTTTTTGTGGACCAGCAGGTAGTCCGGCGCAAGGCAGGTCTGGCCGGCGTTGAAGAACTTTCCCCAGCAGAGCCGGCGCGCCGCCGTGGGAAGATGGGCGTCCTCGTCGACGATCGCCGGGCTCTTGCCGCCCAGCTCCAGGGTCACCGGGGTCAGGTTCTCCGCGGCGGCGCGCATGACGATCCGTCCCACCGCGGTGCCGCCGGTGAAGAAAATGTAATCGAACTTCTCCTTCAGCAGGGCGCCGGTTTCCTCCACGCCGCCTTCAATCACGGTAATGTAGTCCTCGTCAAAGGTTTCCCGGATCATCTTCGCCACCAGGCGCGAGGTCGCCGGCGCGAGCTCCGAGGGCTTGATGACGGCGCAGTTGCCGGCGGCAATGGCCGCCACCAGCGGGGCGATGACAAGCTGGAATGGATAATTCCAGGGACCGATGATGAGGGCCACGCCGTACGGGTCATAGTGGACCGCGCTTGTCGAATAAAAATGGATAATGGGGGTTGCCACCTCGCGCTTCCGGGCCCAGGACCGGAGGTGCCAGTGCACGTGGCGTATCTCCGTATAAAGGATGCCTATCTCGCTGGCGTACGATTCGAAGGCGGGCTTTTTCAGGTCCCTGTACAGGGCCTCCATGATTGCGTCCTCGTTCTTCCGGATCGCCTTTTTCAGCATCCGCAGCTGCTTCTTCCGGAACGAAATTTTTCTCGTTTCGCCGGTATTGAAGAATTTTCTGAGTTTCTGCACCCTGGCCGCAATTGCTTTCTGACTCATGGTTTTCCTCCGGGATAGTTATCGTAGTGCGGTCCGGCTTCCGTCACGGGCAGGCTACACCCTGATGGGCAGAATGACAATGGGGATTCCCCGGTGATAGAAGCGCCGCTGTATGGCAAAGGCCGAGTAGTTGTGGAGCCACCGCGTGAAGAAGGTGTCCTCGGGGAACACGAGCTGCCCGGCGAAAAAAATGGCGTTGGGGAAGCGCTCCAAGATTTTCGGCGCCAGCTGCACCGTTTCCTCAATGATGTCCACAGAAATGGATGTGACGCTCTCCGCGTACCGGCCGTGGGCCCTCATGTATTCGACATAGCGCTCGCAATCCTTCTGGATGTGCGCCCGCAGAGCCGACAGTTCCTCGGTCCCCTTGAACACGCCGGAATCAACCAGGCCGATCTGGACGAAGACGAAATTCTTGTATATGCCCTGGAAGAGGCGCACGATGTTAAAAAGGGTGTGGAGTCCGGTGCCGGTGAATCCGTTCACAAAAAGAACAGCCGTCTTGTCCTTGGGATTGCACGGGATCACGGCCGCGCTCTTTTCTCCGTTGCCTTGTTTCACCTCGATGTTCTTCATCTCGGCCTCGGCCACTTCCACGAGGCCGTTCAGGCGCCGCAGGAGCTTCCTGGTTTTATTGTAATGGCGCCGGATTACAACAGAGAGAAAGACCAGGGATCCGGTGATAAAGATGGTGATCCACCCTCCCTCGTTAAACTTCAGCACCACCACCGTTACAAGAATAAAACTCGTCAGCACCAGGCCGATGCCGTTTATCATGAGCTTCTTGAACCAGCGGGAAACCTTCGACCGGGACTGCCACCAGTGGCGCACCATCCCCAGCTGGGACAGGGAGAAAGTGACGAACACGTTGATGCTGTAGAGGATGACGAGGAATTTCACCGATCCCCCGGAATATATCATGAGAACGATGGAGCCGATCCCCATGATAAGTATGCCGTTCTGGGTCACCAGGCGGTCATTGAGGGAAGCGAACCGTCCCGGCGCCCACCGGTCCAAGGCCATGTTGGCGAGGATGGCCGGCCCCCCCAAGAACCCGGTCTGGGCCGCGACGAAAAGAAGCACGGCCTCCGACAGCAGGGTGACCAGGACAAAGATGACGCCGGCGGTCCCCCACCCGGCGGTCATGGTGTCAAACAGCACGGCATTGAGCGTTTTCCCCCTGACATGTTGGACCCCGAAGAGAAGGTACGAAACCATCAGTCCCGCGACGACGAGGGCCAGGGAGGTGGCCATATAGTTCATGGTGCGCTTGGCGGTCTGCACCTTCGGCTCGCGCAGGATGGACATCCCGTTGGACACCGCCTCGATGCCGGTGAAGGTCCCGGCGCCCATGCTGTAGGCCCGCAGTATCAGAAAGACCATGCCGGCTATGCCCAGCTCCGAGTTGGAGGCGCCGATCTCCGTCGCCGTGGCGTTCACCAGGACGGGGATGTTCCCGGCCTGGGACGCAACCGTATATATGATGGCAAAGGCATGGGTCAGTATGAAGAGGAGAAATATCGGCACAAGGGGCAGAACCGATTCCTTGACGCCGCGCAGGTTGAGGATGATGAGAAGGCAGACGCCCCCGACCGCCACCGGGAGTTTATACGGATGCATGAACGCGGGGAGAAAGCTGAACAGGGCATCGGCGCCGCTGGCCACCGACAGGGTGATGGTGAGCAGGTAGTCGATGAGAAGCGCGCTGCCGGCAACCATGCCGACGGAGGGGGATATGAGCTTGCTTGCCACGAGATAGCCGCCGCCCCCGGTCGGGAAGAGCTCAATGATCTGGTGATAGCTCGCGCTGATGACAAAAATGGTGATGACCGTACCCAGGGCCACGAAGATGCTCAGGTGCGTGTGCCTTCCCAGGGCCAGGAAGGCCTCCTCCGGCCCGTAACATGAAGATGTCAGGCCGTCAGCCCCGAGGCCCACCCAGGCGAAAAAAGCGATCAGGGAAAGCTTATGGAAAATGCCGGGATCCGAGATGCTCCGGGCGTCTCCCATGACCAGCTTCCTCAGCCGGCTGAATAGCGATGGCTTTGAATTGCCGTCGGTCAAAAAACTGCTCCTTCAGATTCCATGAGTTATAACCCTGCCCCTGCATCCTGCATCCGCAACGGGACCGTGTTTCCCCTCTCCCCGGATCATGACAAAATGCCAGAGCACAGTACAGCCTCTGTTTTTTTTGTCAATCAATTAGCAAATTAAACCCCGAAGCCTGACTTTCCAGGGTAATATATATAAGTATAACAGTTTGCGGGGAATATTCCCTGAAATAATCGATGTTTATGAATATTTTGCACATAACAGGCAAAAGTGTTTTATCGGAACGTCCTGTGAATTTAATTTTTTTCGACAAATCCATTTTTTTTTGAATTCTGATCTTTTATGACTATATTTAAAGAGAGGATATAGTTCGTAGAGACATACTGGTTCTCCACGGAAACATTTTTGGAGGTAACTATGAATCTCGAATTATCAAAAACCGATGCTGATTTTATTGTTCTCCTGCTGGAGAGGGAACTCAAGACCGCCATGGTTGAAAGACACCACACGGCGACCAATGAGTACAAAGAAATCGTTAAGGCCAAAGAATCACAATTGGAAAACCTGATAAAACAGTTCAAGCACTGATCAGGCCCTGGCCGTAACAACTCTTTCCAGATTCTCATATATTAAAGAGGGGCACGCGTTCCAGAACACGTCCCGCTCTGTGAAGGGATGGATTATTGAAGAATAATAATCATCCCTTTCTTGTATAATGCGGAGTGCCCCGCTTCGCAGCATCACGGAAGAACCAGCGCGCTGCCGCAGGCACGTTGAGGGCGCAATCCAAACGGAACATGCAACTGTCACAGCAATAAACCGGGTCAGGACAACCTGTACAATGCAGTTATATTCGCGGATTGGCATTAGCCGGAATACCGCACGATGCCTTTGCGGGGGACGGTCCGCAACTATTCCTGTAACCTGCGCGAACAAGGCTTTTCTTACACATATCGCCGCGGGATCATCCGCCCGGTCCATAGATCAGGTGTCGCGACTGCTTGAATGACCTTTACACACCAAGGAGTGTAACGATGAAACTATCCGCAATTCTGTTCCTCATATGCGCCTCCTCCGTGCTGTTCGGCGCCTGTTCGCGGGAGGATTACCGCTCATCCCTGGTCGGGACCTGGGAATTGACCGGCGATTCGTGCGACACCGGCGGCAACTGCAGGAAGGAAATAATAACCGATGAAGAGAGCGGGGAAACCTTCACCGCGGAGGGACTGTATATATCAAAACGCTCGAAGATCGGATACAGCGTGGCGGGGTCAGAGATACGTCTCGCTTCGGATAGTGATGCATTCAACACGGTCTACGGCGAGATCCTTTCAATAAAAAACGGCGTCATGCTGCTGCGCAAAGACTCTGTCATCAGGCGGTACGGCAGGATCGGCGGCGCGAAGCGATAAACAGCAGAGGAGCCGCGGTCATTTCCCGCCGGGGCCGTCGATCCTCTTGACCAATTCCACTCCGTTGCCCTCGTCATTGTAGCGGACTTCATCGAAGATTTTCGATGCCATGAGCACCCCGCGTCCGTGGGCGGTGAAGTTGCGGTTTATATCGGCCATATCCCGCTCAAAGAAACCCTTGTGATCGAACCCCGGCCCGTCATCAAGGATGGCATAGCGCGCTTCGCCGGGAGCGATTGAAAATCCTATGCGAACCCGCCGTTCCCGGTAGTTCGGATTCGCCTGCCGCGCGCTTATGAAATCAAAATAGTTGCCCTTCTTCAGGGCCTCGCTCTTCTCCTCGTACGATATTTCCAGGTTTCCGTGCTCAATGGCGTTGATGATCATTTCCACCAGCGCCAGCCTCATCAGCTCCACGGTATCGGAATCGAAATAGCGTTTCAGGTTCCTGGTCATCCGGTACGTGACGTCCCCCACCAGGTACAAGTGGTTCCCCATGACGAGGTTCTGGTTCTCGGATATGAAAAATTTCAGCAGCTCGTCCTCTACGACCCGGTACGCCCTGCCCATGATAAGCTTTCCGTCCGGGATGGAGATATATTCAAGGCGCACGTTCATCTCCACCGGCTCGTTGCTGTAGCCGACCTTGAATATGGTTTTGAAATTCAGGGGGCGCCGGTTCCTGGCGAAGGAATCGAGCTTTTCCCGCACAAAACTGACCCGGGCCGGGTCCCCGTCAGCGGGAACCGAGAGAAGTTCCAGGAAGTTCCGTGACAGTATTTCATCCGGATTCATGTTCAAGTAGTTCACGACCGCCCGGTTGACCGACAGTATTGTGAAATTCTCATCCAGGGTGAAGATGATGTCGTTTGAACCTTCAAAGATACTTTTGTATTTCTGCTGGCTCTCCTCGAGCTTCCGCTCGTACTCGTAGCGGGTGAAGGCGGTTTCAATGGCTACCAGCAGGTCCTTCTCGCGGTACGGCTTGATGACAAAGCCGAAGGGAGACGTCTTCTGCACTTCCTCTATTGTTTCGCCGTCGGAATAGGCCGTCGTGAATATCACCGGGACATTGATGCCCCTGCGTATCTCCTTTGAGGCTTCGATGCCGTTCAGCTTTCCGGGGAGTTTGATGTCCATCAGGATCAGGTCCGGCGGGGACGCGAGGCACCGGGAGATGGCCTCCTCGCCGCTGCCCGCTATACCGGTTACGGTATAGCCGAGGCCGTCGAGAATCCTCCGGAGCTCCATTGCCACAATGCCGGCGTCTTCAACTATGAATATTCTTTTTGATACCATAGCGCCAAACCAGGTCCAGTTATAGGGATGGATGCATCCGCAATTATATTGAGCGTTTCAGCCGTGTCAATTGTTTAATGGCACGCTTTATGCTTTCAAATCCGCGCAATCCCTGTCAATTCGGTGGCGATCGGACTGCACGGTATCACCATCCTGAAAAAATGCTTGCCCCCGGCTCCGGCCATTGTATACTTCCCGAAAATCATGGGCATGTCAAAGCTAAAACCGGTCCGTACCGCCGCGCTCATTATCACAACCGTCCTGAGCATCGCCTTCACGGCCGTCTGCGCCGGTGATCTCCGCACCGACATCATCGACACCGCGAAAAAACATATCGGGGCCCGGTACAATTACGGCGGCATGACCGCGGAGGGATTCGACTGTTCCGGCTTCGTCCAGTACGTGTACCGCCAGAACGGCATTGCCCTGCCCCGTTCAACGGTGGATCAATTCGATAAAGGGAAAAAAATCGACTTCAATGACGCGAAGCCAGGGGACCTGGTGTTCTTCAAGATCTACCGCAACCGGATTTCACACGTGGGGATATACATCACCCGGGACCGGTTCATCCACGCCCCGTCATGGGGCAAGCGCGTCGGCATCGCCGACATGAACCTGGAATACTGGCGGAAAAGCTTCGTCGGCGCGGTCACCTATATCGACAGGTAGGTCGAATGCGCCCGCCGCATCATCCCTTCATCCTGAGGAGACTCGCCACCAGTTTGAGAACCTCGTTCTGAAGATCATCGTTGTTCATCTTCTGGAATTTTCTTCTTTTCAGAACATAGAAGTGATAGTTCAGCCTGAAGACGACCCCCAGAATAGCATTGCCCGCTATCTCCACATCAATGTCCTTGGGGATATTCCCCCAGCGCTGTCCCAGCTCGATATCGCCCGTGATCACCTTGAGTATTTTTTCTTCAAGATGTTTCATGACCGATTCGAATTCCGCATTCAATCCCACGGCGATCCTGAGAATAATGTTTGTCCGTTCCTGGTTCTCGCTCCAGAATTCGGCTGTTTTTTTCAACCGGTGCCGCAGGTATTCCATCGCATAGTATGAACCGGGTTTATTGCCGCCGAAACCTTTCAGGTCCAGGGCAACCGCCTTTTCCCATTGGCGGAGGTAGGTGCTCAAAAGAGTTTTGAACACGTCATCCTTGTTTTCAAAATACTGATAGATTGTTCCCTTGGCGACACGGGCCAATTTGACAATGTCAGAAACCTGGGTCTCATAATATCCGTTTTTGGAAAAGGCCTTTTCAGCGCAGTGCAACAGGCGCTCCCTTGTCTGTTCCCCTTTCTTCAGCATAGATTTAATCCTGTATTTTTGTATGCAATGCACTGTGTACAACAATTGGTCGGAAATCAAGCAAAATTAATTTATATTTTCCATTAATAATTTCATTATGAAGACGATACAATGATATCATATAACAACCGGAATGTTTTTTAGAACTGAAGTGTCAGTTTTAATTGACAAATTTTTCAGGAAAATTATAGTATCCTAAAATAATAATTGCCTTTTATTGTGTAATATACATAAAGTGAATTGTGAAATTCTCTTGCTGTCCGTTCGCTCAGGGGAAATTTACTTTCAAATTCCATTTCTATAACAGGTTGTTATAGAATAATTGTAAAAACAATGAGGGGAGAACAATAGCGAATCAAATAAGATTTTCAAATAATTACAAATTGAATATAATCAACCGTCTGGACGGTTTGTTTTTTTGAATTCCTTTTCCAGTGAATTTTTGAGAATACTTAATTATTAACCCCTATTCAAGCATGATAACTGCGACAAACGAGGACGGAGATAATACCATATCACCGTTTCATTACTGAAAGGCAGGGATACGGGAGACTCGTGGATATCGTGTCCCGAAATAATATAGAAGAATAACAATCAGGTCTAGTATCCTGAGATGTATTCAATCAGTCGCAAGAAAAAAAAATTTAGGAGATAATGGGTGCGGTAATGAAATCGAAACATTTAATCATTCTCAATACGCTATTGTTTGCCATCTGCTTATCCGCCAACCTGTTTGCCGCCGGTTTCGCTGAAACATACGGCATGTCTGCGGAGGGGATATCACGGGGCAACGCCATGACGGCGACCGTCAACGACTGGTCATCGGTATTCTACAACGTTGCCGGTCTCGGCAGAACACAGGGCTTGACCGCCGCGCCGGCGGCCAAAGAGGGGGAAATGACGCTGAAGCTGAGAAAAGCGGAAAGCGAGGGAGGCGATTCAGGAAAGAAGGACATTTATCCCAGCCAGTTCGCCACCAGCCTGCTTGTCACCATACCCAAGCTCAAGCTGAACATCAAGCGCTACAACAACACCGGCGGCGGAACGCCTACCTACTACCCGGAAAGCACCAATGCCGCGAAAATGAACCCCTACGGGTTCCTCATCATAGGCGGCGTCCTCGATCTTAACACCATAATAAAGATGCCTGATTTCATATCCTCCGCCCGGCTGGGCATCGGGATGGGCATGAACTGGGACTTCAGCATGGTAAAGGTCAACGATATCGACCCGCGGACCCATAATTTCATACGGTACGGGAAGGAATGCCAGAGGGCCGAGGTCTTTATCGGCGCCGGCATGGGCTTCCTTAACGACGCCTTCGGCGGCGGCCTCGGCGTTAACGTTTCCTTCCACGGGAAAGGAAAACTCTACATGGAAGCGCAGCTGACCGGCGATCCCCAGATACCCATCGGCCAGACCAACATGGACCTTGTCATCGCTCCCGCCGCGATCTGCGGCATATACTTCAGCCCGGGAAAATTCATCCAAGCCATCAACGGCCTCGACATCGGCGCCTCATACCGGATGGCGGCGAAGATGAAAATATCCCCCTTTGACGCGGCCGCGGGCATCCTCGGCGGCGCCATCAGCATGAACCTCATGCTGGCCATATTCGATTACTATACGCCCCATACCGTCACCACCGGCATCGCCTATTCGCGCTGGGGCGCCACCTTCTCCGTGGACATTGATTACGAGATGTGGTCAAAGCATGAATTTTCCAAAATCATGGAATACCACTACTACCGGGGGCTCCCCAAGTTCAGGGACACCCTGGTGTACAAGTTCGGCTTCAAGTATGATACGCCCCTCAACTGGCTCTCCGTCATGGCGGGATATTCCTACGTGCCGAGCATCCTTGACAAGAAAACCGGGACCCAGACCAGCCTGAGGGTCGGGACAACCGCGAACAAAATCGTCAGCGGCGTATACAACCTGCTCGACAACGACAAACACATGGCCTCCGCCGGCCTGAAGTTCACCCTGCCGAAGATGTCGCTGGTCAAGGGCATCACGGTCATCACCGTCGGGTACCAGTTCCAGTACCTTGTGCCGAAATCGGTGAACAAGAACGGCTTCAGCTACAACCTCACCACCGGCACCATGGATGACATCGTCCAGACGTACCTGCTGAATCCCAGCTACAAATACAGCGGCATGAACCACAGCGTTGTCGTTGAAATAGGCATGAAGATTTAACCTGCGGAATTAAAGCTTACGGCAAAAGCCGGGCATCAAGCCCGGCTTTTTTTATATATCATATCCCCAAAAACCGTTATTTTGAAATAGATTTGACACATAATGCCCCACTTTCAGTATATTATTCCTGTCACGTGGACGCGTTGCAACGCGACTTTTTTCAGACCAGCGGGACGGAATAATGCCAAACCTGAAACACAGCGATGGCCGGAAAAACAGCTTTTTCACCGATACGGCGCCGGTCCGCACCTTCTTTGCCCCCGGCAGGATAAACCTCATCGGAGAACATCTTGATTACAACGGCGGCTACGTGTTTCCCGCCGCCATATCCCTCGGCATCACCGGCCGCCTGCAGCTTCGGGACGACGCCCTGGTCCGCATCAAATCGGAACAGGCCCCCGGCGAAGTGACGGCAGACCTGGAGGGAAATGCCGCTTCGGGGAATGTCCCGGCGTGGGCACACTATCCCCTGGGGGCCCTGCGGTACGTCCGGAAAAGCGGCGTCGCCCTGTCCCGGGGGATGAACATACTCTATTCGAGCACCCTGCCCCAGGGATCGGGCCTGTCGTCATCGGCGGCCCTGGAAGTGCTCACTGCCTACATGCTTACCGGCGCCTCCATCTGGTCGGAACAGGACCGGCTCAGGATTGCCGTGCTCATGAAGGACATGGAAAACGAGCATATCGGCGTCCAGTGCGGCATCATGGACCAGTTTACCGTCGCCCTCGGCAAAAAAGGCCACGCCATCCTTCTCAATTCCGACACCCTGGCGTACAGCTACGTGCCGGTCGATACCGGGGCAAGCTCCTTCATTATCATGAACAGCAACAGGCCGCGCGCCCTGGCTGATTCAAAGTACAACGAGCGCCGGACCCAGTGCGAGAAGGCCCTGGCCCTGATACGGGAGCATAAACCGCAGTACCGCCACCTGGCGGAAGCGGCGATCAATGACCTCGAAAGCATCCGGGACCACGTCCTGGCAAAGCGCGCGCGCCATGTCATCACGGAAAACAAACGGGTCCTTGAATCGGCTGAGGCCCTCCAGGCCGGCGACCTGCGCCGCTTCGGCGCCCTCCTGACCGATTCGCACGGGTCGCTCCGCGACGATTACGAGGTGACCGGCCCCGAGCTCGACGCCCTGGCGGACGCCGCGGTGAAGGCGCCCGGATGCGCCGGCGCGCGGATGACCGGGGCGGGGTTCGGCGGCTGCGCCGTAGCGCTTGTTGAAAACAGTCATATTGCGGAATTCAAGGCCGTGGTCAGCGACTCCTATCGGAACGCGACGGGCCTGACGGTCGATTTTTACCGGAGCATCCTGGAAGACGGGGTGCGCGAGATGATGGTGCCGCAGAAGGCTCATCATAACCATTAACAGGATCCCCTATGAACATACAAAAAGGAATCGTGCGGTACCAGTTCGGAAAACGGGAATACACCCTTACCTTCAGTCCCGGCTCGCCGGCGCGGGGGACGGGGATGGATATTGAATCCGAATTGATCCACCTCGATCTCGGCTGGCGGGCCACCCTCACCCTGATCCCGCAGGGAACGGTCCAGGTGAAAGAAGTATACCTTGAAACGAATTACCGCTTCACAAAGGATGACAGCATTTTCTGCAACGGCTTCCAGTCATGGACCGAAAGCCGGGAATTTTCCGCGGACGAGCGGATCAAGAAGCTCGCCCGTTCCGCAAAACGCTTCAAGGTCCATTGCTTCGGCGATTACCATTTCTATCCCTATACCGGCGCGAAGGGGCACCTGCACAGCTACGGGTACTGCTACATCAGGCAGAAGACCGGCGACCTGACCCTCCTGGGCTCCGTCAGGGAGGATACCGGCTACACCATCTGCTCGTGCGAGACAAAAAAGAACCGCATCCTCATCAGGAAAGACGTCGAGGGGCTCTCCATTTCCGGGCCGCACGCGGTCATGGACGTCCTGATCCTGCAGGGGCCCAAGCGGGACGTCCTCCAGACCTACTTCGAGACGCTCTGCCCCGGGCTCGAGACGAAGGACCCCGTCACCGGCTGGACCAGCTGGTACAATTACTACACGAAGATTTCCGAGGACATCATCATCGGGAACCTCAACGCCCTGTCGGAGAAAAACATTCCCCTTGACGTGTTCCAGATCGACGACGGCTACCAGGCCGCGGTCGGCGACTGGCTCGAGGTGAGACCGTCCTTCCCGGGGGGAATGAAGAAGATGGCGGACGCCATCAAGTCGAAAGGCTACCGCGCCGGCCTCTGGCTCGCCCCCTTCATATGCGAAGAGAAATCGGCCCTGATGAAGAACCACGAAGACTGGCTGCTGAAAGACAACGGCGCCCCGGTGCCCGCCGGATGGAACCCCAACTGGAGCGGGACCTTCTACGCCCTTGACGTGTACAACGACGAGTTCATGTACCACATCAAGGAGGTCTTCGACACCGTCTTCAACCAGTGGGGCTTTGACATGGTTAAGCTTGACTTCCTCTACGCGGCGGCCATGGTGCCCCGGCAGGGGAAGCCGCGCGGCACCGTCATGGCCGACGCCATGAAGTTCCTCCGCCGCTGCGCCGGGGACCATGTCATCCTGGGCTGCGGCGTCCCCCTGGGGGCCGCCTTCGGCCTGGTCGATTACTGCCGGATCGGGAGCGACGTCGCCCCGAAGTGGGAGGACCGCCTCCTCGCGGCTATCAATTACCGCGAACGGGTGTCCACGGTCAATTCCATCACCAGCACCATCGGAAGGAGCCACCTTGACGGCAGGGTGTTCGTGAACGATCCCGACGTCGTCATCCTCAGGGACAGGAACAACGACCTGAGCGCCGAGGAGCGCCACACCCTCTTCCTGATGAACAATATCTTCGGCGGGGTGCTGTTCACGTCCGACAACATAGCGGAGTACCCTCCGGAAATCCTCCATCAGTACCGCTCGATCTTCCCCTTCAGGAAAAAGGGGAACCTGGCACGCTCATGGTCCGGCGATGTACTGAAGGCGACCTTCACCATCGGCGACCTCAGTTATACCGTCTACGCGAACCTGTCTCCCCGCAAGGCCAAAGCGCTCCTTGACGAAGGGATCTTTTTCTGCAATACAATGGACGAGGAAAGCCGGTTCACCCCCGGCGGGACGGAGATCGTCCTCAAGGCCCATGAATCGCGGTGCTACCTTGCCGTCCGCGAAGAGTTCTTTACCGTGTCCGGGACCACGGCCCATTGCTTCCCCGGAAGCGAGATACTTTCCCTGGTCCAGAAGGGCGACACCATAACCGTGACCCAGCACGGGCAGGTGAGGAACGGCAACACCGTGTATATCCGCACCCCCAACGCCGGCCAGTTCTTGATAAACGGGACGCCCGTGCAGTCGCAGAAAATCCGGGAGAAATTTTTCATACTCAAGGCTGAACTATAACAAAAGGGAGGCTGCCATGAAACCGTTCCAGCTGCCGAAGAACTTCTCCCTGGGAACCGCCACCGCGTCCCTCCAGATCGAGGGGGGCGACACGAACAACACCTGGTACCGCTGGTCGCGACAGCCCGGGCGCATCGCCGACGGGACCGACTGCAGCGTGGCCGACGACCACTGGAACAGGGTCCGCCAGGACGTCGGGATCATGAAAAAGCTGAACGTCTCGGTCTACCGGATGAGCCTGGAGTGGAGCCGCATCGAACCCTCCGAGGGCGCCTTCAGCAGGAAGGCGCTGGACCACTACCGCGACGAGATACGCCAGCTCAAGAAGGCCGGCATCGAGCCCCTGGTGACGCTCCACCATTTCACCAATCCCCTCTGGATGGAGGACTCAGGCGGATGGACCGCCGATACAGCCGTTGACCGCTTCGCGCGCTACGCCGAGGCGGCGGTGCGCCACCTGGGCGACCTGGTGAGCGACTGGGTCACCATCAATGAGCCCAACGTGTATCTTACCTTCGGCTATGTTGCCGGCACCTGGCCGCCGGGGGAATCGAACATCGGCAGCTTCATCAGGGGAGCCCGCGTCATGATACGGGCCCACATTGCCGCGTACCGCGCGATACACCGGGTGCGCAGGGAAATGGGTTTCGATGACACGAAGGTGGGCGCCGCGCACCATCTCCGCCATTTCGACCCGAAAACCGGAAGCCCCGGTGAGCGCCTGGCGTGCTTCCTCCAGAATCGCCTCTTCCATGAAATCTTCATTACCGGCATGTCAGAGGGAAAGTACATTCTCCCCCTGGGCACGGGTTATCCCATGGGCAAGGGCAATTACCAGGACTTCTTCGGCATCAACTATTATTCGCGGGAAATGGTCACATTCAACATTAGAAAGATAGGCCAGATGTTCGGCGATATCAGCACGAAGGAAGGGGCCCCGGTGAACGACCTGGGCTGGGAGATATACCCCGAGGGCCTGTACCGGTTCTGCGAGAAGTATTACCGGCGGTTCAGACTGCCGGTCTTCATCACCGAGAACGGAACGCCGGACAGGGCAGACCGGTTCCGTCCGCGGTACATCTACGACCATCTCTACCAGGTGAGCCGCCTCATAGAGGCGGGCGTCGACGTCCAGCGCTACTATTACTGGAGCTTCATGGACAACTTCGAGTGGGCCGAGGGGCTGGACCCGCGCTTCGGCCTGGTGGCCGTGGACTACAGGAACCAGAAGCGGACCGTCAGGAAAAGCGGCAGGCTCTACGCCGAGATATGCAGGCATAAAGGCGTCACCGACGCGATGATACGGAAGTATCTCACGTAACGGTGGTCGTCCTGCCTCATCGGGCCGAGGCTATATCCTTCCGGGAACCGTTCTTCAGGCCTTCCAGGGCCCTAAACACGCAGTCGTATTCCCCCTTGGCGTTCCACGCCACCCATCCGCGGGCCTCCGTGGATTCCGCCGCAACGATCTGGACTTCCACGTATTTGTCGAGGGGCACGCGGGCCCACTGTATGTTGTAGGGGAATGCCTGGATATAGGGCTGTATCCGCACGCCGGTCCCCCGGACCCTCGCGATTCCCCGGTTTGTCCCGTCCCTGACGGTCTCTCCCGGGTTGGCCAGCCGGTACTTGTCGCCGGTGAAATGGCTCGGGTAGAGCATGGGATAGATAACCTCGACGTGCCTGGCGAAATTCTCCACTTTCTGGCCGATGATGTCGTCCCGGTTGTACACCACGCGGCCGAAGAGGTCAGCCGAGAGCTTCACGCCGCGCTCCTTCGTGATGAGCCGCGCCTTCCTGAGGAGATCGTCAACAAAGCCGTACTTCGCCGACAGCGCGTAATAGGGAGCGCCGTCCGGGAACCGGATGTAATCGAGCTGGACCTCGTCGAAACCGGCGCCGGCCGTCTCCTCGATGACGCCGAACAGGCGCTTTATGTACTCGTCCGGGACCGGCAGGGACTTAAGCCCGTCCTGGAAGCACGCGATCCGCCCGGCGGTGTAGACACCCCTTCCCTTCAGGTAATCGAGCACGTCCCGGCTGATCCGCGTCCGGTGCGCCCCGAAGGGATGGACGTCCAGGACCACCATATTGATGCCGAGGGGCCTTCCCCGTTCCATGACCGACCGGATATACTCGATGCTGTTGGCGTGCCGGTTCGGGATGTACAGGCCGCGCATCGCGCCGTTCCGGGCGGAACGGCCGGCGGCGCTGGCGCAGTCAAACAGTGCCAGCGACGCAAGGATACATATCAGCGGGAGCCGGATCAGCATGGTATGCATGGGTTTTCCCTTCCAGAATGAAATAGCATGTCGATTGCTCATCCTGGATACCGGCATAATCCTGTCAAAAAATAAATTTTAAAATCTCTATTTTTTCATGTCCGCCGCGCGCTCCCCGAGCCTTTTGACCAGGGCGGCCTCGTCCTTCGGGAAGGTTATCATCATCGCCAGGAGGCCCGCGCCGCACACGAGCCAGAAGAGGTTGGCGATATTAAAGGCCCAGAGCCTGCCGAACTGCACGATCAGCATGCTGATGACGACGGGGCCTACCCCCTTGCCCAGGTTGTCGGTCAGGTTGAAGAGTGAGAATATCGACCCCCGCGTCTCCGGCGAGTTCACGTTCAGGAGCATGGCCCGGACGTTGGGGCCGGTGATGGAGACCATGAACCCGGTGATGAACCCGAGGACGAGGGGCCCCGCGGCGCTCGGATCGGCGACCCCGGCCTGGGACGGATAGTTGAGGAGCAGTGCCATGGGAATGATCCCGAGGAGGGTGCTTGCGCCGCACAGGAGCGGCAGGTATTTCGCCTTGATGTTATACAGCCGATTGCCGGCCAGGCCGCCGATGAATCCGCCGAGGATCGCGGCGGCCCCGACCGCCATGACGATGAGGGTCGCCACCTCCACCGAATAGCCCTTGTCCTGGGAATAAAAATCGTTGAGGAAAATGAAAAAGACCCCCCAGGGCACGGTGCCGGGAATCCCCTGGACAAAGACCATGATGTTGCTCTTTATTTTAAACAGGTCGCGGTATCCCCTCCAGTTGATCTTCCCGGTATAGGCCAGGCCCTTTTCGATGAGCTCTTTCAGGCTTTCCTCCGTGATTCCCCGGGCCGGCTCCTTCACCGTGAGCAGAAAGAGGATGCAGAGGGCGAAGTTCGGCAGGGCCACGATGATGAACGGGAGGCGCCATCCCATCACCGGCCCCATGAAACCCGCCAGAAGCTGACCGGCCGCGATGCCCAGTCCCTCGGCAAGGCCGATCCACGCGGTGGCCGAGGCGCGGTTGCCGTGGGAGAAATAGTCGCCGATCATGGAGTAGGTGAGCGGAAGGGCCCCGCCGATGCCGATGCCGGTGAGGGCGCGCATCCAGAAGAGCTGGTCGTAGTTCTGCACGAACCCGGTCATGAGGCACGGGATCTCTCCGATGACGATGACGATGAGAAAAAGCTTCTTGCGCGACACCAGGTCCGTGAGGTATCCGATCCCGAGGGTAATGACGCTGCCCAGTATCCAGAAGACCGCGGAGATGTCGCCGCCCAGCATGACGTCGCGCTGCACGTCGTTCAGGCCCAGGTCCCGGGCGATCTGCGTCAGATTGGGCGCCATCAGGTTCTGGTCGGCGAAGAGGAACAGGTTCATGAAGGCGAGGAGGACCACCGCGTACAGTTCCTTGCCGGCAAAGCGCGCTTCTTCTTCCATGGAGCACCTCCGTTTGGCATGTCAGGGGCATAGCAGGGCCCGAATATTTTGTCAATGATATATCAGGATGCGGATATGGCGCCGGGGGAAATCCCGCCGGCCGGCGCAGCCGCATCAATCAACCGGCAGGACCTGCCGTTAATTCCGGACCTTTTCCATCAGGAGGACCTCATACGGTTTCAACGCGGTGCTATTCCCCTGATGATCCTTTTCCCTTCTTTCATCCGTTCCGCAGAGAACCCGCCACGATGATTCTTCCATGGCAATATCTTTCATCTTACCCGAGAAGTTCAATGCCACGAATATCTTTTCGCCATCCTGCTCCCTGAGATAGGCCAGCACGTCAGGGTCGTCGCCGATGAACCTGAGGGAGCCGCGGTGCAGCGCCGGCCGCTCCCTCCTGAGCTTTATCAATGTACGGTACCAGCTGAGGACAGAGCCGGGGTCCTTCTCCTGGTCCAGGACGTTCACCGACCGATAGGTATCGGCGACCGGGATCCACGGCTCCGCCGTTGAAAATCCCGCGTTCTCTTCCGCTGACCACTGCATCGGCGTGCGCTCCGGGTCCCGCCCCCTGTTGAAGGGCCAGTATTTTTTGCCCACCGGGTCCCGTATCTGCCGCCTGCTGATCCGCCCGTTCTTCATGCCGATCTCCTCTCCGTAATAGAGGAAGGGCGTACCCCATGCCGTGAGGAGAAGGGCCGCCAGGACCCTCGCCTTTTTGTCGCCGTCCCTGCCGCGGCACCAGCGCGTTGTGCTGCGGGGCTGGTCGTGGTTGTTCAGCACCAGGCACGGCCAGCCCTGAGGCGGCATCGCGGCGTACCAGCGGGCAAGGCGGTCGCGGAAGCGGCGCGCGCCGTACTTCGAGAAGAGGAGGGAAAAATCAAAGGCCAGGTGGAGTTCGTCCCTGCCGTTCCCCAGGTAAGAGGCGGAAGTGCGCGCCCCGCCCGGCGACGCCTCATAGGTCTCGCCCACGGACATCCGGTCATCGTATTCATCAAGGACCTTCCGGAACTCCTTCAGAACGTCATGGGTCTCCGGCCGGTTCTGGTCATACACGTGCCTTTGAAGATCGTAGGGCCGCGGCGCGTTGGGGCCCCAGCCGAAGGGATTGCTCCGGAAGAGCGCGTCCTTCACGTACCAGATCACCGCGTCCAGGCGGAAGCCGTCCACGCCCCGGTCAAGCCAGAAGCGCACGTCATCGAACACGGCCCTGCGCATTTCGGCGTTTCTCCAGTTGAGGTCCGGCTGTTCCTTCAGGAAGGAGTGAAAATAGTACTGCCCCGTGGTATCGTCCCATTCCCAGGCCCTGCCGCCGAAGGCCGCCATCCAGTTATTGGGGGGCTTCCCCTTTTTACCGTCGTGCCATATGTACCAGTCCCGCTTCGGGTTCTCCCGCGACGACCGCGATTCGATGAACCAGGGGTGCAGGTGCGACGTGTGGTTGATCACCAGGTCCATGATGATCCTGATGTTCCGCCGATGGGCTTCGGCGATGAGGCGGTCGCAGTCGTCGAGGGTGCCGAACAGGGGGTCAATGCCGCGGAAATCGGATATGTCGTATCCGAAGTCATGCATCGGCGACGTGTTCACGGGAGAGAGCCAGACCGCGTCCACTCCGAGCCGCGCCAGGTAGTCCAGCTTCTCAATGACGCCGGGAAGGTCTCCCACTCCGTCGCCGTTCGAGTCATAGAAACTGCGCGGATAAATCTGATAGATGACCCCGTGCTTCCACCAGGTGAAACCGCCTGAAGTATCCATGGCGCACCCCCTGAACTGATTTTCCGCATTATAACTGGATCGGGACGGCGACGCAAGTTTAATTTAATGCATCGCAACCCAATCCCGGACCACACCTGATGTTGTATTGATACCGGCGTGAAACGGTTATATATTCAGAGGATGGCATTGACTGAACCCGTCAATTGAAGACACCCACAGGGAAGGCATGAAGTTATTGAAAGCACCAGGCATAGTACAATTTCTCTGCTTGATGGTGTTGTTTTTTCCTGCGCCAAATCCCATGAAGCGGGCACCCTCCTGCCGCTGAACACATGGGACAAAGCGACGTGGATCACCGAGGCCATTCGCCGGGCATATTGTTCCACAATGACCTGGCCACGAACATCATAGACGGGCAGTACGGCCGCTTATTCGGTATAACCATGTCGGTGCTGTACACGTTCCATGTCGGGAAAAAACTGATCCGTATATGACGCAGACAGGATCAGGTCAAAATATTTATTTGACATATAATATTTTTTTGAATACTTTTGATTTGTTGTGATCAGCTCACGGCATCGGAGCGGATGCAATCTATCCTAACTTGCGGAGGACCATATGAATCGACTTCTTCCCCTACTCCTGCTCACCTGCCTGACCGTCCCCTTCCCAGGCTGCAAAAAGGAGGGCCCCGATAAGACCGTCAAGCTCTACAGCATGGTCGGCACCGTAACCGTCACCGTCGATAGAGCCGATAAGCCCGCGGCCGTGGGCGACGTGCTGGGCCCCGGCGACAGGATTACAACCGGGACCGATTCCATCGCGGACATCCTCTTCGGTACCGCCGGGATAATACGGGTGCAGCCCGACACCACGGTCTCCATCTCTTCGCTCATGGACCCGGGAACGGGGGACACACAGCTTGACATGCCCGCCGGCAAGATGAACGTGACCCTGGCAAAACTGACGAAGGGCAGCTTCCGCGTCAAGACCGCGACCGCGGTCGCCGCGGTTCGGGGCACGTCGTTCCGGATAACCGCCGATGAGAAGGTAATGAGGCTGGACGTTGTGGCCGGTTCGGTGCAAGTGAACCCCGTGAAGGACAATGTCATCGTGCCGGAAATCGAAAAAACCGTGGAAACCAACCAGACCGTCAAAATCGACGAGGCGGCCGTGAAAAAGGCCGTTGAAGAAAAAAAAGAAATCGAAGTGAAAGAGCTCAAGCCCGAGGAAGCAAAGCAAATCAGGGAGGAAGTGAAGGACATCAAGCCTGAAATGTTGGAAAAAATCAACGCCAGCGCCAGGGAAGAGATAAAAGAAAAAATCATCGCTCCCGACGACTCGGCCGAACGTGAAAAAGAGAAGGAAGAAAAGGAAAGAAAGGAAAAAGAACGGAGCCTGAAACTTCTCCAGGAAAAAAAGCTCAGGCAGCAGATGATGCAGAAGAAGGCGGAGCCGATCCAGCAGAAAAACGAGAACAAGCCCGCCGAAACGAAGGGAGATGGGTCCAAGAACCTTCCTCCGAGCGTCAACACCCTGTAAGAACCCACCGGGAAAACCTCCGGGAAACCAGCGTATCAACCGGCAAATGCATCAGGGGTTGCCCCAAAAGCCCCTTAAATCCCCCGGAGGGGGACTTATTTGATCAGAACTGAACCTCAAACCCCCCTCTGGGGGGTTTGGGGGGTGCTGAGACAACCCTCTCTTTTTAATTCTCACTTTTTCATGAAGATGCCCATTCCCAGGAGGGTCTGGTTCCGGTCCTCCATCTGGAGGGCGTGCTCGAGTCCCGGCGCGTCGATGTTCATGTTGATGGCCTCCTTGGTGAAGCGGAGGGCCAGGTGGTTCTTCTTCATCATCGTGGAGGCGAAGCCCATGGCGGTCTCGATGAGCTTGTCCTTCTCCACGATCCTGCTGATCAGGCCGAGGCGGTGCATTTCCTCCGCAGGGTAATATTCGCCGGTGTACATGATCTCGTAGGCGCGGCCCGCGCCGATCAGGCGGGGAAGGAAATAGCTGCACGACATGTCCGCGCCGCCGAGGCCGATGTTGATGTAGGCAGCGCAGAACTTGGCGTCGGGGCTCACGACCCTGATGTCCGAGGAGAGGGTGAAGCTGAAGCCCTGTCCCGCCGCCGCGCCGTGGACGCAGCAGATGATCGGCTGCGGGCAGCGGCGCATCGCCAGGTTGAGCCGCGCAAACCGAGCCTGGAACATGTAAAACTTCTCCATGTCCCACGTCGGCGCCATCTGGCCAACGTACTTCATGTCAAGGCCGGCGCAGAAGCCCTTCGCGCCGCCGCCGCTGAGGATGATGACCCGCGTGCCGCTGTCATAGAGCCGCTCGCGCCAGAAATCCTCCAGTTCGAGGATCATGGCCTCGTTCAGCGCGTTATACGATGCCGGCCGGTTCAGGGTCAGCAGGCCGATCCCGGTTTCCGGTTTTTCAAAGGTGATTGTTTCGTAGTTCATACACGTACCCTGCATTAATTATAATTTCAGAAACACGATCCTCGCCATATCTACAATTTGACGAGGAATCAGTCAATCAATAAGTGGTGCGGACAATACCTCCGTGGCAATTCAAACTGACGACCCTCAGGCCCCCGCACGGAATATATACTGCGTCATAATGGTTTCATTAGAAGGCGCAAAACCGCTGAAGAGGCGTTCGATGTCTGGGCCCCGGTTGGGCTTTCCGGACACCGCGGCCCTGCTACAGCACGTGGGCCCGGGCCAGGGCGATCCGCTTCTTGATGGAGGGGTGGCTGTAGAACATGAACTCCGTCACCGGGTTCGGGTCACGGTCCGCCAGGTTCAGGTCGGCGAGCTTCTCCATGGAGGAGATGAAGGCGTCCCGGTCCCGGGTCGCGTCAAGGGCGTAGCGGTCGGCCTCGCGCTCGTACATCCGGGAAAGGGCGTTGGAGAGCGGCATGGTCACCAGGCTGAACAGGGTCAGGTAGAAGAAGAGGATTGGAATCGCGGCGATGTCATGCACGCCGGTAAAGCCGAGGTGCGCCAGGGTGATGCGGTACAGCTCCCCGCACAGGAAGAAGGAAAGAAAAATACTGGCGGTGCCGAGGACGATCGACTTCACGATATGGCGCTTCTTGTAGTGCCCCATCTCGTGGGCGAAGATCACGGCGATCTCCTCAGGGGAGAAATGCCCGATCAGGGTGTCGCTCAGGATGATCCTCTTGCTCCTGCCGATGCCGGTGAAGCCGGCATTGGCCTTCTTCGTGTCCTTGCTCAGGTTGAAGGAATAGATCCCCCGTATCGAGATGCCCTGCCCCTCGACAAGGTCCCGGATCCTCTCGCGTATCTCCTCCGATTCAAGCTCCCTGAACTTGTAAAAGATCGGGAAGATCACCACCGGCGCGATGCGCGCCAGGAACACCGAGATGAAGAACATGAAGATGCTGAACCAGAGCCACCAGAGCCAGCCGGTCATTTTCAAAAAGAGATAAAACACCATCGCCACCGGGACGCCGACGACCACCCCCACGGCGGCGCCCTTTATCTTCTCGAAGAGCCATGCCGGCACGGACTGGTTGGACAGGCCGAAGCGGTGCTCGACCACGTAGCCGCCGTAAAAATCGAAGGGGAAATCGAGGATTGAATAGATGACCCCCACCACGGTGATGAAGACGAGGAAGACAAGGTAATCGTTTGACAGATAATCCCTGACAGCCTTCTCTATCAGGGGTGATATGCCGCTGAAGGCCAGGATGCCGATGATGACGATATTGAGCACGATATCGGCGATGGAAAGGCGCAGCTTGATGGCGTTGTATTCTTTTTCGCGGGATTTCTTCAGGGATGGATCGGGCCGTTCGTCCATGGGCGGGCTCCGGTGCAATCAGTCTTCGTCTGCATCGACTTGTTCCGCGTCATTGCGGCGTAAGACGGATGCCAGGGCCTGGCCGTGGCGGATGACAACATAGGCAAGAAACGCCGCGGAAACGGAGGCAATGGCGACGGTCGCGTACAGGTTCACGCCGGCCGAAATGCATACGGGCGCGGTTATGAGCCAGTCCAGTATTCCGAAAACGACGGCAGCGGTCACGCGGCCCCGGGTCTTGAGCCGGAAATAGCCGGTGATGACGACGGACACCGCCAGGATGACGATTACAATCAGCGCCGCGGCGACGTAGGGATTATCGGTCTTCATCGAGTCGTCAGATCTTTGCTGGGCCAGGGCCATCAGCGGCAATGAAGCGAGGGGAGCGAAATAAATAAGTCTGTTCATGAAACTAAACCTCAACTATCTGACAGCCCCCTAAATCCCCCGGAGGGGGACTTTATCTTTATCTTCAGCCAAGCACCTCTCTGGGGGGGGCAGCCGTCCGTCACTTGTAGTCCCTGCCCATCTTGAAGGCTTTCAGGTTCATCTCGACAAACTTTTCCTTGACCAGGGACTTTATGGCCGCCTCCCACTGCGCCTCGGTGAACTCCAGGTCCCTGGAGAGGATACCGAGCATCACGATGTTCAGCGCCTTGCGGGTGCCAACTTCTTTCAGGATAGGGTCCGTGTCAACAAAAATAGCGTTTTTCACGTTCTTGCCGACCCACTCCTCCAGGTCGGAAGGATACTGCATCGCCCCGGTCTGCACCGGCGCGGGGTCCACCTTCTCGCGGTTCACGATCAGCTTGCCGTCGGGCGCGAGGTATTCCAGCTTCCGCATGACCTCCAGGAGCTCGAGGCTCACGATGAAATCGGCCTCCTCCTTCGGGATCAGCGGCGAAAAGACCCGGTCGCCGTAGCGGACGTTGCAGTCAACGCTGCCGCCCCGCTGGGCCATGCCGTGCACCTCGGATTCCTTGACATCGTACCCGGCGTTCATGGCCACTTCCATGAGCACCTTGCTCGCCAGGATGACGCCCTGGCCGCCGACTCCGGCGAAAATAACGTTCTTCATTCCCTGTTCCTCACTTCATCAAGATGCATTTTCTCAGCGATATGATGACCGACGGCTCCGGAGCGGCAACCTCCTCCCGCACGATCCTTTCGAATTCGTCCATGTTCTTCGGGTCCGTCACCACGACCCGTTTCACGCCGCACGCCTTGACCAGCATTTCGAGGTCGAGGGCATGGGTCTCCTCGCCCATGAGGGTGTGGCCCGTGGCGGGGTGCTCCTGGTGGCCGGTCATGGCCGTGCCCCGGTTGTCCAGGATGATGACCGTTCCGGTCCCCTTGTTGTAGACCAGGTCGATGAGGGGCGTGATGCCCGAGTGGATGAAGGTGGAATCGCCGATGACGGCCACGCTCTTGCGCGCCATCTCGGGCCCGTGGGCCTTCTCCATGCCCAGGTGCATGCCGATGCCGGCGCCCATGCATCCCTGGGTGTGCATAGCCGAATAGGGCGGGAGCGCCGCCAAGGTGTAGCAGCCGATGTCGCCGTTCACGTTCAGGTCGAGCTTGCCGAGGACGGTGAACACGAAGCCGTGGGGGCACCCCTTGCAGAGCGCGGGGGGCCGCGGCGGTATCGGGCTGGTGTCGTATTTCGGATATTTTCCCGGGTGCGCCTTGCCGTTCAGGGCCTGGTCCACGATTTCCGGTGTGAGCTCGAAGCAGATAGGGATGATATCTTTGCCCGTGCAGGGTATGCCGAGGGCCTTGACGTAATCCTCGATGAAGGGATCCAGCTCCTCCACCACGCAGAGCTTTTCCACGCCGGCGGCGAACTCACGGATTTTCTCGTCCGGCATGGGCCACACCATGCCGATCTTCAGCACCGAGTCGTCCGGGCAGACTTCCTTCACGTACTGGTAGGCGACGCTGTCGGTTATGATGCCGCGTTTTTTACCGCCCCACTCGATGCGGTTCAGGCTGCTCATGTTGGAATAATCTTTCAGCTTCTTGTGCTGCTCCTCGATGAATACGTGGCGCGGCCGCGCGTGCACCGGGAGCATGACGTATTTCTGGAAATTACGCACGAAGGGCTTCACCGGGACATTGTCTTTCGGGAGGATCTCGACGATCCCCTGGGAATGGGCGATGCGCGTGGTGATGCGCACGATCACCGGCCGGTCGAACTGTTCGGAGAGCTCGAAGGCGAGCTTGGTGAAGTCCTTGCACTCCTGCGGGCTCGACGGCTCGAGCATCGGCACCTTGGCGGCCCGCGCCAGGTGCCGGTTGTCCTGCTCGTTCTGGGAGCTCCATGCGCTCGGGTCGTCGGCGTTGATGATCACGAAGCCGCCGTTCACGCCGGTGTAGGAAAAGGTGAAGAGCGGGTCCGCCGCCACGTTGAGGCCCACGTGCTTCATGGCCGCCAGGGCACGCCCGCCGGCCACGGACGCGCCGGCGGCGACCTCCAGGGCCACCTTCTCGTTGGGCGACCACTGTGACTTGATGTCGCGGTAGTCCCGCGCGATGGTTTCCAGGATTTCGGTGCTCGGCGTCCCGGGATATGCCGTGGCAACATGGCACCCGGCCTCGTACGCGCCGCGCGCGATGGCCTCGTTGCCCAGTAGGACCTTCTTCTCCATGGTGTTCTCCGATTAGCTCTTTATAATCTCCCTCTCCAGCCCCCCTAAATCCCCCAGAGGGGACTGATAAAAACAACTATCAACAAGCCCCCTCCGGGGGGGAGGGGGGCATCGTGGTGATGCCGTTACTTTCCGGCTCCAATGATGTCGATATTCTTCACGAGCTGGTATCCTTCCTGCGCCATGGCCTTCTTGGCCGCCTCGATATCGTCAAAGCGGAAGATCATGACCGCCTTGTCGCCCCGCTTCTCGGTGAAGGCGTACATGTACTCGATGTTGAGATTGTTCTTCGCAAAGGTGTCAATGGCCTTGAAGAGCGACCCGGGCCTGTCATCAAGCTCGACGGCGAGGACCTCCGTTGTCGAGCAGGTGATCCTCGCGTCATGGAGGACCTTCTTCGCCTTCTCCGGGTCGTTGACGATCATCCGCAGTACGCCGAAATCAGAGGTTTCGGCGATCGTCAGGGTTATGATGTTGATGTTCTGGTCTGCCAGCGTTTTCAGCACATTCTGCAAATGTCCCGGTTTATTTTCCATGAATACCGATAATTGCGTTACGTTCATTGTTGATCTCCTTATATAATATCTCCCTCCCCCTCTATGGGGGAGGGTCGGGGAGGGGATGATATCAGGTATCCACCCTCCCCCGTCCCTTCCCATCAAGGGAGGGGAGACGAAATCATTATATCTTCCTCCGGTCCACCACCCGGACCGCCTTGCCTTCGCTCCGGGCTATGGTCATCGGCTCCACGAGGGTGATCTTCGCGGATATGCCGAGGACGCTCCGGAACCTGTCGCTGATCGTCTTCCGTAAATTATCGAGCACTTTCACCTCGTCTGAGAAGAGCTTCTCGTTCACCTCCACCATCACCTCCACGTCGTCCAGGGCCGCCTTGCGGTCGAGGATGATCTGGTAGTGCGGCTCGGTGCCCTCGACTTCCATGAGCACGTTCTCTATCTGGGACGGGAACACGTTGACGCCGCGGATGATGAGCATGTCGTCGGACCTGCCGGTCACCTTCTCCATTTTAACGAGGGTGCGGCCGCACTTGCACGGCTCGCGGTACAGCCGGGTGATGTCGCGGGACCGGTACCGGATGCCCGGGAAGGCCTCCTTGGTGATGGTCGTGTACACGATCTCGCCCTTCTCGCCCTCGGGGAGGATGTCGCCGGTCTCCGGATCGATGATCTCGACGTAGAAATGGTCCTCCTGCACGTGGAGGCCCGATTTCTCCTGGCACTCGCAGGAAACGCCGGGGCCGATGACCTCGGAGAGGCCGTAGATGTCGAAGGCCTGGATGCCGAGGCGCGATTCGATCTCCCGACGCATGTTCTCGGACCAGGGCTCGGCTCCGAGGACGCCCATCTTGAGCTTGGTCTTGCGCATGTCGTAATCGGGCCGCTTCTTTTCTATATAGTCCGCTATGTTCAGGAGATACGACGGCGTGCAGGCCAGGACCGTGGTGCCGAAGTCCTTGATAAGCATCAGCTGACGGTCCGTGTTGCCGCCCGATATGGGGATCGTGAGGCAGCCGAGGAGCTCACCGCCGTAGTGGAGGCCGAGGCCGCCGGTGAAGAGGCCGTAGCCGTAGGCGACCTGGAGCACGTCCTTCTCGGTCACCCCGTAGGCGGCCAGGCACCGCGCCACGCACTCGGCGAATATGCCGACGTCCTTCTTGGTATAGCCCACGACCGTCGCGTTCCCGGTGGTACCGGAGGACGAGTGGACCCGCACGACCTTGTCCTGGGGAACGGCGAAGAGCCCGAAGGGATAGTTGTCGCGCATGTCCTGCTTGGTGAGGAAAGGGACGCGCTTCATGTCGTCAAGGCTCTTGAACTGGTCAGGGTGGAACCCGGCGGCGTCATACTTTTTCCGGTAGAAGGCGTTGTTGTTGTAGGCGTGGCTGATGGCCCACTTGAGCCGCTCCAGCTGCAGCTCCCGCATCTTGTTCAACGGCATGGTTTCGATTTCTTTATTGAAGTACATTGCACACCCCTGGAATAATTGATATTATGTCGCAATAGGTCCTGACGGAATCGCGTTCAGGAGGCAACCTCATTTCGACCCGCGAGAATGGATCAAGATTAGAAGGGCACCTGCATTTTTCAAGGAAAAAATAACCGCCCGTTTTGTCCGTGATGAGGGGAAAGGGCAATGGAATCAAGGGAATGCCCTATTATAGTATTGACACAGTCATCCCCGCCCCATATAAAAAGGACGGCCAATTGGCCGCTCTTCATATAAAGGAGACACTCCGATGAAAACGTCCAGAAAAGTCCTGGTTTTTGCGGCGTCGGCATTGCTTATACCCCTGGCGATTGTTATCGCCTCGATCATTATCAGCCCGCCCTGGGCAGGGAACGGACCGGCCGCGGCCCGGGGCCTCAAGCGCCCCCTGGCCGTCGCCCACCGCGGCGCTTCCTATTACGCGCCGGAACTGACCCTCCCCTCCTTCGCCCTGGCGCGGGACATCGGCGCCGACTACATTGAGACCGACGTGCAGAGGACCAGGGACGGCATTCTCTTCAACTTCCACGACGACGACCTCTCCCGCACGACCAATGTCGCCGAAATTTTCCCGGGAAGGGAAAAGGACCCGGTCGGGACCTTCACCCGGGCGGAGCTCCAGCGCCTCGACGCGGGCGCCTGGTTCAACAGGACGCACCCGGACCGCGCGAAAAAGGGCTTTGCCGGACTGAAGATACCGTCATTCAGGCAATACATTGACCTCCTCGCGTCGGGCCGCAACAGGCCGGGCCTTCTTATTGAAGTGAAGAAGCCGGAGGTCTATCCTTCAATAGAAAAACAGATTCTGGCGGAACTGCGCGCCGGGGGCTGGCTTGACGAAAAGAACAGGGTCATCACAGTCCCCGCGCCGGGTGATGCCGGCGGCCGGGTCACCGTCGGCCTCGGCCCGCGCCGCGTGATTCTCCAGAGCTTTGATGAAAGGTCCCTGGCCGTCCTGAAACAGATCGCCCCCACGGTCATGCGCAATTACCTCGTGGACGAAGACGACGAAAAGAAAAAAGGAGGCTTTGCCGCGCTTCTTGAAACGGCCCGGGCCCTTGACGCCGAACTGGGCCCCAGCGGCCACCTCGCCTATCCGTGGAACGTCGGCCCCGCGCACCGCGCGGGCAGGGTCGTCTTTGTCTAAACCATTGATAAAACCTGGCATTTCATGCTGTTCACCCTCTTCGGCATTGACGGGATGATAACCAACCGGTGCGACGCCTACCTTGATTTCATCGGCCGGGGCGTTTCCGAGGAGCCGGCAGGGGTGGAACGCGACATCATGAAAAAAAAAGCCCGGCTGCGGGGAGGGGGACCTCCCGCGGCCGGGCACAAGTTGGGTGCCTTCATATCGGCAATGGTAATGAGATATATGTCAGGCGAAGGGTCCTAGTTGGCCGAAATAACCGTTATTTCAACCCTCCGGTTTTTATCCGCGTTGTTGCCGCTGAGCGGCCTGGAGTATCCGTAACCCCTGACAACGAGCCTGTCCCTGCTGATGCCGTGGCCCACCAGGAAGCCGTATACGGCCTGGGCCCTCTTTTCCGACAGGGTCTTGTTGTACGCTTCGGTGCCGGACGTATCGGTGTGTCCGCCGATCTCGATCTTGATGCGGGGATTTGTCTCCATGAGCGAGACAAGGCGGCCCAGTTCGAACTGCGACTTCTGATAATCGAACACATTGTCGCTGTTGAGCTTGAAATAGAGATTGTTCAGGACCATGGACGATCCCTTCTCTATCGGCGTAAGCTCGATATCGCGGATAATGGCGTCGTACTTGGTGACATCGCCGAGGTCAAAACGCGTTGAATAGAAGAGGTAGCCCTTTTTGCTGACCGAAACATCATACACCTTCTTTTTGTTAAGGACGACGAAATACTTGCCGTCTTCGCTGTTGCTCGCGATGACCCTGGTGGCCCTGGTCTGCACGTCGGTCACGCGGATCTCGGCATTGAGCGTTTTCGAGGAGTCGTTCCTGTCCGTCACGACGCCGGCGACGGTGATGACGGATGATTGTTTCATCACGGCGGGGAGCCTGGCGGTCTTGATGCGGTACACGAGTTTCCCTCCCTTCATCTCCGGGCGGGAAATATAGATGACATCCCCCGATGCCGGCACCGAAACGATCCGGTCGTCATAGGGGGTATTGATCTCGTCGCCGAGGTTGACCGGATCGCTCCAGGATCCGTCGCCCATCATCTCGGTCTTGTACAGGTCGTATCCGCCGCGTCCGCCGGGTCTGTTGGAGGCAAAAATGATCGATGCCCCGTCGGCCATGACGATGGGGGCGAAATCAGAATACTCCGAATTGACCGGCTCGGGCATGCGGACCGGCTCGGTCCATTGGCCGTTGGCCTTCGTTGACCTGAAGAGGCAGAACTTGTCCTTCCCCTTTTTCTCATTGCACTCGCGGGTAAAATAGAGGGTGTTGCCGTCCGGGGATATCGACCCGAATCCCTCATAACCGGCGGTGTTGACGGGGGCCCCCAGGTTAACGGCCTTGCCCCATAACGCTTTTCCTCTTTTAGCTATCCAGAGGTCCACATCGCCCTTTCCCCCCTTCTGGTCGGAGGTTATAAGGAGATAATTCTGGTCATAGGTGATGAACGGACCGGCCGTGTTCATCCTGGTATTGGCGAAGAGAAGGGGTACCGGAGGCGTCCAGCCAAGGCCTGTTTTGAATTTGACCACCAGGTCATACTTACCCGGGCTTTCATGGTCTGATTGGAAAATGAGCATTTTACCGTCCGGGGAGACGGTGGGGCTGTGCTGTGAGCGGGTTAAATAGTTGGATCCGCATGAAGTCACCGCACAAGCCAGAAATAGAATGAACCCGACGAGGAACCCATTGAGAAACTTATTTTTTTGTGTGAACATGGTGAAGCACCTTCCTTTAAGATTTTCGCACCACGAATGTTGCGGTTGCATGGCGAAAACATACACGATTCGGAAGGCCGAATCTTATCAAATCCACACACCAAACGATTTGGTTATTGCCGATTTTTCAATCTGTAGAATTGGTGAGCCCCTGCGGGGGGCATTACGCCATTTCCCGGTACTCGGTGGGGGTTTTCCCGATGACGCTCTTGAATACCCTGTTAAAGGTGGTGAGGCTCTCGAAGCCGACCGCGAAGGCTATTTCGATGATCTTCTCGTCCTTCTTCGACAGCTTTGCCGCCGCCTCGTCGATGCGGAGCTTGTTGATGTAGTCGTTTATCTTGTAGCCGGTATATTTCTTGAAAAGGGTGCTCATGTAGTTCGGGTTCAGGCCTACCGCGGCGGCAAGTCCTTCCCGCGACAGGTCCGAGGTGTAGTTTTCCTTTATGAACTGAACCACCTTGTCAAGCTTTTCCTGGGTCGTTTCGTTGATGACGGGTTCATCCTCCTTGAGCCGGTCATAGAGATGGTTGATCTCGTCGTTCTTTTTCATCAGGTCCCGGGCGAAAAAGGCGGCGAAAAGAAAAAAGAAAAAGGGAGAGCAGAAGGTCGCCAGGAGAAATGCCAGGCGGCCGCCCTTGATGGAGAGAACCACCTCGAGAAAGACCACCAGGCTGCCGACGACGGTGGTTGCGAGGGACAGGTAATACTTGAACCGGTCGGGCTTCAGGCGGTTGAGCTTTACCACCAGGAGCAGCGCCAGCGGCGTGTTCACGCAGACCGTGAGGATGCTCAGCACGTCCCCGGTATAATGGGTATAGGGGATATCGACCCGGTAGATGAGCAGTAGCGAGAGAAAATTCAGCACCACGACCCCGAGCAACGCCGGCACCAGGATCCTGTTATAATTGGTAAGATAGATGCCGTAGACGGACTGCACGATCAGGATCAGGGCGATTGAAAAGAACTGGACCGTTGCCGCCTGCATGAACTTAATAAAGAGGAAATCAACGTTCTTGAAAGGATAAAAAAGCGACGCCAGGTAGAAAATATAGACTATGATGACGAAGGAGCTGTAGAGGAACTGCTTTTCCGACCTGTTCCAGAGGTAGAAGATGGTCAGGAGAATGAGCATGCAAAAGGCGCCGATGATTATTATCACGGGAAAATATATATAGAGCATGTCCCCCCAGAGCCGCGCCTGTGAAAAGCGCTCCTCTTTCTGTATGACCACCCGGGACAGAATGCCCCCGTATTCGTTGGCGTAGATGCCTATGCGCACGTACACGGTGTTGGGACCGCTCTTGAGGGTTTCCGGCGGTATGACATAGCTGCGGTTTCGGCACATGATGTTGATGTCGTTGGGCGCCTTCTCACCGACCAGCCTGCCGTTTATGTAGACGCTGTCGGTGAAATAAACCCTGCCCAGGGAGATCCCGTGGTAGCCGAAGAGATCCGCCGGCATGTCAAACTCCCCCTTCAGCCAGGCGTACTTAAGCCCCGTGCCGCGGCTGTACGGAAGCTTGAAGGTTGAAGGAATGGCGATGGGCCGCCATTCGCCGGCCGCGGCGATTGTATCCAGCGAGGCCTCGTCATTGTAGAGGATGCTCCACCGCGTAACGGGGACGGAACCCTCGTCACTGGCGCAGGAAAGCGCAAAGCCGGCAGCGCATATCGCCGCGGCGAGGCCGAAGGCCTTAAGGCTTTTTAACAATACCATGGCTATTTCTTCTCAGGGGTAACAGTTATGAAATACGTGCCCGACACCTCATGGAACGAAAGGGTCCCGGCGGGGCCGGCGGTCCCATGATAGAACCGCGAACGCCGGTCCGTTGAATAGGCGAAATTCATAAACAGGAGCGACTCCTCGATGCCGAAAAAACCGGACAGCGACGTGACCGTCACCGGCTTCAGGTCAGGGCCGACGGAGCCGAGGAGAAGCGTATCGGAGCTTCCGGAGAACGGCACGTCCTCGAACTTATCCCCTGACCCGGGGATGCTGAAATGTCCCCGGTGCAGGTTTCCCCAGCTCCAGTCGTTTATGTCGTGGCTCACGTTCCTGTTTAACAGCCGCATCGCACCGAGAAACGAACGGTCGAAGATGGTCTCGCGGTGTTCGACGGCATAGGTCGTGGTGTCGTTAAAGAGAGGGGACCTGTTCTCTTCGGCTATGGCGTGGAACCGGGGTATCAGCAGGTCCCAGTTCTCCATGACATCGTTGATGCCGTCCTTCAGCTCGTCACGGTACGTCTCGTAGATGAATTTCTGAAGCAGCACGTGAAAGATCGTGGGACCGACAAAATCGGTCTTCATGCGGCACTTCCAGTTCTGGAAATAGATCCGCGAGAGGCGCGCCGACGCCATCGGGTTGTCCGCCAGGATGGCCAGGAAAAGCGGCAGGAAGAGCCCGGCATTGATCGAATACTTGTCGGTGAGGGCGCTCCCCACGTCCTGGCCGGTGAAGCGCTTTTTCCGGTTGATTATCCTCTGCAGCCGCTCGTACCGGCCTTCCTCGCGCAGGGAAAAATCCCGCGCCGGGCCGGGCGCGTCCCCAAGAAAAGCGCTCCCCGCCGCCATCTGCTGGTCGGACCTGTCCCGGAACGTCGACAGGTCCGTCATGCCCGTCCAGACCGCGTCCGGGCCGTTCCTGAAGGCATAGTCCGTTCTGGCGCGCGCCGGCACCATGCCGGACCAGGCGCGCACGACGGTGTCGTCGGAAGCAAAGAGATACACCCGCGGAAGGGACATGACGCCCCTGGCGCGCGCTTCCGCCTCAGCAACGCTCTTCGCGAAGGGTATGTCGAAAAGGGACACGATGTAATTCTCACCGAAAAGGAACGACCGCACCGTGACCACCGTTGAACCATAGTGACCGCCGCCGAGCACGTCGTTCAGGACCGGGCCGTTTTCCGTGGCGTTGACCGCGGCGCCCCGGTCCCTGATGACCTTAAAATCGTGCCATCCCGCGGGGCCCAGGTACTGGTATGTTTTGCCGGTCTTTATGATCGTTTCGGCGACAAAGTCCTGCGCGTCAATGGCCGCCGTGAACCCGCAGAAGGAAATATCAAGGTTGTTACCGGCGAACATGAAGGGGAGACCGGCATGGGTCACCGCCTTGATGATCCGGTCCTCCGTGTGGATGTGGACCGGGTACCACCCGGGGTAGAGGGAGAGCTCGTCGTCGAAACTGAAGGCCGTAACCGGGTACTTTTCTTTGGTTTTCTGCGCCGGCAGGTAAAACGAGTAGCCGCGGTCGAAGAAGCCGATATGACGCTTCACGATCTTTTTCAGCTTCCGGACGACATCGGCGCAGTCGGACTCATGTTCCGAGTAATAAAAGACAAGGTCTTCGGGGATTATTTCCCCGAGGTTGACGCTGGTTTCCTCCCTGGAGAAGAGGAACATGTTTTCCTTGTTATTGAGGAAGGCGTTGGCCCATTCGCGGAGCATGAGGATCGCGATGACATCATCCGGTCTCCAGGGGCGCCGCACGATGTCCTTCATTTCGAGACGCCCGCGGGCCTCGTTGACGCCCTTCACGTATTCCCTGAGCCAGCCCGCGTAAGGTTCGGCTATCCGCCCTGCCATGTCCCGGGCCTTCCCGGCGAACTCCATGGACCGCGCCAGGCGGTCTATGACCGCCCCGTCCTTCCCGATGACCCCGGCGGCGCCGCCGGCCGCGACCGCCCGGAAGTATTCCATTACCTGATAGCGGTCCTGGCAGTGGAGATAGCCCAGGCCGAAATAGGCGTCTTCGATCGTCTTTGCCTGGATCAGGGGGACGCCGTTTTCGCCGCGCTCCAGGACGACCCTTGACGAGACCGCCGCCGCGAACGAGCCCGAGTAGGACACCCCCCCGACCCGGCTGAAGATCATCCATCCGGCCATTGTCAGGAGGACGGCAGAGGCAAGGCATATGCAGGCGATGATTATTTTTTTCTTCATCAGCATCCAGCGGGGCGCGCGTCCGGGGGCGGCTCCGGTGCCGGCCCCCCGTTATTACTTGATCGTAATGCTCGAACGGATTATATCCACCCGGGTGTAATAATTGTCCAGGATGGTGAAAAACCTGTCGAAAACGCCGACGGCGTCGATCCTCGACTTCCCCTTGACCAGCCTGGCGACGGTCTTTACGTCCTTGGTGTATATGCAGCATTCCACCGTTCCTTTTTTCGTCTGAACGTCGGCCTTGACGCAGAAATCGTATTCAACGTTGTTCGAATCGGTAATGTCCTTGACGGTCACGTCGAAGAGCCTTACCCTGCGGTTGGCGAGTTCTTTTGTTATCACGTCCTTCTTCGCGGGATTGTCGGTCCCGTCTATCTGTATCTTTTCATTGACGACCTCGTCCATCAGGATCTCCTTTTTAAACAGGTCGCAGGACGAACAGGCCGCGACGGCTATCAGCAGGACCAGTAGTTTTTTCATCGCGAAACTCCTTATGCGGTATACGGTCGCCGCCGCGACGGCTCCGGCACGGCCGACCGATATCATCTCATGCGTATCTATGATTCGATTATTTTAACTTTTTTGTCAAATAAATAATTGCCCTTCACGGATGGTCCGGCAGCCGCGCAGAACGCAACGCGGGCGCTCCGGCCGGATCATCCCTTCCGGTCAAAATACTTTACCAGCAGCAGCTGGTTTCCCTTTTCTAAGGTCGAAATACTTTCCTTCACGGTGGGCCTTCGTTTTCACGTCAAAGGAGAGACGCAGGTTGCCGTGCTCGATGGCATTGATGATCGCCTCCCGGAGGGCTATCCGTATGTCCGACACGGCAAGGGGCTCGATGAACTTTCCGAGGTTCCGCACCAGGCGCTGGCTCATCAGCTCGGCGTTGCCGAGATAATTGTCGAGGCTGTAGGTGTATTCCTCCCTGATTACGGACGGGGGGTTTCAGAAAAATGACACGGTGTACAAAAACATCGTCATAGACCCAAAGGAGCTCAGGGGACACCGGATTGCGTCCGGGACCGCAGCCGGATATTACTCCACCAGCGAACCGAGAGCCTTCAGGTCCATCGTCCTGGCCAGCTCTTCCGCAATGTCACCTTCAATGATGACCTCGATGACCTGCGCCGAAACAGTGGCCGCGGCCTTTGCCGGTTCAGGGTAGACGCCGAACTCGCCTTTCCGGTTCCACTTCCCCAGGTAGAATACGAGCCTCTTCAACTTTTTGTCCTCGATGAGATAGGCGTATTTAGCTCCCGGCAGGGGGAACTCGCTCCCGCCCCTGATGTTCCCGGCAATCGTTTCGTGATTGACCAGAACCAGGACGCGCGCGGTTATCTTCCCGGCCGGCATATCTGCGAGGCCGTCGAACTCCTCCTGCAGCTTCTGCAGCTTTTTGGAATCCCCTTTCTCTGCGGCCTCGCTCATCTCCGCCGCCAGGCCCTCCATCCGCGCCGGGGACCTGCTCCGCTCGAACTTCTGTATGCTTTCCAGGATTCTTTTTTCATTGGTAAAGCTCGCCTGGCAGGATACAGCCAGGGGGAAGCCTGGCGCGTCGCAAACGGCGTCAGGGACACCGGTGCACGAATCCTGCTCGCGTGACGTCCACCCCTCCGGAACCGGCGGCATGGCCTTCTGCACGGCCTGCAGGATGTCCCGGACGGCCCTCTGCTCCGCAGCGCTCAGGTGTCTCCAGCCGGGGCATTTCTGCCCTTTGCCGGCCGCGGATAAAGATACAGGATACAGCGCTGCAAGCAGCAGCGCGGAAACCGTGATGAAATTCAGCATCGTCGCTTTCATGGTCCTCTCCTGGGCCAGATTGATGGTTGATGGTACGTCAGAAGAGTATTTATTTCAATAACAATTAATAGTATTATTTAGGAAACCACGACAAGATCGGTAATGATCCAAGAGACCTTATGGGCCTTATCTGAAATGATTACGGCGCACCGAGAAGGAGATGACCGGCAAAAAGGTATGGACAGGCATATTGCAATTGGGGTGTTTCTGCGGAAGCGTCGGGTACCCGACGCGGGCCCCCTTTCTTACTCAACAACCGTGCAATCGCCCGGTACGATACGATCAGCCGAACGGCGCCCGTTTTTCAATTGACATCGGCCCTGTACCGGATACATTCATGATATGAACATGAAACAAACCGCACTGTCACTAACCCTTATTGCAGCAATGTTCCTTCCCGCGCTGTCGCGGGCGGAGACGACCATAAGCCTCGGCGGCACGGCCTGGTACGTCTGGTGGAAGCCGGCATGGTCCGACAACAGGTGGCAGGGCTACTACCTGTGGAACGATTCGGCGGGCTATTGGAATGAAGACGCGAAGGATTTCGGTCTCTCTTCCAACATCATGGCAGGCCCCATAATCTCCATCGGATTTCTCGACCGGTGGAGCATCTCGTCCGTAGCGGTACTGGGCACCATGAGCCATAAGGCCAGCGGTGTCGGATTCGGCACGGATGTTATCAGCAGGACTGCCGGAGCCACCCACAAGGATTACAGCCGCAGGGTATTGAAATGGGACAGCGACACGACCGTCGGCTGCGCCGTCCACAAGTACGTAAAGCTCTATGCCGGGTTCAAAGCCCAGGGTTACCGGTACCAGGAAACCATCCATTATTATGACTTCACCGCATTCCCGGACATTTCCATTGACCATTCCGAGGGAACGAACAACGTCAACTGCTACGGACCGGGACTGGGGATCAGCGGCAGCATACCCCTTGTTGAAAACCTCTACATGGTCATTGGCCTGTCCGGCGTCGTCCTCTGGTGCACCGAGCGGGGAAACACTGCTTTGAGCCGGACCTACGGGCTCGAGTCGTCAGGATTTGTTTTTACCTGTTTCTATATGCCGCGGGGCAAATTCCTCTCCTATGGAGGCACCGCCGCGCTCTCGCTGGCCTATACGATCGCCAGGATCAACACAACGTTTTCGCTTGGGGGGAGGTACCAGCTCCTGTACAATCGCCAGAAGAGGGGGAACATGGTGCACAGCGACGTGACCATGAACATCATAGACGGCCAGTACGACCACTTTGCCGGGATCACTCTCTCGGTACTATACACATTCCATATCGGGAAGCGGGAACAATCCTGAGGGGAGCGTTCCCGGGAGAGCAGACATCAATCATCATGGCGGCATTTGGCATGACCATCCAGTAAACTCCGGCCAGATCGGCAATGTTCCAAGAGACGCATGGGCCTTATCGGAAGAAGTTAACGCACATCAGGATGTCTCCGGCAAGCAACAAGTCCGGGGCAGGGGCCTTACAATTTCGCGTGCCGGGCCGAAATCGGAAAAACCGCAATTGATGTGCATAGAATTCCCGCCCGATAATAATAAAACAGCAGTCGCATGGATGCGGTACCTGAAAAATGTACTTGCCATACGCCATTAATTATGAATAATGACTTTGCAAAGATGCCGCATCGAGGATGATGCCGGCAGCCACAACACGACAGGCATACCAGCCGGACGGACACGAGAGAACAGAAGAGCAATGGCACGAAACGGAAAACTAGCTGAAGACAATATCGTCAACAGCATCATCGGCGAAGGCTCGGATTTCAAGGGGGAATTCAAGATCAACGGCCTCCTCAGGATCGACGGGCACTTCCAGGGCACCATAGAGACAGACGGCAAGGTGCTGATAGGACAGACCGGCGAAGCGGTCACCGACATCAAGGCGAGGCTGGTCGTGGTGGGCGGCATGGTCCGCGGCAACATCTTCGCCACCGAGAGGGTCATATTCCTGTCGACGGGAGTCATCAACGGCACCATCATCACGCCGAGCCTCATCATGGAGGACGGCGTGAAGTTCGAGGGCACCTGCACCATCAATAAACGTCCGGACGAAATGCAATGATCGAAATAACCGGCGCGCGCGGCCGAAAAGACGAAAAGGAAAAGGTCACCAAAAAAGGGAAGCTCTCATCGGTAAAGCACGGAAGCAAGACCTTTTCCTCCGAACTGCACAAGACCATGGCCCTTGACATCGAGGGCACCATCGAAGAACTCATGGAAGACCTGAAGGACCAGGAGAAGCGCTTCCTTGACAAGCAGACCGAACATGAACTGCTCCGGTACAAGGCCCTGGTGCAGAAGATCATCAAGCAGATCATCGCCGAGGGACTGCAGGAAAAGACGCTGAAGCGCAAAAAGAAAAACTGGGGCGACTACGTCATCATCGAAAAGATCAACACGAAGCTCCTCGACCTCACCAACGCCATCACCAGGCAGAACAAGGCCTTCAATCTCCTTAAAACCGTTGAAGAAATCCGCGGACTGATACTGGACCTGGTCTATTAAGCGCTCACGCCCCATGAACACCGCCGGCATCATCGGTCATACCCGTCAGCTGAAGATCCTGGAACTCCTCAGGAGCGGCGGAAATCTGCCCGGCGCGGTGCTCTTCTCCGGCAGGACGGGCATCGGGAAGAAGCTCATCGCGCGGCGGCTCCTCGCGTCGCTCTTCTGCGGCGCCGGCGACCCGCCCTGCCTGAAATGCCCCGCCTGCCTGCAGATGGCCGGCGGCACGTTCCCGGACCTCATCGAGCTCGGTCCCGATGAAAAGGGCACGATACCCATCGGCAGCGCTGACCGGAGCGAGGCCGGGAGCGTCCGGTGGCTCATAAACCGCCTTTCGAAGAAGTCGGTGTCCGGCAGCTACGGCGTCCTCATCGACGGCGCCGAGCGCATCTCCACCGGCGGGCAGAACGCCCTCCTGAAGACCATCGAAGAGCCGCAGGAAGGGGCCCATATCATCATCATTACCGCCAACAAGTCCCTCATCCTGCCGACGATACTGTCCCGGTGCATGGACCTGTCCTTCAACCCCCTGAGCAGCGCCGAGGTGCTCCGGGTCCTGGAGGCGGAGGGGTCCGCCGCGCGCAACAGCGGCCTTATCGCGGACCTGTCCGGCGGATCCGTGGAGACGGCGCTGCTCCTTTCCGATGACGCGATCCTGACCGGCATCGGCACCATCTGCCGGGAACTGTCCGCCTATCTCAACAGCGGCAAAGCCCTTATACTGGACATGGCGGCAATCCAGAAAAAAATAAGCATGGACCAGCTCCTCACGGTCATGCTCAATGCCTACCGGGCCATGCTGGCCGCCGCCATCGGCGGGGGCCCCCTCGACCCCTTCCTGAATGAAATCCGTGTGGGCGACCGGTTAAAGTTGGCCAAATTAATAAAAATTCTGCTTGCCCTGAGGAGAGGGCTTGCCAATAATTTAAATATCCGCGGCGCTTTAAAGGGAATGCTCTACTCCATTGAAAGCATCGACGAGCTCGGCCTCCCGCGCCTCGATCGTGCGGAATAACAAGGAAGCAACATGGAAATTTCAGCGGTTAAACTACGGAACAGCTATCAGATAAATTACGTGGACACGAACCACCTCTTCGTGAACCAGAACGCCCTCTGCGTGGTCGAGACCGAGCACGGCATCGACATCGGCAACGTGTTCAAGTGCCGGAAGACGCAGAACGAGGCCGGCATCGAGGTGAAGGGGAAGCTGCTGCGCCTGACGACCCCGGATGACCTGAAGCAGATCCCCGAAATCGTCGCCATCGAGAAGAACGCCTTCGACAAGTGCCGGGAAAAGGCGAAAGCCAAGAAGCTCGACATGAAGCTCATCTCGGTCAAGTGCCTCTTCGACCGCACCAAGATCATCTTCTATTTCGTCGCGGAGAACCGCATCGATTTCAGGGAGCTGGTGCGCGAGCTGGCGTCAATTTTCAGGACCCGCATCGAGATGCGGCAGATCGGCGTGCGCGACGAGGCCCGCCTCGTGGGCGGCTACGGCCCCTGCGGCAAGCAGCTCTGCTGCGTACACCAGAGCGAAGAGTTCGAGCCGGTGTCGATCAAGATGGCGAAGGAGCAGAACCTGAACCTGAACTCCCTGAAGATATCGGGAATGTGCGGCCGGCTCCTCTGCTGCCTCGGCTACGAATACAAGCTCTACAAGGAAATCAACCAGGACATGCCCGATCCCGGCGCGCAGATCATTGCCGGCGACACCACCTATGTCGTCACCAACGTCGACACCCTCAAGGAAACGATACGAATGCGCCACAAGGACCGGACCGTGGAGATATTCAAGAGCGACCTCGAAATCAACGGCAAGACCTATGTCCTCAAGAAGGAGATCGTGACCAAGATCGAGACCGCCGAGGAAGACACCCACGAGGAAGACACGTACACGCTGTAGACCCCCCTGTCCCCCCGAGGGGGCATGATTTATTATTGATAGTTGATGCACAACTGTCATTTCGACGAGTCCGGAATTTTCCGGACAAGGAGAAATCTTTTACAGTATCCATAAGGGACGATTTCTCACCCTCCGGGGTTCGAAATGACAACAGCAACAAGTGGTTTATCATAACGAAAATAGAAAGTATAATCCCACGTGCCCCCTCAGGGGGTCAGGGGGGTCAAAGAACAGGAACGATCCCATGAAAAAGAAATTCTACGTCACAACGCCCATTTACTACGTCAACGCGGAGCCGCATATCGGCCACGCCTACACAACGGTCCTCGCCGACTACATGAGCCGCCTTCACACCCTGCTCGGCTATGATTCGTATTTTCTTACCGGAACGGACGAGCACGGGGACAAGATCGACCAGGCGGCGAAGACCCACAACACCACGCCCCAGGAATACGCGGACCGCATCAGCGGCCTCTTCCGCAAGACCTGGGCCGACCTCGGCATCGGCTTCAGCGACTTCATCCGCACCACGGAGAAGCGCCACGTCGATGTGGTCCAGAAGATTCTGCAGAAGGTCTACGACGCCGGCGACATCTACTTCGGGAGCTATGGCGGGTTCTACTGCGTCGGGTGCGAGCGCTTCTTCACCGAAAAGGAGATGGTGGACGGCAAGTGCCCGGACCACGACCGGAAACTGGACTTTATCGAGGAGAAGAACTACTTCTTCAAGATGAGCAAGTACCAGGACTGGCTCATCGGCCATATCGAGAAGAACCCGGACTTCATCCGCCCCGAGCGGTACCGGAATGAGGTCATGGCCCTCCTGAAGGGAGAGGTCCTGGAGGACCTGTGCATCTCGCGGCCCAAGTCGCGCCTCCAGTGGGGGATCACCCTCCCCTTCGACCAGGACTACGTGACCTACGTATGGTTCGATGCCCTGATCAACTACATCAGCGCCATCGGCTGGCCGGACGGGGAAAAGTTCAAGGCCTACTGGCCCGCGGTGCAGCACATCATCGCCAAGGACATCGTGAAGCCCCACGGGATATTCTGGCCCACCATGCTGAAGGCCGCCGGCATCGAGCCGTACCGGAACCTGAACGTCCACGGCTACTGGAACATGCAGGACGCCAAGATGTCCAAGAGCCTGGGCAACGTGGTGACGCCGAAGGACCTCGCCGACCGCTACGGCAACGACCAGATGCGCTACTTCTTCCTCCGCGAGATGAGCTTCGGCAACGACGCGAAATTCAGCGAGGACGTCATTATTGACCGGATCAATTTCGACCTGGCCAACGACTGGGGCAACCTGGTGAACCGCACCATCAACATGCTGGGCAAGTTCTTTAACGGCGCCCTGCCGGCCTTCAACACGGCCGAGGCGGCCGACCGCGACGACCTGGTCGCCCGGTTCAGAAGCGCGGCCGCGGACTACATCGCCCTGGCGCGCCGGTTCCAGACGAGCGCCGGCCTGGAAAAGCTCTGGGAATTCATCCGGTACCTGAACAAGTACATAGACACCCTCAAGCCCTGGCAGCTGGCGAAGGATAACAATACGGCGCTTCTCTCCTCGGTCATGAGGAACCTCCTCGAGGCAATCTACAGCATTGCCGTGCTCCTCTCGCCGGTCCTGGTGAGCTCGAGCGCGGCCATCATCGCGGCCCTTGGCGCGGAAGGCAAGCCCCGCGACACCGGGACCCTGGCGTCGTTCACGAACCTGGACGACGGCCGCGCCGTCGGACAGCTCGGGATACTCTTCCCGCGCCTGGAAAAACGGGTCCCCGACGCCGGCGAGGCAAAAAAGTCGGAAACAAAAAAACAGGGAGAAAAGACCATGGCAGTCGGAGCGGAAGGGCTGGTTGACATATCGGAATTCGCCAAGATCGACATCCGGGTGGCGAAGATACTCACCGCGGCGAAGGTCGAGGGATCGGACAAGCTCCTGGAGCTCCGGATCGATTCGGGCCTGGACGAGCGGACCATCGTGGCCGGCATCGCCAAGTGGTACGGGCCGGAGACACTCCCCGGCAAAAAAATACTCCTGGTGGCGAACCTGAAGCCGGCCACCATCTTCAAGCGGACCTCCAACGGCATGCTCCTGGCGGCCAAGGCGCCGGGCGACGACAGGCCGGTGCTTATAGAGATCGACGATGCCATACCCGCGGGGGCGAAACTGGGCTAGGGCATGAAACTCGGGATACTCTCAGACACGCACAACAACATCGACGTGGTCCGCCGCGCCCTGGACCTGCTGCGCGACAGCGGCGTCACCCATGTCGTCCACGCCGGCGACATCACCTCGCCCAAGATGCTCTCGCTCTTCACGGGCTTCACCGCCCGCTTCGTCCTGGGCAACGGCGACATCGACAGCGAGGCCCTGAACGAGGAGTCGCAAAAGCTCGGCTTCGGGCCGATCGAGGAAAGCTGTGTCTTCGAGGAGGAAGGGAAAAGCATCATCGTCTTTCACGGGAACAACGTGCCGATGTTCCGCGAGGCCGTGGCCTCGGGAAAATACGATTTCGTGATCAAGGGGCACACGCACCTGTTCGAAAACTACACGGCGGGGACCTCGCGGGTCATCAATCCCGGCGCGCTCTACGGCGCCGACGAGTTCACCGTTGCGATACTGGACACCGAGACCGGGAAGGTGGAGCGGATCCTGGTGGAGGCCGATTGAGGGCTACTTCAGGGGCTTGACCTCGGCGAAAAAGCGGGCACACTGGGAAAGCCACAGGAGGCGCTGCTCGGGCGTGAGCCGGTCGAATTCCGTGTGGCCGTCGAAATCAAACGGCGTTGTTTTATCAAGCAGCTTCATGAATTCTTCCATGTCGGCGGTCCTGTCTTTTTTCTTTTTCATTCCCTGCCCTTCTCAATGATCTTTTCAAGGAGCCGTATGTCAAACAGGTCCTTGTCCCGGGGAGGATTGATCGCCTTTTTCATCTCCAGGAGCTTTTTCTTGGATACCAGCTGTATCTTCATGGAACCCACTGACAGGGTTTCCATATGGTCCTTCAGTTTCTCGTACGAAAAGCGGTCGGTTAGGAACACGTCCACCTGCCGGAAGGGGTTCTTCGTGTCAAAAAATGAAAATACCACGGCATTCTTCTCGCTGACCATGGCACTGCGCTTCTCGCCGTCAAGTATCGACTCGGCCGGCACCGGGGCCCGGGGTGTCAGTCCCAGCTTCCTCATGGCGTGGAGGAACCGCCTGAGGTTCCCCTCGTCCATGCCGACCGAAAGGTCCAGGTCCATGGTCATGCGCTCCACGCCGTGGAGCACCAGGGCGACGCCGCCGCAGATGATGTAGTCAACGTTATTGTCATTGAGCGTCGCGATGATTTCCTTCAGGTAATTGTTCTTTGTGCCGAGCATCCCGTTCCGCCGCGCCCCCTTTCTCTGGAGTGAATATGATAGCCTCCCGCGGGCGGCCTGTCAACTCAATTGCGCGCCGCGCCGCCGGGGTGACACTATTTTACTTGACATGCCGGTCCGCCCGCCATACCGTCGCGTCATGGCGGCGGACAAGGGAGTCTACATCGTGACCGGGGCCAACGCCGGGATCGGCAAGGCCATTGCGCGAAAGCTTGCCCTCATGGGTCATCAGGTGGTGATGGTGTGCCGCAGCATGGAAAAGGGCGAGGCCGCAAGGGCCGAGATAAGCGCGGGCGCCCCCGGGCCAGTGGACCTGGTGCAGGGCGACCTGGCCGATGTCGAGAGCGTCCATCGCCTGGCCGGGGAACTGCTGCGGCGCTACAGGCGCATCGCCTGCCTCATCAACAACGCCGGCATCTGGATGCAGCGCCGCGAGGTCAACGCCGACGGCCTGGAGGCAACCTTCATGGTGAACCACCTGGCGCCCTTTATCCTTACCAGCCTTCTGATGCCGCGTCTCAGGGAAAGCGCCCCTGCCCGGGTTGTGAATATCGGCGCCGGCCTCTACGTGTTCGGCACCGCCGACCCGGAGAGGACGCCCCGGGGACTCGACTTCAGCCGCTCCCGCACCTACGCCGACTCCAAGCTCTGCAGCCTTCTGGTCACGCTTGAAACAGCGCGGCGCATTGAAGGCACCGGCGTGACGATCAATGCCGTGCACCCCGGTGTGATCCGCACCGGCCTGGGGGACGCGCCGGGACCCTTCGGCTTCCTGCTGCGCCTGATGAAAAGATTCGCCGCGGCCCCGGAAAAGGGCGCCGACGCGCCGGTCTGGCTCGCCACGTCGCCGGATGTTGATGGAGTGAACGGGAAATTCTTCATGCTCCGCAAGGAAGGAAAGCTAACGGCTGACGCCAGAAACGAGGACCTGATTAAACGCTTCTGGGACCTGAGCGTGAAGCTGGGAAAGCTGACAGACGCTCTCTGAACCGATCCGGATACCTGTCATGCAGCGGGACATGGCGGAAGGAAAATTTATCCCGCTCCCCGAAATATCATTTACATTTCCCCTGACATGGCTACGATTGGGATGCATACAATCAGGGAATTCACGGAGACATCATGGCGAAAATAAAGGCGATAACCTTCGACCTGTGGGACACCATCATACACGACGGCTCTGACGAACCGAAGCGCAGGGCGGCCGGCAGGCCGACCAAGAAGGCCGAGCGCCGCGCCCTGGTCCACGATTACCTGGCGCGCCATGAGTCGATAAGCAGGGACCTGGTGGACCGCGCGTACGATACCGCGGACGCGGCGTTCTCCAAGGTCTGGAAGGAACACCATGTCACCTGGACCGTGGCGGAACGCCTGGGCATCGTCCTCAAGGGCCTGGGAAGAACGCTCCCGGACATGGAGTTCGCGGAACTGGTGCGCCTCCACGAGGAGATGGAGCTCGAAATCCGCCCCGACATCATTCCCGGCGTGAAGGAGGCCCTGCAGGAGCTGCATGGCAAATACCGGCTCGGCGTGATATCCGACGCCATCTTCACTCCGGGCCGGGCCCTGCGGCAGATGCTGTCCGAGGCCGGGCTTATCGGGTTCTTCGACGTCTTCGTCTTTTCCGACGAGGCCGGCCGTTCCAAGCCTGACCCGTCCGTATTCCTGGCAGCCGCCGAGTTGTTCGGCGTGAAGCCTGCAGAGATGGCCCACATCGGCGACCGGGAGCAGAACGACATCGACGGCCCGCACCGGGTCGGGGCCCGGGGCGTGCTCTGCACGGCGGTCATCGACCGCGGCAGCGGGGCCTCGAAGGCCGACGGGGTCTTCCACGATTATGCCGAGCTTCCGGGCGTCATAGCCCGGCTGAAATAAAACACGCAAACGACAGAGAGGATATTTCCATGGCACGCACCCACCGCATACTCATCATCGACGGCTACCCGAAACCGAGCCGCGACGAATTCGACGTTGCCGGCATGAAAGGCGCAGGCATACTCTACGCCGAGATGCTCCTGAGATACCTTCCGGGCGCCGCCCATGATATACTTTACACCAGCGATCCGGGCGTAACCATCCCGACGATTCAGGAGCTTTCCGCCTACGACGGCGTGCTCTGGCCCGGGTGCAACCTCACCGTATACCACACCGACGACGAGCGCGTGAAGCCGATGCTGGCCCTCTGCGACCGGGCCTTCGAGGCCGGGCTCCCGCAGTTCGGCACCTGCTGGGGGATACAGCTCCCCGCCTTCGTGGCCGGCGGCGAGGTTAAGGCGAACCCGAAGGGGCGCGAGATGGGGATCGGCCGGAAGATCCGCCTCACCGAGGCGGGGAAAAAGCACCCCATGATGAAGGGAAAGCCGGAAGTCTACAACCATTTCGTGAGCCATGACGACGAGGTGACCCGGCTCCCGGAAGGGTCGGTGCTGCTGTCGGGGAACGACTTCTCCCGGGTGCAGGCTGCGGAAATCAGATACAAGAAGGGCGTGTTCTGGGGGCTCCAGTACCACCCGGAATACGACCTCCATGAAATGGCCCGGCTCATGGTGGCTCGGGAGAAAAAGCTCACGGAACTCGGCTTCTTCCGGGGCCACGGGGACTTCCAGGAATACGTTGACCGTCTGGAGGCCCTTAACGCCGAGCCGCAGCGGAAAGACCTTCGCTGGCAGCTCGGCATCGACGACGACATCCTGTCGGCGGACATCCGCCAGTGCGAATTCAGAAACTGGGTCGACACTTTCATTCTGGGAACGTAGCAACGAGGAGGCATCATGTCAGTCCACAAACAGAACGAACAACTTGTTGAAGCCATCCAGGGAAAGGCCATCGCGGAAACCATATCGTGCGCCGCGGTGTTCACGATCGTTGATGAACTGAAAATCGAGCCGATCGAAGCGGGGAGGACCCTTGACCTGATGGACATTGCCATCATAAAATGTCAGCTGGGCCTCTTCGGTTTCAGCCCGGAGAAGAAAATAGTCAAGGCCGCGGGATCGGTATCGGAGGAGATGAACAGGGAGATATCGGCGCGACTGAAAGACGGCCGGCTCTCCTGCGCCGATGCCTGGGAAATCGCAAAAAAACTGAAGGCGCCGAAAATGGACGTATCGGCCGCCTGCGAGAAGCTGGGAATAAAGATAAAGCCGTGCCAGCTCGGCGCGTTCTGATAGGCAAAGCGGGTAACACAGAATAATACTATGACACCGGTCATTGCGAGCAAAACGAAGCAATCTTGTGCTTGTTGAATTTATTGCATGGCAAAAACATAAAGATACAAGAAAAAGATTGCTTCGTCGTCCCGAATCCATCGGGACTCCTCGCAATGACAAGCCGGATAATAGCTTTCACCAGGGTGTTCTCGGGGATAAATCATGGGCAGATTAACCTTATTACTGGCAACGCTGACTCTGCTCGGCACCGTCCTGTCATGCAGTTCCTTCGACACGGAGACCGCG
>CALMRZ010000034.1 GCA_937872225.1 uncultured Spirochaetota bacterium
TACTATTTTTTGCCCCGTTGACTCTTTTTTCCTTAAAAAATTGCCTAACTCAAGTTATTATTTATTATCTTTTTAAGTATTAGTATTAAGGAGTGTTCCCGGTCATGAGAAAAAGAATAATGACAGCCCTGGTTTTTCTTTCGCTGGGGTTCCTTATCAATTGCGGTTCAAAACTGGAAACGGGAAATCTGGAACCAGAATCGCTGCTGGGAATCAACGGACTCTTTGGTTTTAATCTCCATCTTCCGAAGATGATTAATTCCATAGCCCCGGCCAACAATGCCACCGGTATCACCACAACACCGGTAATCCGAGTGTTTTTTTCAGTGAACATGAATCCAACCAGCATCAATGACACCACCTTTATCCTTGCTGATCAAAACAACAACTCCATTACCGGAACCATTTCCTATGATGGGGGGACCAGGACAGCTACGTTCCTTCCCCCGGCTCTGGCCAATACGACAACCTACACGATTACCCTGACAACAGGCATTATGGATGATACGGGGAAGCGCCTGCCCTATACGGTTACATCCAAATTCACCACCGTGGACAGCGCTACCGTCCCTGCCCCTGAATTCAGCCTCATGGCCGGATCATATGAATATTCAATGTCACCCGGTCTGACAATCCAGTGTTCCGACGGATTGGCAACAATAATGTACACCACAGACGGCACAACCCCGACCCAGACCAACGGCGCCGTATACAGCGCAGGATTTACCATCACCGCAAACACCACTGTCAGGGCCATGGCCTTCAGGGCCGGCATGAACGATTCCACTGTGACTTCTGCGCAGTACAATATCACTGTTGACGCCCCTGTATTCAGCATCGGGGAGGGAACCTACAACGTTGATCAGAATATTGACCTGACCTGTGCGACACCGGGAGCGGTCATACACTACACAACCAATGGCACCACTCCAACCTTATCATCACCGGTTTATTCCGGAATTCCGATCCATGTATGGGGCAACAACACTACCAGAACCATCAGGGCCATGGCGGCACTGTCCGGCCTGTCCAACAGCACTGTCGTAAGCAATAGCTATACCATTGATTATCTGCAGGTGGCAACACCCACTATTGACATACCCGCTGGCTATTATAATACCGAGCCATTGAATCTGCATATAACCACCGGTACCACCGGAGCGACCATTCATTATTACGTGAATGGAACTGAAGGCTGGGGGGTCTTCGGCACCTCAGAAGCTTTTGTTAACATCGATGCATCCATGACCCAGCCGGTAACCGTCACCGCCACTGCCATCGCTATCATGATGGAAGACTCCGGTTCTATTGCAGCCGTCTACACTATTGACACCACGGCCCCGACCTGTTTGGTAACCACTCCTGCAGACATGTCCGAATATGTTTCAATCGTTCCTCCTGATCCAACCATCACCATCACGTGTGATGAAAATATGAATGTTTCAACGTTCACCAGCGATGCCGCACACCCCAACGCATGCAGCGGAACGGTGCGGGTTCAAAACGTCAATACGGGACAGTGTGCGGGTCTCGTAAGAGATACCACAGCGAGCAGCAATATCATACGATTCCATCCCTCCGTCAGTCTTGACAGCACCACCCCCTATCAGATCATGATAGGCAACACGGTGGCAGACCTTGCGGGCAATGCCACTGGTTTCAATATATTCACCAGTTTTCGTACAGATCTAGAGGGAACCCTGGATGCCAGTTTTAACGGAACCGGATATAACTCGGTAACAACCGCTTTTTCACAGGAGGGTCGAAGTGTAAAAATACAGAGCGACAATAAAATAATCGTCGCCGGTTCGACCAATATCTCAGGCAACTACGATGCAGTTCTGTGGCGCTTCGGAAGCGATGGCGTGCTGGATGGAACGGCCTTTGTCCTCCCCGCCTATGCAGTGGGAGACAACAGAGGATGCGGAGTGGTTCTGACGCCGATGCGCATAATCATGGGGGGATACACCCTGAATCCATTGAGCAACTACGATTTTGCTTTAGCAGGGTACGAGTATAATGGAAATCTTGACAGTTCATTCGGCATCAGTGGCACCGGATACATATCTCAGGACTTCCTGTTGACCAATAACGATTACCTGAACGCTATTACTATTGACGGAATCGGCAGGACCGTTGCCGTGGGTTCCACCATTGATCCATTCAACGGCACAACAACGAATTTCGCAATTGCCCGGTTCCAGTTCAACGGCTCTGCTGTTGATCCGTCATTCGCTTCCCCTATTGGTATGTTAAGCTTTGATTTCAACAATCTTCACCGGGACGATGTCGCCCAGGCCATTGCAATAGACCCCGGCGCCCTTCCCTCAGACACCTCCGATGATCATATAATAATAGCCGGCTGGCACAACAACGGCGTGCGCGACTTTTTTGCCGTAGCTGTGTTCGATGATGCAGGAAACAACCTCTATCGCATCCTTGATCCGTTCCCCGGCGGCACCTCTGCCACGGCTAATGCGGTGGCAGTTCAATCGGACGGCCGCATCCTTGTAGCAGGCCGCGTTATTATAGGTGGTACCAACCGCATTGCCGTTGCCCGTTATAACGCGAACCTGGCAATAGACACCACGTTCGGTATCAACGGTTATGCAACCATCGCCGTACCGGGAAGCACGAATAGTGAAGCGAAATCAATGGCGTTACAGAGCGACGGAAAGATAATAATCGCCGGTACCGCGACCATCCCCGGCACTGCTAACGACATTGTGGTGGTTCGGTTGAATCGCAACGGGACCCTCGATACCACCTTCGCCAGATCGGCACTTGACGGAGATACAGACGGCATTGCAATCTTCGATCGCTTGAACAATAATCAGTTCGGAAACGATGTGACCATACAACCGATTGACAAGCGAATCGTAATAACAGGAGTCGACAACAGCGGTACTGAAGATGTTATCGTTATTCGGTATAAATGACGGGTTCAACGGAACCGTAATGCCTGAACAGCAGGACCTTCATACAATAATAGCCGCCATGAACCCATGGCGGTCTTTTTTTTGTTCCCGATAACAATTCTCATAGATCAATATGGCACCACAGCAGTCCTTGTAAACCTTTGATATACTGCTTGACCGGTTATTACTGCGTCGATAGGATCATATCGGTATGAATAACTAACCGGGAAGTCGTATTTCTGTCATAATCACCGGTTCCCATAACTGGATTATTTATGAAGCTTCACAACCCCATCGATCGGTCATTATTCATTGCATCTGTCGTCATGATTCTGGCGCTTCACTCCGGGCCCTTTGCCCAGTCGGTTCCCCGGAGCCTCGAGAGTGGCTCTATGCGCGGTTCCCTGGCCGATCAACGCCGGACAGGACATTGGCAGACCGCTCACTATTCAATAGCCAATCCTTTCACGGGCAGCATTACGTCGGTGTGCTACGACGCGGAAGGGAACAGGATCATCGCCGGCTCCGACGGCGGCGACCTTGCCCTGATTGACATCAAGAGCGCAAGGACAGTGTGGAAAATCAAGGCGCCGGCCAATGCGGCAGAAGCCTTTGTCTTTGATGTAAGCCCAGACGGCATGTTCTTTGCCGCAGGCCGCAACCCGGCACCCGGTGCTGTCGATAAAGGCGACCTTGAATCAAAGCTTGCCCCTCATCTTGAAATCCGGGACATGGTCAACGGCGCCCTTGTCAGGACATTCCGCGGATACTCCCGCTTTCTCCATTTTCACCGGGGTGAAAACAACGTCATGCAGGATGAAGCGGATTTCCGGAAAAACCGCACCAACTTGGAATGGTATAAAAAATCGTGATATATTCTCTTTTCCATGACTGCCCGGGAAGCCTGGTTTACCCGCGACAGCAGCTCCATCCTCATCCACTGGGCCAATGCCCGGGAAGATCTGAAACGGTTGGACCGTCATTTTCAGGTGGCGGACATTGCCGGAAGCCGCGAGCTCTGGGTCTGGCAGTACGTTAACGACAGGACAGATGCATGTCTGAAGGGGGCACGAAACGCAAAAATATGCGAGGCCATTATCCACGCACCATCGGTTTTTGATGATGCACACAACCGCATAGTGTAAGCCGTACCCGGCGGTGAAATCCGCACCATGTCCCTTGACGCGATCATGACAAGCATGGCTGTTGAAAAAATTCACCGGAAGCCGCTAGGGGATCTCAACTGCACCCTGGAAATCAAGACAGGCCTTCAACCATCTTCAATAAGCCTTTCACCGGGTAGTTCAACGGCCCTGATAACGGCTCTGAATGAGAAAAGCGGGTGTGTGTACCTCGTAGGTATTCATAATAAAAAGAATCTCTTTGTCAGCCAGCCCATCAGCAGGATCGCTGCAGCCATGTTCAGTCCCGACGGGGATTGCATCCTGGCGTCAGGCCCCCGGGGGGGCGTCTGATGATCTGGAACACGGCCGGAAACATTGTCTACGAACGGCAGGGGACTTCCCCGGGCACCCGGTGGTCCGTTAATTTCAATCCCCTCCGACGAGAGGCGGCCCTGAGGGCCGGTACTGAAATCATCTTTGTATCAACGCCGACGGAGCAGCCACAGCATGATAAACCGGTCCATGCTGTTCGGAATAATCTTCCCCGATAGAAGAAAGGGCACAACCGTTAAGGCTCTTCCTCTCCCGATTTTTATTGACATCAGCAACTTATTCCTCTATACTACCGACAAGGAGAACGCCATGGACACTTCAAAGATGGACCATCTTGACATTATCCTTCTCTGCGGCCTGTACGGCTCGGGAAAGACCGAGTTCGCCATGAAGTATTTCCTGGGAAAGGACCGGAACCGCATCAGCCGCTCGGATATCCGCAAGAGCATGTATGAAATGACCAACTTCGGCGAGAAGTGGACGCCGGACCGTTTCTCCGAGGACACCGACGCCCTGGTGAAGCACATCGAGCGCAAAATCGTGGAGCACTTCTCCCACCAGAAAAAGAAAATCCTCATCATCAACACCTATATCACGAAAAAATCACGCCAGGCCATCGTGGACCTGGCGCGGCAGACGAAAAAATCCATCGGCGCCATCTTCCTGAACAGGCCCCTGGAACAGTGCCTTGAGCGTAACGCAAAAAGCGCCATGGCGGTGCCCCAGGAGATCATCTACAAGCTCCACAGCCGGATCGAGCTGCCGGATAAAAACGAGGGTTTTAACGAGGTGATGATAGTCACCTACAAATAGCGGACCGCCGTTGATTATGACCGGCCCCGCGCACCACGTACGGAGACAGTGACATGAAACATACATGGCTTATCCTCTTTACCTGCGCATGCATCGTGGCCTCCGCGGCAGCCGGCGCACGGACCGCCGGCTTCACCGGGACCTGGAGCACCAACTGGGGCCCCCTGGAGATGACCCAGAAGGGATCACAGGTCATGGGCCACTATACCGGGCAGTTCAAGGGGATCATCGACGGCACCGTGTCCGGTAACAGGCTGGACTTCACCTGGTCCCAGCCGAACGGGGAGCACGGCAGGGGTTACTTCGTGATATCGGACGACGGGAATTCCATTGACGGCATGTGGGGCATGGATGACTCCGATTCCAACGGCGGAAGCTGGACGGGGACGAGGGTCGGTGCCCCGGCAAAGACCGGGAAATAACGCGCGGTACGACGCATCGCGGCCGCACGCCGCGGTCCGGGCCTTCCCCGGGACATCTACAGGTAGAGAGCCTTACCCTTCACCTTCACCATCTTTTCCTTTACCAAGTCGCCAACCGCGGCGCTGACCGTCTCTTCCGGCCGGCCGATGACGATTGATAGGCGCTTCACCGTCACGCCGGGATGCGCCAGGAGCGCCCGGAGCACCTGGCCCCGGAGCTGCCGGCGCGATCCCTCGAAGGGCTTCTGCTTCTGGTGGTGGGCGCTTTTCCGGGACGGGTTTGGGTGGCGCCTCTTCAGCATGGCGCCGTAATCCATCAGCGCCGAATACCAGTGGCGGGGCTCCTTCCGGTCTAGGGCGGCCTCGGCCAGGGGGAGGATGTCCCGGTCGCTCACCTTTTTGTTTTCATGAAAGAAAAAATGGATGAACACGGCCCGGATGTTGGTCTCGATGAACACCACGGGGCGGTTAAAGGCAAAGGCGCAGATGGAAGCCGCCGTGGCCCTGCCGATGCCGGGAAGCTGTGCCAGCGCTTCCGGGTCATCGGGGACCCTGCCGCCGTGTTCCTTCACCACGGCGGCGGCCAGTTCGTGCAGATACCGGGCGCGCCGGTTGTACCCCATCCCCTGCCATACCGCGAGGACCCGCGACAGGGGTGCGGCGGCCAGGGCCTCAACCGTGGGGAACGCATCGACGAACTCCGCGAACTTCTCCGCCACGCGGGCCACCTGCGTCTGCTGAAGCATGATCTCGGACACCAGTATCCGGTACGGGTCGTCGGTGCGCCGCCAGGGAAAATCGCGCCGGTGCCGGCGGTAATACCCGTAGATCACGGAGCGGAATTTCCTGATCCGCGCGGCACTTTCACGCGGCGACCGCGCCGTGCGGCCCGTGCCGTACCGTCCGCGGAACTCGCGCACGATGGCGTCGTCATCATATCGTTCATCGTCATGCATGGGGGCACCCTACGACAAGGCCGGCGCCGAATCAATAGTTTTTCCTCAGGCGGGGCGCGTTATATAAAAAACCGTATGAAGCGCGCCACGAAATAGGCGCCGGCGACAAGGAACATCGGTATGGACGCGAAGAAGAGGGCCACCTCCATCGGCCTGGCCACGGACGAATGGAGCACCTTTTTGCCGAAAAAGTTATAGTGATAATGCTCGGGCAGTTTCGACCGGCGGTATACGCGCACGAATATCGACGTCTGGAGGACGAGGGTCAGGATCATGAACACGCCCGAGACAAGCCATATGAGGTTCGGGCCCTGTATCTTCCTTATTTCTTCAGGGTAGAATATCGCTATGACGATGCAGATGCCGGCGGTGACCAGGTTGACCGCCGCGGTATTGATGTATTTGCGCAGGTATGATTCAGTGCGTATCCTGATATACTTGAGCAGGTAGATCACGTGAAGCACAATGGAGAGGCATAAAATGGTTAAAAGAAGGACAACGATCAACAGGATTCCCCTTTCATTGATGGTGGCGCGTGCGGCTGCCCGGGTCTGCTTCTTTAATGATGTCCATGGCCCGTCTCGCTCAAGGCACTACCGTTCTTACCGTGCCGACTTGAAAAAATTCCATATTGCATCGCAGGCGTTGAAGTCGCGGGACGTGTATCCTATGAACCGGGACAGCGTGTAATGCCATCCCCCGGGCCAGGTGTGGCCGCCTCCTTCAACCCGGTAAAGGACCACCCGGGAGCCTCCGCCGCAGGCATTGTATGATATCCTGTGAACCCTGGTGCCGTCGCCGGGATCCTCGTCGGGGAGCGGCACCTCCTCCCCGCTTCCTCGGCATGTATTGAATCGCACCCAGAAGCGAAGCGTCTCCTCCGTCGACACGACCCGTCCCCGCTTCATCCCCAAAAGCCTGATGTCTCCGCCGTCATAGGGGATGATGGGATCCTCCGTGCCGTTGATGATCAGCACGCTCACCGGCCGGGAGGGCGCGCACTTTCCCTCCTGGCCCGCGGGGTGCGTGGCGGCGACCGCCGCTATGCCGCGGACCCCCGGAAGGGAGCACGCCAGCCGGTATGACATGAGGCCGCCGTTTGAGATGCCCGTGACGAAAATTTTTCCCCTGTCTACGGGATACTCGGCGGCAATGCGGTCGATAAGGGCGGCGATGAAGCCGACGTCATCGACGCCATGCCTGCCGGCATAGGCCTTAGAATCCTCCCGGAAATCGTTCCAGCTTTTTCCCAGTCCCGAGGGATAGGCCACGTAGAAGCCCTCCGCGTCCGACAGCTCGTTGAACCTCTGCTTCGTGAGCTTCACGACACCCTTCGCGGTGCCGCCGCCGCCGTGAAGAACGATCAGGAGCGGCGAGGGATGGGCCGGCCTGTTCTTCGGAACATGAAGAAGGCACGAACGTTTGATCCCCCCGTAATCCAACTCCACTGGACGCAGTCCCTCCCCTTCCGTGCCGCGTTGAGAGGCGCACGACAGCATCAGGACCATGGCCGGAGCGATTACAGGTATCCCTTTCATGAATGTATGGAAACCCTTCATGAGTTTATCTTATCCCTTTTATTATACAGGAAGCCGCGTCCCGGGGCAGCCCGGTGCCGGGACGCGCATAAAACCGAGCAGCTTGATGATCCCCCTATGGATATCATGACACTATCTCGCAAAGCATCTATTACAGCATATCGATTATTTACGTCAAACAAAAAAAGGATTATGTACAACTTGATAACAATCTATAACACAAAAGACTAGCCCGCGGCATTTGCCGCGGGCTAGTCTTAGTCTTTAAAGGTCTCGTATATGTTATCCGGCTTTCCGTTCATCGTCCACGACCTCGTATTCAGCGTCGTAGACTTTTCCGCCGTTGCCGTGTTCACGGCCGGCTGCCGTTCCCCGGTCCTGAGGGGCCTCCCTCTGTTCAAAGGGCGTCCCCTGCGCCCCGGCCTGGCCTCCGCCGGCGTTCTGATACAGCCTGCTGCCGAACTGGGCCGCGGCCTGTTCGAGCCGCCCCTTCGCGGCCCGTATGGCGGCAGCGTCGCTTCCTTCCATGGCGCCCTTCACCGACGCGATCTCCGACTCTATCCTGCTCCGCTCGTCCGCCTGGACGCGGTCGCCGTTCTCCTTCAGCATCTTTTCAGTGGCGTAGACAACCGAATCCGCCTCGTTGCGGGCATCGATGAGCTCCTTCGCCTTCCGGTCTTCCTCGGAATGGGCCTCGGCGTCCTTCACCATGTTCTTGATCTCGGCGTCGCTCAGGCCGCTGGAGGACTCGATGCGGATCCGCTGTTCCTTGCCGGTCCCCAGGTCCTTGGCGGAGACGTGGACGATGCCGTTGGCGTCGATGTCGAACTCGACCTCGATCTTGGGTACGCCCCGCGGCGCCGGCGCTATGCCCACGAGCTCGAACCTGCCCAGGGTCCTGTTGTGGACCGCGAGCTCGCGCTCGCCCTGAAGCACGTGGACCGAGACCGCCGGCTGGTTGTCCTCGGCCGTGGTGAAGACCTGGCTCTTCCGCGTCGGTATGGTGGTGTTGCGTTCGATGAGCCTGGTCATGACGCCGCCCAGGGTCTCGATGCCCAGGGAAAGCGGGGTCACGTCGAGGAGAAGGACGTCATGGACGTCGCCGGCCAGTACGCCGCCCTGGATGGCCGCGCCCACCGCCACCACCTCGTCCGGGTTCACGCTCCTGTTCGGCTCGCGTCCGAAGATCTTCTTCACGAGCTCCTGCACCGCCGGAATGCGGGTCGAGCCGCCCACCAGGAGCACCTCGTCGATGTCTCCGGCCGTGAGTCCCGCGTCTTGAAGGGCCTGCATGCAGGGCCCCCGGGTGGAATCGATCAGGTCGCCGACAAGCTGCTCGAACTTCGCCCTGGTCAGGGTGAGGAGCAGGTGCCTCGGCCCGTTCTTGTCGGCGGTGAGGAAGGGCACGTTCACCTCGGTCTGCGATTTGCTCGACAGCTCGATCTTCGCCTTCTCGGCCGCCTCTTTCAGGCGCTGGAGCGCCATCGTGTCCCCGGAAACGTCAATGCCGGTCTGGTTCTTGAACTCCTGTATCAGCCACTGGATGACGCGCTGGTCGAAATCGTCGCCCCCCAGGTGGGTGTTCCCGTTGGTGGCCTTGACCTCGAACACGCCGTCCCCCAGTTCCAGGATGGAAATGTCAAAAGTACCGCCACCCAGGTCGTAGACCGCGACCTTCTCGTTCTTCTTTCCCTTCTTGTCAAGGCCGTAGGCGAGGGCCGCGGCGGTCGGCTCGTTGATGATCCGCTCCACCTCGAGGCCGGCGATGCGCCCCGCGTCCTTGGTGGCCTGCCGCTGTTCGTCGTTGAAATACGCCGGCACGGTGATGACGGCCCTGGTCACCTTTTCGCCGAGATAGTCCTCGGCGGTCTGTTTCATCTTCTGCAGTATGCGCGCCGATATCTCCTGGGGAGTGAAATTGCCGGCATCGGTGCTGACCTTCACGGCCCCCCTGTCGTCGACCACCCGGTAGGGGACCATGCCGATTTCGTCCTTTACTTCGCTGAAGCGGCGTCCCATGAACCTCTTGATGGACCGCACGGTGTTGGCCGGGTTTGTAATTATCTGGTTCTTGGCAACCTGACCCACCAGACGCTCGCCCTTTTCGTTGAAGGCGACAATGGACGGCGTGGTGCGCTGACCCTCGCTGTTCTGGATGACCACCGGGTCGCCGCCGGACATGACGGCAACGCACGAATTGGTGGTACCTAAATCTATTCCAATAATCTTGCTCATGTTCTTCCTCCTTTTTCTTCTCCAGGAAGAGGCCCGACCTGCAATGTCCCGGTCGGGCCTCTTCCATCTTGCTTTTTAATCCTGTAAAATGTCTTGCTTGCGGGCTTTCTTATAAGCCCTATCCTTCACCCCTTCCGGGGGGGCGTCTGCAACACCGCCCCCGGGCTCCCCGTCAATGCACCTCCACATTGATCTTTTTGGGCTGTGCGGCTTCCTCTTTGGGGAGCTCAATATCAAGGATACCATTCTTATAATTCGCCTTAACTTCATCAGCCTTGATTCCTTCGGGAAGGACTATCGTCCTTGAAAAGGAACCGAACGACCGTTCACAATAATAGTAATTCCGACTTTTATCCTCTTCCGTCTTTTCTTCCTTCTTCTCGCCTGCAATCGTCAGCATATTTTCTTTCAAAGTGACATTGAGGTCTTTCTCATCAAGACCGGGAATTTCAGCTTTTACATGGACGGCCTTGTCGTCCTCATGGACATCAAGTTTCGGAAATACTTCACTACCCAGCAGGTCAGCCGGAACCATCCTGAAAAAATCATCAAAAACTGTTGAAAGGGCGAAATCAGCCTCATTTAATCTTGCTAAACCCCATTTCATGACACGCCTCCTTTTGGCTTTTTTGTTAGCACTCATCTTTATTGAGTGCTAACAATTTATGTAATAAATATACATAAGTCGGAGCAAATCGTCAATATACAGGTCAATTTTTTTTATTTTTTAATGCCAGGTGCCGCCTATTCTCCAGCGGGGTTTTCTGGTAATCCTGGTATAATGGTCCGGAATAAACTGCTCTGACCCCTGAAGGGGATGATTTACAATATTATCATGGTTTGCTCTGACCCCCCATTCCGGGACTGTGTCAGCCAGTTCAAGGAGTTTCGTTATCCTTTTCCTGGTATGGGGATGGGTCCGAAGAACGGACGGCCCCGGCACCCTTCTGCCGGGCATAAAGATGAGGTCCCTGAGCCTCATCGGATAAAGTTCCAGCTTTTGAAGGGCGCCGGCAAGGCCCCGGGGGTCCCCGGTGAGCCTGACCGCGTTGAGATCCGCGTCATATTCCCTGATCCGAGAGAGGGCCAGCTGGAGAAGAACCGTCAGGTAGGGCGCGAGAAATATCACCAGCACGGCCCAGAGGGGGATCTCAGCGGCCCCGAAAAGAATGATGGGGAAATACAGGGCCAGGAGCATGAATCCCACGGTGGAAAAAATATTGGTAAAACGGCTGATGGCGTCGGCCAGGCCCATGATCCAGAGGTCGTTATGCTCGATGTGACTCACCTCGTGGGCCAGTATCCCGGCCATTTCCTCCCGGTCCATGCTTCTCAGAATGCCGTCGGTGAGGACGATGGCCGCCCGGTCCTTCCGTCCCACGGTGAAGGCGTTCATGACGCTGCTCGGCACGTAGTAAAGCTCCGGCAGCGCCGGCAGGCCGGCCCTCCCCGCGATTTCACCGAGGACGCGGTACAGGCCGGGGGCCTCTTCGGCCATGATCCTCTTCGCGCCGTAGGTCCTTAATACCATGGCAGGGGACAGGCGGGGGCTCATGAGAAAGATCATGGAACCGACCAGGACCGCCACCAAGAGGCCCAGTTTGCCGGCCACCAGGAGGCCGATGACGGCAAAAATCGCCGCCATGGATCCCAGAATAAGCAGGGACTGGAAGACATTGACCAGTTTCCGTATATACATTCTTCCTTCAGCCATTACTCTTATGCTTCCAATTCCGGTGGCCCTCCGGCGTGTCCGCCATGGTACCAATATACCTCCCTTATGGCCGTTCGCCCACTGTCACGAAAAGGTTTATCTTCGCCTTCTTGCGCCAGACCGTGACCTGCAGGGTCTTGCCGATGGGCGTCTTTTCCACGATCCCGACCAGGTCGCCGAAGTCCTTGATGGACGAGCCCCCCACGGAAAGGATCACGTCGCCGACCTTCAGGCCGCCCCTGTCGGCCGGGCCGCCGTCGACCACCTGCCCCACCAGGGCGCCCTCATTGTTCGGGAGACCAAGCTCCTTCCCGTACTCCTCGGTGAGGGGCACGATCTGTACGCCGATGTAGCCGCGCTTGATCTTCTTGTGCGTCTTGAGCTGTTCCAGAACGGCTTTCGCCGTGTTGATGGGGATGGCGAAGCCGATGCCGATGTTGCCCCCGGTCTGGGAATAGATCATCCGGTTGATGCCGATGACCTCTCCATAGACATTAAGAAGGGGTCCGCCGCTGTTGCCGGGATTGATGGACGCGTCGGTCTGTATATGGCTCTGCGAATCGCCCATCAGGTCAAGGTCGCGCCGGCCCACGGCGCTCACCACGCCCACCGTGAAGGTCCGGTCCAGGCCGAAGGGGTTCCCGATGGCGATGGACCAGTCACCCACTTTCACCGTGCTGGAGTCGCCCAGGTAGACCGGCTCAAGTTTCTCCTTCGGGCTGATCTTCAGCAGGGCCAGGTCCGTCCGCTCATCAGAGCCGACAATCGTCGCGTCATACAGAGTCGAATCGATCTTGACCTTGACCCTGTCCACGCCGTTGACCACGTGATAGTTGGTGCAGATATAGCCATCGGCCGAAAGTATGAAGCCGGTGCCCAGGCCGGTGCGCTTCTGGGTCCGCGGCTGTCCCTGTCCGGGATTTCCGAAAAACTCCCTGAAGAAAGGATCGTTGAAGAAGGGATTCTGCTGCATTTTCACCGTCTGCTCGGTGCTGATGTAGACGACCTTGTGCTTGTTGAGTTCGAATATCTTCCTGAAGGCATCCTGCACCTTTACCGCGTCGGCAACCGCGCCGCCGCTTTTCAGCGGTGAATCGCCTGAAGCGCCGAAGAGCTTCCCGCCGCGGTCCATGCAGAACAGCGAGAGCAGCAAGACCGCCGAAAGCGCGGGTATCGCCGTAATGAGAAATCTTTTTGTACGCATAGATATACTCCTTTATAAATATAAATCGTAGTCCGAATCTTTTTCATTCTTCGACGGGAGAGGGAATTCTTTAAAACTCCAGACCCGGGCAATTAATTGATATTGTCGCCAACCGGAAAAGAATGTTACAGATTGAAAATAAATATTGGATTTCCTGTATACTTGAGTATGTAAAACAAAGGGGCCGGGGGGCAAAGCCCCTTAAAAAGCCTCGCGGGGCCTAATTTTACTTGCATTCCACGGTAAAACCTGCATAGGATTGCGGCGGAAACAGTCCATGGCACCGGTAAAAAATAATTGCAACATAACCGTCGGTTTCTCCACAACCAGGCTGCTCTCTTCGCGCGTCATCCGGTGGGTCACCAGGTCCTCCTGCAGCCATGCCTTCATCGCCTTCGACGACCGGTCCCTGAACATGAGGATGGTGATGCAGGCTGAGTCATGGGGCTTCGAGCTCCGGCCCTGGGACCGGTGGATACGCCACAACACCCTGGTGGCGGAATTCCGTCCCACCGGTCCCTCCCTTGAGGAAGCCCTCCAGATTATAGCCAGGCGCCTCGGCACCAAGTTCGACTACCGGAGCGCCGTCATCATCGGGCTGAAGAGCCTGGTCCAGTCATGGTCCCGGAACCGGTACACCCTGAACCTTAACCAGAGCCCCTGGAAGCTCACCTGTTCTGAGGCGGTGGTGCGGTTTCTCAAACAGGGCGGCTACGCCGCGGTGAAAAAGAGCGATCCCGAGACCACGAGCCCGGGCTCCCTTCTCAAAGCGGTGCTGGCCGATACGGATGAATTCGAAGCGAACTACCTGAAGATACGGTACCTCGCCTTCGACCGCACGCTGCAGATAGACCCCGGGAAGTTCAAGAAATCCGTCTTTGTATTCAGAAAAAAACGTCCTGTCGGAGCACGGTAATGCCACAGATAGATTACATGAAAGTGATCGGCGCGCTTGCCAAAACGCTGAGCATGGAGACCATTGACATGAAGTTCCATGACAGGTCGACGGACCGGCTTGACATCATCATGGGCGCCGCCGCCGCGCAGGAAAAGAAATTCACGCTGTCGCTGACGAACTTTTCGGCGGAACTGGCCTTTTCAAAGCAGTACCTTTCGGAAAAGGATTTTGAGAAGTGGATAACCGCGTTCGAGTACGAACTGGAGCAGGCTTTCATGAAAAACGTCACCATCCACCGGGATGAAGACGCTTCAAGCCATATTCTCAAGATAGGGATATAGGAGGATGCCATGGCCCTCTTCCTGGTTCAGCACGGAAAAGCAGCCCCGGCGGAAATCGACCCCGAACGGGGCCTTACCACCGAAGGACGCGCCGAAGTGGATCGCATCGCCTCGGTGGCAGAGGGATACGGCGTGCGGGTCGGGGCCATAGTGCACAGCGGGAAAAAACGCGCCCGCGAGACCGCTGAAATTTTTTGCGAAAAACTGGGGGCGGGAATCAGCATCTGCGCCGCTGCCGGCATGGACCCGAACGATGATGTGGCGGCTTTTGCAGGCAGAGTCAGCGCGGCGGACAACATGATGCTCGTCGGCCACCTCCCCTTCATGGAAAAACTGGCTTCCTTTCTGATAACTGGTTCGCCGGACCGGCCCGTGTTCAAATTCCAGAATGGCGGCATAGTCTGCCTCGACATCCACCCTGCCGCCGGGACATGGGTGATCGTCTGGGCCCTGATGCCACGCATCGGCTGATTTCGGCCGGTTTTGAAATATTATTGACAGAAACCGAACAGACGGTTTTAATACATTGAGATTTTGATTCCTCCAAGATTACATGAGATGGAGCTTTTTCATGAATGACACCCATGCCTGCGCCAGGGACAGGGAATTGCTGGAAAGCCAGGGAGCGGTGCACTGCACCGTATGCAACAAGGAAATCGACTACCTTACGTCCCTGGTGTCGGGCTCTCCCCAGGACGCCATATATATATGCTTCGAATCGATAAAGCAGAAGATCTTCGTGTATGGCAAATATCTCGGCGGAACATACGGGGCGCTGCAGATCAAGAAATATTACACCAGGGACGAATGCGGCAGGAAGGTGTGCGAGGACGACATGCGCGCCCTTCTAGCAAAAGACAGCCGCGAGGAATACTCGCGCCTGGTGACCTGCACGAAAGGCAACATGGAATCAATCATCCTGACCAGGGACATCATCGACGCCAGGAAACGGGACCTCACGGAGGGCCGCCTGAGGGAATTATTCAACAATCCCAACAGCGAGAAAAAATACTACTGCCACGAGCACGCAACTCAAAGCGGGTTGGTGTGCCAGTGCGGGGCGGAACTCATACAGCTCGGATCTGAAAAGCACCGCGACCTGACCGGCATGGAAGACCAGAAATTCGTGGAAACATACCTGAGAGAGGTCCTGTCGTTCTGACCAGCCCGGCGGCCTGTCACCATTCCTCTTCCTTTTTTTCCTCCTTTTCAGCGACGCCGCGCGACACGTAATCACGGATGCCGTCCATGAGGACATTCATTTTTTTCCTGACCTTCTCGAACTCGGTTCTGTATTCCATCGGGCTTGACCTGATCTGCCGCTCATCGTAATACACGATAACATTGTCGAAGGTGACCCGGTAGCGGTTCTCCTTGATTTCGATGGTCAGGTTGTAGCTGAACTGACGGTCCACCAGAAAGTCGAAATACTCCGAGTATTTCCCCGTTCCCTTGGCGATGATCTTTCCCTTGTCGCGGTCCTTCACGACAATATCGTCATTGACGTTGACAAGCTTCTTCGCGCACCAGTCAAGGGCGCGGTCAAAAATCTCGTTTTTCGGGAGATTCACCGTAAAGACCTGGCGCACCATCCGCTCCTTCTCAGGGACCTTGACCAGCGTTCCGCAACCGGCAAGGAAAACCAGGCCGATGAAAAAACCCGCACTATATTTCATGATGAAACCGCCTTTCGCATGGAGTGCCCTTCTTGTACTATACGCGCTGTTTTAATCAAGAAAAAAACCGGGTCGCATTTTTTAAAGACGATGCCGAAGTGCCACATGGCGGGGCGTCACTACGGCGCGTCAGGAGATATTCACCAGGAAGGACATGTTGCTGGCAACAATGGAGGAATCCTTTTTTGGCAGGGGCATCTCCAGGGGGCACATGACCACCAGGGGCCTCCCCTTTTTATCCTGGGCAACGACCCGATTATCAAAGCTGCCGCTGAACTCGCAGATGATCCCGTCCAGCTGCGATTTATAGTGATATTTGCATTTTTTGCAATCTTCAAGCTTCATCTGCAAACCTCCACACGAGGGCTCCCTGATAGCGTAGAATCCCTCAATGGTAATGAGACATAATACTATAACATACTGTTTTTGTCCTCATGTTTCAACTTTTTTTTCAAAAAATCCCCCAATTGCCGCCGACATCGACCCGAACTCCGGGAAAAATGCCTGGACAAAAGTGAAAAAGCCCACCATATCGAATAACTGTTAGTATGTTCAGATCTGTCATCAGGAGCCAGACCATGGGCCGGTGCGATGGGGAAAAAACCTGCGGAACAGCCTCGAGGCGTGCCGCCGTGTTCCTTGCCGCGGTCCTGTGCGCATGGCTGGTTGACGGACAGGCCGCCGGCGCCGGATGGGGCCCGGAGGATTCGGCCCTGCTGAAAAGACTGGCTTCCATGAAAAAACCTGCGGAGCGCGCCAGGGTCGCCGAGGAAAACCGGGCCATCATAACAGAGGCATGGCTCTATTCGGCAGCGGGCAAAGCGTCGGCCCTCGGGAGCAATTATACCGATGACACGGGCCTGCGCATGACCCGCGTCGTGGAGGAACTGGCACGGGGAAGGAACCTGAAAGGCTGCATGGGGGCGGCCCTTTATGCCCGGGCCGACATCCTTCTTGATTTCCGGTACCGGTACCGGGATGCGGAGAAAGCCTATACCGGCTCCCTCGCCCTTTTCAGGGAAAAGGGCGATATCGTCTGGCAGGCCCGGTGCGTTAACCGTCTCGGCGACGCCGCTTTCCGCAGGGGCGACTATACCGCCGCTGACCTGAAGTTCCGGGAGGCGCGTGACCTGTACCGCAGGGCGGGCTCTGACTTCGGCGAGGCCAACTGCGCCAAGCGCTTCGGCGACCTCTCCCTCCAGGTCCCGGACAACGCGAAGGCTGAAACACTGTATCGGCAGGCGATGACGCTCTATGCCAGGCTCGGCTCCACCCTGGGCGAGGCAAACTGCCTGAAACGCCTCGGCGATATATCCTTCGGCACCGGGGCCGCGGTAGAGGCACGGGCCCGGTACGGTCAGGCCCTGGCCCTCTACATGAAAGCCGGTTCCCGCCTCGGCGAGGCAAACTGCCGCAAGATGCTCGGTGAAATCGCCTTCGCGGAAAAGGACCACACGGCCGCTGAGGAGGAGTTCCGGAAGGCACTCTCCCTGTACCGGGATGTCCATTCGGTTGCGGGGGAAGCCCACTGCCTGATGAGGCTGGGTGACCTTTCCCGTGCCCGGGGGGACGTAGCCGCGGCTGAAAAATTCTACCGCCAGGCCCTGGAGCTTGTGCGCGGAGTGGGGTCCTTCCCTGAAAGGGCCGATTGCCTGCTGCGCCTTGCGGAGCTGGCTTCTGCAAAGAAGGACATCAGGGAATGCGGGCGGCTTTCGGACGAGGCCATCAGCTCCCTTGACGGGTCCGCGGCCGGTATAAAATCCGCCGGGGCCCTGTACGGCCTTGGCGGCGTCAATTATGACAACGGGGACCTTGGCCGGGCCGAACGGCTGTACCGGGAAGCGGCCGCTCGGTACCGGTGCGCCGGCTCCGTCATTGGCGAGGCAAATTGCGTCTACCGTACCGGCGAGATCCGGATGGCCAGGAAACAGTACCGCGGCGCCGACGGACGCTTCGAGGCCGCCCGCGCCCTGTACCGGAAAGGCGCTTCGCCGCTGGGCGAGGCCAACTGCGTCTTCATGCTGGGGGAGGTCCTTTTCAGAACATCGTCCTATAACGGGGCGGGGGAGCGCTACCGGCAGGCCCTGGAACAGTACCGGGCCGCAGGCTCCGTGCTGGGCGAGGCGAATTGCGTCTACAGCCTGGGCGACGTGAATTTTTACTCCCGGGATCTATCCTCTGCCCGGGAATCGTATGCCAGGGCGAGGCCGTTATATACGAAGGCCGGCTCAAAGCTGGGCGAAGACAACTGCGACAGGAGGATGAAAGAGCTCGGCGATTGACCGCCGCGGATGCCGTTATTGCGCCGCCGGCTCGCCAACCCTGGGTTTCGCCAGATATCCCGATGGCCTTTTTGCTTGGCCGGCATCGGGGAGACCTGTATTTTTTCTTATGGCATCGCCTGTTGTGGCGGCATCTTCTCGACTAACGGGTTCTTTTTTAACGGGAACTGGTTTTCCTTTATCGGCGGTTATCGCCCGTTCTGTTTTTCCCGGGGCGTTCTTTTTATCGCTTCCTGATAAGCTCTTCCGTGTTTCCTTTCCATCGGCGCTTTTTCCGTTTTCTGCGGGAATTACAGCATCTGACTTCATATCCTTTTTATTGCCGGCGCCGCCGGGCATGTCTTTGTTCTTCTTCACCGGAGCAGTCCCCTTTTTCCCAGCAGCATATGAACCCCTTCCCCCGGCCGGTCGGCCTTTCATATCAGTGACGGCCTGTATATCATCACCGCTCCTGTCCATGCCCCCGGCCTGCACGCGGCCTTTTCCGCCGGCATCACCGGTCCGGTCGGCGGCTTCGGACACTACCAGGTCTGCCCCGGCGGTAATGAATCCAACCGCGTCCCTCACACCGGGCAGGTCCGCGCTGCAGCGCAGACCTGCGGCCGCCGGCAACAGTAGTATCAGGATTGTCATTCTCCTCATCATGCTCCTCCATGGGCCAGGCGGTCCCTGTCCGAGATCGGGTAGTTCGTGCGGGACGTTCTTCAGGCCTCTTAACTGCTTCTCGACCAGGGCCCTGATGTTCTTATGCAGTTTCATGGTCCCGATATCAGACGATCATAGTCATGTTTATGGTGCGGGCGTCGTCGCCTGGTTCTTGCGATACTCGGTGGGAGTCATGTCCATTATTTTCAGGAAAGCCCTGTTGAATACAATGACGCTTTCAAATCCGACCGAAAAGGCTATTTCGGCGATCCGCAGGTCGGTCTCCCGCAGCTGCCGCGCCGCATCCTCGATCCTGAGCCTGTTGATGTACTCGCCGAGCCGGTGCCCGGTAAAGGCCCTGAAGACCCTGTTCATCCGGTCCCGGCTCAGGCCCATTGCCATGGCCATGCCGTCGGCGGCAATGTCGGACTGGTAATTGGCCTTGAGAAAATCGACCACTTTCTGGAGCCGCTCCTCCATGGGAGGGGTGAGGATCGCCTCGCCTTCAACGCCGGAGGAGCTTCCCGGTTCCGCTGTCCCCGCGGCCTTCACGTCGCCGATCTCATATTTCAGCCTGCCGTACAGTACCTGGAGCCGGACCTGCCGCGACATGGTCTCGTTAACCCGCAGGATCATGAAGAGGACCACGATGGCCGGAAGGGCGTATATGTGATACAGGGGGGGATAATGGAACACGAACATGGCATTGATGATATCCCACACTATGACGCTGACGGGGACGACCCCGAGGACGAAAAAATAGAACATCATGATATCGGGACGATTGCGCCTCATGATATAGAAAACAAGGTACCCGTGGGCGGGTATGGATATTCCCACCGCGGACAGTCCCAGTACCCGCCCCAGGTAGTAGGGCGACGTCGTGTCCTGGTTCACCATGGTCAGGATGGCGCAGATAACGAGGATGGGGATGTAGATCATGTTCCAGAAGGAAAGAAACACGCGGAAATAATATTGAATGTACAAAAAGAAAAATATCGGTATCAGGGAGGCGCAGCTCCACATGAGGGTGATCCTGAAATCCATGGTGAAGGGATAATAGGGCGAAAAAATGGCCATCAGGTACGATATCCAGATTATGAAGGTCATGAGGACAATGAGATATCTGGCCACAGGGCCCCTCCATATAAGCTCCATGACAATAAAAATGATTCCCGCGAGGAAAACAAGCAGGATCCCCACCGTGAGCTGGCGGTAGAGGAATTCCATCAGTATCGAGGTTTTCAGGAAGAGGTCCCGCGACAGGAGCTTCACGCTGCCGGCCAGGCCGCCGTACTCGACGCCGTAAATACCCAGGCAGACATGGACGGTGTTCATGCCGGGCGCCAGCACGCCGGGGGGGATTTCATAGTTGCGCGGATAATGCAGGTCCTGGACGTCGTCGGGGAGGTGCTTCCCCACCAGGGTGCCATTGACAAAGACCCGGTCCACGAGGTAGACCCTGCCGAGGGATATACCCGCGAAATCATCCGGCCTTTCGAGTGTGATTTCGCCTTTCAGCCACAGGTACTGGATGGCGCGCTTCGGCGGATACGGCAGGCGGGCCATGAACGGCAGGGTGACATGTTTCCATCCTTCCATTCCTGAAACGCGGTCCAGGGACTGTTCCTGGCTGTAGAGCACCTGCCAGCGGTCGATTTCCGCCGCGCGGTCACCGGCCGCCGCGCAGCCCGCCAGCAGGGACGCCGCGGCGAAGGGGAGGGCCAGTAAATAGCAATATCGTTTCATTGGCGTAGTGTAACACCACAGCAGGCATTAATACCAGCAGGGAAGCGCTCCCGTCAAATTAATTTTCCTCTCCGCCGCGCGAAGAGGAAATAGCGACCCCACCCGATCCGATCACGGGGCCGGACAGTTGCTACTTTTTAACGTCTTTCGGTATGTACTGGTCGACATCTATTCCGTATTTCTCGAACAGGATGTTCCGGGCCACGTCAAACTGCAGCAGCGAGACATTGTATTTGACCAGGGCCTGCAGTTCCATCTCGCGGCTCTGCACCATGGCGTCCAGTCCATTCTTTGCGATGGCGGAATTGAGCCGCCCCAGGCCGAGGTCACGGAGCATGCCCCGGTAAAAGATCTCGGACTGCTTCCTCGCCTCGACCGCTTTCTGGTAGAGGCGGTAGCTGGCGTCAATGTTATCGCTCGAATTCAGTATTTCGTCCTTGACGGTCCGCCTGTATTTATCCAGCTGCAGCTGGGCCTGCTTGATCCTGAAGCGCGCATTGCGCTCCTTGATATACAGATACTCCTGCCCGATGGGATATGTCATGGCGAGTTTACCCTGTATCTGGGGATATTTCACCTGTCCCAGGTCCTTGGTGAAAGCGTCGGAAAAACTGTTGTTCTCGGAGGTCAGCCTTCCGCTGATCGAAGCGACCAGCGACGGCAGGGAATTGTTCTCAGCGATCTTGAGCCCTAATTGCGCGGTTTCCAGGTCCCTCACGGCATTGATATAATCGACCCGTTTCTGATAGGCGGTCTTCAGGGCCTCCTCCACGTTGACGGGGGGATACTTGGTGGTAAATACCGCCGTGCCGGTCACGTCCATGTTCTCATCCACGTTGATCGTGGTCAGGAAGGCCCTGAGGGACTCCCGGTACTTCTGCCGCGCCATCACCAGTTTCGCCTCGGCGCCGGCGAGCATGGAATTGTACATGCCCAGGGTATAATCATCGGCAAGCCCATAGGCCGCGTTCCGGGCAACGGTGTCCCGCACTTTTTTCGTCTCCCGCACCTGCAGTTCGGCGTTTTCCAGCGATATCTTGTCCATCACCGTGTTCCAGTATTCCCCGATTACCTGCACGACGACGAGCGACAGCAAAAAAACGATCTTATCCTTCTGTTTCTTTGACTCATTGTTGAGTATCTCCCTGGTCCTCTGGTCGTTGATGCCGAAGGCGTTCTTGAGGAGCTCCTGCTGGACCTGGATAAACACGCCGGGCTTATGCGGGTGCGACGGGCCATACATGCTTGAAAAAAGCGAGCTTGACAGGTCGCTCTTGCGGTTAAAGGCGTCATATTCATATTCAACCCCTCCCACGACCGTGGTGCCGGACATGAATTTTTTGGCCACCCCCGCCGAGACCTTTGCCTGGGTCACGTCAATGCCGGCAAAGGTCTTCTGGGAAGGCACGTTTCTCGAATAGGCCGCCCCGGCTTCGGCCACCAGGTAGGGAGAAAATTTGGTTAAAAAACGGTTGTATTGCGTATCGAGCATGGCCACTTCATAGCTGACGGCAAGGGCGTCATAATTCTGTTTCACCGCCCACACGATGGCCTGGCTCAGGGTTATCTTCATGGAACCCAGGACCAGGGCGGGCTCCTCGGCGATGTCGATCTTGATGGGCCTGCTTTCCCTGGCAAGCCGTGCCTTATCATCGACGACAGCGCGCGGCATATCGGTGTTCACGGCCGCGGCGCCCCTGTTATCTTTTACCTGTTGGGCGCCCGCCCCGTACGACACGCCCAGCACCACGCAGGCCAGCACTGCATGCTTCAACAATTTTTTCATGACTTTCTCCTGATACTTTTGCATCATACTAGCGATGCAGAATCGATTCTATTCTCCGGAAGACCTCTTCATTGGTACTTTCGTTCTTTCTTTCTACGAGGATCCTGAGCACATCTTCCATGATATTTTTCAGATCTTCGGGCAACGTCGGAATCGCCAGTTCGCGCCCCTTCGGAGCAAGCGACTTAAACACGTACTCAAGGATGTATCCCAGCACATCTTTCTCGTCGCTGTCTCCGTACAGTTCACGGAACAGGGGCTTGCCCTTGTAAAATTCCCTGTTTATGACATAAAAAGAAATAAATGTCGTTATGTTCATAGGCACCAGCGTCGGATAGTCCGACTCGAACTCGCCCAGCTTGAATCCCTCTTCAAGGACGGTGGCAAGAATCGACTTGCGGGGAATATCGTACTCCATAATCAGGGACTCGAGGTAGCGTTTCCCCTCGGCAAGTTCCCAGAATATGATGCGCATCGCCTCGGGATCCATCGCCCGCAGGTAGATGTTAACGATAAAATAAATGATGAGATAGAGTTTCTGCGACGGCGTGAGATCCCACTTTCCGAAATACTCGGGCAGGGATGACGATTGATCGTCCCCGCGGAATATCTGCGTGAGCACCTCGAGGTACAGGGTCTCCTTGTCCTTGAAGTAGTAATGGATAAGGGCCTTGTTCACCGAGGCGCGCTTCGCTATGGCGGACATGCGGGCACCGCTGAATCCCTGCTCGGAGAATTCCTTTTTTGCCGCTTTCAGTATGCGCTGTTTCGGCTCAATCGTTTCCTTTTTTTTTGCCATTATTCTCCCGCGTTTCGACAGGGATATTAACCGAATGATTAAACTATTTAACCGTATGGTTAAATCCACCATGGCCCCGATAATGTCAAGAAATTAATACAATATTGCGGCTTTGACACAAGAATCGTGCCGACCCTTTTCGATGCGGGATCATGAGTACCGGAGAAAAACTTCTCCATTTTTCCGGGCCTCTGTTCGATGTAACAATGGGGTGATCCAATGAAAAGCATCGGTCTGATAATCACAGCAATAGCCGCGGCCTTCGCTATTGTATCCTGTGCCGGGGAGGGGGAGCTGTGCCGCCGCTACCGGACGGAAACATCGATCAACCAGTCCGGCGTGCCCGAAGGGTTGCGCGGCCTCATCCCCCTGGCCCTGAAATGGGGCGCCGGGGACCCGGCCCTGCGGGACGCCCTGGAACGGTCCATGACCTCCGATGAATGGAGGGAGCTCCGCGAATCCATTCACGGCAAAACGGCCGAGATCGAGGAATGGCTTGATGCAGCGCGGAAGTCCGGAAGGTGGACCGCCGAAGCATGCGCCTTCAGGTTTTTACTGGAATTCTACGACGACATGAAGGACCTGCAGCTGATGAAGGCGCTGAAGAAACAGTAGAAGGAGCGGCCCCGGGACCGCGCCTTCACCCTTTCAGCAGCCCCGCTATTTCCCCTCAAGGATTCAATCAACCGTCATGAGTTCATAATCGGGATTGCCGAAGCCGATCTCCCGGGCATAATCGATCTGGAACCGGTAGGGTATTTCATAAGCGACATCCGAAAGCTTCTTGCCCGCCCTCTGTTCAACCAGGTCAAGGGACGCGGCGTCGGCGGCGACGGGGTCGCGCGATACGACAATGCCGATGTCCGGAACGATCTGCTCGAACACATCCATGCAGTCGCAGTCCTTCGAAATCCGCGTGAGGAAGTTCACGCAGACCATCTTGTTCTCCTTGCCCCGGGCGACGCCCCAGGCGTGCTCCACGACCTTCTTCTGGAGGTCCTCGTAGGTGGCACCCCAGTTGTAGGCCACGGCGTCAAAGCGGCAGACCGCCAGGCACTGGCCGCAGCCGATGCATTTCGCGCTGTTGATGACGGCGCTCTTCTCCTCCATGGTTATGGCCCCGGCCGGGCACCACCTGACGCAGAGGCCGCACTTCGTGCAGGCCTTTGCCTTGATCCTCGGCTTGGCCGTCGAATGCTGTATCATCTTGCCCCGCCGGCTCGAGCATCCCATCCCCATGTTCTTCAGGGCGCAGCCGAAACCGGTGGCCAGGTGGCCGGTGAAGTGGGACACCATGACCAGGGAGGACGCCTTGACGATGCCGGAGGCCAGCTTCACTGAGGAATATATTTTTCCGGGAACCGGCACCTCGACCTCCTCGTCGCCGTAGAGACCGTCCGCCATGATGATGGGCATGCCGGTCCGCTCGTACCCGTAGCCCTGCGCCTGTGCGTGGTTCAGGTGCGACACCGCGTCGGTCCGGTTTCCCTTGTACAGGGTCTGGGTCTCGGTGAGGAACGGGGAGCCCTTCATTTCCCTGACGAGTTCGCCCAGCATTTTCAGGTAGAGCGGCGGCACATGGCCGGTCTTTTTTCCCTCGCCGAAATGCGTTTTCACCGCCACCATGTCCTTCTCGGCTATGAAGCCCAGGAGGCTCTCGGCTGCGATGAGCTTCCGGAGGGCCCCGCAGGCCGCCGCGTCATCGGCCTTGCCGGCCGAGGGGATAAAGAAGACCTTTGCTTTCATGCCTTTTCCCCCCTGGTGTAGCGCTCCAGGACCTCCAGGTTCTTGATCATGAACTCCCGGACCATGTCGGCCGTCTCTTCGGGGGTCTGGTCCTTGAACTTCTCGTAGGGTATCTCGTCATAAATCTTCATGATTATCTTCTGCGTGCCGTGGAAGTTCATGCTGTACTTGGGCAGGGCCTCGTTGGTGCCGCTGACCACGATGGGAAGTATGGGCAGCTTCATCTTGTGGGCCAGCTGGAAGGCGCCCAGCTTGAAGGTCTTTATTCTGCCGTCGGGAGACCGGGTCCCCTCCGGGAAAAAGAATACGGAACTGCCCTCGGAAAGGCGCGCCTCGCAGTCCCTCATCATCTGCTCGATGCTTTCCTTGTCGCCCCGCTTGAGCTTGATATACTGGTTGAGCACCATGTTCCAGCCGATGAGGGGCACCTTGAATATCTCGATTTTTGAGACCCACTTGTAATGGAAAAAGAGCCTGAAGGCGACCAGGATGTCCAGCTGGGACTGGTGGTTCGAAACGATCAGGTAGGTGGCGTTCTTCCGCACCTTCTCTCTCCCCTCGATCCTGATGCGCCAGGACGGCATGATCCAGGTGTAGAGCGACGCCCAGAAGCATGTCCAGAGATGGAGAAGCCTGAGCCGCCGGTCAAAGGGATAGGTCGTGATCCTGATCGCAAGGGCGATGAGATAGAACGGGATAGAGGTGATTCCCACAAAGGTCAGAAAGGCTGCGGAGACAATACGGTTAAACATATGCGACATTCTCCTCCATGGTTTCAATAGTCTGCTGATGCCGGACGGCCCCCGGGACCTGTTCCCAGGCATCGGCACTCTGTATGTCGTTTTGTATCTTTGAACAGCATCCGGACTATTTAGTCAATGGAATTTTTATTGACCGTGTCCGGTCCAAAATTATTTTACCATTCCTGCCCGCGGCCGGTCGGGCCGTGAAAAACGGAAAATCGGTCCATTTTAACGATACCGCTTGACGTACATCAAGGAGGTGCCGGGAAGGCTCTGGTATATTCGGTACGGCAGGCACGGTGCGCCATGGCCGGCCCTGCCGTGATATCGGAAACGGAAAGGTCCGCAATGCGTCAGAAAACAGTTATCACAACCCGCGGCAGCATCGTAATTGAAATGTGCGGAGGCATGGAATGTCCCGGCATCGGGGCTTCCGGAGGCATCCTGTTCAAGGGCCTGTCGTCCCTCGCGGACGGGCTCACCGGCGGCACTCCGGCGGCCGGCGGCACGGGGCACCGCCGGCCTTTCAGGATATCCCTGTCCTTGTGCGCCAACGGCTGCTCGCGGCCGCAGATAGCCGACATCGGCGTCATCGGCGCCGTGCAGGTGAGGATTGACGAAGCCTGCTGCACCGGGTGCGGCGCCTGCGTCGCCTTATGCCGTGAACGGGCCATGGCCCTGGAAGGACTGGAAGGACGTGTTATTCCCGCCATCAACGGCCGGTGCGTGTTCTGCGGGGAGTGCATTGCCGCATGTCCCTTTGACGCGGTCCTCCCCGCCCGGACCGGATTCCGCATCCTCCTGGGGGGCAGGCTGGGAAGGCGGCCGCGCCTCGGCACGGAACTGCCGGGGTTCCGCACCGAGGGGGAGATAACGGATATCGTGAAGAAGGCCTACCTGCTGTACCAATCGACCCCGCCCGGCGCCCGGCTCGGCGACATCATTGAAGAGCGCGGCGCCGGCTGGCTCGACCGCCTCTAACGGAAACAGGTCTACATGGTTTCCCAGAAAAAATTGACCCACACCGACGGGTCCACGCAGCGGCCGTAGAGCACCGGGGCGTCCCGGTCCTTCGACACCAGGCACACGGTGTCGAAGGAGACGCGGGGATACAGGGAGTGGATCATCCGTATCGTGCGCCCGCTGTCATAGATGTCGTCGCACAGGAGAAAGAGGTCCCTCCCGATGTCGGACCGGATGCCGACGTTAAAATCCTTCTGCTCCATCCTGTCATAGGAGGATATCTGGATATACTCCATGGGCAGTCCCAGGTGCCTGCCCATGAAATAGGAGAGGTAGAATCCGCCCCGAAGGGGGCAGAGTATGGCGCGGTAGTTCTTTCCGTTCCCGCGGATCTTCTCGAGAAGCCCATAGGCCAGATCCCGGAAGAGGTCATAATCGATGACGAGGCTTTTCACCGGTCAATCCCCGCTCAGTCCCTTGGCATAGAGCCTCGCCAGAGCCGGCACCGCGGACAGTACCGGGATGGCCATGCCGGCCAGGAGAAAGGCGCGGAAAACGTCCCCGGGCAGGGACACTGATATCATGAAGCCCGTCAGGTGGAAATACTCCGTCACCCTGGCTGATGCGTACCGGAGAAGGCTGGCCCCTCCCCAGGCGCCGGCAAAGCCGATGACCAGGTACTTGGCGAGGATCGTCAGGGTGAGGAAGGCCCGCGACGCTCCCACCAGGCGCAGGGTACGGTAATACTCGATGCGGTTGAACACGGCTATCATCGTGGCGAAGGAAATGGCGATGACGGCGATGATGACAATGATCGACTGGAGCAGCCGGATTATCAGGGTGACGGTCTCCGTGAGCTTCATGATCTGCTGCGACACCCCCTTTTCCGCCTCCACCACGAGGTTCAGCCCCTTCAGCCGTGCGGTAACGCCGATCATGGAGGAGTGGTCTTTCACCCTGATATAGGCGTACTGGTACTCGTTCCGGTATCCGTCGATGAATTTCCTGTTGTACTCCGACACCATGCCGAGGGGAAGGATGAGGGCGAAGGAATCCACCCGGTCCGTGAAGCCGGCGACGACCGCGTCCATGTCCTCGTAGCCGTCCAGGGTCCTGAGACTCGACCGGCCCATGGAGAGCTTGAAGCCGAAGCCGACGGCGCCCCGCTCGGAAATGCGTGGAAGATTGTTGGAGGCCGCCATGCCGTCGTTGTACGACTGGAGGATAGCCCGGGGAATAAGCACCGGAATCACCCGTTCCCGCGCCGGGTCGTTCCAGAGCCTCCGGTAACGCTCCCCGGCGAGCTCGCCGGCCACCAGGCGCCGCGGCACGCCGAAGGCGAGGATGTCGCTCCGGTAGCTGAACCCCAGGTACGAGACCCGCGCCTGGATCGGGATCCTGAGGGCCGACACCGGCAGCACCTCCGTCACCCCCTCCATGCCCCGGATCTTCCGGACAACCCGGTCGCTTATCACCGGGCCCCCGGGCCGCGACGTTTCGAAGAGGAAGAGCGTGCGCGGCTGCCGTGTCGAGACCCTGATGGTGTTGGGGGGGATCGAGGAGGCGAAGCGGTTATGGATGTAGTTCGAAAGGCTGTCGCCGGCGATGCGGAACAGGCCCACCGCGAACACCGACAGCACCACCGACAGGAGCACGATACAGCTGACGAACCTGCTTCCCGCGATTTCCTTCATTATCAGGTACAGACGCTGCATCATGGCGCCGCCCTCAGGCCGCCGTCCGCCATGGTGTAGACCAGGTCGGACTGCCGGTGCATGTAGTCGTCATGGGTGACGATGAGCACCGCCTTTCCCGCGCTCTTTAAATCGAGGAGGATGTCGAAGATCTCCTGGGCCGTTTTCCGGTCCAGGTTGGCCGTCGGCTCATCGGCAAGGATGAGATTCGGACGGTTCACCAGCGCCCGGGCTATGGCGACCCGCTGTTTCTGGCCGCCGGACAGGATCGCCGCTTTCGTCTTTTTGAATTTATAGATCCTGAGCCGCTCCAGAATCTCATCGGCATATTCCCGGGTCTCCCTTCCGACGCGCCCCCTGATCCGGGCCGGCAGGAGCACGTTCGACAGCACGGTTTCGTCGTTCAGGAGGCGGAAGGTCTGGAAAATGAAGCCGATCTCCCGGTTGCGCCGCCGGGAGGCGACGATATCCAGGGCGTAGACCATCTTCCTGCCGTTGATATGCACGGTTCCCCCGCAGGGTTTCGTTATGCCGGCAATGACATTGAGAAGCGTGGTCTTGCCGCAGCCGGACATCCCGGTGATGGAGCACAGCTGGCCGCCATCCAGTGAGAGGTCCACGCCGTTGAGGACCTGCCGGGGAACGCCGGCTATGCGGTACCGCTTGCGGACATTTTCAACATTAAGGATCATAGGGTTGCTCCCCCGGGCTTCGGCCCGGGGACATCATACAAAAGAAAGCGCCATATTCAAGAAAAAATTGGGGCGGTAACCGCCATTACCCGTCAGCCAGCGGGATCGAGAGGGAAACGTTCACCTTTACCTGCGATTCGCGCCGGGTGTCTGAATGGTCGACGATATTCCGGGCCGACACCTCTCCGCCGTGCTTGTTGACGATCTTTTCGACCAGGGTAAGGCCCAGGCCGAACTCGAGGGTGTTGTACTGTTCGTGGACGAACTTGGTGAGACGGTAAAAGGGCTCGAATACGACCTTTTCATATTCGACCGGTATACCGACGGTGCCCTCCTCGCTCTTCTCCGGGTCGTTGATCACTGATATCACGGCGTCCTTGCCGGAAACGTTCACGAACACGGTGATGAAGGAGCCCCGTCTCGAGAACTTCATCGCGTTGATGAGGACCTCGTAGAGGGCCTTTGAAAAATAATCCTTGTTCAGGTTTACGAAAAGGTCCTTGTAGCGGTAATTAAAGTCGTTGATAATGATCCGGTTGTTGTTGAACTTGCTGTATTCGTCGACCTTGCTGATGACCACCTTCACGTTCTCGTACAGCTCCATGAGGGAAACTTTCTGCAGGTCGAAATCGTTGGAGATGATCCAGTCGATGCTGGTAAAGGTCTTGAAGGCGTCCTTGATCAGGTTGACGTTATTCTGGATCAGCTCTATGATCTGGCCGTCCACCAGGAATCCTTCCTCGCTTTTTTTCGCGCCGGAGGTCATCATATCGATCAGGGTGACCAGGGTCCCGAACCCCGCGCCCTGGGTGAAGCTGTTATGGATGTTCTTGAACAGCGACTTGTCGGTGCGGGAGACGTTCCGCTCCAGCATCTTTTCCTTCCATTCCTTCCAGTCCATCTCGCGGTTCATGAATTCCTGGCTGGCGCTGTCCAGTATCTGCTTCGCCTGGTCCAGGGCTATCTTCTGGCGCTTCGCCTCGGTGATGTCTTCCGCGGTGATGATGAAATGGGACGTTTCGCCGTCCTCCCCGGTTATGGGTGACACGCTCGCCTTGACATAATAGAGCTCGCCGTCCTTTTTGAGGCTGTAGAGCTCGCCCTTCCATGTTTTGCTGTTGACCATCCTTTTCCAGACTTCGGGCTCCTGCACGATGGGATTGCCCGGTTTGCCCACGTTCGTGGCAACGACCTCGTTTCTGCCGTATCCGGACAGTTCGGCAAAGGCCGAGTTGACATACTCCACGTTGCCGTCCCTGTCAAGGATGACCACGAGGTTCGGGTTCTGCTCGATGGCATGGCCGAAGATCTTCAGGCTCTGCTCTATCTTCTTGCGGAGGCCCACCTCCCGCTCCATGCTCCGGTTGGCTTCGGTGAGTTCGCGGGTGCGGTCCGCCACCTGGGCCTCCAGTTCCTTCTGGTGGGAGGCATGTTTCTCCTTCACGATCTTTCTTGACGTCACGTCCCGCACGATCACGAGGGCCTGGCTGGCCGACGTGGGGATGATGCGCGCCTCGTAGTACACGGCTTTACCCTGGCGCACCAGGGCATAATCAAAGATGGCCGTCTTGCGCTCCATGAGGGCCGTCGCGACCAGGGTCTGCGCCTTGGCCGCCACCTTTTCTGTCCACAGGTGGGCGGCCGCTTGCCGCTCCACGTCATTAAGGAACCCCCCCTCTTTCGTCACGTAAAAGACGGTATCGGGGAGCGACGACAGGATCGTGTGGTTCCGCTCCTCGGCTTCCCGGAGCCGCCGCTCCATGTCGTGCTTGTACAGGGCCATCTCAACGGTGGCGTATATCATGTTTTTTTCGTAGGGCTTGAGGATATACCCGTAGGGCATTGACTCGCGGGCCCTCATGATGGTCCGGTCATCGGTGCTGACCGTGGTGTAAATGAAGGGGATGCCGCACTTTTCGTGGATCCTCTGGGCCGCGGTGATGCCGTCAATATCGCCCTTCAGGGTGATATCCATGAGGATCAGGTCGGGATTAAGCTCGCAGGACACCTGGATCGCCTTTTCTCCCGAATCTATGGGATCAAATACGACATACCCGAATTTTTTCAGGATCTGGGAAAGGAGCAGCGCCGAGGGGGCGTCATCTTCAACAATAAGGAGTCGTTTGGGTTCTGTCATAATCCTTTTTCCGGGTCCGGGAGAAATCTGCAAACCTGAAGAAGAATGGTCGCTTTTCATTTCACAAGCGCCGGCAACGGCCCTTTGGAAAAACCCGGCAATTAAAATGCTTGTCCCAACGGAGGAGGCAACCATGAATAATCACGGGTGGTTTTCAGCAACTCTAGTATTAAAATAGCAAAAGTCAATAACAAATTGCGACATTTTTTTGTTTACATGAAGCATTAATCCCTGTACAATGATGCCGGTATAATGGGGAGCTATACAATGGCTGTTGAAAAAAAACGGGAAGATATATCTGAAGGCGTCGCCGGCGGCCTGCTGACCGAGATAACCGATTTTATCGATTTCAACACCCTCAACAAGATAATCAACAAACTTACCGATTACGCCGAGATAATCAGCGAAGGAAAAATCTACGGCATCATCAACTACAACTTCCGCCTCAACAGCAACCAGACCAACAAGGTCGTGAAGCTCCTGGAAGGCATACAGGCCATCACCCGGATCTACAACCTGGCCCTCAAAGGATCCAAGGACCTCGAAGTGGAATACATATCCCTCATTTTTTCCGACTTCGAGAACCCGGAGGCCATCTCTTCATACATCAACCTCAAGAACGTGATCGAAAACCGCCTCACCCACCAGGTACAGCAGTACAACGTCAACATGGGTAAAAACAACACCACCATGGCCATCCCGCTGAACGAGCTGCGGGGCCACGTCAAGACCTATCAGGACCTGAGCGAGATGGAGATGGCCATTTCCACCAAGGCCCAGCACGGCATCATAGCCGCTTCACTCCATGACGCCTACTCCACCATCCTCAACAAGCCGGAATTCTGGAACGACAAGACTTACATGAAGTTCTTTTTCAACGAGGACGACATCTCCAGGAGAAAGGTCCTGCTCCTCAAGAAGGAGAGGCGCCTGGCGATCCGGGAAATCGGCAGCAGGGTCAGGGAGACCCTTGACCAGCTCCATGCCATCATGTACAGCCGCATGCAGACTGCCCGCGAGGCCGCCCTGACCGAGTCCGCCCAGGAACCGGACTTCCTGCCACGGGTGACCCGGGCGGAAGCGTTCACCGACCGGATGCTTATGACCCCCTTCGGCCGGCAGTACGGCGCACTTATCGATAAAATCATATCGGGCATCTTCGATCCGGCAAAACGCGCGAACCTTAACGCCATACCGGAAGAGACCATCAAGGAAAAAATCGCTCTCCTTTACCAGGCGTACAAGCTGAGGTCCGACATGACCAAGCTCACCGGAGAGGTTCAGAACACGGTGGACTATCTTCTCCTTCAAGATTACGGCATCAAGACCTTCGCGGAGAAATTCCTCTATTTTGACCGCAAGGAGGCCTTTTCGAAATTCTATTCCGGGCAGAACCAGGAGCAGATCGAGCAGTTTCTCAACCAGGTTTTCATCATATACTTCGAGGACAACTTCAGCACGCTGTTCAAGATCATCAAAAGCATGGACATGAAAAAATTCGCCTGCGCCTTCATCATCAAGCGGGTATACCTGAAGGAGGGAGAGGCTCTCACCAATTTCGGGTTTTTCTTCATCCGCGTCATAGCCAAAGTCGGCGGCATAAAATCCCAGTGACCGGCCCCTGCCGGCGCTCCGCGGCCGGATGCGGCGCGGCAGACCTTCCCCGTGCCACGACGTAACGCGGCGGCGGGACGCGGGCCTATATACCTGTTGACAAATCGGGCCTTTTTTTTTATACTGCAGCCGTATGCCGGGACGCCCGGCAACGTCCCGGCATACGGCTCAGCGCATAACCCGGCATGAAATGCCGCGCGGCGTCATCGGCGCCGGGCCGGGCGATGCGGGGCACCGGGGCATAACGGCGGTGACCGGCGGATTTAAGCGAAGGCCGAACGTCAGCATATCATACCAGCGCCATGGAACAGAACACCTTAAAAACCTTTTTTCTGAAACGGAAAATAATTTTCCCGTACTGCACGCTGACCATATTTATCAGGCCGTCAGCGGAATCCAGGGAGATTAAAAAAGGCGACCGGATTCTTGCCGTAACCATCCGCACCGCCCTTGACCTGCTGCGCCTTACAAACAGGCTGGCGACCCTGGCGGAAGTCCAGGAAACGGAATCAGGCAGCGAAGGGATAAAGGTGGTGCTGAAAGGGCTGGCCCGGGTAACCGTGACCGGGACCGTCGGATACAAATTCGCCGGGTACGAGCCGATCGAACCCGGTGCGCCGGACCCGCATGACACGGCGCTCGAATCGCTCAGGAAAAAGGCCCAGGAGCTGATATTCCTCATTAACGTCGAGGAATCAGACAAGCTGATCAGGCTGATGAATTACATTGTGGACTTGAACCAGATGACCGATTTCATCGCCAATTATTTCGTCATGGACTTCCCGGCCCGGTACCGTCTCTACCGTGAGACCGGCGTCGGCAATCGGAGCCAGAAACTGATAATTGAATTGACGAACCTGATAGAAAGGTTAACCAAGAAGAGGAACAAGACAAACCCATGAAAAAGACAGTGATCGGAAAGGAAGTATACTACACCCTGGCATGGTCGCCCCTATACCCCTACGACCGCTTTGAGGCAATGAGAAAAATGCCCGAACTCGGCGGCATTATCAGCCTTCTCTACCAGAACCAGTCTCGGAACGAATACCTCATCTTCTACAGCTGCCACAGGGACGGCTGTCGGGTTGGATTCAAGAAATTCATGGACCCCTATGCGACCCGTCACCCGGAAATACTACGGGAGCTCGACCTGACCAGGCTCCTCTACAAGTTCACCGTCATCGACGAGGGGAACATGCTGGACATGCAGGACATCATGTACTGGCTTATACGCACCTACAACCCGCGCTACAACGAATCGACGTTCAAGGATTCCCAACGCTTTGCAAACATCTACATCAACGAGGTGCAGCGTTCCGAGGAAGACGTCGTGGAAAAGATCCACGGTCATCGTCACCGGGAAGGCTGATCGGCGCCGTCCTCTTCCTCTTCGGCGCTCCGTGCCATGAGCAGGTCTTCCCGGCTGTAGACGCGGATCCCCGGATACTTGACAAGGAAAAATTCAAGGATATACTTCAGCCGCGCCGCCGCGTCCAGCGGGGAGGACATCCGGTTGTCCGAGCGGGGCGAATACTGCTGCATCCTCTTTACATTGAGGGTTCTCCTGTCCCGATCAATGTCAAAAATATCCTTCTTGAAGAGCCGGTAGGTGTCATAGATCGACTTGATGATGTCCTCTGAATAGACCAGGTTGGCTATATAGAGGTTCGTGTCCGCGTCATGAAGGTTACGCGTGAAGAACTTGAGGAGCCTGAAGATGATCTCCGGGTACAGGTGCTCGTTGATCAGCTCGATGACCTTTTTTTCAAGGACACCGTCAAGCATGCGCTTAGTGGGATAGGCCATGCTGGGGATGTCGACGTTACCGGTCTGGACCTTGAAAAAAACGAAATCCAGGAACCGGTCGATGATGTCTTTCCTCATGAAATCGGCCATGTCGAGGGCGCCTTCAGTAAGGCGCTCGGCCACTTCCGCGAGATTGTCGTTTTTCAGGATACTATCGAAATTGACGATCTGGCTCTTATTGAGATCCTCGGCCCTGCCGCCGTCCAGGAAATCATCCATGCATGAACCTCCGGGGAAAGCATATCACGGGCGGCCCGACAAGGCAATAAAAATATTCCCTTAAAAAGAAGCGGTTATCCCCAACTGCACGCGCCTGAAGAGGTCACGGTCCCGTTTCCCGTTATATTCGTTCACCGCCCGGGCGGCGCTCAAGAGGTTATACCCGTACAGGATCCCCTCGGCGATTCCGAAAAAAGCCATCTGGTACGTGTCGTGGAGGCGGTACCCGTTATAGATCATGAAAATGCACAGCGCGTTCGTGAACAGGGTGAGGAACCCTGTCGCGTAATTCCCCGTGTACAAGTGCCCGAAGCCGGGAAACAAAGCGGATCCCATGACCGAAAGCCACAGGTGCCGCCGCGGCGCCACGGAGTCCTCGAGGAGAGCCTTTTCCAGGCGGTCCACGTCGCCGCTGAATTTTCCCCCGGGATGCCGTTCCCGGTACATCCCGGCACACTTCAGGGCCCCCGCCCTGTCTCCGGCAAAGACGGCGGCGACGCAGGCGTCACGGTCGAGCTCCTCCAGGAAAGCGCCCTTCCGGTACGTGGCGCGGTACAGGTCATGGAGACTTAACGCCTCCGGCGGCGATCCCTTCATGAGCTGGACAAACCCGGCGAGGTAGAGTGCCTCCTCTCCCTCTGCCGTGCCCTGAAAGCTCCGGTGACAGCCGGCGAACGTCTCCAGGGCCGCCCGGTAGTTGTTACCGCGGTAATAGGCCTTTCCCATGAGGAGCGCGCTGTTCCCCAGCCAGGGGCCGGAGGGATACAGGCATTGATACCGCATCGCCTCGGTTATCGCGGCATGGTAGTCGCCGCGGGAATAGAACCAGAGGGCCATGTCCCTGACCTCCTTCTCCCCTGCCATGGCGCCGTCCCAGGCCGCCAGGGCCAGCAATGCCGCAATCACGGTTTTTTTCACTCTTTCTTTCCCGTCCTCGATCTGTTGCATGGCGGTGCATGCCGTTTTTATCGAAAAACCCCGGTATCACGGACCTCACCGGCCGGGTCATAGGCCGGGATACATTTTTTCTTGATACCGTCGCGGAACGTCCGGTGAAGGTCCTCGTTGGTCGTTTGCGCCGCGTTGTAGGCGCCGTAGATGGTCCCGAGATAAAATACCGAGGTAAAGGCCATGAAGGCGTATGACAGATGCCTGTTTCCCTGCCGGTGGAGCAGGCAGGCCCCCCCCGCCAGCGACGCGACGCCGATAAAGCTCACGACCCCGTGGACCCATTTGCCCGCGTACATCTGCCCAGCTCCCGGGAAAAAAACCGACAGGGCCACCGCAAGGGGGACCGATTTAAGGGGAACGTGCCTGAACCGTTCGACCTCCTCTCTAAGAAGGGCGACCCGCGCCCTGTCCGGAACGTAGCGCCCGGCGGCCCGTATCTCATCAAGAAGCTCCCGGTACCGGCCGCATTCCAGGTACGCCTCCGCCCTGCGCGCCAGCAACGGATACCTGCCCGGGCCTTCCACGGCGTCATACCGGACGCGCAGGGCCGCCTCGAGGCTTCGGCCGTTCATCCCGAGCATCAGGTACGACTGCGACAGCAATATGCCGGTCCGGCAATCCGGCGGTCCCGGCCGTGACGTTATGTTCGTAACCACCGTCCGGTACTGGCGTCCCAGAAAATAGTTCACATCAATGAAGAAAGAATAATCCTTCCGGTCATCGCCGGCCGGGTCAAGGGCCATGAGCCTTCTCGTTTCGCTGATAACATCGAAATACCGCTTCTGGCTGAAGAGGTCCCTGATGAAACGCTTCTGCCTTACGGCGAGGCCCCCGGTCTCCGCTGAAGCCAAGGAAGAAAACGGCGCGGCGAAGAGAAAAAAAGCCAGGACGCACCATGTCAGTCCGGCGCGCATTACCCGGTCCCCACCAGGCCACGGCACGCGGCACCGGTCATGTGTTGCACGGACGGTCCCCTCATGGAGCTAGTTCCCCGGGAAAAGGTCCGGAACCGGGTCTTTGCCGGACTTTGAAAAAACATTGCAGCGGAGGATCCTGTCGCCCGCCAGGATGCCGCCGAGGAGTGCGCCGTATTTCTGCACCGCAATTTTGCCGTAGGCGCTGCAGACCGGCCGGTACCGGCAACTGGGGCCGTCCAGGGGTGATATCCATATCTGGAACACCCGTATCAGGAGGACGGAACCGCCGGTGAAGGCGTCATAGACGCCCCGGTCGACACCCGCCGCGCCGGAGCAGATGCCGCAGTTGTAATGGCCTTCAGCGTACAGGTCCTGCACGGCGTCATCCCCCACGGCAACATCGGCCGCCCAGGGCCCGAAGGAATCCTGGGCAGCGGCGTTTATTGACGCAACCATGCAGGCCGCAACGGCCGCGATAATGCTCACTATGACGCGGTACCGGATTTCACCATTCATATGATTCATATTATATGAATCATATCTTTTCGAACAGTTGAACGAATGTCAAGATATATATAACCCCGTCGTTCCGTCCATGATCGGCACATTTTAATACTTGACACGATCCCATGGTCCGGATACCCACAGGTAAGCACCGTGGAAATCCGGACACAAAAAGGAAGAGCCATGAGCATCGGAAAAAGCCTAACCCTATTCATCTTCAGGATACTTCCGAAAAGCCTTCTGTCGCGCGCCTTCGGGTATATCGCCCGGATACCCCTGCCCGGTCCATTCATGAGCTCCTTCATCCGCTGGTACAGCGCGAAATACGGCGTGAAGGATGAATACATCGTGCCCGGGCGCGGTTTTAAAACCATAGACCGCTTTTTCACCCGCAAGATGAGAGACGGCGTTCATGTCATCGACCGGGCGGGCAACTGGGCCGTGTCGCCGGTGGACGCCCGCATCGACCAGTTCGGCGAGATACGGGACACTACCGTCATGCAGGCAAAGGGCATCGGGTACTCGCTCCAGCATCTCATCCCCTCGGACACCTACCGGAAATTCCTCTGGGGCTCCTTCATGACCCTGTATCTTTCTCCGGGCGATTACCACCGGATCCACGCTCCAGTCAACGGGACCGTCATCGGTTATTATAATATACCGGGCACCCTCTTCACGGTCCAGGACTGGATGGTGAACCGCCTTCCCGACCTGTTCGTTAAAAATGAGCGGATCATCACCTATATTCAATCATCGGCGGGAACCGTGGGCGTATGCAAGATCGGGGCCATGAACGTGGGGCGCATAACCCTTTCCTACTGCAAAATACAAACCAACCGGACGTTCCGAAAACGCAGAGAAATCTTCTTTTCTCCGGAAGACCAGGTTCCGGTCCGCGCCGGTGACGAGCTTGGCGTATTTCATCTGGGTTCAACCATCATCCTCCTCTTTCAAAAAGGGGCCATCACCTTTGATGACTTCTCCCCCGGCGACAGGATCAGAATGGGCAACAGGATAGGGACTCTGCATTTCTAAAAAAGCATCCTGTTTTGTCTAAAAACCCCTGAAAAGTTCTTGATATTTTACCCCCCCATATAAATTTCATACATAGCATGGGTGTATAAATTTTAATAGGGTAAAAACAGCTCGTAATTTGAAACAGTAATAACGTAACGATATATTTTTAATAGACTCCGGTGCCTGCCTGATGGGCGCGGGGAAATAACCTGTACAGGAGAGTGTATCGCTGAACACCGTTGCAGAGATATTCTAGAAAAAAGTAACCAATTTATTTATTCACCGCGATAAGGAGATTGCTACATGAAAACACCGGCCCTCGATAAATATATAAGCGCCCAGTTAAAATACTGGCAGCAGCAGAAGCATTCGCTGACGACTCCTCCGGAAAAGAAGAGCCTGCGCCAGTTCATCACCATATCCCGCGAATACGGATGCTCCGGCTACGGCATCGCCCAGGAAATCGTATCGATTATGAACGGCGGCGCTACTGCTCCCGAGCCGCTCTGGGCCGCCTACGAGCGCCAGGTGCTGGACCGCGTCATGGAGGAAATGGAACTCTCTTCGCACCTGGTGAAGACCCTCACCGATGACGCCCTGAGGGACCTGACCGACATACTGAAAAGCGCCTTCAGCGACCTCCCGCCCCAGGTTGCGGTGTACCAGAAGCTCGCCCAGACCATACGGATCCTCGCCGCCCATGGCAACGTGGTCCTCGTCGGAAGGGCCTCCAACGTCATCACCCGGGGAATGGCCGGCGGCTTCCACGTCATGATGGTCGCACCCATGGACTACAAGGTCCAAAACATCATGAAATTCAAAAACCTGTCGAAAAAAGACGCGGAGAAGCTGGTTATTGAGAACACCGAGCGCCGCGAGAACTACATCAGGGAATACGTGAAGTTCAACGTTACCGATCCACACAATTACGACCTGGTCATAAACCTGGCGGACACAAACGAAAAAGGGGTTGCCAAACTTATCATTGAAGGAATGAATCTTAAAAATCCCCGCTGAAGGGAATAAATGGAACAGGCCTGTTCGCAAAATTTCAAGCTGGGATCCCGCACCCTTCATTACGATTGCGGAAAGGCCATGTTGCTCTGCAGGGATTCGAACAGCGGGAAAAACATCTGGATAAAGAAAATATCCGACATCAGCCAGATAGATACCGTGATTGAGGATTCATCACGGTATTATATTGCCTGCGAAACCGACGACATCAAGGGCTACTACCTTGCGATTGACAAGGAGACCGGGTCGACGAACTGGTTTATCCCGGGGAAAGCGTATTTTCATATCGTCTACAACAAAGACCTCTACATTATTTTCACCGATGAAAAGAGCGACTTTTATCTCCTGAAGGTTGACTGTTCCGACGGCAAAAAGATCTGGCACCGCCGGGTCGACAACGACCTCTGCGAATACAGCTTCTCCCCAGAGGGGATCACGCTGAAATTCGTCTCGGGGAAACAGGAAAAGATATCAGCCCTGACGGGGATCGCCATACAGTAACGGGGGGAGGTGCGGCACATGCTCAATTATGAAATAGAAGACGCGTCAAAGGTCCTGGCCATCATCAGGTCACTGAAAAAATATGCCCCGCCCTTCAGGATCGTCGGCGGATACCGCCTGATCGACAACGGCATCGAGCCCGAGGCGACCGTACAGATCGAGGCGCGGGGCCGCGTCATCCACGAGGCCTCCAACGGGGCCGGGCCCGTGGACGCCCTTGCCAACGTGCTCAAGAAGGGACTCACGCCCCTCTTCCCCGACATCGCCAGGGTCAAGCTGATAGATTTTCACGCCGACATCCTCGACGCGAAGCGCGGGACCAGCACCGACGTCCAGGTCACGATCATATTCACCGACGGTACGGAGCTCTGGAAGGTCCATTCCCTTTCGGAAAACATCAACGCCGCGTCCTTCAACGTGCTTATTGACGGGTTCGAGTACGCCCTGCTGAAAAAGACCTCGAAGAAAAAGAAGAAGTGAGGGATTGTCACTTGCGAAGGTCCTCGCGGTAGTATTCTATGCTGTAGGGGATAGATTCGTCCAGGATCGCCTCGCCCGCCTCGACGCCTTTCTTGAATGACCGGGCGAGGTTCACCCGGGCGAACTCGTTGTCCGAATTTATGTGCTGGGCGTAATCGATCGACTTCCAGTAGCTTATTTCGCTTTTGGCCTCGTTGTTCTGGGCCTGGTACACGGCGCCGAGGTTGTTATAGGCCGATGAGAGATACTGCACGAGCTTCACTTGTCCGGGCAGGTCCCGCCGCGCGATCTTGAATTTGTCCATTTCGTATTCATAGGCTGAAATAAGCTTCAGGTATTCCCCCTTGGCCGCGTCATAGCTTCCCATGTGGTAAAAGGCATTGCCCAGGGCGAACATGATCTCCGGGTTATCGACAAAATCGTCATACAGATTGAGCCACTGGTCCAGGGCCTTCTGGTAGAGCCTGTTCAGGTAATAGACGCGGCCCAGGTTGTAATGCACTTCGGACGATTCGAAACCCTCCTCGATCGCCTTTTCATATTTATCGCGGGCGATCTGATAGTTGCCCATGCGCTCGGCATCCTGGTCAATGACCTCGTCCTCAAGGTCGCCGTAGCGCATCCTCACCTTGTCGAAATAGTAATAAAAGATGTTGCCGAGCACTGCGTAGGTCTTGCCCGGGCTCTCGGTCTCCTTGTAAAAATCCTCCTGCGTGAACTCCGGCGGACTTCCCGCCGCCTTGATGGCGCGGTTCAGCGTCTCGTAGGCCTTCACGGGCTCTTTTGCCAGGTAGTAGTATTCTCCCAGGAGGTGAAGGGCCCCGAAATAGTCCGCATTGTAATTCGAACGCGAAAGATCAACGGCTTTATCGAGATGGATCTTCATCAGTTTCAGGTTGTTCTGGGCCCGGTTGAGCCGGGCGTACTGCAGGTGCAGCGGCGGGTAGTCCTTGTCGCGCTTGTTCAGGGCCTCCAGCACGCCGTAGACCGCGGGAAAGATATTGTCGTCAATATCCTTGAAGCGCGGCGACTGGACCCCGTAATCGATCCTGACGTTCGATTTCTGCGCGACCTGCTTGTCCAGGTAATATGACGCCAGCTTGGCCAGGAGCGGCGAGGGCACCCTGGTCAACATCTTCTTCTCATTGAGCTGCGCGTGGACGTCGATGACCCGCTCGAACACGTCCCGCTCGATGTACAGGTTCAGCAGACCCGAGTAGCCGATCTCGGAGTCCGGCTCCATGTTCACGATGTCTTCATAGTATTTCTTGGCCTTGAAATACTGTCCCTGATAGAAATAGGCGTTGCCGATGCCGTAAAGCGCGGTGACGTTGCCCTTGTCTCTCAGGAGTACCCGGCGGTACATCTCGATGGCAACGTCAAGCTGCGACCACTCTTCCCGCTTCTTTTTGCTGCCGGGGTAATACCACCGGTTGATGTTGAGCCGCATGGTGTTGTAGTATTCCCTGGGCACTTTCGAGTAGAAATAGCCGAGCTTGTTCAACAGGTCGAGATCATAGGCCTGGCCCTTTTTGCCCTGTATGTCATACAGCCTGTTCAGTTTCTGAATGGAAAAGTCGTATTCTTTTTTATCAAAATAGGCCTGGGCGTACTCGGTGTAGCCGAAGGCGTAGTCCTTGATGTAGTTCTCGTCAACGTCGCGGAAAATCCTCTCAGCCTTCGCAAAGTCCTTCGGCTTCTTGAGATAGTCGCCGCTTTCGCGGATGAGTGCCGCGCCCTCCCTGATCATGCGCTTGGCGGCGATGGGCTTGTAGATGAACTGGTAGCCGACAACCGCCAGGACGCAGGTGACCGCGGCTGCGGCCCCGGCGATCTTCGTTATCGTCATGAGGCGTTTCTGACGCTCGCGCCCGGCCGCGGCGTATTCCGGCCGCGCCGCTATGACCCTGCGGGCCGGCCCGATCTTCTCCTCGGTGAGGGCTATCTTCTTCTGGAGCTTATCCTCGAGATATTTATGGATGGTCCCTTCCGGCCTGCCGGCCAGGATCATGTTTATGAGCTGGCGGGTGTCCCGCGTCGGCAGCAGGTCATTGACGACTACGTCCTTGACCGCTTCGCGGATGGCCGGGTTGAAAAGGAGCAGGGCCTTTTTCAGCCGCATGATGTCGTGGTCCGACAGGTCAATGGCGCCGGCCGGTGCGGACGGTTCCTCCGCCGAAGGGGCCCGGGAGGGTTTCTCCTTTCTGGACGGCTTCGGCTCATCTTCGAGCATCTCGACCGCGAAATGGTCCTCATCAACGGCGGGCAGATCGGGAATTGGGGGGCCCAGGTCCTCCGCCGGTCCGCGGACCGGTTCCTTTTTCTTGACCTTGCTTATGATGTCCTTCGATGACCTGACTTCGGGAACTTCGCCCAATTCTTCTACGCTCTTGATGGATGCCAGGTCTTCGTCGGAAATCTCCTCCATGGCCGGTTCCGGCGTCTCCGGTTCCGCGGCGGGAATAAACTCCTTCTCGGGGGCGGCCCCGGGAATATCCAGTTCAGGGATATCAATGTCCCGGGCTTCAGGCATTTCCGCTTCCCCTTCATCAAAGGAAATCTCGGACAGATCGGGTATCTCACGGGACAGATCTTTCTTAAGGGTCACGCTTTTCTCCGGCTGTGCGGCGGCCTTCCCCATCTCCTCCGGGACCCCGATATCCTTCATTTCCAGGTCCGCGTGCTCCCCGAGGTCCAGGTCCTCGAAAACGGGCGTCTCTTCGAACTGGACAGGTTTCGCTTCGGCGCGCCGCGGCGCCTCCCTCTCTTCGGCATAGGCGTCAACGGGGGCCCGGTCACGATAATCCAGCGATTCCGGCTCACCGGCCGTGAGGAACTCCAGCTCATCGGCCGGGCTCATGCCCTTGGGCCTTTCAGCGCGCTCACCGGAAACAGCGGCAAGCTCTTCCTCCGCGGGCGCACGGGGTGCGATCTTCCGTTCAGGGACTCCTTCCTCCACTTCATGGATAAGGCCGGTAATGTCTTCTATGGGCGCTTCTTCAGCATAGGGTTCTTCAGCGGGCTTCTTTTCCCCGGTAAGCCGTTCCAGGTCGCCCGCCGGAAGGGCAAGGTCCTCCGGCTCCTCGAATCTCTCCGGAGCGGCATGATATTCCTCCTCAACGGGGGGCGCTTCCTCGGCCTCGGCAACGGCCGTTGAGGTCGCAACTGGTTCCCTCGCGGAAAGGGGCCGGCGGCCGCTCCGTTCGATCAGGTCCAGTATGCGCTCTATTTCGCCGAGCTCTTCCGGGGTGTATGATATTTCTTCTGTTTCAGACATTGTCAGTCGGTTTTGCGTCACCGGGACTTTCAAGAGACATAATCAGATACTACGGCTTGCTGAATAAAAATCAATCAATTTTTATCTTCCGCCGCCCCTGCCCGAGACGCGGAGAAGAATCGCGCTCTTGGCAATTATTAATATAAATATTTTCTATTAGATTATCGACATATTTAACATAAGAATGAACCAGATAATATATAATCGCGCCCCGTGCCGGGCGCGTGATGAGGGAATTGCAATTATTTTTAATGTATTGGGAGCAATCCGTCGATTTCCTGAATAGACACGCCTTCACACGGCGTTGCGTCAAGTAATCAAAGGACCGCGTGTATGAAATATAAAGCCCTGGCCATCCTGGCATCCATCATGTTCCTGGCTTTTAACAGCGACGAGGGAGCCGGCAAACCCCTGTATTACAGCTCGCTTAAATTCCTTAAAAGCGCGGACGGCCCACAGCAGGTGAACATGATACTGTCAGGCAGGCGCAAGGGGCAGAGCACCGTGGATTCATTCGGGACCCTGTTTACCTACAAGAACAGGGGCGCCCGTTCCGTGCAGATATCGGGCAGCTTCAGCCGGTGGAAGCCTGAGCGGATGGAGCGGAGCGATAACGGCGTGTGGTATTACTTCCTCCCCGCCCGCGATAGAGCCCGGGAGATCACCTACAAGTTTGTCGTTGACGGCATCCTGATACGGGACCCCCTCAACCCGGACCGCGTCGATGACCGTATGGGCTCCTATATGTCCGTTGCGCAACCGGCGGTCAAGCCCGAAGGAAGGCATGTCAGCTGGCGCATGGCCGGCGCCACCATGGTGGAATTCAGGCTCTATCGGCCGGAGGCGAGCTTCGTTTCCCTCGTGGGAGACTTCAACCACTGGAACCCCGAGGACGATCTTCTCGCGAAGGGACCCAACGGCATCTGGCGCCTCAAAAAAAAGCTGTTCCCGGGGGTATATCGGTACAAGTTCATCATCGACGGCGAATGGACGCCCGATATCTACAACCAGCGTTCCGCCTCGGATGACACGGGAGAAGTCTGTTCCCTCATTGAGATTAAATAACGCCTTGCAGCACGGGATCCCCATCGAAGGCGATAACCGGCACCCTGCGGGCGCAAGACGCAGTACCGCATTGCACCAAATATTTGTTTGACAATTTATTAATATATGCGTATTGTTAAAACATGGAAAATATCAGCTTCGAAGAAAAGGGCAACAAAATAGTCGTTACCGCCTCCGGCGAATGGAACCTCGGCAACATAAAGGACATGGAAGTTGTTTTTACTGAAATTCTTGCAAAAAAGCCGGGCATGATTGCCATTAACTGCAAAAACCTGAACGGCGTGGATTCCACGGCAATAGCATCCCTGGTCAAAATATTGAGAAAAACGAAGGAAATGAACATCAAGCTGATATTCTTTGACCTGAGCCCGAACATCTATCACACCTTCGAACTCATGACCCTGAACAAGTTCTTCACCATCATGACAAGACAGAGATTTGACGAGGAGTTCGGCGGCTAGGCCATGGGAATCATTCCTGGCGAAAAAAAGCGGCAATCCTGGTTGCCGCTTTTTTTATCTGTTTCCTGTTTATTTCAGTTAACCTTCAGAACGTCCCTGATAATGTCCTGGAGGGCCTTTTTCGGCAGGGCGCCGGCGGCCATGCTCGGCTTCTCATCCTTTGGAATAAAGAGGATGCTGGGAATGCTCTGGATCCCGAAGGCCCCCGAAAGCTCAGGCTCCTGGTCGGTGTTCACCTTGTAGATAGCGACCCTACCTTCGTATTCTGCCGAAAGCTCAGCCAGGACCGGCGCCACCATCTTGCACGGCCCGCACCAGTCGGCGTAAAAATCGATTATGGCAGGAAGGGTCCCTTTGTAATTCCATTCCGTGTTCTTTTCATAATCGAAGATCTTTTCTTTGAATGTTTCTCTTGTTAAATGTTCCATGGTATAACCTCTGTTTTATTGTATCTTTTTACTTTACCCGGGGGCTGCAGGTAAAAAGATAATTAATGTATTTAATATGCCAGCAGTAGTTTTTGATATTTAAGAATTTTACATAAAGCTAAAATAGTTAGTATTTGTCGATTCGTCAAGATGCGGAGAAAAATTTTTTGTAGACAGAGGGCCATAAGTGCTCTATTTCGTGTAAATTCAGGGGGTTTTTTGATACAATCGCCCTCCGCAAAACTTTTTTTTGTAGAATCCGTCGATAACTCTCTACTTTATATTATATTGGAGCGCCGGGACCGGATGCTGCTCTCGAAAAAAGAAAGGGAATTCAGGAAATCATACAGCGATTATTACCCGCTAATCCTGAACAGCATCTATTACCGGGTGAAGAACCGGGAGGACGCTGAAGATATCTGCCACGAGGTCTTCGTGAACTATTACCGAAAATTCGATGAGGTCCGCGACCCGAGGAGTTGGCTCATCGGCGCCGTAAAATTCTGCATATCCAACTATTACCGGAAGCGTGAAGGCTCGGGCGCGGCCAGCGTCGACATCGCCGACATGGAAGACGATGTCCATCTCGCCTTCGAGAACGGCCTCAGGGACATCCGCATCATCATCCACGACGCCATCGAGGACCCCGGGAACTACCATGACGAAAAGGAGCGGATCCTTTTCGATCTCATAGCGATCAATCATTACACCTATGACCAGGCCGCGGAGCACCTGGGCATGACCAGGCGGCAGGCGGCATACCGGTATCAGCAGGTATCCCGGAGGATCCTGGACCACCTGAAAGAACGCGGCATAACCAAGCTAGAGGACCTGCTATGAACAAGACAGATAACGACACCCGGCTCCTCGAACAGCTCCTGGACAGGTACCGGTTCGCCAGACCCGTACCTGACGATGTCCGGGAGGAAATCCTTTCCTCGAAAAAGAAGAACCTGGTGCGGGTCCTGAGGACCGTCGGCGCTTTCAGCGCCCTGTACGGCGTGTATATTACAGCATATTTTTTCCTGAAGAAGCTGGTCGCCGGGATCTCCTTCATTAACATCCTCGTATCGGCCGTGACGGTGACCGCCGTCACCTATGGCGGTTATTACGCCATAACGCAACGCAGCGCCGGGGATGTCCGGAAAGCATCCCCCGTAAAGAAGGAAGAACGCCGACAGCCGGAAGAAACCCAGAAGTGGGTGGACCGGATAACACTTTACAACGGCAGGATTATCGAGGGGGCGATCATCTCCCGGGGCGACCAGTACCGGGTGCGTACCGCCTCCGGCATCGTCCAGATCCCGCGGAGCAAGATAAAGATGGTCCAACCGCTGAAGACCGGACCGGAACCCGGGGCCGTTGTTCCGGTAACGCAGTAACAACCTGCGCCGGGTCCCTTGTCAGAGAAAATAAAGCTCGTTGTCCCAGAGGAGCGAAAAGCCCGCTTCCTGGAGGACCTTCTCGGTCTTCTTGATATCCTTGACCTGGAATACGAAAACCGCCTCGTGGCTCCCGCGGATCGTGAAGCCGTAGGCGTCATCGACATTGATGTCGTTTTTTGACAGCACCGATGCGGCCCTGTGCAGTCCCCCGGGACTGTCGTCGATCCGCACCGCCACGATTTCCTTCAGGGTCGCGGCGATCCCCTCGTCTTTCAGGGCCTTGCAGCCGTCCACGGGACGGTCCACCAGGATCTTGATGATGCCGTAGTCGCCGGAATCGGCGATGGTGATGGCCCGCATATTGATGTTGTTTCTGCCCAGGATGCCGGAAATGCGTTCGATCTTCCCCGGCTTGTTTTCCGCAAAAATGGATATCTGCTGCGGCATGATGACCCCCTTATGCTATATTTTCCTGTTATCGATGACGCGTACCGCCTTGCCGGTGCTGGGCGGCAGGGAACCCGGCTCCAGGAGCTCGATGCGCGGGTTAACGGTTATGAGCGCCTTGAGCTCCTCCACGAGCTTTTTCTTGAGCCTGTTCAGACCCTCCATGTCGCCCTGGAACATCTTGGAATAGAGCTCCACCCGTATATGGAGCCGGTCCAGGTTCTCGTGGCGGTCGAGGACGATCTGGTAGTTGTTTCCCACTTCCGGTATTTTCATAAGGACCGACTCGATCTGCGACGGGAACACGTTGACGCCGCCCACGATGAGCATATCGTCGGTGCGGCCCTTGATCCGCTCGATGCGGCGGTGCGTCCTTCCGCAGGGGCACTGCTCGGGGATGATCCGGGTCAGGTCGCGGGTCCGGTAGCGGATGATGGGCATCGCCTCCCGGTTTATGTGCGTGATGACCAGCTCCCCCGCCTCGCCGTCGGGCAGCCTCTCGCCGGTATCGGGATTGATGATCTCCATGATGTAGAAGTCCTCCCAGAGGTGCATGCCGTTCTTCAGCTCGCATTCGAAGGCGACGCCGGGCCCGTTCATCTCCGACAGCCCGTAGGAATTGTACGCCTGCAGGCCCCACTGCTCCTGTATCTTGTTGCGCGTCTCCTCGGAGTACGGCTCCGCACCCAGGTACGCCTTCTTCACCCCCAGGTCCGGCGTGTACAGGCCCTGTTCCGCCACCACGTCGCCCAGATGGAGGGCGTAGCTGGGGGTGATATGGATCACCGTGGTGCGGAAGTCCTGCATCAGCTGTATCTGCTTCAGGCTGTTCCCGGACGACGCGGGGATCACCATGCAGCCGAGGCGCTCCGCGCCGTAGTGGAGGCCCAGACCGCCGGTGAAGAGGCCATACCCCATCATGTTCTGGAACACGTCGTCCCTGGTGGTGCCCGTGGCCATCATGGAGCGGGCGAGGAGGTCCGCCCAGTCGGCTATGTCCTTCGCGGTGTAGAATATGACCGTGGACTTCCCCGTGGTGCCCGACGATGCGTGGAGGCGTACAATATCGCTCCGGGGGACCGCCACCATGCCGTCCGGGTAGCTCAGGCGAAGGTCCGCCTTGCTGGTAAAGGGAAGGTCCTTCAGGTGGTCCAGGGACGTGACCTTCTCCACGCTGACATTGTTGTCTTTGAATACTTTTTTATAAAAGGGAGTGGATGCGGCGCTCCGCAGTGCCGCGGAAAGCTTTTTGAATTGCAGTTGCTCCAGCGCTTTCCGGTCAATCGTTTCAACTTCTTTGTTCCAGAACATATGATACCTCAACTGTCGCGGGTGCTGTTACATCCCATCCTTTCCCCGTACCGGCTTCTGTCAATGAAATATTTCGGGAAACTTCCGCGTGGAGCAGGCATGGCTGCATACGCCGCGGCATCATTCAGCCATTGCATGATGGCCCTTCACCGCTTCCCCTTCTCCAGCTCGGCGAGGTTTTTCCGCAGCCAGTCCGAGGATTTGACAAGGGTGCCGTCGCGGAGTCTGATGTAATAGGGTGTGCCGGTCCAGGACGAACCCGATGCGATATGGGTGATAAACTGTTCCGCTGTCGTTATGGCGGAACCCGCCTTTGACAATTTAAGCTCCAGGTGTTTGCGCGCTTCCGTGGGGGAGTACGCGGAACCGTTCCGGACAAATATCAGTCCGGACTGTTCAATCCGTCCCAGCAGGGCCTGTATCTTCTCCTGCTCGCTCATTGCCGATGCCCGGGCAACGGAGAGAAGCACCGCCATAACAAGATAGACCGCCCGTTTGTTCAAGCCCGCCTCCTTCAGCGAAGATCGTATTCCGCCATTACCTTTTTCAGCAGATCAATATGGTCCGTGACGATGCCGTCGATGCCCCACTCGATGAGGCGCCGCATGTTGTCGGGACGGTTGATGGTCCACGCCAGCACCGGCACGCCGCACCGGTGCGCGTCATTGATGAGGCCCCGGGTGATGATCCTGGCCCCCCGGGTGGCTCCTCTGCCCATGTACTCGTACTGCCCGCCGCCGATGAATTCCGGCATGAGCATGGCCGCGCCGCCCCGCGCCGGGGCCCTTCTCCGGAACTTCCTCGTTGCCATAAAGCCCAGGATGTCGTTCCGGGAAAAACTGGTCATGATTCCCCTGAAGTTCTTCCGCACGAAGCGCATGGTCCGGTCATGGAAGGAGCCGATGATAACGCGGTGCGCCGCCCCCTTTTCCATGACCAGGGAAACTACCCGCTCCGCCGCGCCGAGGTCCCGGTCCTTGATGTCGATTGAAAACCTGGCCCCGGGAAAGGTATCCAGCGCCTCCGAAAGGAGGGGGATCCGGTATCCCTTCCCGCGGAATGGATGGCTCAGGCCGCCGTCGAAGGTCGCGGTGTAGCCGGCGTCCAGGGACCTGATTTCGCCGAGACCCGCCTTCCCCACCGGGCCGGACCCGTTGGTCTTCATCTCGAGCAGTTCGTCATGGATTATGACAATGGCGCCGTCCCCGGTCAGGCGCACGTCGGTTTCCAGCATGCACCCGGGAAGGATCTCCTGGGCGCGCCGGAAGGCTTCGATGGTGTTTTCCGGGAACTGGCCCGAGGCGCCGCGGTGCGCCGCCGCCGTGAAACCGGAAAAAAACGGCGTCCCTTCGCCGGGATAGCGTCTCTCCGCCAGCGGACCCATGCCTTACAGCATCTTCTCCAGGAGTTCACCGGCGAGGCGCACGTAGTCGGCGCAGACGTTGAAGGCGCCCTGCTCCCGCGCCTTCACCAGTCCTTCCTTCGTGGTGATGTCGCACCCCAGGAGCTCCCGGCACAGCAGTGAACCTTTCCGCTTCTTGAATTCCCCGAGAAACTCCTGGGCAAGCTCGATGATGCGTTCCCTCCGGTCACGCTGATCGGTCCCTTCGCCGTGCTTCAGGCCGATGGCCATGACGGCGCCGCTCAACGCGCCGCAGACCTCCTGGACATGGCCGACGCCGCCGCCGAAGGGGGACGCTATCTTGATGCAGGTTTTCTCGTCAAGTCCCAGGGCCGGGCCGTACGTGGCCAGGACGGATTGCGAGCAGTTCAGGCCGTTCCTGAATCTTTCTGCCGCCTGTTCAGCTTTACTCATATCGGATCATCCTTCACTTTTTTATAGACATCCCAATCCTCAGGGAAAAAGTCAAGCCATATACGCCAGGCGACCGGCGCATCACCCAGCGCCAGGCCGGAAGTGTCTTGACATTAATCCGCACCATGGTAGCATCTCCATTCTCAGCTTGAAATCGGGAGTCGAAATAATCCAAGGCGCGATCACGACCCATCATCCAATAGGGAGGAATGCCATGAAACGAACCATCCTGCTCATCGCCATAACGTCAACCTGCCTTCAGGCCCTGTTTTTTGCCGGGAGGGCTGCCGCCCTTGAAGTGGACGTGGACGAAATCCGGACCAAGCGGGTCGAGTTCATCAACTACCGGGGCGACGCGAAAAGGGCCGATCCCGCCAGCGAGGTGGAGGAGATCGGGAAAAAGCTTTCCCGGGGCGGCGGCGGGAAGGTGCGGTTCCACATGAAATACTCCCTGCTGCGCGCGGCGTCGAAGGAAGAGCCGCAGAAATATTCGGCGGACATCTTCTACATAGACCGGGACGCAAAGGTGGGACATATAGACAGGGTACGGCGCATTACCACCGCCTATTTCATGGAGAAGTACGGCTACACCCGCGCCCAGGCCCGGGCGATATCGCTTTTCGTGTCATACTACAACGCGGTGCACCGCGGGGACCTCGGCTATTTCGGGAACAAGTACAAGTCCGTGGTCATGAAAAACATCAACGGGCGGAACGCCGGCATATCGACAAAATACTGGGAATGGCCCGGCGCAACGGCCATGCTCATCCCCCTGACCGAGCAGTCGAAGAAGGGAACGCTCGATACCGTGGAGCCGGACCTCCTTTCAGACAGGAAAACCATCGAGGAGATCCGCAAGGAGCGGAAGGCCCTGCCGGAGAGAAAGGAAATGACGGAGCTGCGGGAGAAGAAGCTTGAGAAGGACAGGAAGGAATTACAAGAGGAAAGGAAGCAGCAGGAACAGGAAAAAAAGACCATAGAAAAAAAGAAGGAAGAGGTCAGGAAAAAAGAGGAAGACCTCAAAAAGGAGAAGGAGGAGACAAAGAAAATTGTCGAGCCTGAAAAGCGGAAGGAAAAAGAGAAAGAGATAGAGAAGAAGGAAAAGAAGATAGAGGAAGAGAAAAAGGATATCCAGAAGAAAGAAGAGAAATCAAAGGAAAAAGAAAAGGAAATACAGAAAGAAGAAAAAACAATCCAGAAGCGCGAGGAAAACATCAAGGAGGAGAAAAAGCAGATAGAGAAGGACGAGCTGAAGCGCGACATCGAGAAGGAGCCGGAAAAGGCGAAGAAAAAGCTCGAGGAGAAGGAGAAAGAGCTGGACAAGCGCGAGGACAAGCTCAGGGACAAGGAGCTCGACAAGAACATCTACGCGGGCAAGCTCTACTACCTGAAGCTGAAGGAATACCTTGACGGCGGCCACTACAACAACGACCTCTACATGATAAACGCCTCGACGCGGAAGATCATGTTCAAGTCTCCGGTGGAGAACATATGCGGAAGCCGCTACGACGTTTACTCCGGGGGCATCGTCATCATCACCCACAAGGGGAGCCACACCTCCGGTCACCGCCTCACCCTGGTGGACAAGGACACCCTCCAGGCAAAGATCTACGGGGAGGACAACGTGTTCTGGCGCAGCTTCATCGAAATACGGGACGGTTTCATCTACGCCATTACCTACGATAACGGGAAGCACCACCTGGGCCGCTTCGACGGCAGTCTCAAGCTCGTGGCCAAATCGAAGGAGGAGCTGAGCGAGAACACCTTCATCAGCTTCTGGGACAACTACATCTACATCAACCGCCAGGACGGCAGGATCATCGTACTCAACAAGGAGGACCTGGCCTTCATCGATGAGGTGAAGCCGTGACGGCAGCAACGCGGAGGCGCGTTGTTGCGCGTCTCCGCCATGAATCATGGCATTGTATTTCCCGACTTCCTCAACCATGAGGGCAGAAAGTCGGAGAATTGAGCAATGTACTTCAACGGCACCCAGGCAAGCCGCATCAATGATCTCATCGAAAAAATTGAAGAGCGCACCGGCATCGAGCTGGTGGCCGCCGTGGTGGGCAAATGCGACAGCTACCCCGAGATCCCCTGGAAGGCCTTTGCCCTTGCCGCGTCCGCAAGCTCCCTGGCCGTGCTGGTCCAGGCCTTCATAGGACACGGCTGCGCCCTCCTCCGGAACCCGCAGTTCGCCGCCGCCTTTATCCTCGGCGCGGGGGCCATATCCGCGCTCCTCGCTGTTTTCATGCCGGCCTTCGGCCGCCTCTTCCTGGACCGCGTTCGCGCCGAAACTGAAACAGAGCAGTACGCCCGCGCCTTTTTCCTGGAGCGGGAGCTCTTCCGCACCGCGGGCCGCACCGGCATCCTGGTCATGGTCGGCCTTTTCGAACGCACGGTGGTCATCCTTCCCGACAGCGGAGTTCACGGCCGCCTTGAACAGGGGAAGCTGCACGGCGTCATAGCCGCGATGACGCCGCACCTGAGACGGAAAGACCGCTGCGAGGCCTTCATGCAGGGCCTCGCGGCGCTGGAAGAGGAGCTCCTCCAGGCCGGATTCCGGAACACCAAGAAAACCGATAACGAGATAGCGGATGGCCTCATCCAGGAGAAGGGGGAAGACCGATGAAACATCGACACGCCCGTCAATTGTTACCGGCCCTGTTCCTTGCCCTGCTGTTTTCCGCGCCGTCCCTGTCCCTCATACCGGTGCCCGCTCTCCGGGGGCGCGTCACGGACGATGCCGGCATCCTGGGCACGGCGACCCGGGAGCACATCGGCGGCCTCCTCAAGGCGCACGAGGACCGCACCACGAACCAGGTGGCGGTGCTGACCGTCGAGACCCTTGAAGGAGAATCCATCGAGGAATTCGCCACCCGCGTTTTCGACAGGTGGCGCCTCGGCCGGGAGAAGAAAGACAACGGCGTGCTCATCATCGTCGCCTCGAAGGACCGGCGCATGCGCATCGAGGTCGGCTACGGCCTGGAGGAAGTCCTCACGGACGCGAAGGCCGGCCGCATCATAGACGCGGTCATGGCGCCGCGCTTCAAGGCCGGCGATTTTGACGGCGGCGTGACCGCCGGCGTCCTGGCGGTCATCGCCCTGCTGGAAGACGCGGGCGCCGCGCCATCCGAACAGGGCGGCGGTTCCGGCGAAAGTTCCGATGGATTTTTCAAAGGCCCAGACCTCCCCATCATGCAGCGCATTCTCATCGGATGTTTCATTTTCGGCATCATAGGCCTCTTCACCGTCATCGGCGTGTTCACGCCCCAGGGTGTCGGATGGTTCCTCTATCTTTTCCTGATTCCCTTTTGGGCCATGTTCCCCATCGTCGTGGTGGGAACAACCGGCGCCTTTATCATGCTCTGCATCTACCTGGTTGCCTACCCGGTGGCGCGTATACTGATCAGCCGCAGCGCGTGGTAGAAAAAGGCGCGGAAAGACCTCAAGACGAAGGGTTCGGCCAGCATCGGCGGGTTCGTCTTTTCCGGCGGTTCATCCTCCGGCGGCTGGAGCTCTTCGGGCAGTTCAGGGGGCTTTTCCGGCGGCGGCGGAAGCTCCGGCGGGGGCGGCGCCTCCGGGGGATGGTAGGCCCCGGTCAATTGACATCAACGATGATGAGGGTAAAATCATCCTGGAACTCGCCCGGCGAGCTCCATTCCTTCAGGGCGTTGAAAATGAACTCCACGGCTTCAACCGGCGGCAGGTGCTTCGACTCCATGACCAGGTCTTTCAGGCGCGCATCCCCGAACAGTTCCCGTTCGTCGTTGAAAGACTCGGTGAGACAGTCCGTGTAAAGCACGACTCTATCCCCCCGTCCGATGGCGAATTCATGGAGTTCCAGGTCGATGCGGGGGATGAATCCGATGGCCATCCCCTTCGGGCAGTATTCATTCAGCACGGCCTCGCCGCTCCCGTATGCTATGTGGAGAAGGGGCTCATGGCCCGCCCTGACGAAATAGCCCTTTTTATCCGGCCTGTTAATGTAGCAATAGCCCGCGGTTAAATAATTTTTTTCCATTTTATCGAAGATGTACGCGTTGAGCCCTTCCATGAAATCCCCGGGCCGTGAGCAGACCGGGGCCAGGGTGCTGAAGAGGACCTTTATCATGGACGCGATCAGCGAGGCCGGCACCCCGTGGCCCGATACGTCGGCGATGAGGACGCCGATTTTTTCCTCCTCCATGCAGTGGAAATTATAAAAATCCCCGCTTATGTTCGCGGCCGGTATGTATTTCACCCCGATGGTGAAGGCGGTCGATTCGGGAAGCTCATGGGGGAGCGCCGCCAGCTGGATCGTCCTTGCGATTGAAATCTCATTTTCAAGAAAGGCCAGCCGCTTCCCTTCGTCCATCTTCTCCCGCAACAGGACGTTCAGTTCCTCCGCCGTATTGAGGTTATACACGAACCTGTTGATGAGGTCCAGACCCAGGAGGACAAGCATGAAGGGCACCCCGAGCGGATAGAGCGGAACGCTCCCCTCGAAAAGATGGAGGCTGAACACCAGTATGTCATAGATCCCGAAGGCGAAAATCGGCAGGAGGACGATAAAGAGCATGAGCCCCTTCCGGTTTCCGGCCATGATCTGCCGTATCGACATAATGACGATATCGGCGATATACAGGGGGATCAGCAGAAGGAAGATGTTTCTCCAGTATATGATGTAGTGGCGATCCTGGGAAACAACCATGAGAAGAGTAAGCGCGACGGGCAGGACAAGATACACCGCGATCCTTGTGCCGGTTATTTTCAGCTCCAGGTAACTTCTGAAAAAAAGCGTAAGAAAGGGTGGAAAAAAAATCAGGCCGACGCCGCAGATCTTGAACACGGTATTGGAACTGACGGGCATGTAGGGAAAGGTGTTTTCAAAAAACTGCAGCAGCATCATGTCCGCGAGAAAAAAGGTGGCGCAGGCATAATTAAAATAAATCATTTCTTTTTTTCTTTTCAGGTAAATTGCCAGAAACAAAAGGGAAAAGCTCAGCAGAAGAATGAAAAAGGCCTGTATGAACTCGATCTGGAGGAAATTCCTCACCATGTAATGGCGGTTGCCGCGTCTTTCATCGATGATCCGCATCGGGGAGAGGATCCACAGCTCCGCGTCGAAGTAATTGACGATATCGATGGTGTTCCCGCCCTTCTTCAGCAACCCCGGGGGGATCGGGTAATTGCGGAACTTGGACCAGCCCGATTTGAAGTCAGGGGGAAACATGCCCGTTTTACCTATTTTTTCGCCGTTGATATAGACGATATCGGCATTCATTATCTCGCCGGCCTGAAAGACAAGGGGCCGGGAAACGTCCTCCTCCAGTGGCACCGTCTTCCGGTAAAGGATATAGCCCCTGGTTATTCTCTTTTTGGCGGCAATTGTCTCGAAGAGATATCTATCGGGGATGGTGATGGATTCCCACGGCGTCCCCTCCCTCGGAGGATAGTCTTTTTCGCTGTCTATGAAACAATAGTTCCAGACGCCGGACAGGTTTATTTCCGTGCCGGCATCCGCGCTGGCCGCAGCGGAAGACAGCAGGATGCATAGAAAGATATATGTTAGCGTTCTCATCATCCTTCAAACAATGCCAGCGGGCCTTACCGGGAAAAGCGTCAAAAAGGAAAGGCGAACCCCATCCCTTCCTTTTATAGCTGAACAGAGATCGGTCTAAATTTCAAGAATAAAATCCGTTGAACAAGGGAAGTCTTACGATGAACTACTGCAGTTTGATGATAATTTCCACCCGCCGGTTCTTCCGGCGTTCTTCCTTTGTATCGTTCCCGGCTATGGGCCGGTCGGCGCCGAAACCGCGGTACGACAGCTTGTCAGCCCCTGCCCGCCCCTTCAGGTATTCCGCCACGGACCTGGCCCGGTCCACGGAAAGGCGGCGGTTATAGTCCCGCCCCCCGATAGAGTCGGTGTGGCCCTCCACGATGAGCTCGCGGTCGGGGTATTTCCTTTTCAACAGATCGGCGACCCTGTCCAGCTTTTCCCTGCTGTCGCCGCGGAGCCCGGCCGAATCGAAATCGAAGAGCACGTCCCCGATCCTGATCACCAGGCCCCGCCGGTCGGTGTCAACGTCCACGCCGTCGGGGATTTCCTTCTTCAGCTCCTTCCGCGCCAGTTCCCGCTCCTCTTTCGTGACCGGCTTGTACATTTTCATAACCGTATCAATGAGCATCTGGAACTCGTTCACCCGCACCTGCTTGCCCGCATCGCCGAACAGGAAGGCCATCCGGTATTTCTCCTTCATGGTCATGGGGCAATTTTCGCTTATGTTCCAGTTAATAACTCCTTCGTCCTTACCGATGATCTTCCGGGGAAAATCCGCAGGATAGCCGCCGCCGGCAAGGTCCATATCCACGACAAAGCGGTACTGGATCACAGCGACATCGGCCGTGTCCTTTTTGCCGATTTCTTTAAGCGTGTACTCAACGGGAAAGGTGAGCTTGAAGGGTATGGAAAAAGCATAAAGAACGAGGTCCGCTTTCTCGGTCCATGATTCGCCGGCGGCCACGTCCTTTTTCGGGAAGGCCGGCAGGTTCCGCAGGTTCGGCATGAGATACTTCTTCGGAACGATGAAACGCCCCTGCCTGTCTATTTCAAACTCCGACGGATACTGCTCGCGCAGGTTGAAGACCTCGTTGACCGAGCCGCGCTCATACACGGAAAACCGCCCCCTTACGCTGCTCGCCTCCGCCTTTTTTTCATAGCAGGTGAGATCGATGATGTTGCGCTCCTGGTAAATCTTCTGCATCCGGTTATTGACCAGGAATTTCACGGCAGCCGTGCGCGTTATTTCAACCCGTTCATCCTTCGGGATCTCCCAGGCAAGGGATACGGCATAAGATGAAACATGGGTAAGCAACAGCAGCATGGTCAGGATCAGCTTGTTCATGGCACCACCCTATCGGTAATACATGCAGGGATCACCCCTTCATGTATTATCGTCCTGGGGCTGAATTTTAATGAGGATATTTTTTATTGTACCGGGACAAAGAAGGCCTTTCCCGTGTCGCCGCCCGTTCCCTCGTCGACATGGATCAGCCTGTATTTTTTGCCGCCGACTTCGAAGATGTCCCCTTCGAAAACCACGGCTTCCTTCGCTTTCATGTCGGACCCGCTGCCGGGGCGCCAGACAAAAATCTGCATGCTCCTTCTCCTGACACCGCCGGCGTCGGCGCGCCGGTAATAATTGCCGCTCCCGACGCCGTAACCATCCACGGTGGCGACCGTTGTTTCACCGAGAATACCGGCGTCCCGGGTAATATCCGCCGGACCCTTCCCGTCGGAGGAAACGACCGTGCACGCCAGGCATAACGCCCGGGCGCCGGTACATGAAGCGTAGTTATTCATGTTCGTTTCTCCTGATCACGCCTTTTCCCTCACGCCGATGCCCAGGACCAGGACCGTCAGGACGGCGAGGGACCCGCCGAAAATAAAGGGAAGCCCCGGATGGGCCTTGAAGAGAAGACCGGCAACCACGCTGGCCGGGAGAAGGCCGATGCCGATGATGGTGTGATAAAAGCCGAGGGCCGTTGCCCGGGAGTTCTCCGGGGCGATATCGGCGACGAAGGCCTTTTCCACCCCTTCCGTCATCGCATAGTAGAGTCCGTAGAGGGGCCAGAAAATCCAGAGAAGATAGCTCGAAGACGGGGAAATGAAGCCGAAGGCGATATATACCGCCGCGTACAGGAGATAGCCGGCCATGAGAAGTTTTTTCCTCCCGATCCGGTCGGAGAGGGAACCGAAAGCCGAGGACAGGGCCGTGGTGGTAAAGTTGAAGATGATATACATGAGAATGACCGTCGACAGCAGATGCCCCAGGTCCATGCTCCGGAGCAGGAGAAACTGGTTCGACGAATTCCCCAGGGTGAAGATGAGCTGGGCGATGAAAAAGATCCGCAGGTTTTTATCGTATTTCCGTATGTCAAGGTTCGGCCTGGGCTTGCCGTTTCCGGCCGGAGCCGTCTTCGCCGTTTCCCTGGTGAAAAAGAGGAACACGACGCCGATGAAGGCCGGCACAATGGAGATAAGGAAAAGCAGGTAAAAGGTGTCAAGATCCCTGATGGACTGCGTCATCGGGTCCATGAAGTGAACCACAACGAAGTAGCACACCACGGTGCCCAGGAAGGCGCCGGCGAAGTCCATGGCCCGCTGGAACCCGAAGGCCTTTCCCTGGAGCTCCTTCGGCATTGATTCGGAGATAAGGGCGTCCCGCGGCGCCGTGCGTATCCCCTTCCCCACCCGGTCGAAGAACCGGGAGAGAAGCACGAAGGCCCAGCCGGCGGAAGCGGCAAAGAGCAGGGCCTTGGAAACCGCGGAGAGGGAATATCCGGCGATGGCCGGAGCCTTCCGTTTCTCTATCCTGTCGGAATAGTACCCGGCAAACACCTTGATGAGGCTGGCCGTCGATTCGGCAATGCCCTCGATGACGCCCAGGACGGGCCCCAGGAGCGCCTTCTGCGCGGCCATGATCATGGCCACAAAGGCCTGGATCAGGGGATAAATCATTTCCGACGAGACATCGGTGAAAAAAGACGTGAACCCGGTGAGGATCACGTTCCGGTCATACCTGATTTTTTCCGGCTGGGCCGGTTCATTTTTCCTGTTCATATAATTCATCAAACAACTCCTTGGCTTTTTTCCTTGATTCGGCGAGAACCGCCGCACCCTTTCTGGTGATCCGGTAATACTTCCTCACCTTTCCCCGGACTGTTTCCCGCTGAGAGGCGAGGAAGCCGCTTTGTTCCATCCTGTGGAATATCGGGTACAGCGTCCCGAACGATATTGAATATCCGTGGCGCGCCAGTTCCTCCCTGAATTCCTTCCCGTATATGCGCTCCGTGCTGGCATGGTGCAGTATATGGATTTTGATGAATCCCAGGAGAAAATCCCGTACGATATCGCTCTTTGGCATGGCCCTCCCCGATGTGCGCCGGCTTCATAATATCGAATACCAATATCGGATAACGATACCAGAAGCATCCGTGCTGTCAATTTTTTTATTCGGTAACCGCCGGTTTTATGGCCCAAACAGGGACAAAAACATGCGTTTTCATAAATAATTATGGAAAAAAATGGAACCGGTGATACGATATCCCGGTCTTATAGCAGGATTCGGACAGACCAACTACAGCACCAAAGGTAAGGCGTATGAAATCGATACGAGAGCGTATTTACAAACCCATTTCACTCATCATGTTTGCCCTTTTAATTCCCCTGTACCTCGGAAACGGCACGGGATCGTCGGGCACGGCCTTCGCCCAGGAAGAACCGGCCTATGACACCGAGGCGGATGAAATGCTGAAAGAAATGCCGGAGAGCATGCCGAAGGATTACACCGACGACGAAATCAACCGCATGCTGGAGGATGTCCAGCAGGTGGACGATTCAAAGGATGTGGAAGGCAGGGAGAAAACGGAGGCGCCGCCCGTCACCGATGAGGACCGTGCCCTGATCGAGGACATCCGGGAAAATCCGGAAAAATACGCCGGGTACATCAAGGATCGGGAATGGCTTGACACCCACCCGGTCGTGATCTGGTCCCTCTGCTCCGATTTCGAGTGGATCAACGCGCACCCGCAGTTCGCCGCCAGGATTTATCTCAATTATGATTTCTGGAGCAATTATCCCTATGTCGCCTACGTCATTGTCAGCAACCGGCCCTTTCTGGTCAGGTATCCCCGGATAACCCTGGTCGTCTACGGCTATGACGGATGGTTCATCGGGCACCCCTTTATCGCCAGAGAGGTGTACCGCAACTATGTCATCTTCAACAGGTATCCGGACCTGTATCATCGCTACTACCGCCACCGCGAATGGCTCCACCGCCATCCCGGCGTGATGAAGATCGCCTGCGGCAACCGCGAATTGATCAAAGCCCATCCCGGATATCTCGGGGAGATATACAAATACCGGCGGGAAGCCATAAAAAATCATCATATACCGCCCCGGCACATGAAAAAAATGTATACCAGCTGGAAGAGCGATCCCCGCCATGACAGGAACTACCGGCCCGCTCGTCCCAACAAGGAATGGAAACTCCGGCCCGATCAGCCGCGCGGGAAGAAACCGGACCGGAGCGACGACCGTGACCGCGGCAGCAGGTCAGGCAAGCAGGGCGGCGGCACATCGGACAAACTGATAAACCGCGGCGAGAAGTACAGGCCCGACAAAGAGTTCAAACGCGGAGCAGCCCCGGCGCGCGACAAAAAGAATCTCGGCGGCAAAGAAGGCGGCCGCGGCTCCGGCACGTCAAACCAACTGATCAGGCGCGGCATGGACAATAACCCCGACAGGGGATACCGGCGTGGCATCGTTCCCTCGCCCGACAAAAAGGTCATCAATCCCGGAGGCATGAAGGGGTCCGGCAGGCAGGACGGCCCCCGTGAGGGGGGCGCAAGAGGCAAAGGAGGCGGCGAGGGGCAACGCAAGTAGCCAGCGCGGCACGAACAGGGCAGACATGCACAAGGGGGCGTCCCCAATGCCCCCTAAATCCCCCGGAGGGGGGACGTGATTAATCAGAACTTACCTTATAAAAGCCGCCCGAGGTGTTTTTAGACAATTCCTTTTATTTATGTGCCCTGTCACACGTAAATCAGCTTCACCGGGGGCCCGATTTCCGCAACGAGCTTTTTTTCAGCCTCATACATGTCGCCGTCAACGGTATAGAGCATTTTTTTCTCGCTGGTGATGACCGCCTTCCTGGCGATCGAGTCGAAAAGATAGGGATGGTGGATCGGCTTTCCCCTCTTGATCTTCACGAGGTTCCTGACTATGTCCGACGGTTCGCACCCCACCGACAGGATGTGGAACGTTCCGTCCTTCTCGTAGGCCCGGTACATCGGCCTGAACCCGATCCCGATGTCATCGACGGTGGTGGCGATTACCGCGATGAAGTCATGGTGGGGGACGATGGTCCCGTCCACGGTCACGGTGCAGTTCAGGCGGTCAAAGAGGGTGCCCACGTCGCCCCCCACCGTGACGCCCTTAATGGCCTTCCAGATGGTCTTCACCGCCTTCTTCGGCCCGGTCCCCTCCCCCCGGTAGTATTCGTGGAGGAAATTGGCGGTCATGCCCACGCCGAAGATAAAACCGTACTTGTCGTCGATCCTGATGGTGTCGCGGGTGAAGGTCCTCGGGGAGCCGTTGTTTTTCAGTATGGCCACCATTCTTCCGAGCAATTCCCCGGGCTTCCCCTTCAGGTTGATGGTCCGCGGCTGGGTGTTCATGGTCCCCGCCCTGAGGTGAAGGAGCGGCGGGACAGGGTCTTTTTTATATATACTGATCATGCGGGAAAGCACGTGATGGCTGGTGCCGTCGCCGCCGCACACGGCCACGTAGGGCAGGCCCATTTTTTTAAAGTCCCTGATGACCGAATCCACCTCGGCGAGGCTGTTGGTCAGCCTGATATCAGCGTAACCCCCGGAGATCCCGGTGAAATATTCGAGGGGATCGATGTTCATTTTCCTGACTCCCCGGGCATGGGGATTGATAATGAGACCGACTTTGTTCATTGGCACCATCCTTTCCGCACGCTATAATATGCGCTGCTGAATTGCCCGCCTGCCCTGCCGCGCCGGCTCACGGCGCCGCCCTACTCAGGTTCTTTCCTGTCCCCGGATTCGAGCCTCTTCAGGACGAAATAGCTCACCGCCCCGACCCCCATCATCATGACCAGGAAGAGCGGATAGGCGACCTTCCAGTTCTCCGGACCGGTCATCATACTCCATTCGGACATGCCGCCGATGCCTGACAGAAGGGTCATGGGCATGAAAATAGTCGTGATCATGGTGAGGCGCCGCATCACCCGGTTGGTCCTGTTGGCCAACATCGACATCCGGTTGTTCATCATCGACAGGTACATCTCCATGAAGCTTGATATCATTTCCCGGTAGATGTCCGTTTCCTCGAAAAACTTCGACAGGTGGTCGTAGATATCGCGGAACTCGTATATGGATTTTTCGGTTATGAAGCGCGAGTCCTTCCGGCAGATCTTCACCATGATCTCCCGCTCGTAGGTGATGCTCTTGCGTATTTTCAAAAGATTGCGGCGCAGGCGCATCAGCTCCCCGGGACTGAAGCCGGCGATATCGCTGATGATCTGCTCCTCGATGCCGTCAAGCTCGTCCCTGATGGCCCCGATGGTGGCGAATTTCTGGTCCACCAGGTAGTCCATGATCACGTGGAGGAGATAATCCGGGCCCTGGAGCACGTTCTCCCGATCAAGTCCCGCCATCTGCTCCAGGCGGTCCAGGAAGCTGGGGTCGCCGTGCATATCGTGGCTCACCAGGATGACGAAATTTTTGCCGAGGAAGAGGTCCACCTCGTCCACGTACAGTTCCCCGGTCTCGTAATGGAACTTGTTGAAGAGGATGAAATTGTTGGTGGGATAGTCCTCGATCTTGGGGATCTGCTCGTCGTCCAGGCAGTCCTCTATGGCAAGGGGATGGAGCCCGAAGGGCTGCGCCAGGGCCTCCAGGTCTTCCCGGGCAGGGTCAAGGAGATTGAGCCAGAGATAGCCTCCTCCCCCGAGGGCGTCCAGGGCCGATTGAAGGTCCGGCACCTGCACGGGATTCCCGTCCGGGGGGACATGAAAAAAAGATTTTGTTGACGCCGATGACGCGCTCATGACACTATATATCAGAAATATTGAAAATAAATCAAGAATTTAAGAGGATCGGCCGTATAATTATTCCCGGCTTTACACCCTCGGAGGTGCCGGCGGGGACGATTCCGGCCGGACAATCCGTCGATCATTAAGACCGGCTCGCCATGGCATACACATTCCTGAACCTCACCACCCTGCGATCCTTCACCTGTCCCGAAGAGGAGTGGCAGCGGCTTCTCGAAGCGGCGCGCGCCGGCGGATGGGAGGCGGAGGGGACGGCGTTCGATTTCGCCTGTGAAGTGGATGACGTATACGATCCCGGCGTCGACTACCTGTACAACCTGCTGATGATGTTCTACGTTTCGAAGGAAATGTTTGAATGGGACGGCAACTACATCGAAAAGAAAAACCAGGTGGTGTCCGAGAGCGACGCCTATTACCTGATGCTGGCCCTTGAGAAAGAGTGGACGTCCCCGGACCGGGGCCTTCTCGATTTCCTGAACAGCGGGACCTTCCGCATCCTGCGGGATTGAGCTGCGGCCGACTCTTGTCCTACCGGCGGTCAATGACCCGCCGGACCCTCCCCTCGGAATACATCTGGAGCGTGTTCTGTTCGACAAAGGTTATTCTCGCGGCAACGCCCATTTCCCGCTCGACCGCGACGGCGATGGCGTTCTTCAGCGACAGGAGTTTCTTGACCTCGTCGTCGAACATTTTCTCCAGGACTTCCACCTGGATCTCCATCACGTCCTCGCCGTCGGCATCGTCAATGATGATCTGGAACCGCGGGTCGAACCCCGTGGCCTTTTTCAGTGCCTCGCCGACCTGGGTCGGGAAGATGTTGATCCCGTTGATGACGACCATGTCGTCGGACCGCGCCGCGACGCGGCGCATGCGCAGGGTGGTGCGGCCGCAGGGGCACGGCTCCTCGATGATCGACGAAAGGTCGCCGGTGCGGTAGCGGATGAGGGGGAACCCTTCCCTGGTTATGGTGGTGATGACCAGCTCTCCCTCGGCGCCGTGGGGGAGCGGCTCCCAGGTGAGGGGATCGATGATCTCCACGATGTAGTGGTCCTCGTTTATGTGGAGCCCGTTCCTTTCCGCGCATTCCCCGGAGACCCCCGGGCCCATCATCTCGTTGATGCCGTAGATGTTGAACGCCGAAAGATGGAGGCGCTCCTCGATCCTCGCCCTGGTGTTCTCGCTCCACGGCTCGGCGCCGAAAAGCCCCGTCTTCAGATTGAGCTCGTCGGGGTGGATCCCCATTTCGCGCAGGTTGCTGGCGATGCGGAGGGCGTAGCTCGGCGTCGACAGGAGCACCGTGGTCTTGTAGTCCTTCATGATGCGGATCTGCCGCTGGACGTTGCCCGACTGGGACGACGGGATGACCGAGGCGCCGATCTTTTCCGCGCCGTAGTGGAGCCCGAAGCCGCCGGTGAACATGTTGTAATCAAAGGCGATCTGGACGAAGTCGTTCTCTGTTATCCCGGCCCCGGCGATCACCCGGGCCACGAGCTCGGACCAGTGGAGGATGTCGTTCCGAGTGTAGCCAATCGCGATGGGCACCCCGGTCCTCCCGGTGGTGGAATGGATCCGCACGATGTCGCGCAGGGGAACGGCGAACATGTTGTACGGGTAGCTCTTCCGCAAGTCTTCCTTCGTGGTAAAGGGGAGCCGGGCCATGTCGGCGATGCTCCGTATCGTGCCGATGTCGATCTTGTTCTCGTCGAAGGAGTCCTTGTAGAAGGCTACGTTGCGGTACACCCTGTTCAGGGTGCTCTGCAGGCGCTCGATCTGGAGCTGTGCCAGCTCATCGCGCGGCATCGATTCATACTTGGCGTTGTAAATCATGACATCCCCCAGATACCCCCCTGCGGGGGGTTAGTCACTGATACTTCTATAATCTTTCCCCAGGTACGCCCGCTGCACGTCATTGTTGTTCAGCAGCTCTTCGGACGTCCCCTCCAGGACCATCTGCCCGGTCTCGATCACGTATCCGCGGTCGGCGATGCGGAGCGCCGCCCGGGCGTTCTGCTCAACGAGGAGGATCGTGTTGCCGGCGTCCCGGAGCTTGCGTATCTCCTCGAAGATGCCCTTTACTATTATGGGCGCCAGCCCCATGGAGGGCTCGTCGAGCATGATGAGCCGGGGCTTCGCCATGAGGGCCCTGCCGATGGCCAGCATCTGCTGCTCGCCGCCCGAAAGGGTGCCGCCCAGCTGGTGCTCGCGCTCCTGCAGCCGCGGGAACATCCCGAATATAACGGCGAGCTCGTCTCCGAGGTTTATCCCCCGGTCGCCGCGGATGCGCGTATAGGCGCCCATTACCAGGTTTTCCCTGACGGTCAGGGTATTGAAAATCAGGCGACCTTCCGGCACGAGGGAACAGCCGGCGGCGACGATCTTCTCGGGCGCTTTCCCGGCGACGTTTTCGTCGTTGAAAATGATTTCGCCCTCCAGCGCCGGGACGATCCCCGCGATGGTGCTCAGCAGGGTGCTTTTCCCCGAACCGTTTCCGCCTATGATGGTCACGATCTCCCCGGGATTAACGTGGAGCGAGACCCCCTTCAGCACCCGGAGGTTACCGAATCCGGAATAGAGGTTCCGTATCTTAAGCATCGTCCTCTCCCAGGTACACGCGTATCACTTCCTCGTTTCTCTGTATGTCCGCGGGCACGCCCTCGGCGATCTTCTTCCCCGAGGAAAGCACCGCGATCTCGTCGGATATGTTCATGACCAGGGACATGTCATGCTCGATCACCAGTATGGTAATCCCCTTTTCCCTGATCTTTAGTATCATGTCGGATATCTGGACCGTCTCATAGATGTTGAGCCCGGCCGCCGGCTCGTCCAGGAGGAGGACCGACGGCTCCGTTGCCAGGGCCCGGGCTATTTCCACGATCCGCTGCTTGCCGAAGGCAAGGCTTGTCGCCTCCTGGCCGGCAAGGTCGCCGATCCCCATCATCTCCAGGAGTTCCATCGACCGCTCCCTGATATCCCGCTCCTCTTTCCGCGATCGGGAAAGGCGGAGCATGGCCTGCAGGAGACCCGACCGGCTGCGGATGTGCCTCCCGATCATGACGTTTTCAAGGACGGTCATGTGGGAAAAGAGCTTTATGTTCTGAAAGGTGCGCGAAATCCCCAGCCGGGCGATCCGGTAGGGCGGCAGGTAATGGATCGGTGAGCCGTCGATAAAGGCCTCGCCCGCGTCCGGTTCCAGCGAGCCGGCGATGAGGTTGAAGAGGGTGGTCTTGCCGGCGCCGTTGGGGCCTATGACCGCCTTGATGGCGTTCCTCTCCACGCTGAAGGAGACATCGTCCACCGCCTTGAGGCCGCCGAAGGCGCGGCACATGTTTTTAATTTCAAGATAGCTCATTGCTTTCTGTCGGCGCCGAGGTTGTTCCTGAGCCGCGCCAGGGCGCGGGCCAGGGCCCTCGCGTTCTCCATTCTGAGCAGCCCCTCCGGGACAAAGAGCATGATGACGATGAGAATGCTCCCGAAGACGAACTCGTCGTAGCTCCCGAAATAGCCGCGCAGGGACAGGTAGTTGAGGATAACGCCCATGATCAGCGCGCCCCAGAGGTTGGCCATGCCGCCGACCGCCACGATGGCCACGTAGCTGACCGATTTCATCACGTCCGCCTCGGAGGGGCCGATCCCGCCGTTGAAGTGGGTGAGGAACACCCCGGCGACGCAGGCGAACACCGCGGAAAGGACAAAAATGAAGAGCTTGTACCGCGCGGTGTCGATGCCCATCGCGTTGGCGGCCTCCTCGCTCCCATGGATCGACCGCAGGGCACGCCCCACGCGCGAATCGATCAGGTTCATCAGCAGCACGACGCCCACCACGACCAGGAAGGACGCGATGTAGAAATTCTGCACCCGCAGGGCCGGGTCGCCGCTCACTGCCAGGCCCCCGACGATCCTGAAGGGAGGGATGTCCGATATCCCGTCGGCCTCGCCGAACAGCCGCGACCCGAGGACGATGCGGTACACGATGATGCCGAAGCCCAGGGTCGCCATGGCCAGGTAATGCCCCTTGAGCTTGAGAATCGGGATGCCGATCAGGAAGGCGATTATCACGGTCAGGACCACGGCAACAGCCAGCGCCGCCCAGGGCGACAGGTGCTCTATGTCGCTGCCGTAGGCGTTTTTTTCCACGATCGTGAGGCCCAGGTCCCTGGCCAGGTCGACAAGGACGGCCCCCTTCACGTTCATGAGGTCGCGGGTGGTGATCACGGCGGACGTGTAGCCGCCCATGGCGAAAAAGGCGGCGTGGCCCATGGAAATCTGTCCCGCGTACCCCATGAGCACCGTGAGGCCCAGTATCACCAGGGAATAGTACGCCGCCATGGTGAGCTGGGTAAGATAGAACTCGCGGCTCATCGCGGTCACGGCAAGCTGAAACACAATGATGCAGGCAATCAGCGCGAACACGGGGATGTACTTTTTCCAGGCCATCAGAACTCCTTCAGCTCCGCCGCTTCCCTGGCGCCCAGGAGTCCGCTGGGCTTCACGAAGAGGATGACCAGGAGGATGGCTATGGCAATGGCGTCCTTGTACGCCAGGGGCATGACGCTGATGCTGAAGGCCTCGAGAAGGCCGATGATGACCCCTCCTATGATCGCCCCGGTGCTGTTGCCCAGCCCCCCGAGGATGGCCACGGTGAAGCCCTTGATGGCGAGGGACGTCCCGCAGTCATACTGCGTCTGGGTGATGGGGGATATGACGCACCCTGCCAGGGCGCCGATGGCGGCGCTCAGCATGAAGGAGATGGTCACCATGTTCCGGGTGTTGATGCCGCACAGCCGCGCCGCGATCATGTTGGAGGCGCAGGCCCGCATCGATTTCCCCGTGAGGGTGAATTTGAAGAACAGCCCCAGGAACACGACGATCACCGAGCAGACACCCAGGACCCAGAGCACCTGCGGCGATATATAGGCGCCCAGGAGGTTGATGGAGGCGATCTCGTTGCCGGTGAAATAGGGGAGAGAGCGCACCTTCTCGTCCCAAATGTGCAGGGCTATCTCCCTGATCATGATGGACAGGCCGACGGTGACAATGATCATGTTGAGGACCGAGGGACTTTTCAGCCTGCGGATAAACAGGAAGTCGATCAGCGCCCCTGCGAAGGAGGTGATGACCACCGCGGCCAGGATGGCCAGGGGGAGCGGCATGAAGGCCGCGAGGGAGATGGCCGTCATCCCGCCGAGCATGACGAATTCCCCCTGGGCGAAATTGATTATGCCCGTGGTGTTGTAGATAATGTTGAACCCTATGGCAACAATGGCGTAGATACTGCCGTTGGTAATGCCCGAGAGGACGTATTGTAATAGATGCTCGAACGACATGGTGCCTTAAGCCCGTGAAGGCGGCGTCCCGTGACGCCGCCTTCACGCAGACATATAAAATTTCTTATTCGTATTTGACGAACTTGCCGCCCTTAACGGTGAGCACATCGAAGGCGTTTATGTCAAGTCCATTGTGATCCTGAGGAGAAAAATTGAAGATGCCGGCGGTGCCGGCGACGCCCTTCAGGTTCTCTATGGCGTCGCGCACCTTCTCCTTGTCGGAGCCGGCCTTCTTGATGCCCTCGATCAGGACGAGCATCGCGTCGTAGGCATGGCCCCCGAAGGTGCTGGCGTCCTCGCCGTATTTCGATTCATAGTCCTTCTTGTACTTCATCAGCAGCGACTTCTGGGGATGGTTCGCCGGAAGCGACTCGGCGATCAGGAGCCGCCCGCAGGGGAAAATGATGCCTTCGGCGGCCTCGCCTGCCTCCTTGACATACTTGATGTTGCCGAAGCCGTGGCTCTGGAAGAGGGGCGCGTTTATGTTGAGCTGCTTCATGTTCTTCGCTACGATGGACTGTGCCGGCACGATGGACCAGTTTACCACCGCCTGGACATTTTTAGCTTTAAGCTTCGTGAGCACCCCGGTCAGGTCCGTGGCCTTCTTGTCGTACACCTCGCTGATCAATATCTGGATCCCCTGGGCCGGGGCGATCTTCTCCAGCTGCTCCTTCCCGGCTATGCCGAATCCGTCGTTGCTGGACACGATGCCGATCCTGGTGATGCCCTTCTTCTTCATCACTTCAAAAATCTTTTGTACCGCGTGGCTGTCCTTCTGCGGCGACTTGAACACGTATCTTGCCACGGGATTGACGATCACTTCCGCGGCGGCGCAGGATATCAGGATCGTCTTGCCGTCTTCGCAGATGGTCTTGATCTTCATCGTTTCGCCGCTGGTGGACGGTCCGATGATGGCGAAGACCTTCTCTTCCTCGATCAGCTGCTTGGCGAAGGATATCGCCTTCTCGGGGTTACCCGCGGAGTCCTTGATGATCAGCTTGAGATGCTTGCCGTTTACGCCACCGCTGTTGTTTATTTCATCCACCATCATCTGGGCCGTTTTCGCCTCCGGCGCGCCCAGGAACGAAGCGGGGCCCGTCACCGCGAAAATAGCGCCGATCTTGATGGTTTCACCGCTCTGCTTCTTGCAGGAAAAGGCAAGGGGAAGCAGGCTCACGCACAGAACCGTTGCAAATAGTTTTTTTAATAACATGACGCCTCCAGTCGTATTCATTAAAAATCAAAAATATACAATTTGTGAGTCAAGGTAGGAAAAAATTAGTGTTAATCAATACTATGGGCATTTATTCGTCAAGCACTTAGCGGACATCGGCGAGGATTTATGACGGCGTCGCCGGGGGCGCCGCCGTCACGGATAACGTCACTTGTCTTCGTATCTCACGAACCTGCCGCCCTTGACGGTGAGCATATCGAAGGCGTTGATATCGAGCCCCAGGTGGTCCTGGGGGGAGAAATTATATATGCCGCCGATGCCGGCAAAGCCCTTCAGGCCCTCGATGGCGTCGCGCACCTTCTCCCTGTCGGCCCCCCCCTTCTTGATCGCTTCGGCCAGGATGATGACCGCGTCATAGGCATGGCCGCCGAAGGTGCTGGCGTCCTCGCCGAATTTCGACTCGAAATCCTTCTTGTACTTCATGAGAACCGCCTTCTGGGGATGGTCGTCCGGCAACGATTCGGCGATCAGGAGACGGCCGCAGGGAAAGATGATCCCCTCGCCCGCCTCGCCGGCCTCCTTGGCGTACTTGATGTTCCCGAAACCGCTGCTCTGGAAGAGCTGCACGCCCATGTTGAGCTGCTTCATGTTCTTCGCCACGATGGACTGTGCCGGCACGATGGACCAGTTCACCACCGCCTGGACATTTTTAGCTTTAAGCTTCGTGAGCACCCCGGTCAGGTCCGTGGCCTTCTTGTCGTACACCTCGCTGATGACGACCGCGATGCCGTTCCGGGCGGCGGCCTTCTCCATCTGCTCCTTGCCGGCTATGCCGTAGCCGTCATTGCTGGAAACCATGCCGATCCTGTTAATACCCTTTTTCTTCATGACCTCGCAGATCTTCTGCGCTCCGAAGCTGTCATTCTGGGCGACCTTGAAGATATATTTCGCCACCGGGTTCGTGATGACCTCGGCGGCCGCGCAGGAGATGAGAATCGTTTTTCCCTCTTCGCAGATGGACTTGATCTTCATCGTTTCGCCGCTGGTGGACGGCCCGATGATGGCGAAGACCTTCTCTTCCTCGATCAGCTGCTTGGCGAAGGATATCGCCTTCTCGGGGCTCCCCGCGGAATCTTTGACCACGAGCTCAAGGTTTTTCCCGTTGATGCCGCCGTTGCTGTTGATTTCATCGACCATCATCCGGGCCGTTTTCTCCTCCGGCGCGCCCAGGAACGAAGCGGGGCCCGTCACCGCGAAGATCGCCCCTATCTTTATGGTTTCGCCCCTCTGTTTCTTGCAGGAAACGCACAGGGGAACCAGAGCCACGCACATCAGTATGACAAAAAATTTTTTAAGCGACATAGAGCCTCCCTCTCTGGTGTAAATATAATCAGTCTGAAACTTGGGCCTGCGGCATACATTAACCCTTCCCCCGCTGCGCCGGGAACTAACGACACCGCATTTCAGGTGATTAATGAATACGCATCGGGAGATTCCGTCAAGCACTATGTGGCGCCACATGATTTTATTGCCGAAGAAACGCCGGTCCGCCATATCTTTCTCATCATCCCATTTTTATAAAATAGTTTGCATTTTCAATGGCCGGCGTCACCATGTTCGCTGCGGATACCGGCAGGCACCGGAATTGCCGGTTATTCGCAAGGGGAATGTTGCGGGGTGCATCATGAACGAATTGATATCGAGATTAATGCGCTCGCTAAGGCGTCAACATCCCTCCGGGGACCAACCGGCGGGGTCCAGGTTCGAGACCTATGATTTCGGCGAAGAACGCTTTGAATGCACCATAAGCTCCTTCTCCGGGACCGGCGCCTGCCACGACCTTTACCTCAACCGCTACGACCATGGAGAGATCAGCGAACTGCTGCAGCGTATCGGCCTCCTGGATTTCCTCCGGGGAAAGGGCATTTCCAGGCCGCTGGTGCAGATTGACCGGAGCCCGGAGCATATGCACTATCTGAAAATATACCAGGGACGCGCCACACCCGGGCGTCTCCTCATTGACCTGCGCCTTTCCCAGATGATCTATTCCCCGGAAGAGCGCCTCGTCAGGGGGATTATCAGGGAGCGCCAGTACAAGGCCCTGGCGGTCGAATGGCTCACCCTCCAGGACCCCCGGGGACGCTTCACGCCTGAACACCCGCGGCTTCCGGGCCAAAATCGCCCCGGCCTCGGCGCCGTCCGCCACATCGCGCAGCTCCTGGAGCTGTTCGCCCGCGATCTCTCGGCCGACACGGTGCTGGACGTCCCCGAACAGTTCCACGCCGCGGTCATGTATTCACGGAAATTCAGTTTCATGGACCCGGCACGCGAAGGCATGATGCGTGCGGTCCTCCGCGACCTCGGATCGCACCCCCTTGCCGACCTGAGCTGGGGTTTCGTCACCGGCACCATCGCGGACAGGAAAACCGGAGAGCCCGTCGCCTACAGGCCGTCGGAACAGCTGCTCCCGATGGCGGAAAGCCTCGGCCGCTACTTCGCCTCCCGGGAATACCGCAGGCGCGTCAGCGGCGTAATGGAAAAGCTGCGGGTCGTTTTTGACCGGGACCGGATGATACAGATGAGGAACGCCCATCCTGACTACAGCAACTGACACCACAAGCCCCTTAACCGCCGGGATCAGGGGGTTCCCGCAACGGCGCAGGCCGCCGGCGCCCTGCGCGTCTGTCCGCGAGGCTATTTCAGGAAGAGTATCATGTCGAAAGGCTCTTCCTTGTCGCCGAACATGGCAAACAGAGGCAGGTCGACCAGGGTGAGGTCGCCGATCTTCATCATGTCGATTTTCTTTTCTTCCTTACCCTTCTTAATGATAATCCGCTCGGGGTTGATCTTTTTCCCGAGAAATATCTGGTACCGCACCGATGACAGAAAGAGCTGGGTGATCTGTTTTCCCATCTGGTCCATGGACTGGTCCCCGGCGGCCGACCCGTCCGGCGCCCCTTCCTTCTTTTCGCCCTCGGCGCCCTTGCCGCCGGCGCCTTTCTTTTCTTCGCCCGGCTTTTTCATCGGCTCAAAATGAAAAACGATCTGCTTTTTGGCGGGGTGATACTGCGGGATCAGGGGAAATTCCTCCTTCTTGATTTTGTCGAAGGGGAACTTCGCGTAATCGGGGACCAGGAAGGAGACCTCCATGCCCGCGTCATATTCGGACTCGATTTTTTTCAGCGCCAGGTTCTTCACCAGCCCTTTCAGGGACTCCGGGAGCTCCTTCTTCTGCTTTTCCATAATGTCCCCCAGGCCCTGCTCCTTCTTCTCGCCCCCCTGCTGCTGCCCCTTCTGGGCCTGTTCAAGGGCCTTGGAGAACTTGAACAGCCAGCGGACATCCAGGGAGCCGTCGTCCTTCAGGTCCAGTATATGGCTGATCTGAAAACACTGCGTCAGCAGGAAAAGCGGCAGAATGACAAGGGCCAGCCGGGCAGCTGAAGAAAGCCGCCCCGAGATCCCCGACCGATCGGTTCTGTTCATTATTCCGGATGCTTTCATATGCTCTTCGCTCCTTTCAGGATTGTTGTTCGGCTGTTAACGTAAACCGGGCAATTGGGGGGCCCGTGCGCGGGGCCGCGTCGCAATGGACCTATTTACCGTTCATTACGGTGGGGCACAATGCCGCAAACGTCAAGCAAATAACTGCCGGCACGGATAAAGTCCAACGGGAACGGCGCATCAGACAACCGGCCGCCCCCGGATAATCAGCCATATGCGAAAAAATTCTTTACAATACCAGTAAAGCCCCGTATAGTAAATACGAGCGTGGACCGCCGATGGAACAATCAAAAAAGAAACCTGCTCCCGCGGGGAAACGGCCGGCAGGAAAAGAAAAACCACAACAGGCCGGCGCCGGGTTCCTTGTCCATAACCTGATAGAATCCATACCCGACATGTTCGTCTATGCCGATCTCGACGGAACGATCCGTATCGTCAGCAGGCAGACCGTACAGCAGCATGGCTACCGGATGGCGGAAGACCTTTTCGGGAAAAAGACCTTAATACTTATTGCGCCGGAAGAGCACCCGATGGTCGCTGACGCCGTGAAGCGACTCATCGAAACGGAAACACTGCGCCTGGAACACACCCTCATCAGGCGTGACGGAACCAGGTTTCCGGCAGAGGTGGTCCTCTCCCTGGTGCGGGATGAAGCCGGCAGGCCCTGCGGGATCTCGTCAATAGCCCGCGACATGTCTGAACAAAAACGCGCCGAAGCGGCACTGCAGGAAAGCGAAAAACGCTACCGCCAGATTTCACAGCTCTCGGTGGACTATTTTTTCAGGGTGGACATCTCCCCCGAAGGCGCCCCGAGCCTCTCCTATGTCTCCGAAAACATCACGGACATAACCGGCCGCAGCCGGGACGAGATCAGGAGCCTTGACCAGTGGTTCAACGTCATCCACCCCGACGACCGGGAGCGGTTTCTCGCCTTCTACCGGACGGTCGCGATCAACGGCCAGAGGAACACCCTCGAATGCCGGTCGCATCTAAGCAGCGGGGCGGTGCGATGGATCAATGTTTCGGTGTACCCGACGGCGGACCCCGAGAGCGGCAGGGTCACCTCCATCCTGGGCACGGTGAAAGACATAACGGAACGGAAAGTCGCCGAGGAGAAGACACGGGAAACGCAGAAGCAGCTCGAGTTTCTCCTTGATGTGACCAGGACGGGTATTGACATCATCGACGAGGACCACAACGTCCTGTACGTGGACCCGGGGTGGCAGAAAGTTTACGGCGACCCGCAGGGGAAAAAATGCCACGAATACTTCATGGGCCGCGACGAGATCTGCCCCGGCTGCGGCATCCCCGAATCCCTCAAGACAAAAACGCACACGGTGACCGAGGAAACCCTTCCCCGGGAAAACAACCGCGTCATCGAGGTCCACACGATCCCCTTTCAAAACTCTGACGGGAAATGGCTGGTCGCTGAATTCAACATCGACATTACCGAGCGGAAAAAGGCGGAAGACCGCCTCACCGCCTCCCTCAGGGAAAAGGAAACCCTCCTCAAGGAGATACACCACCGCGTGAAGAACAACCTGCAGGTCATCACCAGCCTCCTGAGCCTCCAGGCGCAGTATCTCGGCAACGGGGAGCTGGCACGGCATTTTCTCGAAGCGGAGAACCGCATCAGGTCAATGGCCCTGGTCCACGAGAAGCTGTACCAGTCCGAAGACCTGGGGCAGATCGATTTTTCCCTGTACCTGTCGGAACTGGCGAACACCATCATGTACAGCTACTCCACCGTCTCCCAGTCAATCACCATGAACATCGACGCCCGGCCGGTGCGCCTTCCCGTGGACCAGGCGATACCGGCGGGCCTTCTCGTCACCGAGCTCCTGACCAACGCGATAAAGCACGCCTTCCCCGCCGGTTGGAACGGGACCCCGGAGGTGCGGATCTCCCTCAGGGAATATGACGGCGCCACGGTGGAACTGGCCATCGGCGACAACGGCATCGGCCTGCCCGAGGACAAGGGAATAGGGGCAACAAAGACCCTGGGGCTGTCCCTGGTGCCCATGCTGGCCGGCCAGATCAACGGGGAGGTGAAGCTCGAGAGGTCGGGCGGCACCGCCTACACCATAACCTTCCGCAGGCAGTGAACCGTCCCGACCGGCGGGGTCCGGGGCCGTTACTCGATCCCCTTCACGATCTTATCAGGGGCGTTGACTTTCCGGTTGATCGATTTCGATATCTCGCTTATGATATGGGTGGACTGCGAGACCTCCTGTGCGATCTCCGAGAGGCGTGATATCGTCCTCAGCAGCTCCTCCATGGCTGAGTTCTGCTCCCTGGACGAGATGGTGATCTTATCCGCCAGGCCGTCCATGACCTCCGCCTGCTTCGTCACGTCCAGGATGGCCTTCGCCTGGTCCGCCATCAGATTCGCCGTGACATCGATGCGGTGGTTCATCGTCTCCACCATCGTGAAGATGACCTCGATGGAGCTGTTGGTGTTGTTCACCATCCCCATCCCGTCTTGGATGTCCTGGGATATCTGCCTGATCTTGGAGGCTATCTCCTTAGAGTTGTCCGACGTGGCCTGGGCCAGCTTGCCGATCTCGTCCGCGACGACCGCGAACCCCCTGCCGTGCTCCCCGGCCCGGGCCGCCTCGATGGCGGCGTTCAGGCTGAGGAGGTTGATACGGTCCGAGATGTCGTCGATCATCGGACCATCTATTTCCCTGAACCAATTCAGGTTTTTTCTCTTTATTGACAACGGGGATCCTGAACCAGCAGACAGAGAGGGTGAAGCCGAAGTTGAAGGCCTTTTTCCTTGTGATGGACCACCGGACCTTCGGGGCGGTGACATCCTCAATGGTCAGGTCGCCGCTTTTATCCTCGAGATATTCCATGCGGGAGGTTATGGTTTCTTTAGCAAGGGTCTTGTCCAACACCAGCGGTTCTGCATATAACACGGTGCATGAAGCAATGATAACGACAATCGATAATGCCGCTTTTTTCATTGTCAACGGGCCTTTTTTTGAATGCAGAAGAAACGCCTTGTCTCAATCAAGGCGCAGTGCTAGACTTTTTATATCCCGTGAATGGTCGTAGAGGTGTCAGCCCCTATATAACCATCGGTAAATATTCTGCCTGGAAATCAAGTATTCAAGAAATACTGCATAATGGATAAAAGTTATGTCCCATAGTCATACTACTGCTTCATTACCGACACCACCCTGCCGTTCCCGCGACAACCGGCTTGAGGAATTAACACCGCGGCACTCTTCCGGAAAGAACTTTACAGAAATGGCCGCGGCCGTGATACTGAGCCGGATACAACAAACAAAAGGCGGCCCTCCATGGCAAAACTACAGTGGAAACCCTCGACGATCCTGAACCCGGTGCCGGTGACCATGGTCACCTGCGCCGACGCGAAGGGCGCGCCCAACATCATCACCATCGCCTGGGCCGGCACCGTCAACTCCGACCCGCCCATGGTCTCCATTTCGGTGCGGCCGGAGCGCTATTCCCACGGCCTCATCGCCGAGCGGAAGGAGTTCGTGATAAACCTGGTGACGCGGGCCCTGGTGCGGGCCGCCGACTTCTGCGGCGTGAAATCGGGCAGGACCGTGGACAAGTTCAAAATGGCGAAGCTCACGGCGGAGCCGGCGTCGGTCGTGGATGTGCCCCTGATCGCGGAGAGCCCGGTCAACATCGAATGCCGGGTGGACCGCATCATCCCCCTCGGCTCCCACGACATGTTCCTGGCCCGGATCGTGGCGGTCAACGTGGACGAGGGCCTCATCGACGCGAAGGGAAAGCTCTGCCTGGACCGGGCGGGCCTGGCCTGCTATAACCACGGCGACTACTGCGGCCTGGGACGACCCATGGGCTATTTCGGGTACAGCGTGCGGAGAAGGAAGAAGCTGAAGCGGAACCGGTGAGTATTCACCGGACCTTCATGGTGATGAGGCACACGTCGTCGTCAAAGTCGTCCCTTCCCTGGAACCGTCTCACCGAATCTATGACGGCGTTGATATGGCTGTTGCCTTCCAGGGCCTTGTTCGCCCTGAGGGCGTCCATGAGCCGCTCCTCGCCGAAGATTGTCCCGGCGGCGTCGTCCCGGGCCTCGATGATGCCGTCCGTGTACAGGATGAGCCGGTCCCCGGACTCCAGGCGGACCTCCTTCTCCTCGAAAGCCATGGTCCGGAACCTGCCCAGGAAGCCGCCGCGGCTTTTGATCTCCGACAGTTCGCGTCCGCGCTCCAGTATCGGGTAGCCGTGGCCGCCCCGGGCGAAGACGAAGGAGCGGTCTGCCGCCCGGTAGACGCCGTAAAAGGCGGTGACGAAGTGCTCGCTGATCTGCCCGCAGAGCTTCTCGTTGAGGTACCGGAGGAGCGCGGCAGGGGACCCCCCGTCGTGGCGCACGGAGCTCAGGTGCGCCTTCACCATGCTCGACACCAGGGCCGCGGACACGCCGTGGCCGGAAACGTCGCAGACGAAGAGGCCAAAGGAGCCCCGCTCCCCGAACTCGATGAAGTCATAGAGGTCGCCGCCGATCCCTATCATGGGGATGTACTCCACGGCCACCTCCACGCTCTTCAGGTCCGGCATCGCGGAGGGAAGGATGTTCCGCTGCACCGCCATGGCCAGGGCAAGTTCCCTGTTCAGGAGGGCGTTCTGGTCTTCGATGATCCTGCTCGCGCGGTACGCCCTGAACCGGTTCCGGTTCTGTATTTCCGCCATGAGGCAGCAGACCCCGGCCACGATGAGGGGGTTCGACATGATCATGATGCGTCCGGCCGGGACCTTGCCGCCGGCGATGATTCCCGTCAGGGCGGCTGCCAGGGGCAGCGCGTACACCGGCACCAGGTACTTCATGCCCTGGAAACTGCAGAGGAAGCAGCATATGGTCACCACCACGGTGCCCAGGACGTACGATTCATAATTGATCGTGCCTGCCACGATGACCACGAGGCCGGCCATCATGGTCATGAGGCCGCCGAGACAGATATAATAGAGGGTGATGATGAAGCCGGTCCGTTTCCTGAGCGGCGTCAGTATCGACGCCAGGAGCGCTGCGGAAAGAACAACCGGCACCAGGCGGAACAGGACGGAGATCCGCGGGAGCCCGTTGACGGAATCCTCGTAGATATAGTAGGCGATTCCCAGGAAGATGACAAAGACGCCGATCACCGAAAACCTGAGATAGTCGTTCAGCATATCGGCGCGGTATTCGCTTTTCAGCCTTCTCTCTTCCGGATCAGGGGTATGTTTCATGCTTCCCGGCCGTTCCCGTCAGTAGGGATAAAAGATGAAAAAGGCCAGGGAAAAGGCGAAGAGGACCCACATCCCCGCGTTCACCTCGCGCACCCTGCCGGCGAAAAGCTTGATGACGGGATATGAGACGAACCCCGCCGTCATCCCGATCCCCAGGTTGTAGGTGAAGCACATCAGGGTTATGGTGATGAAGGACGGGATGAGCTCCGACAGGTCGTCGAAATTAATGCTCGTCACCGGCGATATCATGAGCATCCCCACGATGATCAGGGCCGGGCCGTAGGCGAAGGGCGGGATCACCGAGAACAGGGGGGCGAAGAAGAGCGCCGAGAGGAACAGGACCGCGGTCACGACCGAGGCGAAGCCGGACTTGGCCCCCTCCTCGATGCCGGCGGCGGACTCGATGTAGGCGCCGGTGGTGGTGGTGCCCAACAGGGACGCGACCGTCGTGGCCAGGGCGTCGCAGAGCATCGGCTTTTCGATCTCCGGAAGCTCGCCCTTCTCGTCCAGGAGCTTCGCCCGGTACGACAGGCCGATCAGGGTCCCCATGGTGTCGACGAAGTCCATGACGAACACCGTCAGTATGACCGAGAAGAAACCCCAGGAGAGGGCGCCCAGGATGTCGAGTTGCAAAAAGACCGGCCCCAGGCTCGGGGGCAGGCTCACCAGGGCCTCCGGCACCTGCACCAGGCTCTTCCCCTCGGGCAGGATCCCCGGCGCGAGCCACTGCAGCAGCAGGGCGATGCCGGTGGCCCCGAGAATGCCGATGAGCATCGAGCCCTTTATCTTCCGTATCATGAGAAAGGCGATGGCCAGGACCGTGACGATGGCCATGATCTGGGCAGGCTGTCCCAGCTTGCCTATGTTCACGGGCGCCCCGGGCACGCCGATGGAGACGATGCCCGATTCGTTCAGGCCGATGAAGGTGAGGAACAGGCCGATCCCCACGGCAAAGGCTATCTTCAGGTTCATCGGGATCAGGTTCGCCAGCCACGACCGGACCCTGAAGAGGGTCAGGGCCGTAAAGAGCATTCCGCCGATGAAGATGGCCCCCAGGGCGGTCTGCCAGGAAAAGCCCATCACCTTGACCACGGTGAAGGCGATGAAGGCGTTCTGCCCCATGTAGGGGGCGACGGCAAAGGGCCGCTTCGCGTAGACCCCCATCAGCATGGTGCCGAAGAAGGCCGATATGATGGTGGCCACCATGGAGGGGCCGAAGGGTATTCCCGCGATCTCCAGTATCTTCGGGTTCACGATGATGATATAGGCCATGGTTATGAAGGTAGTGAGGCCGCCCATGGTCTCGTGCCTGAAATCCGTGTTGAGTTCATCGAACTTGAAGTAGCGCTTGATCATCTGTAGCATGGCAGGGCTCCTGCGAAGGGATTATTATCAATCTTACCCGGTTATGCAAATTGTCAATGATTATTAGGGACGCGGTGCAACTTTCAATCATCGGTTTTTTGGGGCATTCTAATTTTAGGGGTGGGGACCTGTCCCGCTCACTCCGCCTCGTAGTTACTTCCTGTAAGACTCGGCTGCCGGCGGCATCCGTGCCGCCTGTTCGCGGGACAGGTCCCCACCCCTATGAAAATACTGCTACCCATCATTATTACTCTATTGCCGACGATTTCAATTGACTGTATGGGATCGAAATAGTACATTGTAATTTCTGTGTAGTTAACGTAAATTTTTTACGGGGTTTAAGGGGCGGAGCCCCTTATTATGGTAAAAAATGGTTAAGGTGATTTTTCTTGGGACCAACGGGTGGTTTGACACGCAGGCAGGAAACACCATCTGCACGCTGATCGAGACGCCCCGCGAGTACATCATCCTTGACGCGGGCAACGGCATCCACGGGGCGGACCGATACATAAAAAAGAAAAAGCCGGTATATCTTTTCCTCAGTCATTTTCACCTGGACCATATCGTCGGACTCCATGTCCTTCCCAAGTTCAGGTTCACCAATCCGGTGGGGATATACGGCCCGAAGGGAACCAGAAAATATCTCGGGGCCCTGCTCCGGCGTCCCTACACCGCTCCTTTTGAACATCTTCCCATGAAGGCGGAGCTGTTCGAAATCGAACGGGACAGGCCGGCGGCTTTCGGCGTGGAATTCGCGCCCCTGGTCCACTCCACCATGTGCTACGGGTACCGCTTTGCCGTCGGCGGCAGGGTCATTGCCTACTGCACCGACACCGGCCCCTGCCCCGGCCTTATCAGCCTGGGCCGGGGTTCGGACCTCCTCATCTGCGAATCGTCATACCTGCCGGGCCAGAAGCCGGACAGCTGGCCCCACCTCAGGCCGGAGGACGCGGCCGCAGCCGCGGTGGAATGCGGAACAAAACGACTGGCCCTTACCCATTTCGACGCCAGCCGTTATCCCGACCTTGCCTCCCGCGGGGAGGCGCAGAAGGTCGCGCGGCGGATCTTCAAACCGACCATAGCCGCCCGGGACGGAATGGTACTGGAGCTTTAAAAAGGACGATCCTGAAAGACCCCCCCAGCCCCCCAGAGGGGGCTGGGGTTCGTTCTGATTAGAAGTCCCCCTCCGGGTGATTGAGGGGGCGAACTCGTTATTGTGCGTTATATGGCAAATGAAGCGCCCACCTTGGCGTAAAGGCGGTGCACCTCCGCTCCGTTGTACCAGGTCTTTGAGGGGACAATGCACCAGTAAAACCCGCCGTTCAGCGAGACCGGCCCCTTGGTAAAAGTAAAGACCAGGCTCGGCGTGATGTCGCTGAAGCCCTTCTTCAGGGGGGTCCTGACCTGCTTCACGCCGCCGTAGGTGATGGTCCTGGTCTGGCCGCTGTAGGCGAAACTCGCCGTGGTGTCCAGGGCCCCGGCAGAGGGGTCCACCATCAGATTATACCTGGTCAGTTTCGCCGTGGTCTGATAATAGTACCCGGCGCTGAGCCCAGGCGTAAGCGCCACCTCCTTGGTCAGCTCGAAGGGATGGCTTATCCCCATCGTCACGTAATAATCCCCGCCCCGCTTGAGCCCCGTATAGTAATCATGGGTCAGGGAAAAGGTCGGGTTGACATAGGGGACGATGGGCAGCCCGACGGTCAGGGTCGTGGTGAAGAAGCTGACGTCCACATAGGACACGGTGTTCAGACCGTCCACCTGGGGCCGGGCGTATTCCCGGGCGTTGCGCGAATTGAAGTACCACCAGTACCAGAAGCTGGCGCCGATGGTCACGGCGTCCTTGATGGTGTAGGAATAATCCGCGCCGAAATCGAGGCTCTGGGTCGCGTAGGCAAGGTGGTTGAAATTGAGCTGCCGCCGGTAGGGGGTACCCGACGAATCGAAGCGGTACTCATACTTCCCTGGCTTCTTCGAAAAGCCGTTGAAGACCCAGCTCGCCGAAATCTCCCCGGCCACGGACAGAACCAGGCCCGTGCCCATCACGTTCCAGGAGACCTTCGGGATGAAGGCGCCGTCGCCGTTGAAAAATTTAGTCCCGCGCCAGAGGTAGTTGCTGTAATAGTCGATACCCCCGTAAAGACCTATCGGCTCGCTTTTTTTCTCCGCGTCTTCCTTCTTATCCTGCGCCAGCGCGGCGCCGGATATAAAAGCAACCATGATAATCATACTTATAAACTTTTTCATCTTATCTCTCCATTGATATATTCTGAACCTATTATAAAGCCGTTGCGCGCAGGCCGGAATCGGCCGGCGCGCCGCGGCAATCACTATCCTATGGCGTCGCTGCCGGTTTCACCGGTCCGGACCCTGATGCACTCCTCGAGGGGAACGACAAAAATCTTCCCGTCACCTATGTTGCCGGATCGCGCCCCCTTGACGATGGCGTCGACCGCCGGCTTCACGAAGGAATCATTGACCGCTATCTCAAAGCGCACTTTATCCAAGAGGTTCACCTCGGTTACAGCGCCGCGGTACGTTTCGGTGTATCCCCCCTGGGAACCGCACCCTATGACGTTGGATACCGTCATTTTGCCCACGCTCGCCTCGGTCAGGGCCTGCTTCACGTCGGTCAGCTTTTCCGGCTGCACCACTGCTATTATGAGTTTCATTGCATTATCTCCTTTGTTATAGTTATTCTATTGCCGCATGATCGGGGCCGGAGCTACTTGGTCAGGAACCCCTGAAAATCAGGATACCCTTTCATGCCGTGCTCGCCGATATCCAGGCCCTGGATCTCCTCTTCGCGGGACACCTTGATGCCCATGACCAGCTTGATGACAAACCAGACCGCAAAGGCAACGATGAAGGTGAAGGCACCCACGGCCAGCACGCCGATCGTCTGGGCCCCGAGAAGCTTCATGCCGCCGCCGTAGAAGAGGCCGTTACCCGTGGCCGTGCCGGTTATCTTGTCCTGGGCGAACAGCCCCACGGCCAGGGTGCCGAAAATGCCGTTCACAAGATGCACGGAGAGGGCGCCCACCGGGTCGTCAAGTTTCAGCTTGTCGAACATGATGACCGCGAAGACCACCAGCACGCCCGCCATGAGGCCGATGACTGCCGCGGATTTCACGCTGACAAAGGCGCAGGGCGCGGTGATGGCCACCAGGCCGGCCAGGGCGCCGTTGATGATCATGGAGAGGTCGGGCTTCTTCTGCAGCGCCCATGACATGATGGTGGAGCTCAGAATTGCCGTCGCTGCAGCTGTGTTGGTGGTGACTGCGACATGGGCTATGGCGCTCCCGTCGCCGACCCCCATGGTTGATCCCGGGTTGAAGCCGAACCAGCCGAACCAGAGCACCAGGCCCCCCAGGGTCACCATCGACATGTTGTGGCCGAAGATGGGGTTCACCGAGCCGTCCGCGCGGTATTTGCCGAAGCGCGGCCCGAGAAGGATGACCCCCGCCAGGGCAGCCCAGCCGCCCACGGAATGGACCACGGAAGAGCCGGCGAAGTCAAACATTCCCAGAGATTGCAGCCAGCCGCCGCCCCAGATCCAGTGACCGGTAATTGGATACATTACGGCAACCAGGATGAATGAAAATACGATGAACGATTTGAATTTTATCCGTTCCGCCACTGCGCCGGAAACGATGGTAGCCGCGGTGCCGGCAAATACCAGCTGGAAGAAAAACTTGGCCCACAGGGGCACGCCGGTCCAGTTGAGTGCCTTGTATGCTCCCTGGTATGCGTCGCCAATGGCCGGACTGTTGTCGGCGCCACCGGCGAATAAGATGCCCTCAAGGCCGATGAAGGGATTGCCATTTCCGAACATGAGGCCCCAGCCGATCAGCCAGAAGGATATTGACGCGACAGCGAAGACGATGAAGTTCTTCGCCAGGATGTTGACCGAGTTCTTGGCCCGGCACAGCCCGGATTCGACCATGGCGAACCCCAGGTTCATGAAAAAAACAAGAAACGCGGTGAAGAGCACCCAGGCCGTGTCGACGCCGACCTGCATCGATTTTTTAAATGCCTCCAGCGCATCCGGCGTAACGGCCGCGGCGGGCGCGGTTTCAGCGCCGAAAACCTTCATCGCTGCGGCGCAGATGACCAGCGCCAGCGACACTGTTGTGAAAACCTTTCTCATATGTCCTCCGAAATACTATTGATAGAATCTTTGAACTGTCCTTTGAAAACCCGCGAAGCCGCGGTCCGCCGGAAATTCATACATGATTATTGATATAGCACGGCGCGTGCCAGATTAACGAGAGGGACGGAAAACAGGCTTTTCTTCGGCACAAGTTAACATGGCCGTAATACAGAGGGACGACACATCGATATCACATCGGCACGATCAGCTTGATTCATGTTTCCTTCGCTGCCCGGCGCGCAGGGGGAAGCGGAAGGTTGAAGAAAAAATTACATAATTGTAGGATTGGAATTCATGAAGTTACATAAATGTAGGTGATTAAATGAATTACTCTTTGAAGCGCTTCAGGTCGATGCCGAACTTTTCCACGCGGAGGCCAATGATCCGCTCGGTGATGCCCAGGGCCCGGGCCGCCTTCGACATATTCCCCTGGGAGCGCTTCAATTCTTCAACGATGATCTCCTTTTCAATGGTCGAGACCATGTCTTTCAGCGTTGACATACCTCCGTTTCCGGCGGCCCCTGCGGTCTGCAGGCTCGGTGGCAGATGGTAGGAATGGATGACGCCGTCGCTGGTCAGGATGACCGCCCGCTCGATGCAGTTTTCCAGCTCCCGCACGTTCCCCGGCCAGTGGTATGACATCAGCATGTCAATGGCGGGCGTGGAGATGCGGGCCACGGTCTTGCCGTGGTGGGCGGCATATTTCTCTATGAAGTGGTCCGCCAGGAGCATGATGTCGGACTTGCGCTCCCGCAGGGGCGGCACCACGATCGGGAAGACGTTGAGACGGTAGAAAAGGTCCTCCCTGAATTTCCCCTCCTGCACCAGCGCCTCCAGGTCCCGGTTCGTGGCCGCGATGATCCGGACGTCCACGGTTATGGTCACCGTTCCGCCGATCCTCTCGAAGGCCCGCTCCTGGATCACCCGGAGGAGCTTGATCTGCATCATGTACGGAAGATCGCCCAGCTCGTCGAGAAAGAGCGTGCCGCCGTCGGCCATCTCGAAGCGTCCCTTCCGGGCCGCGACAGCGCCGGTGAAGGCGCCCCGCTCGTACCCGAAAAGCTCGCTCTCTATGAGGGACTCGGGAAGGGCGGCGCAGTTTACCGCCACAAAGGGCCTGTCGGCCCGGTTGGATCCGTAGTGAATGGCCTGGGCGACCTTTTCCTTGCCCACGCCGCTTTCGCCGAGGATCATCACCGTGGTCTTCGTGTCGCGGACCCGCTCTATAAGGGAGTAGACCTCCAGCATGGCCCGGGCGTTGCCGATTATCGAATCCGGCCGGTTCGCGGTTTTCAGCTCGTCATGGAGCCTTCGGTTCTCCTCCCGGAGCCTGTCCAGCTCCTCCTGGGCGAGCTGGCGCAGCCGCACCGCCTGGGCAATGATGGATGATATGATCGTGAGAAGACGGACGTCTTCCTCCAGCGATATGGTTTCGTTGAACAGCCGGTCCACGGAAAGGGCGCCGATCACTTCGTTGCCGGTCTTTATGGGGACGCAGATGAAGGCGATGTCCTGCTTGTCGAGCTGTTTCCGCGAGCCGGTCCGGTCAAGAAACATCGGCTCGTCCGATATGCGCGGGACGACCGCCGGCAGGCCCGTTTCCACCACCCTGCCGGTGACCCCCTCCCCGACGCTGTAGCGCCCCTTCGCCCGCTCCTCCGGCGTGAGGCCGTACGCTTCCTCGATCACGATCTCCCCGGTCTTCCTGTTCAGGATCGTGAAGGTGCCGCGGAGCATGTCCATGCGCTCCGCCATCATCGCGAGCACCTGGTCCAGCACGGTGCGCAGGTCGAGGGTGCCGTTCAGGGCGCTGCTGATTTCATACAGGAGCGTCAGCTCGCGCATTTCCCGCGATCCATTCTTGTCGTTATGAATCGACGGCGGGGTATCCTGTGCGGGACGGGCGCCGTCCCGGCCCGGTGATTGTATGGCTGTCATTTCATGTACCGCCTTCAATATAGCAAGAGCACGGCGGGGGCGTCTTTCTTATTTTCCATTCAGCATGACAATTTTACGTTGATGAAACATTGTAAGTTATACTGAAAAAGTAATTGCATTAATGACAATCCGTGGTTATCTTTAATTTCAGTTATAGTAATCCGCGATTAACTTTCTTTACGGCGGTATCGATGCACGACAAGGCGATCAAGCTGAACGACATCATCAAGCTCAGCTCCGAACTCAACACGGTGCAAGACCTGGACATACTCCTGGACAGGATCCTCACAGAGGCGCGGAAGATCCTGAACGCCGACGCCGGATCGATACAGATAAAGGAAGGGGACGAGCTGATCTTCACCAGCCATGTGCAGACGGCCTCCCTCGAACGGAAGCTCAAGCCGGGGGAAAAGCTGATTTACACCACCTTCAGGACAAAGATCAACAGGAGCTCCATCTCCGGCTATGCCGCCCTCACCGGCGAGATCATCAACATACCGGACGCCTACAACATACCGTCAGACGCGCCCTACAAGTTCGATCCCACCAATGACAAGAAATCCGGATACCGGACCAAATCGATGCTCACCATCCCCCTGAAGAACAGCCGGAACGAGATACTGGGGATCATGCAGATCATCAACTCCCTCAGCCCTGACGGCAACAAGAGCGATTTTGACGAATGCGCCGAATTCTGCGGCACCTTCGATCCCGCGGACGAGATGATAGCGCTCCACTTCGCCAACATGGCCAGCATCATCCTCCAGAGGGCGCAGATGACCCGGGCCCTCATCCTCCGGATGATCAACATGGCGGAACTCAGGGACCCGAAGGAGACCGGGGCCCATGTCAACCGGGTCGCCTCCTACGCCGTGGAGATCTACGAGCGCTGGGCGGACATTAAAATGATCCCCCGGGACGAGGTCTTTCGGAAAAAGGACGTGCTCCGCATGGCCGCCATGCTCCACGACGTGGGCAAGGTGGCGGTGTCGGACCTTATCCTGAAAAAGCCGGCGAAATTCACCCCCGAAGAATTCGAAATCATGAAGACCCACTGCTGCCAGGGGGCGCGCCTCTTCAAGCTGCGGCAGTCGGAATTCGACGAGATGGCGGCAATCGTGGCACTCACCCACCACGAGAACTGGGACGGCACCGGTTATCCCGGACGCATCGACGTTGAAACCGGCAAGGCCCTGGAAATGGACGCGACCGGAAAACCCGTCCCCCTCAAGGGGGAGGAGATCCCCATTTTCGGGAGGATCGTAGCCCTGGCGGACGTGTTCGACGCCCTGTCGTCAAAGCGGGTGTACAAGGAAGCGTGGGACCACGAATCGGTCCTGAAGGAGATCCGGGCCATGTCGGGAAAAAAATTCGACCCCGACCTGGTGGAGATATTCTTCGGCAACCTGGAAATAATCCGCAACATCATGCAGCGGTATCCGGACAGCGAGTGACGGACGCCAAATCCGTTATGCATTAAAAATATCTTGATTATTTTCAGCGCCGTAGTTGAATGGTAGCGTATAGAATATCGGGAAATTGACGCAGGAACCCTGCGGAGCCTGATCCCTCCGCGGCACCATCCCGAAACGCGCACCGGACGCGGGATCGAGAGAATAGCAAGCGCTGCCCGTCAACCGCGTGAGACTTCGCCAGCGCGTCACCTGTATCGCACCGGGAGAATTAACATGAAAGCATTACTGCTGGCCGGCGGCCGCGGCAAACGTCTCGACGACCTCTCCGCCGATCGTAATAAATGCATGATCAGGGTCAAGGGGCGTCCGGCCATCGAGTACAACCTCGACTGCGCGAAAAACGCCGGCGTCGACGAGATCGTCATCGTCGTCGGGTACCGCGCGGAGGACATCATCAACTACCTCGGGAACCGCTACCATGACATCACCATCCGCTACGTGATCCAGAGGGAGCAGAAGGGACTGGTCCACGCCATAGAATGCGCCCGGGAAACGATCGACAGGAGCGATTTCATGCTCATGCTGGCGGACGAGATCATGCTGAACCCGCGCCACGGGGCGATGATCGACGAGTACCGGAAAAACGGCGCCTTCGCCATCTGCGGCATCCTCGCCGTGGAAAACCGCAACCTCATAAAAAAGACATACACCCTGATCCAGGGCAGCGACCGGCAGATCTACCGCCTGATAGAAAAGCCCCGCAACCCCCTGAACGAGTTCATGGGCACCGGCGACTGCATATTCAACAACAGGATCTTTGATTACATCGAGTACACGCCCATACACCATGAGCGCAACGAAAAAGAGCTTCCCGACCTGATACAGTGCGCCATCGACGACGGCATGGACGTGCGCTCCTTCATGATCTGCGACCGCTACGTCAACATCAACACCAAGGAAGACATCGAGATGGCGGAGGATTTCCTTAAATGAGAGGAACCGGCAAAAAAGCAAGCAAAAAAACCGGCGGGCCGCGGTGCCTGGTGGTCATTCCGGCGCGCAACGAGCAGGACACCATCCGCGAAGTGGTGACCCGCGCCCTTCGTCACGCCGATGTCTCGGTCACCGACGACGGCAGCACCGACGCGACGCCGAAGATACTGGCCGGGATTCTCGCCGAGTCGAAGCGGGGGGCGTATCCGCACCGGCTTTTCATCATAACCCACGTGAAGTCGACCCACATCCCCCTGGGGATCCAGGACGGTTTGAAGTTTGGGGTGGAGAACGGCTATGATTTCATCGTCACGATGGACGCCGGTCTTTCCCATGACCCCGACGCGCTTCCGGGTTTCATCGGGGCCGACCGGGCCGTCGATGTCGTTATCGGCTCCCGCTCGAAAACCGAGAACGTGCCCCTGTACCGCAGGGCCATCAGCCGCATGGGCGCCCTGGTGGTGAATTACGCCATATCGCCTTCCTATTTCACCATACGGAGGCCCTTCATCCGTGACTGCACCAGCGGGTACCGCCGGTACAGCCACCGGGCCGCGCGGACTATCGCCGAAGCGGCCCTCCGGTCAAAGTCCTTCGACTTTCACATGGAGGCCCTGTCGCTCTGCGCCCGGGCGGGCATGAGCATAGCCGAAACACCCATCCATTACGTATTTTCATCATCGTCATTTAATTCACGCGTCCTGCGGCAGGCCATCCGGTTCGCCCTGGGCCTGATTGCCACCAAGCATGAAGGCCGGACAGGCTGACGCGGCACACCATACAACGGAGGCCCCATGGCAAGCAAATACGTCTTTCTCCTTTTTTCCGTGGTGTTCAACGTCGCGGCGAATTTCACGCTGAAGGCCTTTGTCGCGAGCAAGCACCCCGACTTCATCACCCAGATGAAGATGTTCGCCTTTTACCTGGCCGTGGCCTTTTTCGGCATCAATTTCCTCTTTTACGCCAAGGCCCTCCAGAACATCCCCATCTCGCTGGCGTACCCCATCGTGGTGGGATTGAGCGTGGCCGGCCTGGTGACTCTGTCCATGATTTTTCTCAACGAGCGGCTGACCCTGACCCAGGGAACGGGAATCGTCCTCATCGTGGGCGGCATCATACTTGTGTCCTGCTGACGATGAAAAGCCGGCCGCGTCCGTTGTGCCTGTCCATGGATCATTTTAACCGTAACGGGGTTATACGATGAACACCGTGAACAAACTTGAAAAATCCGATATCGCCGCAATGACCGCCATCGCCCTTTTGACACCGGACGTGACCACCCCTTCTTCTACAACTATCTGTACTGCATTGATTCGGCGAATTCCGCCCTGGGTATGCATTATTACAGCATGGAAACATTCCAGCCCCATGCCCCCGGGTATCCCCTGTTCATTTTCCTCGGGAAGGCGCTGCGCTTCATCGCCGGGGACGACAATCTGTCCCTCATACTTCTTGCCAACATATTCGCCTTGGCGGGGATTCTCCTGTTCTATCGCGTCCTCGCCGCCCTCTTCGGGAGGAACACGGCCCTCTGGGGGACCCTCATATTCGCCTTCAATCCCGTGTTCTGGTTCTACCGTGAAGTCGCCCTGACCTATGCCATTGACTGCTTCGCCACCGCGGCAGCACTGTACACGGCGCTCCTTGCCCGCGCGGCGCGGCCGGCCCGGGCCTTCTACGCGCAGATGGCGCTCCTTGCCCTGGTGGCCGGCTTCAGGCCGACCTCCATGCTCCTCCTGGCCGGCGTCGCCCTCTTTACGCTTGTCATCATCATCAAGCGGGAACGGGAAGCGGACCCCGGCGGGTATGCGCGAACCGTAATAAAGATGACCATGACGGGATCGTGCATCTTCGCCGCTATAGTGCTGACGTGGCTTGCGCCAACGGTCATGATGACCGGCAGGATTTCGCGTTTCCTCCATGTCATCAGAAGCTTCAGGAGCGAAACCTCGAGCCGCACGTCGATCCTAGACGGCGCCCCCATGGCCATGGTCGCAAACCAGATCCGGTATTTCAATTCCATCCTTCTCGCCTGCGTCCTGTGCGTTCTTCCGCTCCTGGCGGCGGGGACCGCCGCGCTCTGTTCGCGCGCTCTATACGGCAGGGCCGTGAAGGATGCGGGGATATCCTTCAGCAGGTCGGAGATCCTCCCCATGCTTGCCTGCTCCCTGCTGCCACCGGTATTTGTCTACACCCTGGTGCACTTCGGGCAGCCGGGATACATCCTCATGCTGTTGCCTGCCATCATGGTGGTGGCCGCATTCGGGATCAGGGTCCTGGGCGGCACGCGCTGGGGGCTGGCCATCATCCTCCTTACGCTGGCGGCGCAGGCGTTTCTCATAACGGTGCCGGGAACCACGACCTATCCCTTCCGCACCAGGCTGTACGGCCATCATGAACTGTCCGCCGTCGACCGCGTTCTCAAGGGGATCACTCCCTACATCCTCTACTTCAACCTGAGCAGCGTCCGCGAGGACAATCTCCGGTATTCCCTCCTGATCGATGAAATCCGCCGCTTCACCGACGGCGCCGGTCCCGGCGAAACGCTCCTGATAATCGACCAGCTTCATCCCTTCCACGAGGGCGCCGAGGTGCGGATGAACGAGCCCTGGGCATCGCATATGAAGTATTACTTTCCCGGGACAGACACGGCGATCGTGTCCGGCAACGAAGGAAAAAAGAGGGGCGCAATCATTAAGAATTACCGGAAGGCGTCAGAGGGAAGAGACATGCTCTGCTTTGACTGCAGGGCCCGCACGGCGGTGATCGTGACGCAGCAGCTGGATGACCGGGACATACCGAAGGGCCTCCGCTTTACCAAAAACAGCTTCACCTATGTCGCTGATATCTCAAAAACGGACCGGTTCAGTTTTCTGGGCCTGACCTTCGCGAGGAAATAGCCCGCAGGCCTGAGCGGCATTCCACGGCTAATCGATCTTGAAGGCGATCCATTCGGACCCGCCCCGGTCTTTTTTGACCCTGAGCCGCTCCATGGCCACCAGCTCGGCAAGGACCGAGAGGATGCTGTTCCGCTCCCATTTGAGGCGCTCCATCGCCCGTCTCACGAAGGCGTCCCTGTTCAGAAGGCACCACTGGCCGGACCCGTCCCTCTTGCCCTCCGTTATCATCTCCGCGAGCACCATGGAGTACAGCCTCTGGACCCGGTCGTTCTTCGCGTAGACCATGAGCATCTCGTCGGTCTCCCGCAGGCGGTCGGAGAGGAGCTGAATGACGCTTACGGAAAATTCGTGGTTCTTCTGGACCGTCTTGTCAAAAGATTCGCGGTCCATCTTTATGAGGACGCAGTCCTCGACGGCAAGGGCGTTCGCGGAGCGGGGCATTGAATTAATGACCGCCATCTCGCCGATGAACTCTCCTTCGCCCAGTATCCGTATCTTTTCGTCGAATGTCCCGATTCCCTTGCTGATCTGCACCCTGCCCTTGTGGATCATGTACATGAAATCCGCCGGATCGCCCTCGCGGAAGATGTAATCGCCTTTCTTGATATTGACCCCGAAATACTTGACCAGTTTGCTCATACGCGCCTCCAGGAATAACTACGGCAGTGCGCATCCGCAGCTTAAGCTATAAACAGGCTCTTGGTCGAAAAAAACGGCTCCGTGGTAAGGTTGATGCCCAGTTTCCTGAGCCCCGCCTCGTCGCCGGGCGTCGGGATATGGGTCATGTGCATCTCGCACGAGGCCAGTTCCTTCAGCTTCTCCATGGCCGCGTGGGCCGTGGGGTTCGTCGCCGCCCCTATCGAAAGGGCGATGAGGGTCTCCTCCAGGTTAAGGCTCAGGGACTTCGCCCCCAGGACGTCGCCCTTCATGCTCTTGATCGACTCGATGATCTGCGGCGACAGGAGATGGATGCGGTCCGGTATTTCCGCGAGCTTCTTGATGGCGTTGAGGATGACGCTCGTGGCGGCATGGAAGAGGGGGGAATTCTTTCCCGTCACGATGGTGCCGTCCTTGAGCTCGATGGCGGCGCCGCAGTATATGCCCTCGTTTCCCTTGCCCTGCTCCTTCGCCTCGACGGCCGCCCTCCGGGCCGGCGCGACCACGATCCGGTCCTCCTGCTTCACCGCCAGTTCGTCCATGAGGAGTTCCACCCGCTGGACCGTTTCCCTGCTCGCGAAGCCGACGGCATACTCGCAGGAATAGCGGAAATACCGCCGGATCGCCTCCTGCCGAGCAGCCTCGCGGACCGCCTCGTCATCGACGATGCCGAAGCCGGCGCAGTTGACGCCCATGTCCGTGGGGGACTTGTACATGGATTTCCCGCCCATGATCCTCTCTAGAATTCTTCTCAGCACGGGGAAGGTGTCAACGTCCCGGTTATAGTTCACGGCGATCGAGCCGTAGGCTTCCTGGTGGAAGGGGTCAATGAGGTTGAAGTCCCCGATGTCGGCCGTGGCCGCCTCGTAGGCGATATTGACCGGGTGCTTGAGGGGGATGTTCCAGATCGGGAAGGTCTCGAATTTCGCGTACCCGCTCTGGATGTTGCGCTTGTGGTCATGGTAGACCTGGGAGAGGCACGTGGCCATTTTCCCGCTCCCGGGGCCGGGGCCGGTCACGACCACCAGGGGGCTCTTCGTCTCGATGTACTCGTTGGCGCCGTATCCCTCGTCGCTCACCACCAGGTCCACGTCGGTGGGATATCCCTTGGTGTAGCGGTGCGTGTAGACCTTGATGTTCTGGCGCTCCAGCTTGTTCTTGAATATGCTCGCCGCCGGCTGGTTCTCGTAGCGGGTGATCACCACCGCCAGGATGCTGATGCCCCAGTCCTTCAGGTCGTCGATGAGCTTCAGGGCGTCGGCGTCGTAGGTGATGCCGAAATCGGCCCGCACCTTTTTCCGCTCGATGTCGCCGGCATATATGCAGAGTATGATATCCGCGTTGTCGGAAAGCTTCTGGAGAAGACGCATTTTCACGTTCGGGTCATAGCCGGGAAGGACCCGCGCGGCATGGTAATCGAACATGAGTTTCCCGCCGAATTCAAGGTACAGCTTGTTGTTAAAGAGCTTCACCCGCTCCATGATCATGCTTTTCTGCTGGTTGAGATATTTTTCGTTGTCAAACCCGATTCTCTTCATCTGGCAATCCCCTATGGAATCTCTACACGGCACGGGCGATGTAGACATAATACACTGCTTTTTTTTATCGAAAAAAATCAAGACAAATTATTTAGCCTTACTGATAAACGCGTGAGCCGCGCTATTCTTTCTGCAACCCGCACTTTAAACTACGCAGAGTAAATGGTACACTATACATAAAAGTTCAATCGCCCAACAACACTGACTGTTTTCCACATCTCCATGAACAGCATAATGTGTCATCAATGAAGGGTTGTAATAAATTCGCATTAAATATTAAAACCTCAAAAGATAATGATTTTAATTCATATTTTTAGATAAATGCCGATAATCAATTCAGAACGAATTTAGAATAATTTTTATATCTGACGAATAGCAGAATATACACAGAGAAATGTATCAGTGCCATCACGGACGGTGGCAGGGAATTTCAAGGAGGAAAAATATGATTATAAACC
>CALMRZ010000035.1 GCA_937872225.1 uncultured Spirochaetota bacterium
ATGGACACGAGGGCTTCCGGCCAGGATACGCCGCGTCCCAGGGCGTGGGTATGGCAGAAGGTGCCGAGGGCGTTGTTCCGCACAATGCCGTCGCGGCCTTCCATGAGGCCGGTGCCCCGGCCCATCGCAAACACGGTCTCCACCGGAGCTGTCGTCCCGGTCAGCCGCGAATACCTGAATTCATGGCCGCGTACCGATGTTCCGGCCGGGTAATAGGGATTGGCCCGGTCCGCGGTGAAGGATGTGTAACCGTGGCCCTGGGGCCTTTCCGTCACGCCGAAGCGGAGCGGGAACACGCCAGCCATCGGATAATTCGTGCCGTTCACCTCCAGCGATTCCGACAGGTACACCAGGCCGCCGCACTCGGCGTACACCGGGAGTCCCGTTTCCACGGCGTCGCGTACGGATTTCATCAGGGTGCGGTTGGCGGAGAGCTTCTCGACATGGGTCTCGGGGAACCCGCCGCCGATGTAAAGCCCCTCCACGGCGGGAAGCCGCCCGTCGCGCAGGGAGTCTATCTCGATGATCCTGGCGCCGTGCCGGCGCAGGGCCTCGATGGTTTCCGGGTAGTAGAAGCTGAAGGCGCTGTCGCGGATGACGCCTATGGCCGGGCCGGCCGCTTCGGCGCTGGCCGACGCGGCCCATGGCTGCTCCTTCACGTCGATCGCGAATGACGGATACGCGTGCTGTTCCATGATGCCGAGGACGCGGCCGATGTCCACCGACGACTCCACCGCGTCCGCTATCAGCCCCACGACCTGGCTGGGCGCGGAATGCTCGCTCACCGGCAGGAGGCCCAGGTGACGCTCCGCCAGGTCAAGGCCCGCGATGCGGGGGATGGCCCCCAGGACCGGGACGCCGCAGTAGCGCTCGATGGCCCCGGCCGCGATGGAGCGGTGGCGCTCGCCCGCGACGCGGTTCAGGATCACGCCCCGCAGGGCCAGGCACGGGTCAAAGGCCTGGCAGCCGCGGACCAGGGCCGCCACGGTGCGGCTCGCCTTGGCGCAGTCCACCACCAGGATAACCGGCAGTCCCAGGAGCTTTGCCAGCTCCGCTATGCTGTGGGTCCCCTCGATATCAACGCCGTCAAAGATCCCCCGGTTTCCCTCAACGAGGGCGACCTGGCAGTAACTGTTGCGCGTCAGGTACGTCTGCGTGATGGTGTCAGGGTCAAGGAGATAGGTATCGAGATTATGGCAGTCGCGGCCGGCGGCGTGGGAGAGCCATGCCGGGTCGATGTAATCAGGGCCTTTCTTGAAGGGGGCGACTGACAGCCCGCGCCGCTCCAGGGCGGCTATCAGTCCCAGGGCGGTCAGGGTCTTGCCGCTGCCGCCCCTGAGGCCGGCGATGGCGATTCCCTGACGTGATAGCGTTGGCTTGCTGCCGGTCATGGCAACGCGGGGCCTTCAGGCGTTGCTAGACGCACCCGGTCGGTTTGGGCAGACCCGCCCACTTGCACGCGGAGTTTGCGGGCCCCTGCGGGAAGAGTTCATAGATCTGCTTCAGCTGGACCCCCGTTTCCTTGGTGAGCTTCCGCACCATGGGGGCGATGCCGTTGTCCCGGTAGTACGCGCGCAGGTAGTTGATCACCTTCCAGTGCTCGTCGGTGAGGCCCGTGATCCCTTCTTTCTCCGCCAGGGCGGCGGCGATCGCTTCCGTCCATTTTTCAGGCTGCTGGAGGAACCCGTCCTCGTCAACCTCGTACATCACGCCATTGAGTTCGATTTGGGGCATAGTTGATTCCTTGTGTTAACATATATAGGGGGTGTCCCTGAGAATCCCCCAACCCCCCAGAGGGGGGCTTTTCGGGAACGCACTGATTACCCATCTCCCCCACCGGTGGATTTAGGGGGGTATAGTCAAACCCCCTTGATAAGGGTGTCGCCGCCCCGCGCTGAATGTCAATTAAAAAATGAATGGTATTCATTATTTTATGCGGTGTCGTGCCGTTCCGGGAGGACGGAGAAAAATCCTTGACATCGGTCTCTCCGGGCCGTTTTTTTCAGGAACAGCCGGACGGGCCTCCCCTTGCCGGGGCTTGCTGACGGCTGAATAGAGAATAAGTAAGTATGAAGAAAGATATCTGTACCGGCATACTGACCAGGGACGGCGGCACTGCCTTTATCGTTGATTCCAGCGGTAAAAGACATTTCGAGGACGAAACGATCTGGGAAGGGTACATGGCGCATTGGCTGGGGACGACGGTCAATGCCCGGCATCTGCCGCAGAGGGACTACCGCACCGGTCGGAACATCCTTATCCTCTGGCCGTACCGGGAGCCTTCAAAGGAGCCCTATGTCGAGCTTTACTACAATGAGCGGCTGGTGAAGTATCCACTCTCCTTCGTCGGGCACCTGGCCGTCAACGTAAACGGCGCCGTCTTCAATTTTTCCCATCTCATCAATGAAAACGAGATAATATCCGAGGAGGAATATTTTTACCGGCCGGCCCTCGGCGAATTCGCCCCCGATCCGCTGACGGGGCGCTTCAATGTCGCGGACCCGGAGAGGCCCTACTATGACAAGTTCGGCAGGAATTTCATGCGCACGATCCACGTTTTACGCATCACCGGCCTCGACACGGTCCGTCTCCGGGGCCAGTATGAGGCCATGGTGCGGGAAATCCTGGGCCGGCCCGATCCGCGGCGCCCGGAAAAATACCGCGATTTCAACATCATCACCAGGAGCTGCGTCACCTTCATACGGGACGGACTGCGCCGGTACGGATTCACGAACCTTGGGGGCGTCTTTCCGAGGGATTTCTTCATCAATGCGTCGTATCATTTCCTGAAGATTGCCGGCCGCAACGGCCTTGGCGCTTCCCTCTATCTCATGCCCCAGCTCATGGTCCCCGAAGCGCCCCGAAGCGCCCTCACCGTCATCGCCAATCCCGTCAACTGGTTCCTGGCGCGGAAGCTCCCCGACCGCTGACGGCGAAATTATTCACTTGACTTTGGCGCGTGAGCTTTCATAAATACGAACATCCATACATGCTGAAAAAAGTTTCTCGCAGAGACGCAGGGGCGCAAAGAAAAAAAATAGAATAAATGACCTTTTAAAATTTCTGCTTGTTCCAGCTATTGAATAGCATGAATACATTAGTAAAACTCTGCGACTCGGCGCCTCTGCGAGAGATAACTTTTGTTTATTCCGCATCATCGGAATATGATACAGGTGACTGATTGGCGGCTTCAAAAAAACAACCGTTGCGCAGACGGCTGCTCCATCTCCTGTTTCCGCAGAACAGGGAGATAGGCGAGCTCGGCAATGTGCGCGAGGTCTACTTCGGCCTGAGGAGCAGGTTCCTGGGACTCCTGACCCTGGTGATGGCCGTCGTCGTCACCGTCCTTGCCTTCATCATGTACTTCAACAACCGCCGTCTCGTGGAAGAGGAAAAGAACGCGAAGGCGCGGTCGCTCACCCACATCCTCTCCGGGCCGGCCGAGTTCTACCTGGACAAGAACATAAAGACGACGCCTGAAGAGCTGCAGACGAAGTACCAGATCATCCAGCGCGAGTCGCAGAATTTTTTAACCTACAATGACGACATCGTAAAGATCCTCCTCACCGATGAATACGGAAGGACCAGGTTCAGCACCAGCCCCTGGGACTACCGCCGCCGCCAGGCGCCGCCCTATATCACGGAGGGGCTCCGCCAGAAAGAGGAAAAGCTGCTCTCCTATGATTATACGGAAACCGTCAGGGACGCCACAAAGAAAAAACCGCGCGAGGTGAATTACCGCGCCATCACCTATCCCATCGTGCTCCAGAAGGGGGATGCCGTTGCGATACTGAAGGACTTCAAACGCCTCTATCACGAGCACCGCGGGGCCGCCCGGTGGAGGAAAAACCAGATCTATCTCTACCTGTGGAACAGGTACCGCGAGATCCTCGGGAAGGACTTCGATCCCGCGGCCACAAAAAAGGAAAAGGGGGACAGGCCCCCGGTGGTGAAATCGCATGATACGGATTTTCTCTTTCATGCCCTGTTCAGCCACTGCATGACCTTCAGGAACAGGCAGGTGCCTCCCCGCGAGCGGTGGCTCTGGAGCGACCGCTGGCTCTACGCGCTGAAAGAAGAAAAAATCAGGGCCTACCGGGACGACGCCTCGTCGAAGGCCAAGGAGATCGACGACCTCATCGCTTCGAGGCTCGCAGCCCTTTCGGACCGGGTCGAGGAAAGCAGGAGGCTCGGCGTTCTGGCCATCGTGTTCAACCTGGACGTCTTCAGGAAGGTATCGGCCGAGAATATCATGCTGATCGTGAAGATCGCCCTTGTCATGATCGTCGTCGGCTGCATCGCGGTGCTGGTCGTGCTCAACTACAGCATCAGGAACCTGAAAAAGCTCGAGCGCTGGGCCATTGACGTCGGCAGGGGGAACCTCGACGAGAAGATCGAGATAGCTTCCAATGACGAGATCGGCAGGCTCGGCGACATCACCAACTACATGATCGACGAGATCAAGGTGAAGTACCATCTCGAAAAGTTCGTGTCCCAGTCGGCGAAGAGCATGATCGCAGGCAAAAAATCGGCCAACGGCGGGCCCGACCTTGGCGTGACCGGGAGGAAGAACCTGGCCTTCATTTTCTCCGATGTGCGCGGCTTCACGTCCTTTTCAGAGAAGAACGATCCCGGGACCGTCATCGAGGTGCTGAACTTCTACCTCGAGCTCCAGTCGAACATCGTAAAAGGCAACAAGGGCGACATCGACGATTTCGTCGGCGACCAGATCATGGCCCATTTCTCCGGTGAGACCAGGGCGGACCGGGCCATCGACACGGCGATAAAAATAATGAGGGGCGTCGCCCGGGCCAACGCCGAACGGAGCCGGAGCGGCCTGCCGGTTTTCGAGGTGGGGATCGGGGCCCACGGCGGCGACGTGGTCGTGGGCAACATAGGCTCGAGGTTCCGCATGGATTTCGCCTGCGTCGGCGACGCGGTGAACCTGACGTCGCGGCTCTGTTCCGCGGCGGGCCCGGGGGAGATATTCGTGTCGCGGGACCTCTTTGAACAGGCGAAGAAAAAGTACGACTCGATCGACAGGCCGCCCCTCGAAGTCAAGGGAAAGGAGAAAAAGGTGAGGATCGTAATGATAAACTACGGGCCCGATTTGTGATTGAATTTTTTCCCGCCATCGTGCAGAATCGATGAAACACATAACGCGAAAGGAGTGACGGTATGGCCGAGGCTAAGCTGGTTGCGGATCTGGACAAGAAGCTGATGGAGGAGGGGGTCATTGATCCCCGGTACATGGATGATTATAAAAAGGTCCATTCCATGCTCAACACCCACGTGAGGAAGACCGGTAAGATACTATCGGAGGAGACCTTCGACAGGGGGGACCAGAAGCTCCGGAAATGGCTCATGGTCCTCTTCCGCCAGGGCGCTCCCCAGGAAAAGCTTTCCAGCTACCTGCGGTGCGGCCTCGCCCATCTCTGCTTTGACTTCATTGAATCGTCGTACCACGCCATATCGGCGGACGACCTGGTCGCCAGGGCGATACAATCATTCAAGATGAGGAATTTTCACAAAACCTATTTCCGGATCGCGCCGACGGAAGTGAAGTCCACGTCGGCAAAGAAGAAGAAAGATTCCCGGAAGACCGCGAAGAAGAAGGTCAAGAAGACCGCGCCGCGCAGGAAGTCAGCCGGAAAGAAAACCGTGAAAAAGAAGGCGGCCAAAAAGAAAACAGTACAGAAGAAGATCGTGAAAAAGAAGACCGCTAAGAAAAGGAAAGTGCCGGGCAAACCAAGGGGTAAGAGAAAAGGAAAATCCAGAAAGCCGAAAAGGGGCATTTTTGCCCGCCTCTTCGGGTAGGCCTCCCGACCGATGGATGAAACCATGACGCCGGCTCCCCAGGGGCCGGCGTTTATTTTTTCCACCGGTCCGTGTTGTAGACCATCTTCATCTGTATGAGGATGTCGTCTATTTTATCGGGGCTGAGGGGCGGCAGGACCATCATCCTGACAAAGGGGTCATAGCGTTTTACCTGGAGCAAAGCTTCTTTCTGCTGGGCGGTCAGTGACTCATTGAAGGCGATAAGCTTTGCGTTGGTGCTGATATACTCCTCGGCCAGTCTGCCCGGCGTCTCAACGCGGTAGATGTCCTTGTTGGGTATGAAATCGGGCGATATCTCGAATTTCTTGTCAAACTTATGCGACAACATTGATCCCACGAGGTCGATCTTCTTGCGGTACCCGTCTTTTTCGTCAACATAATCATCTGACCTGACGTTGCCGAAAATGATTATGCCGATTTCCGAATCGCGGAGGAAGAACTTCTGGCCGCTGACGATGTGGATCTTGATGCCCTTCCATTTCTGGAAATCCAGCCTGTCGCCGTGCCTGAGGGCGATCTCCTGCTGGGCCGCCTTCGCCTCGCTGCGGTATACGTCGCCGACGACGTAAAGGAACCGCTTCCGCTTCGACTGGGCGTTCACCTGCTCCAGGTCCGCCAGTATCCGCTCCAGGGTGGCGGAATCGACCCACCGCGCCGGTCTTCGGTATTCCACCGGGTACTCGCGGATGAGGTATTCGTACAGGGTTACGTTGTACTGCACCTCCAGCTCCTTGACGCCGGACTTCATGAGCTGGTTCAGGTCAATAAGAAGCACCTCGCTTCCCGCCCGGTGCTTTTTGCCGTCGATGACCGTGTCGTTCTGGTAGAAACAGTTGAATTCGTCGGTGTACTTGTTTATGAGATACTGGAGTTTCTTTATTTCTACAATCATACTGTGGCGTTTCCGCGTTATGGCCGTAATGGCGGTGCCGTCATGGTGCGGCCGGATATACGACAGTGGACGATGGCGATAAAAAAAGCAAATGTTTTTTGTCCGCCGTCCCGCGCCGTCTCGAACAGCCCCGCGCATCCGGCCGGCCCTGCCGGGCCGCTGTTGCGGAGATCGCATGGTGGGGGACACCGCCACGCGTGACGAAGACAGGTCCTTATTTCTTCATGATCCTGAATTCCGTGCGCCGGTTCAGTTCATCGAACCCCTTGCCGGTCTGGTTGACCACCGGCTGGCTTTTACCTGCTCCCGATATGGTGAACCGCTTCGGATCCAGCCCCCTGGCGGCGAGATAATTCTTCACGGCTTCCGCGCGCTTCAGGCTCAACCGGTTGTTGTAATCGTCGGTGCCGTGCAGGTCGGTGTGGCCGATGATTTCGATCCTGGCGTCGCCGTGCTCCTTCAGGAACTGCGACAGGGCGTCAAGGTATGGATACGATTCCTTCCGGATAACGGCCTCGTCAAAGTCGAAGTGAATGGCCCGCGTTTCGAAGGCCGCCTCCTTCGTGAACACGAAGGAGGAATAGAGGTCAAACTGGCCGAGTCCGCCGCCGCGGTCGGAGCAGATGTAGTACCGCTGGTCGGCCCGGGAGAGGAATATCTCGTTTTCCCTGCTGTTGACCTTCTCGCCCAGGTTCTGCGGCGTGCCGAATTTCCCGTTCCGGTATGATACGAAGTAGATGTCGAACATGCCGATGCTGTCGGGCCTGTTGGAGGCGAAGAAGAACCCCTTCAGGTCTTCGGCGGGGACCAGTGCCAGGTCCTGGTGGCCGGTGTTGAAAGGGGGAGGGAGCGGCTTCGGGTTCACAAAACCGCCATTGCGGTACTCGGCCTGCACCAGGGCGGTCCTGTTCATGTCGCCGAAGAGCCACGTACAGTAGTAGAGCGTCTTTCCGTCCCTGCTGAGGCTCGGCGTTTTTTCATGGTACTGCGTGTTGACGTCCCCGGGAAGCGGCTCCGGCGCGGTCCACTCTCCGTCCACGCGCTTCGACCAGTACAGGTCGAAGGAGACCCTGATCTGGTTACGGTCGTCTTTGGGCATTTCGATGCTGCCGTCCCTGTCTGAAGAAAAGAGGAGCACGGTGCCGTCGGCTGAAAGGAAGGGCGTTTCATCGTTGTAGGGCGAATTGAGCTTCGTCATCGGTTCAGGTTCGCTCCATATGCCGTCTTTCAGGTGCGCAATATAAAGGTCCTGGTACTTGCCGTACCGGTTGGAGTTGAATATCATGTAACTCCCGTCCGGGCTGATCGCCGGGGCGAAGTCGTTTTTAGAGCTGTTCACCGGGGCGCCGATGTTTTTAGGCGGTTCATATGAAGAAAAGGTCTGCGCTGAAAGCTGGATGCCCAGTGCCAATGAAGCGATGAGGAATGGCATGGCAGAAAAACGTTTTGAAGGCGACATATATAGTTCCCCCTATTCTATAGTAACGGAATCTGCTTTGTAATCTTGAGAAAAAAAATCACGGATAGAAAAATCAACCCGGGCGGGGACGGTGATTACAGGTATTATCCCCGTGAGTAACAACCCATAGTAGGATGACGGTGTCAGAGTAAATTTAGTTTAAAAGAATATCTGCATGCATTTTGTAGCTGAAGACACTGATTTTTGCACAAAATATGATTTATGTCATTATGATGTAGTTAAATCGAACGGTTTGATTTTTTACTATAAAAAACCCAACCGGATGGGATTTTTTTTATTGACATTAAACATTTTTAAGATTATGTTATTTTAGTGAGGATTGAAAATGATGATACAACTAATCCTGGCTGCCTTTCATAACATCAGGCGTCGTGTAATCAAGCTGTTTATTGTAGCGGATGGCGCCTTTATACCGTTTCTCATTGCCATAAAATCATCAAAGAGCGATTACCGGAAAAAGAGGTGACGGTGCTTTATGAAAGTTCAATCAATGAAAATGTTTGAGTATGAAAAGAAAAATGACGTGATAATCCTCTACCTGGACGGGGATTTGAACTCCTGCCGGATCATGAATTTTGAAGGAACTCTGAAAGAGATAATGGATAATCACCCGATTGCCATAGCGGTCGATTGCAGCAAGCTGTATATTCTCGACCCAACGACCGTATCCCAGATGGCAAAGTACATGAAAAAGGCGATGAACAGCAATATCGAACTGGTGTTCTTCAACGTGAACCCCGAAGTCCGGCTGACCTTTGAATTGATGCAGCTGGACCGTTTCATTTCCCTCATGTCACAGGAAAAATTCGAACAGCATTATTTCAACACTGCGATGGTCAATTGACCCGCCCGGGGACAGCCCGTTTTAATAGGCGTGCTGCACGAATTTTTTTATGAGCAGATAGCCTGAACCATTTTCAAGGATGTCCGCGTTCTTGTAGCTTGCAATGATTTTTTTCCTGCTGAACGCGGACAGCTGTTTTGTCAAGAGCATCACCAGCGACGCTATGACGGTGGCGTCGATGGTGCAATGGTCGTTGAGGTTGATGATGATCTCGTCGTTCTGGTGGAAACGCTTTCCCCCCATGCCGTTGGTGATGCATTCCCCGAGTATTTTGGCGACTTCGGCCTGGTTCTTGTACTCCCACCTGCCCAGAACATAAAACTCCCCGCACAGGAGCGACCCGAGAGAAGGGTTATCCCCGGGAGAAGCCGGGGCGCCGTCAATGTATGCGAGGGAATCATCAATCCGGAAAACAACATGGGCCACGGGTGGATTGTCGTTTTCCGTCTTTTTCTCCTGTTTCGGCATCTCTTTTCCGGTTTCCGGAACGGTGCGTACGGGGCCGGGCGCTGCATCCTTTTTTCCTGTCAGGGCGATGACGGCCTTTTCAAAGGAATTCTCGAAGGCGCTGTCCGGCAGGGCTATTATCCTGAATATCCTGTTGAATTCGGCGGGTTCGCCGCTGATGCCGCTGACAAGGTTGTTGATATCCCCGTTGTCTGATTTTAATATTTCGAGCATTGCGACCGGGTTCTTCTGGAAATTCAGCGCCTCGGCGAAGTCCGTTTTATCGGTCAGGAGAATGAAGTTCACGGTCGCCTTTTCCAGCTCGTTTTTTTTCATCATGATGACCAGCGAGATGAAGAAGGTGCGGAGCAGTTTCCTGTTGTCGGAGTCGTTTAGGGATGAGGCCCCCAGGTTAAGCCGGTAGTCGAGGATTATCAGGAAGGGCGGGCCCCAGTCGTGGACCATCCTCGAAAAGGCCTTCCTGATGAATACGGTGTTCCCCGTGTCCTTCAGCGATTTTCTAATGACCGCGGTTGAATAGAGCGAATCATATTCCGTGATGATGGTAATGCCGTGTTTGCCCAGCACCGTCCTGGCATGGGAGGCATGGGCCGTGCGGTCGGTGATTAAAAGGGCGATTTTTTTGGAAGTGGCGATGTCCATGTTCATCGGTCCGCTGCAGCGCATTCTCCCGGACAATGCCGCGTCATGTTTTTATAAGTGCGCCGGGCACTGACTGATGGTTTGACTGTAACCCTCCTGCCCCTCCCTGTCAATAGCTTTATCATGCGGCGGGCCTTTTCATCGCCGGTATCTCACAGTCTGATAAAACGGGGGCCCTGCGTTGCGCGCAGGGCCCCCGGGGAACATCTTGATGACCGGCAGTGCGGCAGGTGCCGCCGCCGACCGCGGGATCAGTCGTTGTAAAAGGTCATCTCGGTGTAATTCTTTCCTTTTACCGGTTTGCCGTTGATGACGCCGTCGACCGCGCAGAGGCCTTCCCAGTAGCTGGGGGTCCTTACGTGGTGGATGCTCTGGGCGTCAAAGAGCGCCTTGACGGTAAGGTTTGCCTTCAGGTCCGTTACGGCAATGGTCCAGTCCATGGGGTAGGTGGCTTTGCCGGCGTCGTCGCGCCACTTGCGCGCCGCTGTGATCGTCGCGCCGGTGCCGTATTTGACCGCTCCGTCCGGGGCCCGATAGGTCCATTCCACCCGGTGCGGCCTGTCGTTCTTGTCCCTGATGTTGAAGATCATGAGGGCGCCCCCGTCGTCAAAGCGCATGGAGAACCAGTCCCAGTGCATGCCCGGAATTTTGAAATTGCCCCACTGGTGGTCCATCCATGTCCTGCCGGAAACGACCCTGTGCTCCGTGCCGTTATAGGCAATGGTCCCCTCGGTCGCGAGGTCGGTGAAGGAGTAATAGGCTGATTCCCTGTCGTCTCCCATCAGGATGCCGCCGTCCTCGCCGTGGAGCAGGATGCCCTGCCTGGATTTCAGCTTCAGGTTGAGCTTGATCCCGTTGCTGTCTGCGGTGATGGCGAAGCCGTTCGGGTCCCTGAAGGCATAGGTGAAATTCCCTATGTTGACTTCCGGCCTAGCCGGATCCGGTTTCACCGAGTAGAGGGGAGCGATGTATTCACCCAGGTAATGCTTTTTCTCGTCAAGGTCGCTCACCGCCACGTGGCCCACGTAGGCGTAGTCCATGAGGTACCAGCGCACCTTGCCCATCTGGAAAATGGTCATCTCGTAGCCGAATTCCTTGCCGGTGTCCGTTTTTACCACACCGGTGAAATAGAGCCATTCGGCATAGACGTGGTGGAGGCCGTGGTCCCTCGGAAATGAAAAGGGCTTTTTGACCCGGTCGTAATTGGTCCGCAATGAGCTCGCGATAAAAAAGGCAACAATTAACGTAAGCACCAGTGCCGCTGCAGCAAAAACCTTTTTGTTCATAGGACAACCTATTCCCTGTCGAAATATCTGATGTATGCATCATGTCACGGCGTGCCTGCCGCGCCATGGCATGAGGCGTATCTTCTGCAACGTTATTTTCAGTCCCCGCGGAGTCAATCAATAAAAGGCGGGCCCTGCAATAAATGAAAAAGAGTACCACGGCGCGCCGGTCTGCGGACAACCACCCGCCGTTTTTTCCTGGATGGACCTTGACAAAACAGGGATTTGTCTATCAATTAGTTTTGTACAAAACTAATTGATAGGGTGCCGGATGGCATGGAGCGGAGCGCGATGAACGTCAGCCAGAACAACTTTTTATACACACTCACCAGGATCCGCATGCGGCTGTTCGCCTATCTCGAGGCGGCGCTGGCGGAAAACGGCATAACCGATATCTCCCCCTCCTGCGGCCATATCCTCTTTATCCTGGACCGGAAGGGCCCGCTTGCCCTCCAGGAACTGGCGCGGTTCGCGGAAAAGGACAAGTCCACGGTCTCGTCGGTGGTTAAAAGGCTCGAGGACAGCGGCTATGTCGTCAAGGTAAGGGGAAAGGATGACGGCCGCTCCGTGAAAATAAGGCTCACCGCCAGGGCGAAAAAGATCAAGCCCGTCATAGGGCAAATATCGACCGCCATGAATGAACGTCTGTTCAGCGGCCTGAACAGGGAGGATAAAAACAGGCTATTTGAGCTGATCGGCAGGGTATGCGATAATGTGGAAGGGGGATGGATCAACCATGATTGAAACGGTGAAATTTGAAGAGGTGACGCAAATAAAAATGAGCAGGGAGATCGGCGGCAAACCGGTCTACTGGGTGGCGGCATACCTGGTTGACGGGCTCCTCATCGATACCGGGTGCAGCTACACTTCGAAGGAGCTCGTGGCGTTCCTGAAAGGGAGGGATGTCAGGCTGGCGGTCAACACCCATTTCCACGAGGACCATGTCGGGGGCAACCGCGACATCATTGAAACGCTGGGCATTGACATGTACGCCCATCCCGATTCGATCCCCTTCATCGCAAAGAAACCGGAGCTGTATCCGTACCGGCAGATGGTCTGGGGCTATCCGGAACCGTCATCGGTCAGGCCGGTTCCGGACGTCATCAGGACCGACAGGCATGCCTTCAGGGTCATTGAAACGCCGGGCCACAGCGCCGGCCACATCGCCCTTGCCGAGCCGTCGAAGGGCTGGTTCTTCACCGGTGATCTCTTCGCTCGGGAAAACCCCAAGTTCATCAGGCCGGAAGAGCACATCGGGAAGACCATGGCCTCCATGCGGACGATCATGGAGGCGGCCGGCGGGAGGCTTGTCCTCTTCACGTCCGTGGGCAAGATCGTGGAGGACGGCCGCGCGGCGCTGACGGCCTGCATGGAATACCTGTCCGGCCTCGCCCTGACGGCAAAAAAGCTTTCAGGGGAGGGCCTGGCCCCGGAGGAGATCGTGAAGGGGATGTTCGGGGGCGAGCACAACTTCGCGGAGATCACCAATGGCCAGTATACATCGCTGAACCTGGTGCGATCGTTGCTGGATAGTGGATAAGCCTCCTGCTTCAATTCGAAAGGCTGGCTATGGTATCCCCGCCGCGGGTGAGGCCCGGTATGGGGATGGATGATGTTTTTTTTATCCGCATATTATCTGCTTGAAAAAAAGCTGTCGATGAAGGACCCTTTGAACCGGCAATCATTGAAACGAACGTGATGGGGTTACTGCCATGATATCTGACCTGCTGAAGGGATACGATCCCGTTCTCATGGCCCTGGTCGCCACGCTCTTTACCTGGGGCGTGACGGCCCTGGGCGCGGCCATGGTTTTTTTCTTCAGGGAGATCAACAGGCGCGTGCTCGACGCGATGCTCGGTTTTGCCGCCGGGGTCATGATCGCGGCCAGCTTCTGGTCGCTCCTCAGTCCCGCCATCGAAATGGCCGAGGCCGACGGCGTGCCGGCGTGGCTTCCCGCCGTTGTCGGCTTCCTGGCGGGCGGGGGCTTCCTGCTCCTGGTGGACAGGGTCATGCCCCACCTGCACATGGGCCTTCCCCTTGAGGAGGCGGAAGGGGTGAAGACCTCCCTGCGCCGGAGCATGCTTCTTGTCCTGGCCATCACGATCCATAATATACCGGAAGGGCTCGCCGTGGGCGTCGCCTTCGGCGCGATCGCGGCAAACCTACCTTCGGCCTCCCTTGCCGGCGCGGTCGTCCTCGCCCTCGGTATCGGCCTCCAGAATTTTCCGGAGGGCGCCGCCGTGTCCATACCGCTGCGGCGCGAGGGCCTGTCAAGGCTGAAGTGCTTCTGGTACGGCCAGCTCTCCGGGTTCGTCGAGCCGGTGGCCGGCGTGTGCGGCGCGGTGCTGGTGACGGCCGTAAAGCCTATCCTTCCCTACGCCCTTTCCTTCGCCGCCGGCGCCATGATCTATGTCGTGGTGGAGGAGCTGATCCCGGAGTCGCAGCAGGACAAGAACACGGACCTCTCCACCATCGGGGCCATGCTCGGTTTCGCGGTCATGATGTTCCTTGACGTGGCCCTGGGCTGACGGGGGACGGCGGAAACGCACCGGGGTCATGATCGAATATTACACAACCAGGGTTAACCGGTGCCGTCCGGGCCACGGCGCCTCCTGCGCCTTCTGCTGCGGCAGCCACAACTATACCATGCCGCCCGGGGAAATAGAGGACGTCTTCATTGAACGGGGCCGGGAAGGCCGGGGAAGGGCGCGGCTGCACCAGGACGAATCGTGCGCGGAGAAGCTCTTCCATGACGCGATCCAGTGCTCCCATGTGGGCATTGACCCGTCGGAGCCGGGCCTGGTATGCTGTCTCCTCTACGGCGAGGACGACCGGGGAGGAGGCGTCGAATCGTTTTTTAACGGCACGTGCAAAAACTTTTACTGCCCGGCCTGGGACGACCTCACCGACCGGCAGGTGATCTTCGCCGCGCGCCTCATGGGCGACTGGTACTACTACAGCCTTTTGATCAATGACATCCAGTCCGTCCATGACCTGTGCGCGTCCCATGACCGGCCCGAGGACGTGCCGCCCGACGAGCTCGATGAGCTTAAAGAACGGCTGGTGGAACGGCTGATGGATGAGGACGGGAAATAGCGTTATTCCTTGTCTCTGGGCTGATACACGCCGGTGTACCTGATTATGCCCGGTCTGTGTGTACGGTGCTGATCATTTCTGCCCGCGGCTCTTTTTGCGCGGTTGCCCCGGCCCGCCGGCGTCCCGTGTGTTCCGTCGGCGGCATTCTTCCTTGTGTCGCGCCTCGCCGGCGTTCCTTGTTTTGCGTCGGCGGTATTCTTCCTTGTGTCGCGCCTCGCCGGCGTTCCTTGTTTTGCGTCGGCGGTATTC
>CALMRZ010000036.1 GCA_937872225.1 uncultured Spirochaetota bacterium
GCTGACTCTGCTCGGCACCGTCCTGTCATGCAGTTCCTTCGACACGGAGACCGCGCTTAAAACGTGGCTCCTGAACTTCAGCCTTGAAACCGTCCCTTCCGATCCGCCGGAGGGGCCTTCACCCTGTCCCAGTTCGGCATAACCTGGTATTTCAGCAGGGCCCTTGAAGAGGGGACAGAATACGGCCGGTACGCCAACGGCGACTACTGGGTGGTCGGCCCGGTCAGCATCATCTACATCGATCCGATCTCCTGGCACTCCGGGTCAATAAACCCGTTTCGGGGCGTGGCAATATAAAAATCGTTTCAATGATACTTTTCCATGTCAAAATTCATTATAACGAGATACATGTTAATATAGAGGATCATAATGAAAAAAAATATTAATCTCATGTTTATATTGGTTTTAGTATTTGTCTGCGGATGCGCCACAAATTCCAGCAAGCAGAATGGCATGAATATTCTATATGTTACATCCGATAACGGTCTTGTGTTGCGGGAAAAACCAAATAGACAATCGAAAAGAATAGTTGTAATACCCTATAATAGCCGCCTTCAGGTAATTGATGGAAACGGTCCCACTGATACAATAGATAATAACACTGGCGTATGGATAAAAGTGCGATACAAGGACATGTCAGGATGGGTTTTCGGCGGATATACATCTACAACAAAGATACAGCAGCCAGGAAAAATAGATACTGATCGTTTCAAGAATTCAACCTGGGGTCATGATGCAAGCGGATTTGGCGGTATCAACATTGAATTCGATTCTATGAATAACTTTGTATTGAATGTTAGCGATTACAAAATTGATCCCGCTAATCCGCGGGAAAATTATAGCCCGCTATACGGTGAATGGAAAATCGTTAATGATTCAGTGATACTTACATTCCGCTGTAACAATAAAAAAAACTGTGATTATAGAGACTTGATACTGAATGAAAAGGGGAGGAAATATTACGAAGGCGATGGCATGACCATTCTTTCAAAAAATGTATTTTCATTTAATAAAAATACGAAGTATATTTACTTTTTTGGCATGTCGTGCATAAAGAGCGAGCCAATCATTCAGGACAGTTCTGCTGAAAGCAGAAAATGGAGCACTCCAAGCCTTAATAAGGATCCAAATCCACGCCCCCGTGTGCGGGACAAAAAGTAATCCCTCAAAATATCCGCACCTGTCGCAGGGAGAAGGTGTGTGATATTACTTTTGGGAGGTCACTGCGCCGCGTTTTCACATTGGCCTCGCCACGCAGGAGGCGTGGCGTCGCGAGGATGCCACATGATGTGGCTTCCGCAGCGAAAGGATAGAATTATTTTGTTGTAATCAAAAAACAAAGTGAGTTCTTTAATGAATAAGAAGAAGGAAAAATTCCCATCAATCAATCAAGCCCTCAAAACGTCCGCCGAAGGCGGACAAACCTAATAAGGGTGGATGTGTGAGCCGATTCCGGCGAAGCCGGATCGGCGAGTTCACCCGGAGCCACCGCCGGCGTATGAGGCGGCACGCGGGGGGTTGATAGGGGGGCCATCGTGCAATGGCCCCCCTATCCCTTGCGCGACCCACACGGGTCACATACCCTGCCCCGGGTTGGGGCACAAACAAAATAATTACTTCAGCGCCTTCGCGATCTTGTCCAGGGCCCGCTCCACGTTCTCGTGCGAGTTGAAGGAGCTGATGCGGATGTAGCCCTCGCCGCAGGCGCCGAACCCCGCGCCGGGCGTGACAACCACGCCGGCCTTTTCCAGGAGCAGATCAAAAAAGGACCAGGAATCCCGGTCGCCCTTGACCCAGATGTAGGGGGCGTTCACCCCGCCGGTGCAGGAAAAGCCGAGGGAACCCATGCCCTTGATGATCATGGCGGCGTTCTTCAGGTAGTAGTCGCCCATCTCGCGCACCTGCCTGCGGCCCTCGTCGGTGTAGACCGCTTCCGCGGCGCGCTGTACCGGGTATGAAACGCCGTTGAACTTGGTTGTCTGCCGGCGGAGCCACAGCGGGTGGAGATTGACCTCCTCGCCTTTCTGGGTGTAGGCGCGGCATTTCTTCGGCACCACCGTGTAGGCGCAGCGGGTCCCGGTGAACCCGGCGGTCTTCGAATAGCTGCGGAACTCGACCGCCACCTCGTCGGCGCCCTCGATCTCGTAGATGCTGTGGGGCAGCGACTCGTCGCGGATAAAGCTCTCGTATGCCGCGTCAAAGAGGATAAGGGCCTTGTTCTCCCGCGCGTATTTCACCCATTTTGACAGCTGCTCCTTCGTCGCCGTCGCTCCCGTCGGGTTGTTGGGGAAACAGAGATAGATGAGGTCGACCTTCCGGTCCGGGACATCGGGAACGAAGCCGTTCGCTTCCGTCGACTCAAGGTAGATGAGCCCCTCGTAGCGGCCGTCGCTGTTCGCACCGGTCCTGCCGCCCATAACGTTGGTGTCGACATAGACCGGGTAGACCGGGTCAGGCACGGCTATGGCGATTTCGCCGGCGAAGAGCTCCTGGAAGTTGCCCGTATCGCACTTTGCCCCGTCGCTCACGAAGACCTCGTCCGCGGCAATGGCGGCGCCGCGGGAGCGGAAATCGAATTCTGCGATCTTCTCGCGGATGAAATCGTAGCCCTGCTCGGGGCCGTAGCCGCGGAAGGTCTTTTCAGACGCCATGTCGTCAACGGCGCCATGGAGCGCCTTTACGCAGGCCGGCGGAAGCGGCAGAGTGACATCGCCGATACCCAGGCGGATGATCTCCATCGAGGGATTTTTCTTCGAAAAATCGGCGACCCTCTTCGCAATGTCGGAAAAAAGATATGATGCCTTCAGTTTCAGGTAATTTTCGTTGACCCGTATCATGGGCGCCTCCATCCGGATAATAAAGGGAAATTGCCGTTGCCGACCTATTGGGCTCAGAAAAGTACAACCTGCCCCTTTTTAGGCAAGTATTATTTCGTATATTTCCCTTCGATTTACCCTGTTTTCCTTTATAACAAAGCGCTTTTGTATAGCCTGTGCGATGGAAAATAATCAAGACTGTTAAAACTACCGAACAATGATCTAATGATTGAACATAGGTCAAAAAAATGTTGATTTATAAGCACATCATTTTACCGTGGCTACAGATGGTAAAAACTGACGTGTTTAAGAGATTATTTTTCGCTATTGCAGCCCTGCTGTTGACTCTCACCGGATGCACCCGGGACGCCTTACTGGACCTTTCCAAGGAATGGAAATACGCAACATATGAATGGGAACCGGGAAAACCCGCTGACAGGGAACCGGCGGAGATCAATTTCGACGACAGCGATTGGCGTATAATCAATTCCCTGCCCGCCGCCATCACCATGGAGCGCAAAAAAAACGTCATCTGGCTCCGCAAGACCGTAATCATACCGGAATCATGCCGGTCCACGGACCTGGCCCTGTACCTGGGCAGGGTCTGGGATCAGGAATCAACTTATCTGAACGGCGTAAAAATAGGTTCCTACGGCAGGGAATATCCCGACTTTCATTCGGACTGGAACGTCACAGCATGTCATTTCCTCCCTGACGGGTTGATACGCTACGGAAAACCGAACGTGGTTGCGGTCCGCCAGTTCACCAACCAGCAGGCGAATTTCAACGGCAATCCCTATATCGGCCGCGCCTTTGACGTCCGCGTTTACACCTTCTGGAAGCGCTTCATGGCGGAATACCTGCCCATGGCCTTCGGCGTCCTCACCTTCTTCATCGGCCTGAGCATCCTGGCCCTCTTCTTCACCACGGGAAGAAAAAACAAGCTCCTCCTCCACATCGGCGGGATATCCGTGATATGGCTCGTCCTGTCGACGCATTTCTGGCTTCCCTATTTCGGCAAAATACCCTGGAATACCCAGGATCAGTCCTTTTATATCCTTTCTTCCTTAATGATGTTATGGATATACTGGTTCCTTGAAAAAGCCCTCGATCTCAAGATCAAATGGACCAGGATAGTGGTCATTGGCTGCATGGTCCTGTGTGTCGGCCTTTCCGTTACCGCCACGGAGATGGACCCCATCACCGGCTGGCGCTTCAATATCATAGGACCCCTGGGGGTCATCGGGCAGATGATCTGGGGCTACCTGCTGGTCCTCGGCATCATCCGGAAAAAGAAGGACGCCGCCATCATGATAATCGGCTATATCATATTCATGGGCACCATGGTGCACGACGCCCTGATGATGAACCGCGTCATCATGTCCGACAACTTCATGATCAATTTCGGATACCCGGGATTTTTCATTTCCTTCGCCATTATGATCGTCATAAGGATCACCGCCATGGGCAGGGAACTGGCGGAATCGACCAGTCTCATCGAAGACAAGAACGCCAGGCTGAACAACGTCCTCGACAAGGTGGTGGACTCGACGGACGAACTGATACAGATATCGTTGACCGTGGAAAAGACCTCGTCCACGCTCAAGAACGAAATGGACCAGCAGGGGGCCAGCCTCGAACAGACATCGTCGGCCATTGAGGAGATATCCAGCTCCATCGACTCGGTCGCCCAGCGGGCCGTTGAGCACGATGAGATCATCCGGAAGTGCGGCGAACTCCTGAACGCGAACATGTCGTCCCTCCGGTACATCACCGAGTCGGCGCAGTATGCCGTGTCCCTGGGGGAGCGCAACCGCGAGGACACCAACAAGATCACCGTCCGCCTCGATGAAATCAAGGAGGGGATGATAAAGCTCAAGGATTCATCGTCGTCGATTGAAAAGATCGCCACGATCATCAACGAGATCGCTGAAAAGACGAACCTCCTCTCCCTGAACGCCGCCATCGAGGCGGCCCGGGCCGGACAGCACGGACGGGGCTTCGCGGTCGTCGCGGACGAGATCGGAAAACTCGCCGACAGCTCCGTGCGTCAGGCAAAATCGATACAGGACATCGTCAAGGACATCGTTGCCGACATCGAGGGTAAGACCAACCTCATCATCGAGTCGTCCCGGTCAATCACGGACATCAACGCGTCGGTGAACAACCTGAACACCGCGAGCGGGGCCATCGTGAAGCTCTGCGTAAATCAGGAAAAACTGACACGGGAAGTCCACGACTACATGAACAGGATCCTCGATGGATCGGCGCGCATCACCAGCGCCACCGCCGAGCAGAAGAACGGCATGGATGAAGTCATCAAAACGGTCAACCTCCTGAACACTATCATGCTGAAGATCATTCAGAGCTCCATGGAAGTGGTGGAGATATCCGAGACCCTGTCGCACCGCATCGCAATTCTCAACAAGATCATCATGGAAAACTGATTCTACGGCGCCGCCCTTTTGCACTTGACGTTCATCGAAAAAAGTCCCACATTGCCGGTATGCCGGACCCCATGAATACCTACATGAATTGTTGCGTCCTCTGTCCCCGGGAATGCGGCGTCGACCGGCACAGTACCCCCGGCTACTGCGGCGGAGGGGCCGCCGCGCGGGTGAACCTGCACCGCCTCCACTTCTGGGAGGAGCCGGTGATCTCAGGCACGGGCGGCAGCGGCACCATCTTCTTTTCCCACTGTGCCATGCGGTGCGTTTACTGCCAGAACTACCGCATCAGCCACGAGGGCCGGGGAACGGAGCGGACCGTCGAAGAGCTGGCCGCCATGATGGTCGAACTCCAGGAGGCCGGCGCGCACAACGTGAATCTGGTGACCGCGAGCCACTTCACGCCCCAGGCGGCAGAGGCGATCCGCCTGGCCAAGGCAAAAGGCCTGACGGTACCCGTCGTATGGAACAGCAACGCCTATGAAAAACCGGAGACCCTGCGCATGCTGGAAGGGCTCGTGGACATATATCTACCCGACTTCAGGTACTTTGATTCCGCCACGGCGGAACGTTATTCCGACGCCCCCTCCTATCCCGACCGGGCAAAGGAAGCGATCCTTGAGATGCACAGACAGGCGGGCCGCCTTAAAATAAGGGACGATATCGCGACGAACGGCCTGATCATACGCCTCCTGGTGCTTCCCGGCATCCACGAAACGGTCCGCGACATTCTTGCATGGATACGGGACGCGCTGGGAAATGAAACCTGGATCAGCCTCATGGGGCAGTATTATCCGGTCCACCGTTCGTGCGAATTTCCCGAGATCAACCGCTCCATCACCGTAACGGAATACGAAGAATGCCTCGGCTATCTCGATGAACTCGGGTTCGAAAACGGCTTTATCCAGGAAGTCGGGTCCTGCGCTGATTATACGCCGGACTTCGCCTGATTCACCGCCATGACGCTGCGGGCTGTATTTCCACGCCCATGCCGCCTATGCCCTGCCCGCCATACTCCTGGTCGTCGGCCCCAGGCAGATGAGCTCGCCCCTCCTCTCCGACCATATGAACCGCCATATCGAAAGCGGGAACAGGGCAACGGTCCTGTCCGGTGTGTCCATGATCGAACGGGTCATCATCATGGTCATGTACCCGGTAACGGGCCTCCTGGCGGACCATTCACTTGCGGCGGCGTTCCTGTTTCTTGGCACCACGGGGGTTGCCTTCTCGTTCATAGTGAAGGTGGAAGCGGATGCGATGGCGTGAGGATATAGCCCCCCTGTCCCCCCGAGGAACGTAAGCATCAAATTAACCCCATCTTGAAATTTCAAATATAATCCGGTATCCTCCGGTATTCA
>CALMRZ010000037.1 GCA_937872225.1 uncultured Spirochaetota bacterium
ATGCTGTGCCGCCGACAAAAGCACCGGCCGCTGTCATGCCCGAGAGTTTAAGAAAGTCCCTTCGGGATAAAGGCATAATGCTCCTCCTTATAGATAGAGTAATACATATCCGTACAACGCATGGACAGGATACTCGTCATGAAAGGAGCGGAATGACAGGATGTCAGTTAATTACCTCAGTGAATGGGCCGGGGTTGTCATGCGAGCTGTTTCATTGGTTTGATAAAACGTGGATATCAGAGGAATGAACAGCGCCATACAGTCCCCGGTGGTTCACCACTTGAACTGATTTATCAGGCACGACCTGCCTGAATTTCATTCCGCATCATGTTCGTTGACGCGAATCAACCATGCTGTTCACCTTTTTGATATTGTACGACATAAATACATATGTTAATTAAAACATAGCATGACTGTTTCCACTTTTTTATAGATCAAAAATTAATCAACTAAATTTTGAATACTTGTTATTTATTTTATTAATTAATAAAACAGGCCGTCGATCCAATGCAACAATAAAAACCGCCCCACGGAGTAAAATAATGGAACAAAAGACCTGTCATCATACAATATCGAATGCAAATTCCCGATAGAACAGGCATTCATGCCCGGCCTCAATCAGTTGATAACCATCGATGAATTGGCAAATAAAGCTGACTGCTGAAACCTATAATTCTCTTGGACCCAGAACTATTCTTGAGGTCTCCCAGGACCCGCCCTTCGAACCTGAAAATCCCCTTTATTATCATAGATAGATCCGGAAAAATTTTTGTTGCGAAAAATAGTCAAGACGAATATGAAAAACTGAATGACACCGTGAAGCGGTTTTGATCATGATCCGACATGCTTGAAGCAAAAGTGCCGGCATGGGCTGGTTCGCTATTTGATTTTCAACCATCAGGGTAGTCATTATATTTTTTACCGAATCAGGAAATAGTACCATGAGGCGCCGCACGATCATTATGCTGTTCACAATCCTTCTGTTGGCATCTGTCCCCCCTCTCTCATATTCTTTCCGTACATCCCGCAGGCCCCTCTTCATCCAGGTCCATGCAGCGAATCCGCTTTCGAACATATCATCATCCCAATTGAAAAAGATCCTCTCCGGCGAAGTGACCAGTTTCAGGGAGATCGGCGGCAGGGACATCCCGGTGCGGATATATGCCGATGTTCATGTCGCAGCAAAGCTCACAACAGCATACCCGGGTCTGCGGTGCAAAACACTTTCCTTTGAAAAAAACCCACCCGCATCAGAGCGGGGTTTGCTTGGCATAAGCGACCTGCGCGGCCTAAGGCCCTGCTTCAAGGTTCTCTCTATTGACAAAATTTTCCCCTGGGGAACAATCGGCGATGATTATTCCCTGGAGGATGCCGGGTCCTATTCTTTCGTCATGGACGGCGCCGAGGAATGGGACCGGGACAGGCACATCGCCATAGTACAGACCGGCGTAACGGCCATGACCAGGGCCTTCATGCCGGCGGTGGAAAGGTCCGGGGACCTCCTCTACCCGGTCAGGCACACGAAGGCCATCACGACCCGGGCCGACTTAGCCATGACCTCCAACGAGGTGTCGTTCCTGGATCCGTGCACCTGGCCCCTGAAAGACCGTATGCTCTTCTGCTCCCCCACCCGTTACCTGAAAATACTCGAAGCATCCGGTTTTGACGTCATCGAGCTCACCGGCAACCACAATAATGACTTCGGGAGCGTCCGCAACGCTGAATCAATTGACCTGATGGCACGCGCGGGGATGAAATACTTTGGCGGGGGCAAGAACAGGGACGACGCGGAGAAGGTGCTGTACCTGACCGTGAAGGGGACCACCGTTGCCTTTGTCGGCTTTAACGAGTTGGGCCCGGAATACGCCTTCGCATCGGAGAAGAAGGCCGGCGCGGCTCGGCTGTCGAAGGAGCTCTTCACCCGCCTGGTCAGGGAAGCGGTTTCGAAGGCGTCCGTCGTCTTCGTGACCGTGCAGTGGGGCAATGAAAACGAGCCGGTGCCCCAGGAGATCCAGAAGCGCTATTTCCATCTCGCCGCTGACCTCGGGGCGACCATCATCGTGTCATCCTCGGCCCACCGGCCCATGGGCCTTGAATTCTACAGGGGAAGGTTCATTTCCTACGGCCTGGGGAACTTCCTCTTTGACCAGATGCAGACCATGAACACCCGACGGGGGATGATCGCGCGGCACCATATCTATAAAGGAAAACACATCACCACCGAGTTCATCCCGTTCCTCAGTTATGACCATTCCCAGCCGCGGCTGCTTCACGGGCGTGAGGCGCGGGATCTCTTCGAGGAAGTGTTCCGATACAGCATCGGCGCTGCGTTCAAATAAATAGCCCAGACCTGGGCTTGGTGGTTGACCGGGAGCCGGTCGGGCATATGCGAGGGCAAGAGGGCTACGCGCCCTCTCACCCTCGCGCTCCCTCTCACCCCGGTCGCTCAAACGCCGCGACGGGCTCGGCGATTAACTCGCCCTCATTCACTCCGCTACGCTCCGTTCTGTGAGGGCTCTGACAACAATCGCCTGTCAGCATCCGCCCTTCGGGCGGATGTTTTGAAAGCTTATTTTATGATAATCTTTATAATCGTTGCAGGGAACTTGGTTTTTAAGAATGTGAGAAGTACCTATTGGCTTTCGCTCCGGAAGCCACATCCTGTGGCATCCTCGCAGCGCCGCGCATCCTGCGCGGCGACTGTTTAGTAACAATTCCAAGCGGCCTCCATTCTGCGTGTGTTTACATTTGCATTTACTCGTATTAACAAGGCACTCAAAACGTCCGCCCGTAGGGCGGACACATATCGGGCTTCTGTCTGAGTCGAATCCGGCGAAGCCGGTTCGACGAGTTATGCCCGTAGCCCGTCGCGGCGCTTGAGCGACCCGGAGGGGGGAGCGCGAAGGGGGGAGGCCGGGAAGGCCTTCCCCCTCGCAATATTGCCCGCCCCGGTCCGGGGCGAATCACCCTGCCCCGGGTAAGGGCACCTGGATATAACGGCCTAGCCTTTTTTAGGCTTCTTCACCGCAATCATGATATTCGACTTCTCCGGCTCGAACCCGTAGCCGAAATCGAAGGGAAGGGGCCCGCTGTTCTTCTTCTTAACCGCCTCGTCGAGGTCCTTCTGGAAGCGGTTGGCGAATATCGCGATGACCCGGTAGGTCCCGTAGAAGGACAGGTCCCAGTCTTTTGCGTCGAAGAACCTGTAGGGTATGCCGCTGTCCTCCTGGATGAGGTACCTGCTCCCGGCCAGGAGATAGGACCTCAGGATCCTGAAGGTGTCATAGCTCAGGAGATACGACGCCGACTTGATAAATGTCGTGAAGTTTTTCTTGCCGCTCAGGAAGGCGGAGAAACCCTGGAGCCTGGTAAGGGAGCCGTCGGAAAGGTCCACGCTGAAAAACCGCGCCACCTTGACCGGGGCCCCCGCCCCCTTCCTGAAGGTGAATTCCACCCCTTCGGCGTTCTTTTCGAATGGCTTCGGTTCGCCCCGCTTGATCTCCCCGGTGCGGTTGATATAGACCTTCTGGATGTCCAGGATCTGGTACCGGTACCGCGCGAGGAAGAACATCATGACGCCGGTGATATTGCTGAAAGAATCGGCCCTGAAATCGGCCGCCATCTCGATGGTGCGGAAGAGGTTGAGCTGGAGGATGGTCCTGAGGGAATTCTTGATTTTCCACAGCTCCATGTAGATGTCGGGGCCCTTGTAATGCAGGGGATCAGGGACGTTCCCGGGGAGCTCAAGGCCGATCATCACGTATTCGTCGGCACCCGGGAAAAAGGCCAGGGCGTTCAGGATGTCCGGGCCGCTGAAGGGATACATGACCAGGCCGGAGCCGTCATCCTTCACGTGCTTTCCTCTCCATGATTCGATGTTGGCCAGGTTCTTTTTCTTATAATTCTCCCAGATGCCGTCCATGTACCGGCGGTACGCGGCGTACCGGCCGTCCTGCGTCATGCCGTACAGGGGCGACTTTTTGCCGATATCCGTCCCCGCCAGAAAGGCCGCGGTCTCGTTCAAATTCCGCGAATTCTTGTAGAGCGAGCGCACCTGCGCTTCGCTCAGGTACCGCGTGTCGGAGCACGACATACAAAGCATCGCCGCGCCCAGTGCAACAATCAGTGCTGAAACATTGATTCGTTTACCCATTTTCCGTCCTCGTTATCATGATAGTCCGGCGCGGCCCCGGGAGACCCCGCTCGGATCCGTAATTCGCTCAACCGCCCTTGATGACCTTGGAGAGCTCCATGGAGAGCTGCTCGATGGTATAGGGCTTCTGCAGAAATCCCCGGGCCCCCATGGCGAGGACCTCGTCGATCCGCGAGTCGTTCCTGAACCCCGACGAGACGAGGACCCTGACGCCGGGGTCCATCTTTTTAAGCTCCACGAAGGTCTCCTTGCCGGAACGCTTCGGCATCACCATGTCCAGTATGACGGCATCGATCTCGTTGCGCCGCTCGCGGAAGACCTCTATGCCGCGGAGGCCGTTCTCGGCGATGAGCACGTCATAGCCGAGAAGTCGCAGTATCTTCCGCGCCGTCTTCTGGATGGTGACATCGTCCTCGATCATCAGGACCCTGCCCTCGCCCATCCGGTGCTCCGGTTCCGCCAGTACTTCTTCCCGGCCGAGGGCGTCCTCTTTCGCGGACGGGATGTAGATGTTGAAGGTCGTCCCGGAGCCTGCTTCCGAATAGACATCGATGAAGCCGTTATGCTGCTTTATGATGTTGTAGACCATGGCCAGGCCGAGGCCGGTCCCCCGGTGCTTTTCCTTCGTGGTGAAGAAGGGATCAAAGACGCGCTCCCTGGTGTAGGAGTCCATGCCGACGCCGGTGTCGCTGACGCGGAGGCAGATGTACTCGCGCTCCGAGGCGTCCGGATACTTCGCCAGGAACTCCCGGCCCGACGGCACCCGGTGTATGCTGACCGACAGCATGCCCCGGTGCTCTTCGCCAGCCGGCCTCATGATGGTCATCGCGTCATGGGCGTTGATGCAGAGGTTGAGCACCACCTGCTCGAGCTGCGTCGCGTCGCCCATCACCATGATGGCGTTCCTCCTGTCATACCTGAAGTCAAGCTCGATCTTCTTGTCGAAGGTGTTCTTGCATATCTCGTGGACATGGCCCGCGATTTTACCCAGGTCGGTGACCCCCAGGGTGAGGCGCTGCTTCCTCGAGATGCCGAGGATCTGTTCGACCATCTTCATGCCCCGCTCAGCGGAGATCTTGATGGTGCTGATCTCGTCCTCGAGCTCGGCGGGCGTCTTCACCGCGCCGTTCTTGATCTTGAACTCGACGAGGGACACGCTGCCGATGATGCCGCCCAGGATGTTGTTGAAATCGTGGGCTATGCCGCCGGCGAGGCTGCCGATGATCTCCATTTTCTGCGCCTGGATCAGGCGCTGCTCCAGGCGGAGCTTCTCGGTGACGTCCCGCATGATGCCGCGCATGGCCACGATCGAGCCGCCGGAGACGGTCACGGCAACATTGTTCTCGGCCGAGATATGGCTCCCGTCGCGGCGCTTCACCCGGTGGGTGATGATGCTGATCGACGTGCCGTCCCCCCGCTTCGCCACGGTGCTCCTGAGGGTCTCGTAATCGTCGGGCTCCATCAGGGCGCTCATCGGGAGCCCCACCGCCAGGTCCCCCTGCGAATATCCCGTGAGGGCGAACCCCGCCTCGTTCAGGTAGGTGATGAACATGTCCCCGTCGGTTTCATAGATGATGTCGGGGAGGAGCGCCGTGAGCTCGCGGTATTTCTTCTCGGAGCGCTGGATCTCCAGGTTCCGGTCCTTCAGGTCCGTGACCATGTAGTTGAACTGCTGCGCTATGAACCCTATTTCGTCAAGGGACGTCTCGTCGATCCGGTAGTCCAGGTTCCCCTTTTGGAGCTCCTCAATGCCGTCAAGGAGCCTCTGGAGCGGCTTGATGAGGCTGATCCTGACCATGAAGCGCAGAAGGAAAAACAGGGCCACCACGGTGGCCAGGGTGCCGTAAAAGACGGCCGACAGCAGCTCGTGGAGGTACTTGCGGTAGTGAAGATAGGGGAACCCCACCTGGAGGAGATAGCCGCCGCGGCGCATGGAGAAGAAGTGATAGACCTTCTTGCCCATCAGCCTGAAGTCACTGCGCACTTCCCCTTCAGCCGGGTCCGACGCCGCCATGACGAACTGCGGCTGGCTGCCGATGAGATACAGCTCCCTGTCCGTGGCCAGGTCTTTTACGGTAATGAACTCGATGAGGCCGCGGTAGCGCCGGGAGTAATATTCCGGGTCCCTGGTGTACATGTTCATGTCGATTTCGATGCGCCGGGCGATGTTGTCAAGGTTTTCACAGTACGCCCGCCGGTACACCATGAAGGTGAAGGACGATATCACGCCGATGATGATTATCACAATGAACAGGATGACCAGGCGGGTCTTGTCCGAATAAAAGAACCGTATCCTGGCGTGGTCGATATAGGCCCAGAAAAAATAGATGACGATGACGCTGGCGAAAAACGTGAGGAACGTATTCACCAGGTTCTGGTCATAACGGAAAAGCGTTATGACGTAATAGGTCACCGGGACCGATATGAGACCCAGCATCAGGGCTGCGGTGATCTTCGCCGCGAAGCGCCGCTTTTCGCCCTCGAGGATCACGGTCTTGTATATCAGGTTCTTGAAGGCGAGGACGGACAGGAACACCTGGGCGAGTATGATGTAGTTTCTCAGCGGCGACGGGCTAATGACATAGACGTCCTGGGCCGGGTTGAATCTCAACCGGACCGGCATCGGCAGCGTGACAAAAAGGGCGTAGAACAGGATAATGAAAAAGGCGGCGAGCCCCGCGAACACGACCACCCTCATCTCCCGCTCGAAGACCGGCTCTATGAAATAATAGGAAAAAATCGTCAGGCCCAGGTAGCCCAACACGGTGAAGCCCGAGTTGAGCACGTAATAGAGCGGGTACGCGGCCGCCGGGTGGAACACGGAGTTGTTCAGCAGCAGGCTCACCTGCCAGAGGAAAATCATGACGATGAAGAGCTGGAGGGAAAAAAGCTCCCAGTTTTTTTCAGCCCGGGTGAAAAAATAAACGATCATTATCAATACGAGTATTGACAACAGGAGATTGTTTATGGATGCTATATTAAGAAGCCACACGAACCGCAACCGCCCCTTCGCCTTGCGATCATACTTTTCCAGCTTTACAGCGCTGTCAATACTTTAGTTTTATGCTCCGCTTTTTATCGTTACGTCGGCTCGGACCGTGAACAGTATTCCGGGACTTTTCCCCCTGGGCGTAAAGCCGTTTCTCGGTGACGGGACCGACGACGCCGAAGCGGTTCATGATCCTGGCACGCACAATGTTTTCCCCCGGCTCGAGGGTCCAGAAGAACCGGTCCCCCGTCACCTTCCAGTCACCGCCGTTCAGCCTGACCAGGTATTCCATGAAATTGGGCGTGTAATTATTGTTGCCGAAGGCGTTGAGCTTTACCTCGACGGTTTTTCCCTGCCGTCCCCCCTGCTCCCCGATATGGACGTCGACCCTGTTGAGGTCGTAGAACAGCGTCTTCGGCGCATGGCCGGCGCTTTTTTTAAAGAAGGACCTGAACCGGTCTTTCCATGAACGCTTCACGGTCACAACATACACGGGGTCCCACGCACCCGATCCGCTGCCGTTGCAGCACGAGAAAAAGTCGTTTCTGCCCAGGATCGCTATCTCGTTGAAATAGGAGAGCCAGCCGCGGTCCAGGGGTATCAGGCTCCAAATCCTGCTGTCGTTCCGCCTCACGGGGAGGTCCCGCGCCGTGTAGCGCTTTTCATTCTTCCCGGCGCCGAACACATAGACGACGTCCCTGCCGCCGTTCTTCAGCCACTCCCGCCGGATCTCGTACATCGAAAGCGGCACGCCGCGGCGCTCGATATGGATGTTCCAGGTCGGGTCTATGTAGACCCATTTGCGGAACTGGTTCGACCAGATGTCATTGGCGGCGTGTTCGTCCCCTTCCCGCTTCTTGAGAATGACCTGGCGCGGCGTCCAGCCCATGCTCACGGCGGTCTGCAGGAATACCGTTGATATGGTCGTGCAGATGAAGGCCTCCTTCCGCGCAGCCCTGCGGAGTATCCGGATGGAGTCCCGCAGCTCGGAGTCATTGTAGTTCAGGTCATAGGGGACGCGGCTGTAGACCCAATTTTTCAGCAGGGCCATCTCCTGGAACTCGGTGAGGCCGGCGGAGACGCTGGAGCTGAAATCGAACTCTTTTATAAGCTGGTCCAGCCTGGGCTCGTCCGAGGATTCATGGTAAAAAGGGACCGGGCCGGGCTGCAGGTCGGAGGCCCCGGCACGGTCGCCATGGCCGAGAAAGAAGGCTGCGGCGACGGCAAGGGCCGCGGGGAACAAGGTACGGTTGCGCTTTATCATACAGAAGACTATCCACGAAACCGCTTACCCATGTCATCTATTTTTTTATTCCTTTAAATCCCTGACCGTTACCTGTATGGGCCCCTGCCAGACATCGGCCTGCCTCCGCTGATCAACGCTGGTCCATCGGCAGGCGCGGGACCATTCGGACTCGGTGAAGACCCTGGCGTAATCCACGGTGTCGAAATCGCCTTCCAGGGTAATGAAGAACCTGTTGGGCCGGCTGGCGAACTGCTCGCGGGAATGGCCGTAGTCCCTGCCGATGCCGATATCGATCCACCCGCTTCCGGGGAGGTAAACCTGGTTCCAGGTCATGTTGTAGTCCCCTTCGCGCTCCTTCGGCGCTCCGTCAAGGAGGATTCCGCCTGCGGCCCTGGCCGGGATCCCCAGGTGGCGGGATATCGCCGTGAAGCCGACCGTCTGTCCGTAGGCGTCCCCTCTGCCCCGGAAAAGGTAGTCGCTGGCCTTCACCCACCGGTCGCTGTAGCCGGTGAAGCGGATGGCGCCGTTTATGTAATCGCGTATCGCCAGCACCCGCGCCAGGCCCGGGCCCTCGGCGCTGATCCGGGACGAGTGTGACTTGATGATGTAGCTTGAGAGGTCATAGACGCCGGTCTCGCCGAGGAACGCCCTGCGCACATCCTCCGGTATGTCGCCGGGGTTCAGGGCGCGGTCCCGCTCGATGGTGTAGGACACGGCGGCAGTGATGATGTCGAATTTCATTACCGCGCGGACGCTCCCGGAAACGCGGTCCCACCGCACCCGGGCCCAGCGGTTGCCGAAGCGGTCCGCGGTTATTTCCCTGGGCTGCGGCTCGATGGAGACCTTCCGGACATTCTGAAAGCGGCGGTTGATAGGGTACGGGAGCCAGAGGTCGGCGTTGTAGAGGCACTGGTTCCTGCCGTTCACCGGGAATGTCAGCTCCACATTTTGCACACGCGGGGCGGCAAGGACCATGTTGTTGTCCGCCATGACCGCGACGGGCGAAACCATCGCCCCGGCGGGACGCCTCTCCAGCAGGTAGAGGCGCCTGCCGTCGCTGTTCATGGCGGCGATTCCGGTGTTTACGAAGGATAGCTTCCTGATGAAGCTCCCGTCGGGCCCCATGACCAGGAGCCAGCTGTTCGAATAGGTGTCGAATTCATTGATGCCGGCCAGGAGGCGCCCCTGGTGAAAGGCCACGCCGGTGATGGCGCCGCGGTAGGATCCGATCTTTTTCAGGGCCCTGCTCTGCCGGTTGAACAGGTACAGGGACGATTCCTCGCCGGAGCGCGTGAAAAAAGCGAGGTTGTCCCCCGCGCAGGCCAGGCCCCGGATGTCGCCGTCCGGGAGGGACCGCACCGACACCTCGCCGGAACCGCGGCCGGCCAGGCTCAGCTTCCTGAGGAAGTACCGGTCAGACCTGCTGATGATCCAGAGATACTGGCCGTCACAGGTAATGCCTTCGGCCTCCTGGCGGCCGATGCCCCAGATGGCCTCGATCCTGCCGGTTTCCCTGCGTATGGTGAATATGGCGTCGGTGATCAGGTTGAAGTTCTTCACCAGGAGGTAGATGTATTCCCCCCGCACCGCGACATCGCGGATCTCCCCCGTCACGGGGCCGATACTGACCGAGGATATGTCGTTGTCGAAAAGCCGGAGCAGGCAGACCTCGCCGCAGTCCCTCCATTCCAGGGCCGGGTCGGGCGGGGGTTTCGGCTTTTCCTTTTTGATTTTCACGTAGCGGTGGCGCGGGTACCGTGGGCGAGATTTCTTCGCCGACCTGGAAAGCAGGCCCTGCTCCACGAACAGGGAGATGATGAGGATAAGAATGACAATTAGTCGGAACCGGGCCATGTACTGTCTCTGGGAAAGATTATTTGCAGAAGCATTGTTCCCCTCCCCGAAGGGAGGGTTGAGGGAAGGATGAATAATCAAACGCGGCCTCACGGTTTGATTCCACCCTGCCCCGCCTCCCCCGGCGGGGGGAGGGGTTCACCCTTCAAGCGAACTATTTGAACCGGAAATTCTCAATGACCGCGTTCGCCTGGTTGAACACGTCCTCCGTCGCCTCCTTTGTCGCGTACGCCTCTATGACAACGAAGATGCCCTTCTTCACGAAGGCGAAGGCGCGGTAGGAGACCTCGGCACCGTCGGGCCGCCTTGTGACGAGCTGCATCTTGGCGACCGAGTCGGCGCCGAAGCGGTCTTTCATCTTCGACATGTCCGTCGGGGGATTTATGACCCTGACATGCCTCCCCTTCTTTACCTGGTTCTCCGCCAGCTGAAGGGCCGTCAGGTTGTTCTTGTTGGCCAGCTCATATATCTTGATGTGGACGGTATTATCAGGCGAGGTGGCCGTGGCCACAAGGCCCTTTGGCTTTTCCACCTTCCACCTCTCGGGCATCCTGTAGGTAAAGGAAGGCTCTGCCGCGGCTGCCGTACCGGCGGCCGACAGGAAAAGACCCAGGACCGCTCCCGCCATGGCCAGCGATACGGCTGTTCTGATATGTTTCATCCGAAACCTCCTGCGGAAATTTTTACGGGAAAGACGCAATCAGGAGATATAACAGTACAGGGTGACGGAAAAAGTTCAAGCATTTTATTACCGCCCTATCCGGATAATACGTGCGCGTAAATTCTTCTGGACACGGAGACCGGCAGGTGCGATTTTTTCACCATGGTAATAGAAAACCCGGCCCCCATCGATATAACCGATTATCGGCCCACCGGGGCCGACGACCGGATCCATAATCCGCTCCTCAAGGAAATTCGGGATATCATGGACCGTTTCGGCGGCAGCGGCAGCGCCAAGGCCCGCACCTTCGTCGCCATGGAGCGCCAGTCCCTCATCGGCCAGTACGCCTTCGCCATACCCACCGCGGACACGCTGGACACCGTCGCGCGCCGATCCCCCCTGGTGGAGATCGGCGCCGGGAGCGGCTACTGGGCCATGTGCCTCGCCGCGGCCGGGGCCGACATTATCGCCTACGACATCTTCCCCCCCGGGGGCGATCCCTTCAACATCTCGCAGCGCAACTGGCAGTTCCGCACGTCCTACTTCGACGTGCGCAAGGGCGACGACACCGCGGCCGCGGAACACCCGGACCGGACCCTCTTCCTCTGCTGGCCGCCGCCGGAAAACCCCATGGGCTCCCGGGCCCTTGACGCCTACATCAGGGCCGGCGGCCACACGGTGATAGTCATCGGCCAGATGAACAGGCCCGTCGTCATGGGCGACGCCAGGCTCTTCGAGATGCTGAAGGAGCTGGAAGTCATTGAACGCAGGTTCATCCACGGATGGCCGGGGTTTGCCGAGGAGATTGTAATTTCTCAATGTAGATAGCCATTTGCCCTCATCACGGGCAGGGATGCGACCGAGCGTCGGTTGGCTATTTATGAAAGGGGAAGGCCGCCGTTTTTTCGGCATCCTGCCGGCGGCGGCAGGCAAACTTCCTGTTTGCTCAGTTAAGCAGCCTTCTTCCTCACGCAAAAATCCCTAACCGGTTCCCGTTTATACCTCCCCGGTCCGGGAGAAAAGACAATATGAGGGGCTGTCCTAAAAGCCCCCTAAATCCCCCGGAGGGGGACGTATTTAAGCAGAACTTGAATTAACAGCCCCCCTCTGGGGGTGGGGGGTGTTCTGAGACAAACCCCTATTTCGTTCGAAATGAAAATGACAACACCAGCGCCGGCACGGCAATACCCATGTTAAGCAGGACGGTCCCGCGTATCCCCAGGATAGGCAGAAACACCATGACGGTGAGCAGGGCCCCCGCAATGGCGCCGAGATGGTCCATCGCATCGAGGACCGATGCGGTCTCCAGCGGCGCCTCTGCCCCGGCGGCGGCATACAGCGCCGGAAACACGGCCCCGCAGAGAAACGAGAACGCCACGAGGAGGACCCAGAACAGGCTGTCCGCCCCCGCCCAGGTGGAGGCGAGGATCGCGCCGGCCGCGACGGGCAGGCACGCCAGCACGGCGGCAAGGCGGAGCCGGTCCCGCCGGGTCGCGGCAAAGCTCCCCAGGGTGAGCCCCAGCATGAAGAGGGCGTTGATGAGGGATATGCGGTAATAGACGATGCCGTGGGCGTTCTGGTAGAGCACGATCATGACCAGCATGACCGATATGCTGATGAGGCCGGTGGAGAAGATCACGAAGCCGGCGGCGAGGCGTCGGCGGCCGTGCCTGCGCCCGATGTCCCAGAGGGCGACGCAGGCCAGGACCGCGACGATGATCGCCAGATAAGGGAACCCCCGCACCAGGCCGTGGAGGGCCGATCCCTCCCTGAAGGCGGAGAGGACGATGTTCTTCCAGTACGCCCCGGGCAGGAGGTCGCGGTTCTCGTCGATGGTCTTTGCCAGGGGGGCCATGACGCTCCCGAAATAATCGAGCTGCGTTTTTTCGAAATAGGCCCGCATTTCAGCCGGGGAAAAATTATCGGTCATCTCCCTTTCGAAGCGGCCCCCGGGGAGGGGCATTTGCTTTTCATATCTTTTTATGAGGGCCTCGCCGCTCTCCGGCAGGACCCCCTCCTCCGCGGCTCCGGCGAGGTAGATGGTTTCACCCGAGGATCGCAGGTGGCGGGGAAATTCCGCGGCAAAGGCCCGGTACATGGAGGCGATGTAATTTTTACGGTCAGCGGACAGGTAATCGCTGAAGCCGTGGAGCGACGTGACGAAGATGCCCCCCGGGGCCAGGCGCTTTTTGCACAGGGCGTAGAAGTCCCTGGTATAGAACCGGTTGAGCATGATGTTCTCCGGCGCCGGCGGGAGGCTTATGATCATGTCGAAGCGCCCGGCGCTGTCCGTGAGGTAATGGCGCAGGTCCTGGGGGACGACCCTGAGCTTTGCCGGCGCATCGTCCCGGTACATCCGTTTCCGGAAGGGATACACCGCGTCCCACAGCTCCGGGTCGTGCTCGAAGTAGCTGAGGCGGCTGATATCGGTCTTGAGCAGATTGCTCAGGAGCGACCCGGGGCCGGAGCCCATGAGGAGGACGCTGCGGCGCCCCTCCAGCAGGGCATTGATGAAATGGAATACGCCCCGCGCCTCGTACCGGTCCGGAAGGGTGTACATGAGTATGCCGTCGCCGTAGACGCTCACGGTGTCGCCCGTTGATTCGACCGCCACGGTCTGGTACTTCGTCCTCTGGTAGCGGACCAGCTTTCCCGTGTGGGTCCTGTTCCAGACCGCGGTGAAGACCTCCTTTTCTATCGTGCCTGACAGAACCACAAGAACGAGCGGCAGCGCTGCAAGGGGAAGAAGCTTCTTGCCCACGAGCCGGGAGATAAAGCCGAGGGAAACGGCAAGCAGGCCGGCCGCGATCGCCAGGGGATTGGCGATGGTGACAAGCAGGAAGGAAAACAGCATGCCGCCCCCGAAGGACCCCAGGGACTCGGCGAAGAACACGGCGCCCCCGGCGCGTTCCTTCAGTTCCGCTGACGCCAGGGAGACCAGGGGCGGAAAGAAAAAACCGATAAAGAAGCTGACCGGCGCGGTGAAGGCCAGGGCCAAGGCCATCTCCGCCGTGAAGGAATAGAAGGTCCCCACGGTGCGCGGCAGGAGCACCTGCACCGCGTGGGCCCCGTAGACCGACACGGCCATGGCAAGGGGAAGGATGACCAGGGACAGGGTGACGCGCCGCTCCAGGGCCCTGATTTCCCCGGCGGGGTTGAAGCGGGCCCCCAGGTAGATGCCCAGGAACCAGGACGAGAGTATCACGCCGATGATGAGCTCGTTGCCGCGGCAGAAGGCCAGAAGCTCGCGTATGAGGATGACCTGGGTCACCGCCGCCGCCAGTCCCATGTAAAAGGCGACGGCCATGACGCGGCGCCCCGCGGCCGTCACGCCCACACCCCGGGGATCTTCGTTTTGCAGAAGGGGCACGCGCCGCCGCGGATGCCGTTCTCCACGTGGTAGAAGCCGCTGCGCCGGATGATCATCTTCCCGCAGCCGTGGCAATAGGTGTTCTCCCATTTGTGGCCGTCCACGTTGCCCACGTAGGGGTAGCGGATCCCCTCCTCCTTCGCGATGGCGCGGCACCGCTCCAGGGTGGACACCGGCGTGGGCGGCAGGTTCTGTATCTTGTACATGGCGTGGAAGCGCGTGAAGTGCATGGGCACGTCCGGGGAGAGGTTCTTCCGCACCCACGACGCCATCCTCCTGATCTCCGCGGGCGAATCGTTCAGGGTGGGGATCACCAGCACCACGATCTCCATCCACTTTCCCGTGGAGTGGACCGCGGCCATGTTTTCCAGCACGGGCTTCAGCCTCCCGCCGCAGATGGAGCCGTAGAAGTCCTCGGTGAAGGCCTTGAGGTCGATCTTGACCGCGTCAAGGCCCCGGGCCAGCGTCTTCCCCGCCTCGGGACGTATGAAGCCGTTGGAAATGATGACCGATCGGACCCCCCGGCGCCGGGCCTCGGCGGAGGCGTCAAGGATGTATTCAAACTGCACCGTGGGCTCGTTGTAGGTGAAGGCGATGACCTTCGAGCCGACGGCGCGGGCCCTGCGGGACAGGTCGTCCGGGCCTATCCGCTCCGCGTCCAGGTCCTCGGGGTTCGCCTGGGAAAGCTCCCAGTTCTGGCAGAACTTGCAGGACAGGTTGCACCCGGCCGTGGCCACGGAAAAGGCGGTGGCCCCGGGGAGGAAATGGAAGAAGGGCTTCTTCTCGATGGGGTCCACGTGGGCCGCGGCGATGCGGGAATAGACCAGGGTGTAGAGGGAACCCTTGAGGTTCTTCCGAACGCGGCAGGCGCCCCGGTCGCCGTCGTCGAGGACGCAGCCGTTGGGGCAGAGCTCGCATTTGACCGAGCCGCCCCCGAGCCGCTTCCACATCTTCGCCGGCATCAGGTAGTGGTCCCTGCCGGACTGGCAGTAGGTGTCGGAGCAGCGGGCGGCGCCGAGGCCCCCGAGGGCAAGGAGGCAGACACCCTGCCCCGTCATGGCCAGGAACCGGCGCCGGTCCATCAGGTCACAGTTTTTCTTTTTCATTTCCGCTCCCGCTCCTCGCCGAATATGACCGCCTGGAACCGGTAGATCTTCGTTTCGCCGTCCTTCCACGCCCCGGGGGAGAGGCCCGCCTTGAGACAGGTCTGGTCAAGGAAGGTCTTCCGGTCCCATCCCTGCTCAACGGCAACCTGGGGAAGGAGGAGGCCGCGGTAGGGGCCGCGCTCCATGATGAGGCCGTCCCTTCCCACCTGGACCTCGTCAACGGACTTCACCGGCGCCGGCTCCGTGAGCACGGAGATCTCGATGGTTATCGCCGGCAGCTCATCGGCGTTGATCGGGTCGAAGCGCGGGTCCTTGAAGGCCGCGTTGTAGGAATTGTCCAGCACCCCTTGTATAAGGGGCTTCAGGCCGGCGATGTAGCCGATGCATCCCCGGAGCTCGCCGCGCTTCTTCAGGGTCACGAACACGCCCCGCTTCTCCAGCAGGGCCGGCGGCACGTCCGTGGGGAAGAAGCGTATCCCCCTCTTTTTCTTCAGCCACGAGGCAATGTTGTCCCGGGCCGCCCTGAGGAGGAAGCTTTTGTCTTTGGCCGAAAGGATCGAGCTTTCGTCTTCCCTGAGCTTTGCAGCCTCGAGGCGGCCGGCAATGAGGATGGCGGCGTAGCTCACGGAGTTGGCGTAATCCCCGGTGACGTTCCCCGACGTGTCATAGGCGATCTTCTCGGCCCTGAATCCCGTTATGGGCAGGGCCAGGGCTATCCGGATCGGGTTCCTTCCGCAGATGGTGGCGCCGGTCCTGTCGCAGTACCCGGTAAAGCCGGCCAGGTCTTTTTTCAGGATACGGTCGATGGCGCCGCCGTCAAGCTCCTTCAGCTTTACCGCGTTGGCCGGGCCCCCGGCGTTCCTGAAGGGCTCGTACCCGAAATTGGGCCCGTAATGGGTGAAGTCGCTGCTGATGATGAAGACGGGATTGTACCTTGCCGTGGCGTCGGCCAGCTTCCGGGCCATCATCTTCACGTCACCGTCGTCCCCATCGCCCACGAGGATGGGAAGGACGCGGACATCGCCGCCAAGGCGGCGGCCGAAGATCCTCTGGAGAAAGGGAAGATGGATCTCGACGGCATGCTCCCGCTCGAAGGCGTCTGGGTTTTTCTTAAAGAGGTTGTCCCGGGCCAGATCATCGGCGGCCTCACGGCTGAGTCTGACCTTTCCCAGGGGCGTTTCATAATAATCGGCGTCGAGGAGAGAGCAGCCGCGGAAGGCGCTGTGATGGGACGGGGCCAGGATGACGATCAGCTTCGTGGAGATTAGCGGCTGCCCCGAATTGCCGATGACGCGGTACCCGGCAGCGGCGGTTTTCCCCGAATAAACATATCCGGCATGTGGCAGGATAAGGGCCAGCGCGTCCCTCTGCTCCCCGCCGTTCCGGGCCCCGGCCAGGAGCCGGTCGATCTGCCCGGCGAGCTCTCCGGCATCGGCTGAATACCAGGCGCCGGCCAGGTTCGATTTTTTAACCGTAGCACCGGTATCAGAAGCGGTGCATGTACACTGGATCAAAAAAAATATCAGTATAACCATCGAGGCGTGCTTTTTCATATCCTTTTCCAGCAACCCAATTATAATGAGAAACATGCATACTTATAATATCAACTTTATATACATATAGTACTATAAATAAAAACAATAAACAATAGCCGGGAATTCTATAAGTATTTCTAATCATTTTAATAACTTGGCTATACTATTTATCGTTAAGGATACAATTTATCTCTATCACTATGTTTATTGCCAATTATTGTATAACAGATTCCGCTATGTTTTCGATAGGGTTATATCTTACAATAAGATAGTACTAATTGTTACATAATAATAGTATACATGACTATTGTAATTTCTTCGAATTTAATATAATTAATTAATGAAAAAATCGATAATGTGAAAGAGGTATAAGTGATTTTATTAATGTTAAGATTATTCATCAGACAATATTTTCAAGAAATATATATTATATATATTTATATATATAATTTAAAATATAAGTATATATATCGGTATAATCAACCCGCCCAGATGGGTTTTTTTATTTGACTTTTTATGTAATAGATATTATAATTTATACGTTGCGAGAAGTCTGAATACAAAATACAAGATATTTATCATCAATATTGCAATGATAATAAAATTCCAAATAATCCAGCTCATAAACAAAGAATCACTATGATGAAATAAAGAAAGGGGTTAAGGTTCAACCACAATGAAAACAAAAATTACAGCAGTACTTTCCTTCATTATAATGATTGTCATTTATTGTGTTCAGGCAAATGCGGCCACCATCGTTCTCCGGTCAGGCGTGACCGTCAAGGGCAAGCTTGTCGACC
>CALMRZ010000038.1 GCA_937872225.1 uncultured Spirochaetota bacterium
CCGCCCTGGGAGGAAGTCGAGGTCATCGAAGAGGGATCGGCGGTCACCGACGGCTCCTTCACAACCTTCCGGATGAAGATCGGGCCTTTGACAATACCATGGACGGCCCGTCACTGCGATATCATCCCCGGCAGGCAATTTGCCGACGTCCAGGTTTGGGGGCCCTTTTCCTCATGGCGGCACGAGCATCACTTCATACCGGAAACCGACAGCTCCAGTTTTCTGGAAGACCGGATACAATACCGATTCAGATTCCACTTCATCAGCAGGTTTATCATCGGCCGCTACATACGTAACAAGATAGAGAGGATGTTCGAATACCGCCACCGGGTAACCCTCGATGATACGCTCCTCCGGCAGGGGCGCCGCCCCCTGGGCATAGCCGTCACCGGGGCGAACGGCATCATAGGCAGAAGTCTGCTCCCGTTCCTCCGAACCCAGGGGCACCGTGTCACCGCCCTGTCCCGCGGGGACGGGGACGCGTCCTGGGACCCTATCCGCGGCATCATCAGGCATGATTTCAGCGGCGACGACGCAGTCATCCACCTTGCCGGGGAGCCCATCGGCGAAGGGGCCTGGACAAAAAAGAAAATGACGGCCATCATCGAAAGCCGCGTGAAAGGCACCCGCCTCATCGCGGAGAAGCTGGCCGCCATGGAAAAGCCGCCGTCAACCCTCATATGCGCCTCGGCCGTGGGTTTTTACGGCAATCGCGGCGGCGCCCTGATGACCGAGGAGGACGGCCCCGGCAGGGACTTCATATCTGGGGTCTGCCGCGCCTGGGAGGCCGCGGCCAGGCCGGCCGCGGACCGCGGCATCCGCGTGGTGTTCCTCCGTATCGGCGTGGCGCTCCATCCCGGCGGCGGCGCCCTGAAACGCTACCTCCCGGCGGCGCGCCTCGGCCTCGGCGGAAAGATGGGACGCGGCAATCAATACATCAGCTGGATATCCATGGAAGACGTCATAGGCGCGATTGAACACCTTCTGTTTGCCGGGGCCGTCCGGGGGCCCGTCAACCTGGCCGCGCCGGAGCCGGTCACCAACGCCGGCTTTGTCCGTACCCTTGCCGGGGTATTGGGAAAGCCGGCCCTTCTCACCGTCCCGGCCCCTTTCATCCGCCTCTTCTACGGCAGGATGGGGCGGGAGGTCATCCTGTCCAGCACCAGAGTATCTTCGAAAAAACTCGTCGATTCCGGATATCGCTTCAGGCATGAAAAGCTCGGGGATGCCCTTCATTTTTTGCTTGGTTTATACCGGCCGTGAAATTATAGTGCCCGCTGGTCCGCCCGGCCGGAGGCACCGCAGGAAATGCCATGAACCGTATGACAAAAATAATCCTTATCGTCACCATGACCGCCGCCCTGGTTTTCGGGTTCCTTCACCTGTTCATGCCGGGCGTTAATTTCGAGCGCCTTCATATATTTCTCTTCAACCTCTGCAGCGGCGGCTCCTTCATTCTCATTTACTCAGAGGGGAAAAAATCCTTTTCACCGAAAACGGCATCATTTTATATCCTCTCTGTTCTTTATGCCCTCTTCGCCTTTTTCCAGATGTACCTATACGCCATAGTTATCGCCGTCATCCTCGCCCTCCTGGTGGAAACGATCAGGTCAGCCAGGTTTTCCTTTTTCCCCCGGGATTTTTTCAGCGGTACGGCGCCGATCGGGGCGAAGTTCCACCAGGCTTCTCTCCTTTGCCTGTCGCTGGGACTTGTCATCTCCTCCCTGGTCATAGGCAACCATGAATACTGGCGGATATTCTTGTCGCCAAAGCTGACCCTGGACATATTTTTCCTCGGATTCTCCTTTCCCGTCTCCCTGATCACCATGTCGGTGATGTTCGGTATGATGGAGGGTGCCGGAGGACGATGGACCCGCGTTTTCAAGGAATACAGCTTCTGGGCCGTCAACCTCGGGGTCATCACGTTTTTCCTTTTCATAATCCTGGAGCTGGCCAGGGCCGAGCTCGCCATCGCCCTGGCCCTTTTCGTCACGGTCGTCATCGTCTTTGTCCTTTACATGAAGCTGGGGGCGCCCCGGCAATCCAAGGCCTTTCTCACCTCGGGAGCGGTCTTCCTGATAATGACGGCCGTCACGGGGATCGCCTATATCATTCTCTACGCGGCCATCCCGCATCCGCCGGGCGGGAAGCTCCTGCTGAAGCTGCACGCCCTCGTATCGCTCTACGGCTGGAACCTGAACGGCCTGGCGGTCATCGGCCGGTATGACGATTTCCCGATAAAGCTGAATTCCGGCCGGATCATCCTGATGCACTGGATCATAGTCGTGGCGCTGGCCCCCCTCGGATTCTACTTCCGCGCCCTGTCCATTGTCGCGGTTGCGGCCTACGCGGTATTCCTGTATCTTGTATTTTTTACCGAGAAAATATCAAAAACATAACCCGGCACATCCTGTCTGAATCGTCTCTCAATAAAAAAGGGCCGTCTATCGACAGCCCCTTCGGTATTCGTTCCGATTGGTATCGGCTTACGCGGTCGCCGGCTTTTTCATCTTCCTGATGACAATCATCGCCACAACCCCCGCGATGATCAGTATCAGCCACAGGAACCAGAGCTTGATGAGCCAGTAGAAGAGTGCCGAGATAACGAGGGCGATGATGGTGAGGACCACCCTGATCGCGCCCGCACCGAGATCGCCCAGGAAGGGTATGAACTCAAGGAGCGTGGTCAACGGTCCCGCCATGCCGTTCAGGCCGATGGCCATGAGGATGAAGCCGCCGAAGAAGAAGAGGATACCCTTCATCTTGTCTTCCGATTTTAATCCCTGTATCAGGGCGTCAAAGCTGCCGGTCCCGCCGGCCAGCTTGGTCTCCTTGCCCGATTCAAAGGGGATGATGCTCTTGCCGCTCACGCCGCCGGCAAAGGTGTACTCCACTCCCGAGGGCTGCGCTGTATAGTTGATCCGCTTGTCCCCCAGGACCGGCGCCCCTTCCTTTCCCTTGACATACTTGGAGCCCATGTCCTTTGATCCTGAGTAAAAAGAGACAGATTTCACGTCAATGGCATAGCCCTTGACCTGGCAATTATTGGCGTAAATTGAAGTGGCCTTCTCTTCCAGAGTGGGGTTCTGCACATTGGGGTTCACCCTGTTGTTGTTGCAGAAGGTCTGCCACTTGTCCTGTTTAAAGCTCGAGATCGGCTTTGGATCGCCGGTCCATTCCAGCGCGTAGGAATAGGTCTTGGTCGTGGTGGTCTTCTTGCTCGCGACGCCTGTCCGCTCTTTCTTTGACTCTTCTTTAACGTGTTCGACCCAGGCATACACCTGGGGAGTCTTCGATATCACCAGGTAGTCACCCACGGCGACATTGGGAGGATCGCCGATCTTTTCCGCGGTGGCAATGCCGGTTACATAGGCCGGCTTGCCCGACTTGGCCTGTTCGACCGGAACGGCCTCTTTGAGCACCTTGCCCCACATGACCCTGGTGGCTCCGCAGTACAGCACCGGAAATGCCGCTATGAAGCAGATAAGGCCGATAAAAACGCCTTTAATGGACGAACCGAGCTGGCTCAGCGGGCCCTCGGTTGTTACGGTAGTATCGCTCATGCCGCTGTCATCAACCATAATGAATCCTCCTCTTATTGTATTAAACTCTTCCGGGGTGAACTGCATGCCGCCGGAAGCAACTGCATGCAAGGTCACGAACCATTTAGAATCGACGGGTATAAGCTAGGTCACAGTCACGCACAAATGTCAAGAATTTAAATGTTACGATCATTCCATCCGCCGTTTCCGGCGCATGAATTCAAAATATTTCTCTTTCCCCATCAATTCTACTTGAAAAATATATAGTATGGATATTGTATGAATACTAGCCCGCGCCTCCGGCGCGGGTACGCGTTAATACGGTATTTTTAACCGCATCCATGGAACCAGCGAATAATCCCAATGACCGACCGGGCCCGACATACGTCCTTCGTATACCTTTCCCAGATCATCAACCTGCCGGTTGTCGACGTGAAGAGCGTCAAGATCGGCAGGCTCTATGATGTTATTGCCGATGTCCACGGCATGTATCCCAGGATCAACGCCCTCGTCGTGCGGAAGGGAGTAAGAAAAAAACTCATCTATTATCCGTGGAAATGCATTCACAATATCCTGGAGGACAGGCTTGTCGTCATTGAAGACTCCGACCGCGCCCAGGAGCCCTTCAAGCTCTCCGCCAACGAACTGAGGCTGCGGGAGACCTTCTGGGACAGGCAGATAGTCGACATCGCCGGGTCCAAGGTGGTCCGGGTGAACGACCTGCACATCCTGAAGGACGGCATCAAGCTCTGGCTCGTCCACGTCGATGTGGGGTTCAAGGGCCTTCTCCGGAGGCTCGGCTGGCTCAGGTTCTTCAATTCCGCGGTGAAATGGCTCTTCGCCTACGAGCTGAAGGACAAGTTCATATCATGGAAATTCGTCCAGCCCATTACCGCGGTGGACGACGTCCGGTCCCTTTCCCTCAGGGTGCCGTCGTCCAAGCTGTCGCAGCTCCACCCGGCTGACCTGGCGGACATCCTCATCGACCTGGGCGCCGAGGAGCGGATGCTCATATTCAATTCCTTTGACGACGCCACCGCTTCGGACATCCTCCAGGAGCTGCCGCTAAAGATGCGGCTCATGATGGCGAAGTCCCTCGAGCACGACCGCCTGGCGCGGATACTCGACGAAACGCCCATGGACGAAGTCGTCGACCTGCTCGACGAAATGCCCTACGAGACCGTGAGCGCACTGTTCAAGCTGCTCCCGGAGGAGAAGGTCGCCCAGATCAAGACCCTTCTCAAGCATTCCGACCGCATCGCCGGCAGTCTCATGAACACTGAGTTCGTGTCTGCGCAGGAAAACGAGACCGCGGCAAAGGTCCTCAGGAGGATCAAGAAAGTCGCCGAGGACATTGAATCGATCTATTACATCTACGTGCTGAACGACCGGGACGTTCCCATAGGCGTCCTCACCCTGAAACAGCTTCTCCGGGCCGGGGCCAAGACGCCCATGCGGGAAATAATGAGGGAAAACGTCGTCAGGGTCAAGATCGACACCCACATCAAGCTGGTGGCCCAGATATTCTACAAGTACAACTTCACCGTGGTGCCCGTGGTCGACGAGTTCGACCGGATCCAGGGCATCATCACCATAAAGGACGCCCTCGAGCCCGTGTTCCCTGAAATCCGCGAGGAGACCGAAGAAGTGTAATGAAATTAATCGAATCGTTAAAATCAAACCACCGGGTGCAGAGGCTCGTTATTTTCCTTTCCGTCATGGGGCCCGGGATCATCACGGCCAACGTGGACAATGACGCCGGCGGCATCACCACCTATTCCCTCGCGGGCGCCAATTTCAAGTACTCCCTGCTCTGGACCCTTATACCGATTACCGTCGCCCTGGTCCTGGTTCAGGAAATGTGCAACCGCATGGGTGTCATAACCGGCAAGGGCCTCTCCGACCTGATCAGGGAGAAGTTCGGCGTGAAGATCACGTTTTACCTGATGATCATGATACTGCTGACCAACTTCGGCAACATCATATCGGAGTTCGCCGGCATCGCGGCGAGCCTTGAGCTCTTCGGCGTCAGCAAGTACGTGTCGGTGCCCGCCGGGGCCTGCATCGTCTGGTATATCGTCGTCAAGGGGTCGTACAAGTCCGTTGAGAAGGTGTTCCTCTTCGCGTGCGTCTTCTATATCAGCTATATCATATCCGGGTACATGGTGGAACAGCCGTGGCGCGAGATCATGGGCGAGGTCATACGGCCGCGCATCGACTTCAAGTTCGACTATCTCCTCGCCTGCGTCGGCGTCATCGGGACGACCATCGCGCCGTGGATGCAGTTCTACCAGCAGGCCTCGGTGGCGGAAAAGGGGATACAGGCCGAGAACTACGGCTACTCGAAAATAGACACCATTGTCGGCTGCATCGTCGTCAACATCGTAGCCTTCTTCATAATCGTCGTGTGCGGGACGGTCCTCTTCAGCGGCCACGGGCAGCAGCCGATCAAGACCGCCGCGGACGCGGCCAGCGCCCTGCGCCCCCTGGCGGGCGACTACTGCTATTATCTCTTCGCCCTCGGCCTTCTCAACGCGTCACTTTTCGCGGCCTCGATACTCCCCCTGTCCACGGCCTACAGCGTGTGCGAGAGCTTCGGGTGGGAGACGGGGGTGGACAAGAACTTCACCGAGGCCCCCCAGTTCTACATCCTCTACACGCTCCTTATATTCATCGGGGCCGGGATCATCCTCTTCCCCGACATCCCCCTCATCAGGATCATGATGATATCCCAGGTCATCAACGGGCTCGCCCTTCCCTTTGTCCTGGTCTGCATGCTCATCATCATCAACGACCGGAAGATCATGCGTGAATATGTCAACTCGAAGTTCTACAACGTGATCGTGGTCGTTTTCACGGCCGCCATATCCGTTCTTTCCCTGCTGCTTGTCATCAGCTCCGCATGGTAGCCCCGGGCGGACGGTTGAGAGCGCCCCGCACCGGCAACTGGTGACGGTGAAATTATTATCTTGACATATTCATGGAACCGTATGGCAATTATTTCCAGGTGACGCGTTTACATTGAACGCCGGATGAGGCGGTCCCCATTCGTCCGGGACGGCGCGGGAATCGAAATAACATTAAACGACAAACAGACATGCGGGCACACCCCTTACGGGCAATAACCGGATACTTTCTGCACAAGTATCAGAACAAAGATTTCATCCTCCTGCAGAAAGCGAGGATCGTGTTTACGATCTGCGGGACAATCCTGGTCTTCATCATACCGATATATCTCTTATTTTCTTTCTATCTCGGATGGGGGTTATATTACAAAGTCCCGATACTCATGCTTGCGGCTGCCATCGTCATCACATTATTCCTGCTGCGGTCCGGCAGGCTACTCATCGCCTCCCACACCTTTCTCGCCGTCACCTTTTCAGTCCTCTGGTCATATTTTTTCATCAACATCGGCAGCGGCGATTATTTTGAACGGATGCTGTCGGCCGTGCTCGTCCTGGGCCTCCTCACCTTCACTCCCCTCATCGTGGACCGGATGACCCATGTCATCATATTCTATTATTCGGTCAACATTGTCATACTCGCCGTTTTCATCGTCGTAATCAATAACCGCGCCGCTATACCCGGGTCAGTGCTGATCTCCTATGCAGTTGACACCATGACCGCCTTTATCATGAGCGGAGCGATATCGTACCATATATATTCAATAAACCGCCTGGCACTCGACAAGGCCAAGGCGGCCGAAGACGAGATCAGGAAGAGCGAAGAGCTGTTCCGCGGCATCATCGAGGAGTCCCCCCAGATCATGGCCATCGTCAACGAAGACGGTTCCCTTGACTTCATGGGCAGGTCCCATGACACGGTCTTCGGTTACACGAAGGAAGACCTGCCCACCATCGACCGGTGGTGGGAACTGGCCTACCCGGACGATGGTTACCGGACCCTCATCAAGAACGAATGGGACCTTATCGTCAGCCATTCAGGAAGGAGCAATGCCCTGAACACCATCGAGACAAAGGTGCAGGCAAAGAACGGGATACCGCAGGACGCCATGATCCGGTACGCGCGCCTGGGCCAGAGCGGCAGGGGCCTCATGCTCCTGGACAACATCACCAACAGGAAAATCATCGAACGCTCGCTCCTGGCTTCCGAACGGCGGTACCGCAAGCTCTACGACAGCATGCTCGACGGTTTCGTGAGCCTGGACATGAACGGCAGGGTCATCGAATTCAACTCGGCGTACCAGCAGATCACCGGGTACCCGCCCGAAGAGCTGTATTCCCTGACGGTATGGAACCTGACCCCTCCCCGCTGGCATGATTTGCAGAAGAAGATCATACAGGAACAGGTCCTTCCCAGGGGCCACTCCGACCTGTTCGAAAAGGAATACAGGAGAAAGGACGGCGCCCTGGTGCCGGTCGAGCTCAGGATATACCTCATCCAGGACGAAAACGGCAACAACACGGGCATGTGGTCCATCGTCCACGACATCACCAAGCGCAAGCAGACGGAAAACGAGCTCCTCAAGACAAGCAAGATCGAATCGCTGGGAATCTTTGCCGGCGGCATCGCCCATGACTTCAACAACCTGCTGACCGCCATCATGGGAAACATATCCATCGCCAAGCTCGACTGCCCCGCAGATTCAAAGAATTTCGAGATACTCACCGAGGCGGAAAAGGCTTCGGAGCGGGCGAAAGACCTTACGATGCAGCTCCTGACCTTCTCCAAGGGAGGGGCCCCCATAAAGAAGATCGCCTCAATCCGGGACCTTCTCGTGGACACGGCCGATTTCGTGCTGCGCGGGTCCCAGATAAAAAGCATCTTCGACATACCGGACAACCTGTGGAACGCCGAGGTCGACGAGGGCCAGATCAGCCAGGTGATACACAACCTGGTCCTGAACTGCCGCGAGGCCATGCCGGGCGGCGGCATCGTGACGGTTTCGGCTGAAAACCGCGTCATCACGTCCAAGGACAACCTCCCCTTTTCGCCGGGGAACTACTTGGCGATAAAAATTTCGGATACGGGATACGGCATCCCCAAGAAGCACCTGCACAAGATATTCGACCCGTTTTTCACGACGAAGGAAAAGGGAAGCGGCCTCGGGCTTTCGGTGACCTATTCCATCATCAGAAAGCACAACGGCTACATCAATGTTGAATCAACCGAACAGAAAGGAACCTGCTTCACCATATACCTTCCCGCGACGGAGCAGACCGTTGCGCCGGCCGCAAGCCACCCGTACCACAAGAGCCTGAACGGCGGCAGGGTCCTGGTCATGGACGACGATGACATGGTCCTCGAGGTTGGCAGGAAAATACTGGGCCGGCTCGGCTTCGAGACCGTGGGAGCGCACGACGGCAAACAGGCCATAGAGCTCTACAAGACCGCGCAACAGTCCGGCAGGCCCTTCGATTTCGTCATCATGGACCTGACGGTCCCCGGGGGCATGGGCGGCAAGGAAGCCATCATCATACTCAGGGAGCTTGACCCCTCGGTCAAGGCCATCGTCTCGAGCGGCTATTCCATCGACCCGGTCATGGCCGATTACCGGTCCTTCGGTTTCTGCGGTGTCGTGGCCAAGCCCTATGCCGTCGATGACCTTAAAGCAGTGATCCAGAGCATAATGGAATGAACGAAACCGACCTCAGGCGCTGGGCCATTTTCTCCGACACCCACGGGAACCTTGACGCCATGAGGGACGCCCTGGCGAAGGCCGGGCCCTTCAGCGCCATGATACATCTCGGCGACGGGGTCCTCGACGCGTCCGCGGTAGCCCGGGAACGTTCACTGCCGCTGACAGCGGTGGCCGGTAACGAAGACGGCGTCTCGGAATACCCGGAACGCGCGTGCCTGGCGATGGGCGGCTGCATGGCACTGCTTCTCCATGGACACCGGCTGGACCTCAACCCGTACCAGCCGTCCGTTATATGGGAAAAGCAGTACGCAGCCATGGACGCCCTCATGGCCGTTTCCGGGGCCCGGGTCCTCCTTTTCGGCCATACCCATGTGCCGGTATTGCGGCGCACGGATCACGGCATCATCTGCAACCCCGGAAATCACTTTGCCGGCTCGCAAACGCCGCACACCTTTGCCATCGCCGAAACTGCCGGGGACGGCCTGAAGGTCTGCCTGGCCATGAAGGGCAACGGGGGATGGATCATAACGGACGAGGCGTCGATACGCGCCTCCGACTGACCACGGCACCCCGGCCGGATGCCATGGAAAAGAGCGGTCATGGCACGAAAAAGGTCTTCCTGAAGTCTTCTTCCGACATTAATTCGAATATGCTGTCAAGCTTGGATACGTCGAACAGCGTGGAGACATGGTCGGTTATGTCCAGAAACACCAGCTTGATGTCGTGCTTTTTCGCTTCCTTCGAAAACTTTATGAAAAGACCGAGGCCGGACGAATCAAGGCTGTGGAGCTTTTTGCAGTTCATCCCTATGACCTTCGGCCTGGCGGATATTTTCTCCATGATCACCCTGTCTGCATCTTCCATGTCGTTGAAGATAAGCTCGCCGTTGAGCGATATGATGAGCACGTCTTTATGATCGGAGAAATCTATGGTAAGCACTGTCTGATACCCCCACGTTATTTCTTCAGGCCTGTCGACGGGACTTCCCCGCCCGACACATCCTCAATCCGGGTAAGATCTATCTTCAGCGCCATCCCGTCTATCGTCATGGCGATCTTTTTTTTCCTGCCGTTGACGGTGGCATACAGCCACACCATCGTATCGCCTTTTGTGTAGGGCGATATGCCGTCAACACGGTACGATTTCAAAACCCTGCCGGGGTTCAGGCGCTGGGTCTCGGTGAACTGGCGCACGAACAGCTCCTCATCGCTTAACCGCTGCAGGTCGGGCGTGAGCTTCTGCGTGCGCAGGGCCCGCATGAAGGCGGCGTCAGTGATCCTGTAGAGGGCCTTCCAGTCCTTCTTCTTCCATGTCTCGAAAAACTGCGTCGCCACATGGGGCGGGTCCAGGTCCTTGAGCCGGTCAGGGCCTTTTCCGCACGAAACACTGAAGGCCGCGACGGCCAGCGCCACAAGCAGGAACACGCGCCTAATCATATCTTTACAACCGTCCCCACATCAAAATGAAATTCTTTTAGCATCGCCCCACAGCTTCTCAAGCTGGTAATACTCCCGCAGTTCCTGGGTGAAAATGTGCACTATCAGTTCGCTGCAATCGAGGATGATCCACCCGGATTCATAATCCGGCCTGTTCCGGACGCGGAGCCCGCGGCCGTATATGAACTTTTCAAGCTCCCGCGCCAGGGAGCGGCAATGGATCCGTGAATTGCCGGTCGTTATCAGGAAATAATCGAGATAGCTGTTGACGTCCCGCAGGTCCAGGAAAACGATCTCCGCGCCTTTCTTGTCCGACAGGAGCCGGGCGCATTCACGGTAGGTCTCCACCATCTCCTCTTCCGTTCTTTTTTTCAGGTCCGTCACTTTGCAAGGTCCTCGCCGAGAATGATCATTATATTATGCAGTTGCGTGTTGTCAATGATATGATAAATGTTCTGTATGCCTGTCAGTTCTGCCACCCTGTTTACCGCGGCCACGTTGCCCCGCCTGTTGATGATGACTGATTTGGTCATCTTGCGGTACGGCGATGTGCCGAACTCGACCACGTTCAGCCCTTCGCGGATAAGGCTTTCCCGCATTTTTCTCGCCAGTCCCGGCGTATCGGTGCCGTTCAGGATCTTGATCTTGATCGACGCGTCGATCTCTTTCTGGCTCTGGTCGACGATCAGGAGCGCGAGGAACTCCTTTTCGTAAATCCGGAACGTGATGTCATCCATGGCGTAATAATTATCCTTGAAGAACCCCGGCAGGACCGTCGCCATCACGTCCCCGTCCTTGAAGATGAGCTCGCATATCCCCATGACCTCCTGGGGCAGCAGGTTTGTCTTGACCGACTTCATCATCTCGCCGATGAACCTGATATTGTTGAAGCGCTCGAGCCGCTCACGGTCCTTGTAGAGCGTCATGATCACGTCAAGGATCCGGTCGTACTTCAGGTAAATTGAATTCTCATCAACGGTATTGATGTACCGCATCACCTTCTGTCCGTCCAGGTAATTGACGCCGAAAACCGGCGCCTGGGCGTCCCGATCCTTGTACCCGGGCTGGTCAAGGGCAAACAGTTCGACCCCCTCCATCAGGTTGACCAGGCGCTCCACGTCCGGCGCGTAAATCTCAACGTAGAAGGGGATGTTGAGCCGGAGGTCCTTCTGGAGCGAATACCGGAGCCGGTTGAAATTGAACACCACCACCTCGTCGATGCGGGCGCAGTGGTCGCCGTCGTCATCGAGCCGTATCTTGTAGGACGGCGGGATAAAGGTTATGCCTATCCGCTTGTTGTCGGGGTTGATGCTCACGATGGCGAAAAATTTGTGCTTGTGGTCATTGTCCTTGTTGCTCCCCGCCACCAGGATGTTTATTATCTTTTTTTTCTGGATCAGCTTTTCGACGGCGTTCCTGGTCCGCACGCCGTGGCAGTAATACACGAGGAGCGAAACGAGCACCAGGAGAAGGACCGTTCCGGCTATGATAACTTTGCGTTTCAATTTCTGTACAACCCCTTTCTGGCAATATAATCAATGACGGCGTCAGGCACGAGAAACCGCACCGACGTGCCCGCCCGAAGCCGTTCCCTGATGAGGGTGGAGCTGATGTCAATCAGCGGATTTTCCGCGTACCTGACGTTGCAACCGCCCAGGTCGACGTCCGGGGCCGGCTTCTCCCCGGGCCGCCGCATGACGATGAGCGACACGTGATTCAGCAGGTGCTCGGTCTCCCGCCAGGTATCTATGGTATTCAGGGAATCCGTCCCGACAATGAGATTGAGTTCGCTGCCGGGATACTGCTCCTGCAGGGCATGGACGGTGGTTATGGTATAAGACGGCTCTTTCCTGTCAATTTCAATACGGGAGACCTCGTATTCCGGCGCGCCACCGACGGCAAGGGCCGCCATGGCGTACCTCTCTTCGGCGGGCACCTCCCCCGCCAGGGACTTGTGCACCGGGTACCGGGCAGGCACCAGTATGATCCTGTCGAGTTTGAAATCCGACCGTATGATTTCAGCGTTTATAAGATGGCCGTAATGAATCGGGTTGAAGGTCCCTCCGAAAATGCCCAGTTTCAAAGCCTACCGCACCTCGCCTTTCCCGTATACGACGTATTTCAGTGTCGTCAATCCCTCCACGCCCATGGCGCCCCGGGCATGGAGCTTTTCGGTCGAAATGCCGACCTCGGCGCCCAGGCCGAATTCCCCGCCGTCGTGAAAGCGGGTCGACGCGTTGACGAAGACGGCCGCCGAATCCACCTCCCGGAGGAACCGCTCGGAATTCATGTAGTCGGACGTAACGATCGCATCGGAATGGTTCGAGCCGTACCGCGCGATATGTTCCATGGCTTCCTCAATAGAATCGACTATCTTCACCGCGAGCACCAGGTCGCCGAACTCGCACCCGTAATCGCCCGGGGCGGCGGGCCTGACGACGCCGGGCATGAGCGCGACCGTCCTCCCGCATCCCCTGATTTCCACGTTCCGGTCCAGCAGGCTTTTCAGAAGCGATTCCTTCCGCGGATACTTCGCATGGATGAGGAGCGTCTCCAGGGCGTTGCACACGGCGGGACGCTGCACCTTGGCGTTAACCGCGATGCGGTTGGCCATGTCCTCGTCTGCGCTTTCGTCCACGAAAACGTGGCACACGCCCTTGTCGTGCTTGATGACCGGTATCGTCGATTCCTCGGTGACGGTCCTGATGAGGGACTCGCCGCCGCGGGGGATGACCACGTCGATGTACTGCTTCATCCTCAGCAGCACGGGTACGAGCTCCCGCTCGGTCCTGCCGATGAAGGTCACGGCGCTCTCGGGGCATCCCGATTCCGCCAGCACCCCGCGGACCACCGCGTGGAGGGCCGTGTTGGAGCTGATCGCCTCCTTCCCGCCCCGGAGGATGGCCGCGTTACCCGATTTGATGCAGAGGGCGGCGATATCGGTGGTGACATTGGGACGCGCCTCGTAAATGACGGCGACAACGCCCAGGGGTATGCGCATCTGGCCCACCCGTATTCCGGAGGGGCGCATGGTCATTTTCTCAATCCTTCCTACAGGGTCCGGCAGCACCGCAATTTCCTCGATGGAAACCGCCATGCCGTCGATCCGCTCCCGGTTCAGGAGCAGGCGGTCATGGAGGGCCTTGCTGACGCCCGCCTTTTCAGCGGCGTCCAGGTCCTTTCTGTTCTCGGCGATGATAAAGTCGGCCTTCTTCCTCAGATCGGCCGCCATCTTCAGGAGAAGGTTGTTCTTCTGGACGGTGGTGTAGTTGGCGATGACGCGGGACGCGGCCCGGGCGTCACGGCACAACTGTTCTATATATTGCTGGTTATCCATACTATTACTCCATAAACGTAGTTCCTTTATGCAGCATCCGCTTTTCTTTGACAAGAATAAAATTTAACCCTGCCGGCATGATCAATGATATTGTTTTCAGACAGATAAAGCACCTGAAAAAAGAGCCGAACGGCCGAGGACTGTCTGAGTCAGCAATTTCCATGTCCAAGTTCCGCAGGCCGGGAGGCTTTTTTCTGATGCTTTGTGTCACAATCAGATCTTACGTTTCAGGTCTGATGACGTACGGGGAAAATGAAGCCTGTGAACAAACAACCATGTGAAGGAATCAATCAGGTATAACCGGGCGAGTCAACTTGTTCTCTTTGACAAAACCGTCAAAGTATTTCTTATCGAGTCTCTTCATGTAACGGAGGATATCCATCTTCAACGAGTCATCGCTGGTCTTGTATATGGAAGCGTAAAACTTCACGGCCCTGTCCCTGTCTTTCGCATGGCTGAGGACCCAGAGGAGAGTCCTCTGCGTGACGATGAACTGCTCGCGGCCATACCGGTCGGCAATGAACTTCTCATTGACCATGTTGACATCCACCAGCGAATAATAACCGCTCAGACGTCTGAAGGGATTGGAACTGTTGATCAGCGAATAAACATCATAAAACTGGTTCACCGGCCGGGAAAGCAGAAGGGGGAACCTGCCCTCCCGCAATATAATGCTCTCCACGAACCTGCTTCCAATCAGCAGCCCGGCACCGTATCCGGCCAGCATGAGGGCTACGCAGAGGGCGGCAACGCCTCCGGCGGCCTTAATTTTATGTGTGTCCAGGCAAGTCATATATGATCTATAAGGTTAGATCGGAGTAAAAAGGATACTGCCGATCCTGTCAATTTTTTATTTCTTATCTTAAAAAGCATTCGATCATTGGCAGAGATTATATATGATGGAGCTGACCCGGCGAGGCCGTTAGTGCTAAAGCAGTTTCTGATAGATCGCACCAGGCGGGATGTGGGTACTCCCGCTCACGGGGAACAGCATGTTCCCGCCCGCGTCCCCGGTATAAACATTTTCCAATTATTAATGTGGCATAGGGTGCTCAAAAACAGAGGGAGCAGGATGCTTCCGCCCATCCTCCCAAAACAGTATTATCCAAGGGATTAAACACAATAGTGCGTCAGAAAAAGAGCCGAACGGCCGAGGACTTTCCCCTGTCCTCCACACAAACATTTCCCAATGATCGTAAAAGACGGGATAGGAGCATGCCCCATCCCGCATTACCAGAATAAATCCATTGGAAAATGCCAAACACGGCTCATTTTGATTGACAAAATATAGCCGTATACGACATAAAATAACCATGGCTGGATTCCTCCATCCACGCGGCCCTGTGTGCCATCTACCTTTATGGGGAGCCCTATATGAAACCCGTGGTCAATATAAAGATACCAGGCGTTAAAAAAAAATACAGCGGCAAGGTGCGCGACCTGTACGCCGTCGACAAGGAGCACCTTCTCATCGTTTCAACGGACCGGCTTTCCGCCTTCGACCACGTGTTCCCCAACGGGATACCCGGCAAGGGCATCATACTGAACAAGATATCAAACCTCTGGTTCAAGAACATCAAGGTCATAAAGAACCATATTGTCGAGGACGACGTATCACGGTTCCCGAAACCCTTCTGCGATTACCCCGAACTGCTGAAGGACCGTTCCGTCATCGTGCGAAAAACCGAACGCATCGATTTTGAATGCATAGCCCGGGGCTACCTCATCGGGACGGGCTGGAAAGACTACCAGGAAAAAGGATCGGTCTGCGGCATATCCCTGCCGGCAGGCCTCCAGCTCGCGGAAAAGCTTGACGCTCCCCTCTTCACGCCGGCCACCAAGGAAGACACCGGCCACGACGTCAATGTGCCGGTCGACGTGATGCGCGCCAAGCTCGGGGACGAGCTGACGTACCGGCTGGGCGAGGTGACCCTCAGGATCTATGAATTCGCCCGCGACCTCCTGATACGGCAGGGCATAATCCTAGCCGACACCAAGATGGAATTCGGCTTTGCCGACAACGAGATAATACTGATCGACGAGATCCTGACGCCGGACAGCTCGCGGTTCTGGGACGAAGAATCCTACCGTGTCGGAACATCCCCGGTAAGCTTTGACAAGCAGTACATACGCGATTACCTGGAAACCACCACGTGGGACAAAAATTCGCCGCCGCCGCCCCTGCCGGATGAAATCGTGGACAAGACCCTGGAAAAATACCGGGAGATCCTCCAGAGGATCGAGGCGATCTTCAGCCGGTAGCCCCGCAGGACACCGGCCTCCTTTTCCCTGCTCATGGGAAGCCAGTCCCGATTATAGTCACGCGATCTTTTATTTTTCATGATGATGAATGATGGATTTGTCCAATTACGCAGCGCGCAACGCACTTTATGCATTAAAAGACGACTGAGCGCTGGAATTAATGATTCAGATTGATTAGTATTAATACGATAATAGAAAAGGATCAGATGCTTTAAAGCACATACCCGCCCTTGAGGGCCAGGGAAAGGCGCCGGTGGCGGCGCCGGTAATCATTGCAGACCGGGGGAATCAATGGCCTTGCCTGAAAAGAATCCTTTCAACGAGTACAAGAAGACCCAGATCACCACGGCAAACCAGGGTAAATTGATCGTCATGCTTTACGACGGCGCGATCAAGTTCCTGAACATCGCCATCGACAACATGCACCCCAAGACCTACGATATCGTCAACACGAACATCATCAAGGCCCAGGATATTATAACCGAGCTCCTGCTGTCCCTGAACATGAAAGAGGGCGGTGAAATATCGCAGAACCTCTTCAACCTGTACCTCTACTTCAAGAAAGCACTCCTCGAAGCCAACATAAAGAAGGACCCGGAACAGATACAAGGCGTATTGAAGCTCATCAAGGAGCTCCGGGACGCGTGGGACAAGATATCCGCCAACGAGACCACGGCGGACAAAACCAACATCGGAGCGAAAGGAAGCTTCAGCATTGAGGGATGACGCAGCATCTATCGCCGCCGACCTTGTCCGCCTGTACGCGGCGAAGCTTCAACTGCTTGACAGACTGCTCCTGAGCGAATCTGACAAAATTCATTACTGCAGGTCGGGGAACCTGGAAAAGGTGTTCGGGATGGTAGGCGCCGATGAAGGCATTATCGGCGATATCGACGCCGCCGATTTCGACATAGCCCGGGCCGAGGCTTCCCTTGCGGCCCTTGCCGGGGTCCGTACGCGGCTGCTGTACGACGCGCTCCGGGACGACCGGGACGCCGACGGCCTTCTGGCGGTCAGGAACACGGTTCTGGAGACACTGGACAGGCTCCTCGCCGAACGCGCCAGGCTGGCGGCCATGCTGGAGGCCGCTTCCGGCGAGATCCGGGACAGCATCGATGATCTATCGCGCCTCACCAGGCTGAAGGAGGCCGACGCCGGCGGCATCGACCGCGCCGGTCGGCGATCCTAAAGGTCCACGATGTTCTTCTTCTTGAGGAGTACCTCCCTTCGCTTTACCATCTCATCGTATTCGAACCGGTAGTGCTTGCGCCGGTAATACTTGTTGTAGACCGACGTGTATTTTTTCGAGTGGAAATACTCCCTCATCCGCTCTGAAACATAAAACACCTGCTCCGAGGGCGCGTAGGCCTGGGGCTGGTTCTTGTATTCCTCAATGATGGTCTGGGTGATGATGCCCCAGGAGATATCGGCAAGGGAGTAGCCGCCCAGGTCCCGCATGATGGCGCGCAGGATCCCCTCGTGAACGGGATTGAAGAATTTGAATTTTTTTGAGTACATGATCGCGCCGTGCATGTGGTCGGGGATGTCCAGGAACCCGTCCTTGATAACTTCCCGGGCCACAATGTACATCATCTCAAAGCAAAAGTTCAGGATCCCCAGGCCGGGCGACTTCTGGCCGGGAAGCTGGGGCTTGTCCGCATTGAATTTATGCATCGGGTTCTGCGCCGAGAGCCATTCGATGACGATCATGTCGTAGGTATGGATCATCTCGTCCTCGAAGAATTGCTTTTCCGGGACGAAGCGCGACTCGCTCAGCCTGAGGTCCAGCAGGAGATTGTCCGGGTCTATGTCCTTATAGTACAGCTTGAGATAATGGACATAGGATTCGTCCACGTCGACTTCCACCTTCATGTCCGAGAAGCCCTTGGACTCGAGGTGGTCTATCAGCTTGACGTCCTTCATCAGCTTGTACATGTCAGCGGCGGTGAAGGACCTGAGGAACAGCTTCTCCCTTTTCCGCGATGTGTCGGGAAGCACCAGTCCGAAATCGATGGAGCCCATCTCTTTTTCTATGGTGGTGCTGAAATCCATCGGCTGGAGATATTTTGAAAACTTGTTTTTCAATACGGTACTCCCTGCGGTGCTGTCAACTGACGGGCCGCCGGACGGCCCCTGCGCTCCTGTTTACAGCCACCGGTCGTTGTTATACACCAGCTTAACCTGGTGGAAGAAATCATGACTGTTCGTGTGGTCCAGCGAAGGAACCACCAGGAGGCGCACGAACTTATCATAGTTGCGCACCTGCAGGAGGGCCCTCTTGTAGAAATCATCAAGCTTTTCCCCGATGATGATGAGCCGCGCATTGGACCTGATATACTCCTCGAGAAGCATCCCCGGCTCGGTGACCGAAATTACGTCCTCCGTCGCTATAAAATCCGGCGCTATAACGTTGCCCGGCTCCTGGCTCCGGGAGACGATCAGGGATATGAGATCGGTATTAATCTTGAAGCGCTCTATGTATTCCTTCTGCCGCGCCACCTTGAGGTCGACAAAGATAATGATGGCCACCTCGGAATTGCGGTACTGGAAATAATGGTTCCGGTCCACGTCACGCTTCAGGTTGTTCCACTTCTTGAAGTCGACCGGCTCGTTGTTGCGCAGGAGTATGATCCGCTTGCCCAGGGTCTTGTCCACGCCGTAGATCTCGCCGATAATGCGGACGTAGCGCTTCCGCTTCGACTGGGTGTTCGCGTCCCGCAAGTCCTCGAGCATCTTGTCCATCTCGCTCATGCTGCACCGGCCGTAGGGCTTCCTGAACTCCGCGGGGAACTCCCTGGTCAGGTGCTCGTACAGGACCGGGGTGAAGAAAACCTCCACTTCGCCGATGCCGTTTTCGGCAAGGCGCGGCAGGTGCGCCGGAAGGACCAGGTCGGTGGAGAGGAAGCAGCTATCCTTGATCAGTATATCGTCAAAATACTTGATCTCCGTGCCGTCGCCGTACTTTTCAAACAGATGGCTAAGTTGTCCGATGGTCAGCTTCATTATCCCTGCTCATGCCTGCCCCGTTATTCCTGCGGGAGACCCTGGTCTGCGGTGCGCTTCCCCCTCAGGTACGCGTATATAAAACGATCTATTTCGCCGTCAAAGACATAATCGATGCTCCCCGTTTCCTCGCCCGTACGATGGTCCTTGACCAGCGTATAGGGCTGAAACACGTAAGAACGGATCTGGTGCCCCCAGGAAATGTCCTTTTTCTGGCCGATCTTCTCCTGTTGCTTTTCCTCAAACTCCAGCTTTTTCAGTTCGTACAGCCGCGCCTTGAGGACCTTCATGGCAAAGGCCTTGTTCTTGTGCTGCGAGCGCTCGTTCTGGCACTGCGTCACGATGCCCGTCGGCAGGTGGGTGATTCGCACCGCCGAGTCCGTCTTGTTGACGTGCTGTCCCCCGGCGCCCGACGAACGGTACGTGTCGATCCTGAGGTCGGACTCCCTGATCTCGATATCGATGTCCTCGGCGACCTCGGGGATGACCTCCACGGAAGCAAAGGACGTGTGCCGCCTCTTGTTCGCGTCAAAGGGGGATATCCTGACCAGGCGGTGTATCCCGCGCTCGCATTTCAGGAGGCCGAAGGCATAGTCACCCTTCACGAGCATGGTGGCGCTCTTGATTCCCGCCTCCTCGCCCGGGGTGTAATCGATGAATTCCACCGCGAAACCCTTCTTCTCTCCCCACCGGTAATACATGCGGAAGAGCATGTTCGCCCAGTCCTGGGACTCGGTCCCCCCCGCCCCCGGATGGATCGTCACAAAGGCGTTGCTGGCGTCGTCCTCCCCGGACAGGAGTTCGAGGGTCTCAAGCTCATCGAACTTCTTGCGGTATCCATCTATCTTTGACGACAGCTCGTTCAGGACATCGACATCCCTGTCCTGGAGGGCCATCTGAAAAAGCTCTGTCGTCTCCTTCACCTCGGTCATGAGCCCCACGAAAGGATCCACCCTTTTTTTTAGGGCGGTTATTTCCTTGTTGATTTTGGTGAACAGCTCCTTGTTCTGCCAAAATTCGTCCTTCTGGGTCTGTTCCTGCAGTTCCGCCGTTCTTTTCTTGAGTGACTCTATATTGACAGACGCGTAGAGTTCATTGAGCATGTCGGAAACCTGTTTCAGTTCCCTCTGGCTCTCGCGGTAATCTTTCTCTTCCAAGATCCCAATCTCCCTGGTAAACGTGGCCATAGTATTCTTCTCATTGTTTATAACAGACATGAGGTTTAAGAATTGGTCAACAAAATAACATTAATTTATAAATAATTTTTCATATGTTTTGACCGAGAGTCGGTCGGCATTAATCCGAGGGCAAGAGGGCTGCGCGCCCTCTCACCCTTGGGCTCCCTCTCACCCCGCCGCCTCAGGCGCCGGCGGGGGCTTGGCGATTAACTCGCCCTCATTCACTACGCTTCGCTTCGTTCTGTGAGGGCTCAGACAACAATCGCCTATCAGTATCCGCCCTTCGGGCGGATGTTTTGAGGGCTCATTCTATGATGCGCTTTATAATCGCTGCATGGTTCTATGTTTTTAAGAAAGTAAGAAGTGCCTATTGGCTTTCGCTCCGGAAGCCGCATCTGCTAACCACAGGATGTGGTTAGTGCCGGCGGAGACAGGATGTCTGAAAACCGCCGGCTGGCATCCTCGCGACGCCGGGCCTCGTGCCCGGCGACTGGTTATCTCTACACCTACCCATTAAGTCTGGAGAAAAAGCCTCAATCCCCCGCCCTCTGTTTCGCCGAGCATCGCAGACATACGCAGGCTATAATCCTATCGGATAGGCATAATCATATATATTCGTCAATAGCGTGATACAGAATTGATAATTGTAAACGTTAAGCCCTCACAATGTCCGCCGACAGGCGGACAAACCTAACAAGGGTGGATGCCCGAGTCGAATCCGGCGAAGCCGGTTCGACGAGTTCACCCGAAGCCTCCGCCGGCGACTGAGGCGGCACGCGGGGGGTTGATAGGGGGGCCTTCGTGCAAAGGCCCCCCTATCCCCTTACCGACCCGCATCCGGGTCAAAATCCCTGCCCAGGTAGGACATATTAATAAAACTTTTCCTTGAGATGACACGAGAAGGCTTTCTCAAGATCTTCCGAGGTCTTATATTCAACATCAAAAACCTCGCGCCACACGCTTTCCGTCTCCATGCAGAGATAAACGAAGGGCGCATCGCTGTATGACCTGATTTTTTCAACCATGGCCCGGTATGCCTTCACCCTGACATGCTTCAGGTAGCGGAATTTGCCGTCAGGGCCGGGGAAAAGCTCCGCCGAGGTCAGGGCCTGGCCGGGAAAGGCATCCCTGATTATTTCCCTGAAGCCCGGGCTGTAGCGGAAGCATCCCAGGGACGCCCAGGCGACCCTGGCCGGGTCGACCCGTGTGAAAAGCCGGTCCACAACTTCGAGATATTCATCAACCCACCCGTCAGAGCGTATCATGGGGTCAAAATGAAAGGCCGTCAGGTATCCGGCGCGGCTGGCGGCTTCCGCTGCGTCAAGACGCTCTTCCAGCGAAGCCGAGCCCGCCTCGTAGAGCCCGATATTCCGCGGCGTGTTCAGGGTCCAGGCAAGGACGGCGTTACCCCTGCCGTCGATGTCAAGGAGGTGCCGGATATTGGCGGATTTCGTTTTCAGCTCCACAAAGATGTTACGGTACGGGGCCGCCGCGCGTATGAGCGATTCCCCGATGCCGGTTATCCCGTCAATCATCAGGGAATCGGTGTATTCACCGGAGCCGATCCGGTATACCGTGTCGGGGTTTGACGCGGCGGTTCGCTCAATTTCCCGAAGCGAATCCTCCACGTTTATGAACTGGACCAGGCCGAAGGAATTGAGATAATAATTCAGGAAGCAGTAGGTGCAGTTATAGAGACAGTTGAAGCCGATGTTTACCAGGAGGTAGTTGCAGCAGATCATTCCCGGCGAACCGGGGCATTTCTGGAACATGCGGCCGGAGAACTTTTTCAGGATGACCGCCTCCTTTGAGGCGACCCGCCGGGCCCTGACGGACCCAATGGCCGTCTCCATGGCGGCATCATCGGCGCATTCAATCATTTCCCCGGCCGCGAGCGCGGTAAACCGCCGGACGATCGGGTTGTCCCGATCCTCGCGAAGATACAGGATGGCCCTGATGTCGTCGACGGTTTTCATGCCACGATTGTGCAGACACCGGCTCTTTCATGTCAATACTAATACAGAAACGGAAACCGTCATGCCCCTTGACGATTACCATGTATTTTAGTATATTAGTATAATCTTAATAATAAGGATACTATCATGAAAATAAAAATATATGCATTCGCATCGATCATCGGGGCGGCGCTCCTTGCCGGTGGTACAGGCAATGCCGCCTCAGGGATACTGCAGGTCGGTCCGGACGAGGCAGCAGAACTGATGCGGGCCAACGCGGGTAACAAAAATTTCGTGATACTGGATATCCGCACACCGGGCGAATACCGGGACGGCCATGTACCGAATTCGGTGCTCCTGGATTTTTATTCGCCGTCTTTTCGGGACAGCCTGGCGGCCCTTGACAAAAACAGGACCTATCTCATTTACTGCCGCAGCGCCAACCGTACCGGCAGGGCCATCGGCATCATGAAGGAGCTGGGCTTCACAAAGATAGTAGAGCTCCGCGGCGGCATAAAGTCGTGGCTTTCTTCGGGGCGCACCCTGCAGGTGCAGTAGCCGGGCAGCAGCGGCGGGAAGTTCCGTGGCCCTTCCATTGAATGGACCGTCGGCCCCCAGGGCCCCGGTGGTCCTGGTTTAAATCTATTGCCTTCCTGAAAAGATCCAGCTTTGCCGAGGCCCAGTTCGTCAACGCCGACCTGACCCGCCGCACCGTTGCCGACTCATATCTTGATGGAGCGAATTTCCAGGGCGGGACCATGGTCTCGGCAACCATCAGCGGCGTCCAATTACGAAACGCGAACCTGAGCAAGACATCCATCAAAAACGCAACGGTGCAAAACACGAATTTAAGCAACGCGAATCTCACCAAGGCGGACCTGAACGGGACGAAACTCATCAATGTCAATCTGAGCAAGGCCAATTTGAACAGGGCCGACCTGACAAACGTCCAGCTTGACAATGTTGATTTCTCCCATGCAAATCTGCGCAAGGTAAAACTCAACGATTCCCATCGTGCCGTGATCGAAAAATTCCAGGTGAGAAATTTTGATACGATAGAGTGGACGGAGGCCGGACCCAGCGGTGCAAAAATTAAGAGCGAATAGGCTTTTTTCCTGTTAGGGTGGGGGTTCGGCTTACATCAAATCCATGTGTTCCTTGTTTTCTCGACAATCCTTTCGACAACCACGAAGGCCACGGCGTGGTCCGAATTGTGACTTATGCTGAGATGGAACGAGTATGTTTCCCGGGGGTCCCGGTTTTTGAGCAGCATATCGGGGTTTTTAAAGCACGGCCTTCCGCTGTCGTCGTTCAGGACAGTTACCGAAGCAAAGCTGAATCCCCGGTGGCCCAGGGCCTTTGCCAGGGCGCCCTTCGCCGCGTACCTGCCGGCCATGAAGGTCTCAGGGTTCGTGTCGGGCATATTTGAGATCTCCTCGGGAGAGAGGTTTTTCCGGTTGAAGCTTTCCCGCTGCCCGGAGTCCATGCGCCGCAGGCGCCACACGTCCACGATGTCGGTCCCGATGCCGACGATAACGCCCTGCTCCATCCGTCAATCCTCCCGGTGCCGTTTCTGCCGCAGAGGCCAGGCGGCACCATCTTGTGCCATGTAAACACTCAGGTGTCGCAGACGGGCCATCCTGTCAATAAATTTAACGTCTCCGCCGGGACTATTTGCCTTCCCGGCAGAATGATCTTCCGGACCACCGTTCAGATATCGGGACACCTTTCCTACTTGACTTTTCACCGTATCGGCTATAAGATACACGTCAGCCTGCCGCAGTGTCCGATCATATCTTTCGCGGCACGAGGAAATACGCCGATGAGCGACATTGAAACAGTCGATCCGAAGCCGGCTCCGGAGTTCGAGCTGGCCGACAGCAACGGCCGCATGCCCGCCCAGCTGATCGTCGACAGGAACGGCATGATACGCCACAAGCATTACGGCAATGCCATGTCCGACATCCCGGAAAACGGCGATATCCTTGCAAAAATAGACCAGTTGAACGGCGAAGGGGCGTAGGGGAACGCACGGATGTGGCCGCCGCTATGCCGGCATCCTGCAGGCGGCGGCATACAGACATCCAGTTTTATCAGTGTGCGCGGCCCTCTTTCCCTCGCAACCATGCAGATCTGCTCCCGGTCACGCAGTAGTTTTATCCTTGACTAAAACCAATTTTTCCATTTTCCTGTGACATGACGCAGGCGCACCCGCGCTGATTCATGTCAAAGGAGAAAACCATGGGCTGCTTATTCTGCAATATCATCAACGGCTCCACGCCGTCAACAAAAGTGTACGAAAACGACAGGGTCTACGCCTTCGCCGACATCAACCCCCAGGCGCCGGTGCACGTCCTGGTGATCCACAAGCAGCATATCGAACGCATCGAGGACCTCGACCAGGGAAACAGCGCCATCATGGGCGACCTCTTTCTCGCGGTAAAGGAAGTGGCCAGGATCAAGGGGATCGACCGGAAGGGCTACCGGGTCATCATCAATAACGGCACCGCGGGCGGCCAGGTCATCTGGCACCTCCACGTTCATGTCATGGGCGGGAAGGAAGACATGGGGCCTATGGTTGTCCGCTGACCTTTTTTTTATTTTTCAAGGTCTGAACGATAACTTTCTCTATTGAGCGCTCCGTCGCCTGGTCGATGATAAAGGTATATTTCTCATAGTCCAGGCGGTCGCCTTTTTTCGGAATCCTTCCCAGGCGGTACTCGATGAACCCGGCGAGGGTCTCAAAGCCCTTCTTGTCTATGTGGATGTTGAAGCTCCGCATGAAATACTCGATGTCCATGTTCCCGCTCAGGAGGAACTTCCCCCTCCCCATCTCGACTACAAGCTCCTCCTCGGACTGGTCCCTGGTCTGGATCTCGCCGACCACCTCCTCGGCGATGTCCTCATGGGTGACCATGCCCACGACCGCCCCGTGCTCGTCGACGATGAACACCATGGGGATCAGGTTCTCCACCATCTCGTTGTACAGTTCCACGATACGCTTGGTGGTGGGAACGTAGTGCACCTTGTTCATGACATCGGCTATCTTCTTCGCGCCTCGGTGCTTCAGAATATCCCGGTAAAACACGTACCCGACAAGGTTGTCAACCCTGCCGCTGTACACGGGGATCCGCGAGAACCTGGTACGCACGATGAGATCGGCAAGCTCGCGCACGCTTGATTCAATATCGATGGACACGATGTCGATGGTGGGCGTCATTATTTCCCTGGCCGTCATGCCCCTGAAAGAGAGTATCTCTGAAACATACTCGTGGTGCTCCACGTTGATGACGCCCTCCTCCTCCCCGATTTTAAAGAGGATATCGATCTCCTCGCGGGACCTGACGCTGCTGCGGCCCGAATCGGTTATGCCGACCATGGATTTCAGCGCTTGAGCAAAAAGAAGTGAAACACCCACCGCCGGCTTCATGATGAAGAGGAGAATGTGAATAGGATAGGAGAAGAACATCAGGAACGCCTCGGCCCGCGCCCGGGCGACAACCTTCGGCGTCACTTCACAGATTATGAGAAACAGGATGGTCTGTACCGCCGTCACCACCAGCATCCCCGGTTCCGTGAGCATGAAGGCCGTGGTGGCGATATAGGTTATGAAGGCCGCGGATGATATGTTGACGATATTGTTCCCGATGAGTATCATTCCCATGGCGTTTTCGATAGTGTCCACTATCTTCAGCGACAGTTTTGCGCGTCGGTTCCCGGTCTTGGCGAGCGATTCCAGGTAGAACCGGTTGGAGGTAAGGAGCGCCGTTTCCGTTCCCGAAAAGAAGAAGGACAGGAACATCATTATCCCGATGAGGGTGATATACGCATGGTATTTCGCCAGAAGGACCATCATGACAGCAAGTCACCCCCTTCCGACGGCCGTATCACTTCGACGGTCTCTATCTTGTTCTTCCTGATATGACGGATCCTGAGGACATAGGCCCCGACCCTGAGGACATCGCCCCGCTTCGGTATGTACGCGAGCTTTTCGATTATATACCCGCCGATCGTGTCGGCGTTCCGGCTTTTCAGGTCCTCGCCGAAAGCTGCATTGAAGTCATCGATCTGCAGCTCTCCCGATATGACGGAGGTGCTGCCATCAATTTTTCGTATATGGTGGCTGGCATGGTCTTCCCACTTGGTCATGTCGCGGCCCAACAGCTCCGAGAGCAGCTTGTTGAGCGTAACAACGCCGGCAGTCCCCCCGTATTCGTCAACAACGACGGCTATCTGTATGCCCTCTGTCAGGAAATCGTTCAGGAGGTCATGGAGATCCCGGGAGGCCGGGAAAAACTTGATCTTCTGGATAAAACGGTTTATGTTACGGGCCTTCTTGAAGCCCAGGTGGTAGGGAATCAGTTCCCGCGAATCGACCATGCCGATTACATGGTCGATGTCTTTTTGATAGACCGGGATCCGTATCACGCCCGATTCGATGAACAGCTTCATCGCGTCCCTGATCGACGATCCGTAAGGGAGGAACACGGCGCTGCTGCGGGGAAACATTATATTGGCGGCGTCCTTCTTGGCGAAGCGCAGCACGTTCTGGATGAAGGCGCCTTCGTCCTTGCCGATGACCCCCTTCTCTTCACCCAGCTTCACCGCCAGCTTCAATTCGTCACGGGTGATCGCCTTGTGGGTCAGCTTCAGGTTGAAGATTTTTATCATCATGTTGGTGAAAATGAGCAGCAGCGCCCGGACCGGGGCAAGCATGAAGTGGAAAAACCGGAGCAACGGCAGCGCCTTTTTAGAAACCTTCTCATAGGAGCTCATGGCGATCAACTTCGGCGATATCTCGCAGAAGATGATAATGAGCGGCGTCAATACGGCAATGGTAATGACGTCCCCCCAGCGTGGCCACACCTGGAGCAGGAGGCTGGTCGAGAGCATCGATATGAGAAGGTTCACGAAGAGGTTTCCCGTGAGAAGCGTGATCAGGATCTTCTGCGGGTCCTTCATGAAGGCGTAAATGGACTTTTCCTTTTTCTGGTGGGAATGGGAAAAACGGTGGATGTCCGATTTCGTGAGTGAAAAGAGGGCGCTCTCCGATCCGGAAAAAAACGCGGACAGCGCCATGCAGACAATGAGCGCGGCGAGTTCTCGGTAGATCTGGTCCATCACTCCTGGCTGATATCAAGCTTCACATTAAAGGTGTATTCCTTCTCGGCGGTGTTCCCGGCATAGTCAGATGCCGTTACTTTCACCACGTTCTCCCCTTCCGCGTAGGTCAGTCCCTCTATCTTGTAATAGCCCTTGCTGTCGAAGAGGTTTTCGAATTTTTTACCGTCCACGGTCAGGCGCCCCCGGGAGACGGCTATGGAGCCGAATTCCTTCTTTAAAACGTTCCTGCCGTTGAATTCAACGGTGAGGCGGTACACGCCCAGGTTTTCCCGCCCCGTCATGGCGTCGTTTATCTTCACCAGGAGGGGATAATGCCGGGTGAGCCGTATATTGGCCTTGTCACGCACGATGATGATCTTGTCGCCGATGTGGAACGCTATTTCCGAAAGGACCGGCGCCTTCGTGTCCTCCCATGCGGGAAGGATTTTCAGGGGATTCACCGAAACCCGTCCGGGGTACTGCATGATGGAAAAATGGATGTGCTTGTTAATCGAGTGGCCCGTGTTGCCCATCATGCCGACGGTGTCCCTTTCGGCATAGGTTTTCTTCGAGGACAGGCCGTTTTCAAGGTGCATGTAGAGGGAATAAACGCCGTTGCGGTGCTCCAGTATCTTGAAATTGCCGCCCCCGGGGTAATTATCCAGGGGAAAGAGGGCCTTGTCCCAGTAAAAGAGGAGTTTACCCGGTTCCACGGGATACACCCTGTCATCGACGGAAGTCATGTCGATGCCGTCATGAAAATGGTCCCACCTGGATTCGCAGAAGGTCGAAGTGATGGTGCCGCTGTCGACCGGCCACCGGAACGACACGAACGACAGGGCCAACATGACAAGCAACAGGCAGAACAGGCGACGACGTTTCATTTTACTCCTTCCTTTTCTTCGGTTTCTTTATTATCATCTTTCTTTTTGTCTTTTCCGGCGTGGATATGGCAGTACTTGCCGGGCTCGGTTCCCGAGTAATAGAGTACGTCCCTGGCCACCCGGGGACATTCGCCGTCCCTGCCCGCCACTTCCCCTGAATCCAGGCAGATCGTTTCCATTGACAGTCCCTGCTCGGGTTTCCTGAAATCACCGGGCGGGTTGCCCCGGAAAATCGATGATATGTACTCTACCCAGACGGGGGCCGCGACGACCCCGCCTGCCCTGCCCCATCCGAGGGATATGGCCCCCTCCTTGTTTCCGATCCAGACCGCCGTAACATTGTTCGACGTTAATCCGGCGAACCAGGCGTCATTATAGTTGGCGCTGGTCCCTGTTTTTCCGGCCACGGGAAAATCTATCCTGCCCCCACTGAACGCCCCGGCCGCGGTGCCGCCCTCATCGAAAATGCTTTTCAGCATGGATATGGTAATGGCGCAGGCCGCAGGATCGATTATCCGCCCGGTCTCTTTCCTGCGCTCGTCGGTAAGCTTGCGGATCTCCTCCTCATTGTTCCAGACAACATTGTCATTGTAGTCCCTGACCTGGCGGATGCCGTAGGGAAGAACGTATTCACCGCCGTTTACGATGACGGAATGAAGCATGCAGTTTTCCAGGGGCGATACCTCGTACGTCCCCAGGGCCAGGGAGAGGGTCCTGCCGAAACGCTCTTTCAGCTCCGCGTCGGACAGGTAGAGACTTTTCTTCAGGATGGTGAAAATCCCGTCATAACCGGTCTTTTCGAGGACCTTGACGGCGACCACGTTGATCGACTTTTTCAGCGCTTCGCGCACGATCACCTCGCCGAGGTACTTCCCGTCGTAATTGCGCGGCTCGTATCCCCCGGGAAATTTCGTCCTCTCGTCGTTAAAAACCGTCGAGGGCGTAATATCCCTGCTTTCAACGGCCGCGACATAGAGGACCGGTTTGAAGGACGATCCGGGCTGCCGCCTGATCTGGGCAACATGGTCATTCTGGTTCTTTGAAGAAAATTCATATCCGCCGACGTATGCCAGCAGTTCCCCGGTCGCCGGGTCCATGGAAACCAGGGCCCCCTCTATGTTCTGGGCCTTTTTCATCTCGGCGTCCGCCTTCAGCTTGTCCTTCAGGCGTCCCGCCAGCTTCAGGTGATACTCGCGCTGGCGCAGGATACCCGCCTTGAGCGCCGCGGTGGCGATGTCCTGTTTCTCGGCGTCGATGGTGGTAAACACCTTCAGGCCGCCCTTTTTCACGGCCTCCTCGCCGAATTTTTCCACCAGGACGCGGCGGATGCTCTCGTTGAAGAAGGGGGCCCGGTTCACCCGGTACGAACTGAAGACGAAGTTCCCGATGAGGGAAGACGCGGCGACCCCCTTTTCGTCGTACACGACCTCCCATTTTCTCAGGAACTGACCGTACATCTTTCCGGTGTTCCTGTTTTTCAGGAAACCGGCATCGGACATCGATTCCAGTATCCGTTTCGTTTTGCGGAGCGATGCATCGAGGTCTGAAAGGGGTGAATATATCTTCGGGTTTGAAATGGTGGCGACGATCATGGCGCATTCGACCGCGGACAGCTCCTTCACCGAAACGCCGAAGAACATCTTGGCGGCCGACTCAACGCCGTAGGCGCCGTTGCCGAAATAGATGAGGTTCAGGTACATGGAGAGTATGTCCTGCTTGTCATAGCGCTTCTCGATCTCCCGGGCGCAGAAAGCCTCGTATATCTTACGCTTCAGGTTCCGCTCCATGTCGGTGAAGAGGACCTTCGCCAGCTGCTGGGTTATGGTGCTGCCGCCCTGGACGACCCGGAAATGGACCAAGTTGACCAGTATCGCGCGAAAAATGCCCCGGTAGTTTATGCCCCGGTGGTTGTAGAAATCGCGGTCTTCGCTGGCTATCACCGCCTTGACCAGCCATTCGGGGATATAGTCATAGGGCACGATCTCCCGCTTCTGCTCGAAGAATTCCCCGATGATCTCGTTGTTACGGTCGTATATGCGGGTGGGAATGTCCACAACCTTGACCTTGAGGTCGACATCGCTGTAATTGTAGGTATATCCTTTCTTGAGTTCCTCGGTCCGGTCGATGAGCTGTTTGTACTTGGTCAGCTTTTTGAGGGCCCCGTCGCGGTCGCCCTGCCACATGAAAAAGATCACCGTCACGTACGCCGCAAGGAGGAAGGTGATCGCTGTCGGCACGTATATAAACACGACCTTCTTATGCGTCATGATCCAGGCACATGCCTTTTTTATGAAATCCATGACCGGTGCCATTATCGATCTCCAGTCAAATCCGCCCATTGGTCAAATCCTCATGTCCCGCAAAACACGCCCCTGCCAAGAATAGACCCCCCTTTCCCGAGGGGCCCATGGGGGTCATTTCAGTTACGGTATAATAGTATCCCGATAAAAGTCAAATACATTCCTACGGGAGTTCCCCTCTATCACAGCCGCTCGAGGCGGCATAGCGCTTCCCCGAAAGCTGGCCGCAGGCCCCGCTGATGTCGCGGCCGAAGCTCTTGCGCACCGTTACGGGGACATTCATGATCTCAAGGTCCCTGACGAAGCGCTCAACCTCCGCCTCAGCGGGCGGTTCGCATCCCTGCCCGCCCACGTTGAGGGGGATCAGGTTGAGCTTGATCCGGTTGTAGCGGAACATTTTCTTCAGCCGCCTCGCGTCCTCCGTGGAAATGTTGTCCGCCCGCATCACGTATACGACGGTAAGCCTGTTCCGCGATGCCGGGAACTTCTCGTTCAGCATTCGGGATATGGCGCTGAAGGGATTGGACCGCTCCACCGGCATGATGCGCTCCCGTTTGCCGGGTTCGGTGTCGTTGAGGGATATGGCCAGGTTGTAGGGCCGCTCTTCGTCAATGAACCGCTCGATGCCCGCGATGACGCCCGAAGTCGATATGGTGATTTTCCTCACCGAAACATGGAAGCCGAAGCTGTAATTCATGATTTGGGCGGCTCGGATCACGTTGTCGTAATTCATGAAGGGCTCGCCCATGCCCATGAACACAACGTTGTTGTTCCGCTGCCCCGAGATCCTCCTCACGTGACAGAGCTGGTCGATGATCTCCCCCGTTTCAAGGTTCCGGATGAAACCCAGTTTCGCGGTCTCGCAGAAACGGCACCCCATGGCGCACCCCACCTGGCTCGAGAGGCAAACGGTGATCCTCCCGTCTTCAACGCCCTCATTCCTGATCAGGACGCTTTCTATATAATTGCCGTCACGGGTCTTGAAAAGGTATTTTTCCGATCCGTCAACGGCCGAAACCAGCCGCTCTTCCGGGGAGAGGGCATTCACGGCAAAGGTCCCTTCGAGGGCGCCCCGGAGCTCCCGGGAAACGTCCGTCATCGCGTCAAAGGAGTCCACGTTCTTCTCGTAAAGCCAGATCATGATCTGCTTCGCACGGTACCGCTTTTCGCCGATAGAGCCGAAGTACTCTTCAAGTTCTTCGATGGTGTAGCTTTTTATTAATTTCCTGTCCATCGCTTACAAGATAGGGAGTGACGGTCCCCCGCTGCAAGAAATATTTATTACTCACCATCCACGTACGTTCAGCCGGTGTTCCCTGCATGCAATGTCCCCGGCCTCTCAACACGAAGCGTTGTCGCCGGCTCTCTGCATGCAGGCCTGTGCGGCACGCCCCGGGGGGGCGATGACATAATCGCGGATACGGCCGACACGGAGATCGGGTCTGCTTTTTCAAGGTTCATGGCGCCATCACAGATACAGCGGCGATGACGCGATCACGAACTGGGCCGCATAGTAAAGCCGTAATCCAGCTTCATCGGCTTTTCCATCGCCGCGACCGCCACGATGCCGATGAGCGCGGGGGCTACCGACAATACCAGCGAGGTGCCGGTCCAGTCATAGTTCAGGAATATCGCCGCGATGAAGAAAAAATGGCCCGCCAGGAAGGAGTAGAACCCCCCGAACAGATATGCATCCCTGTCCTTTGCATAGACATACTTCAGGTCGAGCCAGATGTCCCCCAGAAGGCCGCAGACAAGGCCCATGATTATCAGCAGGGCGTAGTTGAGCCGGCCCGTGCTGGCGCCAAGGGCCGCGCATGCCGTCGCCATGAAGAATACGCTGGCAATCGCCTTCGCCATAAGCGCCGGCACGCCGCCCCTCCGTACCCTTATCACGAGAAAGAAAACCGTAGCCGCGATACCCAGAACCAGCGTTGTCCCGTGAATCCCGATGCCCGTCATGTTGGTGCCTCCCGGATATTCGTCCGTCTTAAACATATCGCCGGATCATTCTTATTGCCGCCCGGCCGCTTTCGACCGGCGACACCGTGCCAGCGCCACATAGGCCATTACCGGGACGAGCACAAGGTAGAACCCCGGCCCCGAAACGAACGCCCACATTGCTCTTGATGAATACTCCGCGGTGTATAGAATGGCCATCACATGAAACACGATATATACTGTCATGATTACAAGCATACGCTTCAGAAGGGGAAATGCAGCGTGTGTGAGGGCCCTGCCCGGCGGCATGTAGCGGCCGAAATATCTCGAAAAAACCCCTTCCGGAGCAAACACAAAAAAAAGAAGAAATGGGACGAACAGGGCCTCGATCAGTGCCGGCTTGACCCTGAAAAAGCGGTCGTCATTGGTCGCGATGGAAACGCCCCCCATGACGGCGATGAGCGCCAGGTCTGCCAGTAGAAAATAGTCGAACGTTCCTGACGCATGCCAGGTGATCCCGGCCTGGACCGCGGTGAACAGCACCGCCGAAATGATTGAAACCGCCGTATTTTCAATGACGGAATCGACCACCATGAAAACAACTATCGGCAGAAACTGCAGAAAAAGAAAGGTCATGGACGTCCCCTGTGCCACTAGGCGAATAGTACCTCCACCGGTGCAGGATGCAAGTTTATTTTTCTATCCTTCCGCGTGAAGCCACGGGCGGCGGGCAGAACCGGGCCGCGAGAATGAAAAACCCGCCGGGCAGGGGCGGGTTCAATTCACACGCTGTATCCCTAAAACGCGGTTTCGAGAACGCGTTTTCAGCAAAAACATCTATTTTTTCTCAGTCATGCTCCTGATCTCAAACATGGCCATCTTGTTGTCCGGGTCTATATTAATGACCTTTTCAAAGGACCGCATCGCGCTCTCCTCGTCCCCTTTCTTCTTGTACGCCATGCCCATGGCAAACAGGGCGTTCACAAAACCGGGATCTATTTCAAGGCCTTTTTCAAAAAAAAGGATGGCATTGTCAAAATCCCCAAGCTGATAATAGGACGCGCCGCCGATATAATAGGCGTTCTTGTTCATCTTGTCGTTCTCGATGTATGCCTGGATCCTGTCGATGGCCTTGCGGAAGCTGTTCACCCTGAAGTAGTTCTTGGCAAGGTTGTAAAGGATCTTCTGGTTCTCCGGGTATTTCTTGAAGCCTTTTTCAAGAACCTCGGTCGCCTCCTGGTACTGGTGGGCGTTGATGAGCCGCTTCGAATTCTTGATGATATCGACCGCCTCGTCGCGGGAAAGCTCGACGACCAGCAGGGTGATATCGTCGACGAGCTGGGCGTTGCCCATGAACTGTCGGACGTCATTGATGATGGCCTCGGCGAATTCCTCCGCGGGAAGCGAACGGTATCTCCTGATCGCCTCTTCAAGGCGTCGGTTGGAATACTCGACCCGTTCCTCGTTGATGGCCTCCGGTATCCCGTCCGTGTACAGAACGACGCGGTCCCCGTATTCAAGCTTGGTCTTCTTCTCATCGTATGACTCGCGCGCTTCCTCAATGGCGCCGATGAACAGGCCGTTGGTGTCGAGGAGCTCTATGTCCCCCTCATGCCTCAGGAGTATCGCCTTCTGGTGGCTGGCATTGGAATAGACCATGTTGTAATCGTCATCGACGGCGAGCATGAAGCAGGTCATGTAGTCCTGGGTCTTGACGTGGTCAAGGATGTTCTGGTTCATTTCCTGGAAAATCTTTTTCGGCGAGTCGTACTTGGATCCCGCGTTCCCGAAGGACATCTTCGCCATGGTGGTGACCAGGGCGGCAGGGATGCCATGGCCGGAAACGTCGGCGATCATGACGCCGATCTTGTCGTCCTTCAGCAGATGGACGTCGTAAAAGTCGCCCCCGATCTTTTCCATGGCGATGTAGCGGACCGCGAACTTCAGCTCGTTCCAATCGTCGATCTTTCCGGGAAGGATGCTGCGCTGGATGACGCTGGCCATGTCCAGCTGCTTCTGTATCTGCTCGTCCCTGCTCCGCAGGCTCGACAGGGCCTCCTCGAGCTCCTCGGTCCGCCTGGCGACCTTTCCCTCGACGTCACGTCTGAAATCGTCGATTTCCCGGGCCGTTTCCATGAGGGCGAACTCGATCGCGGTGAATTCCCTCTCCAGGGAAAGGACCTTGTATCCCGCGGTCCCGCCGGAAGCGATGGTCCTGGTAACTCGTATCAGGTCGTTCAGGATGCGCATGATGGACCGAGTGGTGATCTGCATCAGTAAAAAGCTGGCCAGGACCGATATGCCGAAATACAAGAATATGATCGCTATATTAAACTCCTCGAAAAACCGCACCTTTTCCATCAGGGCGGCAAAGGTCAGCAGGGTAATGACCATGAGCCAGACGAAGAACAGAAACTTGAGCCTGATGCCGATGAGGGCCCGCGGCTTCACGCTCGCGCCGGTGCTCACGATTTTATTGTACATGGCGCTCCGCTCCGGGTTTGTGAGCGACTCGGTGAAGAGGTAGGTGGACATGCCGTACAGGATGATGATGATGATCACCGTCAGGGATGTCGCCTTTATCATGGCGGAAAATTCCGGCGCGGTGTAGGCGCCCAGAATCCGATACTCATAGAACGCGAGGCCGAGGATAATTATGCCCGCCACAGCCGTCAGAAGGGTGCAGTGGAGCAGATTATACATGGGAAGGTCTGAAAAATTGGTGTATACCTTCTTAAAATCTTCTTCAGGGATTTCAAGATTTTTTTTGTATGCCTCATTGACCGCCCTCAGGGGCTCCATAAGGGGGGGGATCTTGAGGGGAGCCAGCAGACCAAACAGTATCCAGTGCACCAGAGTCGGGATTGCCACCGCAACAGGGAGCCATTTCATGTAAAACAGGGACAGCTTATCGAAGGATATCATGATAAAGGATGTCCCCAGGAAAAAGGCAAAAAGGCTCAATACCCAGCTGGTCGCGACGGTAATGGCGGAAAGGGCAAAGGTATAATTTATATTTTTAGCCAGAAATTGAAAAAACTTCATGGTATCCCCTTTTGTATATCTATCGGAAAAACACGAGTATTATATATGATATATTCTGCATAATTGTCATAAAATCAAGCTAAATATACCCCTCTCCCCCCCTGAAGGGAACTTTAATAAACATGCTGTGCCAAGTAATCCCCCACCGGCAGTGTCGGGGGCATATAGCCATAATGACAGTTTCAAACACTATTCCTTTTCCCGGTCTGTGACCTCCACGTCCTTGACGCAGCGGAACCCGGCCATGTTGTCCGAGTACAGGTTCGGCATGCCGCCGATTTCCCTGCTGCTGACGCGCAAGCGGTACCGCTGGCTGTACCAGGAACCGCCCCGGACAACCTTGAACTGTTTTCCATACCGTTTGAATTCCTTACCTTCCCTGGAGCGGTTTCCCTCATAGGGCATGTACCAGCTCGAGGTCCATTCCCTGGCATTGCCGGCCATGTTCAGCGCACCGCAGGGAGAGGCCCCCTCCGGGTCGAAGGAATTAACCGGCATCAGCCCCTTCGTTGCCGCGCCGAATCGCTTCTTCAGGTGAGCCCCCGTCTTCTCATCGGCCCAGAAATCGGCGCCATTGGCCCGTTCCGCGCCATACACCCTGCCCCAGGGATAGATAAAATTCCTCGCATCGGCTTCACCGCTGGCGCGGCCGGGGCCGCGGGCCGCTTTTTCCCATTCTTTCTCAGTCGGCAGCCGCTTCCCCGCCCAGCGCGCATAGGCTTCGGCCTCAAAGTAGGTGACCATGACCGGCAGGCCGCCCTCGCCTTCCCGGTACCTGCCGCCTTGCCAGGACAGGGGCGGTTTCACATTGCCGGCCTCAACGAACCTGAGATAATCCTGGTTGGAAACTTCATGGACGTCGATATAGAAGTTATCAGCATAATCGGTATGCTCCGGCATTTCGTCACGGTCGCCGTTGTTTGAACCGCATACGAACTTCCCCTCCGGCACGAGCACCATCTGCCTCCGGTCCTTGTCCGTGGTGATGGAACGGCGGTAACCGCGCTCCCGCGCCGGCGCCTCATCGGCGAACTCCCTTTCGCCTTTCTTCCGCGGAGCCACCAGGGCGATATCGACGCCGGCCCGGATAAGCCTGGAAAATTGCCTGTTGGTCAGGGTGTAGCGGGCGGCGGCCCGGTATGTATACCGTCCCGTCCTGTTGAACACCACTGATTCGATCTCTATGGTCCCGTACACGGTCTTATCCTGTATTATATAATAGGACGTTTCCCGGGGCCGTTCGCTCAAGAGGATAACGATATTGTTTTCTTTGGCAACTGACTCGATCCTTCCCATGATGTCGAACTCGGTTACGGCGGAGAGGCCGGGCAGAAGACACTGCGCCGCCGCCGTCAGGGCCAGCAGCATATGAAATTTAATTTTTCGTGATACCATTGGTTACCTCGCACGCCCCCTGCATCCCCCGGAGGGGGACTTTTTTATTTCCTCGTGAGCCCCCTTTGGGGGGCTTATCACGATCGCCTCGTTTCACTCGCGATGACAGATAGACGCCATCTCCCAATCATCTACCCCCTGATCAGCTCCCTCGTCGGCCACACGAGACAGGTGAGCTGGTTGCCCATGATGACGCCCGAATCTATGCCGATGATGTTGCGCTGGACGTCATTGTATATCGGACCCTCCCGGGACAGGTAGGCCACCGGAGTGTGGCCGAAGATGACCGTTTTATCCCACCGCTTGTTACCTAAAAAAAACTGCTCCCTGATCCAGACCAGGTCATGTTCATCCTGCGCTTCGAGACGGTCCACCGCGGGATTCAGCCCCGCGTGGACGGCAATGAAATCCTCCCCCTCGTAATAGAGACTGAGGGCGCCCATAAACTCGCGGTGGTGCTTCGGCAGTTCGAAGACGCCCCGGTGCGCTATATAGCTCCGCATGGTGGCGTCTCCCCCGTTGATGATATAGGCGCCGACGGTGTCCTCGCCCCGGAGATAAGCCATGAACATGTCTTCATGGTTCCCCTTGAGGAACACCGTGTTCATGGTCTGGGTCCGGGAAAGCTCTATGAGAAAATCCACCACCTCGTACGAGTGGGGCCCCCGGTCAATGTAATCCCCCAGGAATATCAAGGTATCGGCCGGCTTGATCCTGGCCGACACCCGGTCAAAGACACCGACAAGCCGTTTGAAATAGCCGTGTATATCGCCGATGATATAATACAATGAAAACCCCTGGTGCCGGGCCCGCTGATGCCATGCCCGTTACGGTCTGTTGCCGCCGGATTCTTTTTTTTCAGCCCTGTTTTTGATCTCCGTCAGGAGGTATCCAATAATCAGATTCCCCTCATTCAAAGTATCGGCATTGAGGACGCCAAAAATCCATTGTTTATACTGGCATATGATCAGATACTCCGTTTCACTGATGATCCGTATGGCAGGTTGGAGTTTCCCCACCCTGCTCAATATATATTCATTGCCGCCCGCTTTCAAGATGCCGAGGTATTCCTGCTCTGCGTCAAAGGCCGATGGGTAGATCGCGCAGACCAGATCGTGTTTCTTCCCTGCCAGGACGCGCCGTGTCACCGCGGCGTTTTTCAGTCCGGGGACGGCATCCATGCTTTTCTTGTAGTAGACGATCTCCCTGGAGGAACGGTTTTTCGCAAAAATGAAGAGCTGTTCGGGCAGGCTGTCATCGCCGGCCAGGCTTTTCAGGTTTCCCCGCACCACGCCGAGGAACTGGTCCACAACGCTCCCCGCCTGGTCCCCCAGGTTTTCATAACCGATCTTGACGTAGTATTTCCCGATTCTCGCATACAGACAGGTCGTCGTTGCGTAGGCGTTATCGTCGAAGAACTGGTACCTCCCGTCCAACCCCCGTTCCCTGCTGTAAAATCCGAAGGAATCAAGGGACGAGCCGAGCCTGATCATCTCAACCCTGACGGTCCTGCTTCTATCCGACAGGTGGGCATATTCCGTGATTGCCAGTTCCACGGGATTGTGCTCGCCGTACAGCGGGCTGAACTGCGCCATCTTCCGTGAGCTGGTGGTGCGATACTGGCGCTCCACCACCCATCCGGGCACATCGGTCTCCCGGGGCATGGCATCCTGTATGGTTGGGGTCCTGGGAAAAAGGCTGCAGGAGGATAGCGTTAACGAGGACATGGATACAAATAAGAATAATGTTAGAAAATTTTTCATAGGGAACCGAACTATTGCCACATTATTTTACTTTATACAAATACCGTTTCGGCACGTCCTCCCTCCCCCTTGACGGGGGAGGGCCGAGGAGGGGGTGGTTCAGTAAGTGATACATTAATAAATAAATTGCAGACCAAAAATAATCTTTCACCCTCCCCTGCCCCATCCCATCAAGGAAGGGTGATATGCATACCGTGATTGATCCCGACCGGAAAAGGTTTCACCTACTTGCTGATCGCCTTCGGATCGATCGCGTCCTGGAGCCCCTCCCCCACCAGGTTATAGGCCGTAATGGTCAGGAATATGGCGAAACCGGGTATCAGGGTGAGCCACCAGGCGAAGTCCATGAAGTCCCGCGACTGCGACAGGATATCGCCCCAGCTGGGCGTGGGGGGCTGCACGCCGAAGCCGAGGAAACTCAGGGACGACTCGATCAATATGGTCGAGGCGATGCCGAAGGTGGCCGAAACCAGGACCGGCGCCAGGGAATTGGGGAGGATGTGGCGCATGATGATCCGCGCGTCCCGCGCCCCTATGGCCCGGGAGGCCACCACGAAATCCATTTCCCTCAGCTTCATGAACTCCCCCCTGACGATCCGCGCGATCCCCGGCCAGCCTGTCAAGCCGATGACCACCATGACGTTCACCAGGTTGGGGCCCACCAGGGCGAGGATCGTCAGGATCAGGAAAAAGGTCGGGAAGCACATGATTATTTCAATCAGACGCGAGATGACCATGTCGATCCAGCCGCCGTAATAGCCGGCGATGGAGCCGACGACGATGCCGATGGCAACATAGATGGCCACGGCGATGAAGCCGATGAATATCGAAACCCTGCTCCCGTGGATCATCCGTGCCGTCAGGTCCCTCCCCTGTTCGTCCGTCCCCAGTAGGTGCTTCGCGCCCGGGGGAATGACGATGCTGTTCAGGTCATACTCCGAATAGGAATAGGCCACCGGCGGGAAGATCTTGAACCCCTTAAAGGAATCCCTGCGGAGATCCGCGTCCTTGAGCTCCGGGTAATTGAAGAAGATCGGGAAATAGACACGCCCCTTGTCCGCGTACACGTAGGGCCTGCTGTTGGCCAGCAGCGGGGCGAATATGGCGACAACGAACAGCATGACGACGAAGACCAGCCCCGCGAAAGCGAGGCGGTTTTTCCTGAATTCCCTCCAGACCCGTGCCCAGTATCCGCGCCTCATATCTTCGCCTCCAGCCTGATCCGGGGGTCCGCCAGCGCGTAGGCCAGGTCGGCGACCAGTATCCCCGCCAGGGTGAGAAGCGCGGCGATGGTTTCGATGGCCATGATGACCGGAATGTCCCGGGAGAGTATCGCCTCGAAGGCGAGCATCCCCATGCCGGGGACCGAAAATATCGATTCCACGATGACGCTTCCGCCGAGGAGGCCCGGGAGGAGCGTGGCCATCAGCGTTATGAGGGGTATGAGGGAGTTCCTGAAGGCGTGGACGAAGATCACCTTTTTCTCGGCGAGCCCCTTGGCGCGGGCGGTCATGATGTACTGCTGGTTGATGACCTCCAGCATGTTCGCCCTGGTGTACCTTGACAGAAAGGCGAAGCCGCCGTAGGTCAAGGTCACCACCGGGAGCACCAGGTGCCATCCCACGTCAAGGATCCGGGTGAGAATGCCCGCCTCCGCCGCCCAGTCTGACCTGAACCCGCCGAGGGGAAAGAGGTTCAGGTACTCGCCGCTCCCCAGGTAGAGGAGCAGGAGGAGCCCCACCCAGAAGGTCGGCAGCGAATAGAGTATGAAAAGGACGAGGCTTGAACCCCGGTCAAAGGCGCTCTCCTTTTTCACGGCCGAAACGACCCCCATCGGGATGGATATGATGTAAATGATGATCATGGATATGATGTTCAGCGTCAGCGTGATCGGAAGGGCCTCGGCTATGCGCTTCGAAACGGGCCTCCCGTCCTTGCGGGACGTTCCGAAGTCGAGGCGCGCCGATTTAGCGAGCCAGTCGACGTAGCCGACGACGATCGGCTTGTCAAGGCCGTAGAGCTTCTTCTCCTGCTCGAGGATCTCCCTGGAAATGGAGCCGGATTTGAGGGCCCCCTCCATGCCCATTTTCAGCTTCGTGTAATCGCCGGGGGCAAGGCGTATCATCAGGTACGTTATGAAGGTTATCCCCAGGAGAGTGGGAACGATGAGGAGTATCCTTTTTACCAGGTATTTCTTCATTGCGGTTTTCTCACCTTCCATTCAAGATAATTCATCCCCCGCGTGTGCACCTTGACATTGGTGAAGCGCTTGCTCACCACCGCCAGGGCCGGGCTGGTGTACATGAACGTGTAGGGCTGCTCGTCATGGAGGATGCGGTGGAACCGGTGGTACATCCTGTTACGCTTCGCCTCGTTGAACTCGGTGCGCGCCGCCTCGATTATCCTGTCCGCTTCCCTGTTGCTGAAGCCGATATAGTTCGACCCGCCCTTGATCTGGGAAGAGTGCCATATCTGGTACGGGTCATCCTGAAAATCGGGATCGGACCATCCCAGGGAGGTGGCGTCGAAATTTTTGCTCTGGATCTTGTCGAGATACACGGCCCATTCGTACCGGTTGATGTCCATCTCTATGCCGACCTTTCCGAAATCCTCTTTCAGGATACTTACCAGGCGCTCGGCGAACTTGCTTCCCGACGATATCGTGAAGGTAAAGGAAAATTTCTTCCCGTCCTTGTCGAGGATGCCGTCACCGTCATGGTCGACCCAGCCGGCCTCTGTTAAAAGCTGCTTCGCCCGTTCCGGGTCATAGGGCCACGGCCTTATGCCCGGATCATTCGCTTTCCCGAAAATATAGAAGGGCCCGGTGACGATCTCCCCCAGTCCGAAAAGGAGCTTGCCCAGGATCTCCTTCCTGTTAATAAGATGGGTCATGGCCAGGCGGACCCGCCTGTCCTTGAAAAAGGGCCTCTGGGAGTTCCACCCGATGTAGCTGAAGGATGGCATGTAATATTTCAGCTTGTAAAAGTTATCGGTGAATTTCTTTGAATTGGTCTGGCGCACCCATTCAATGTCGCGGACGCCCATCAGGTCTATCTCCCCTTTCTTGAGCATCTGGAGCGCCACGCTCCCTTCGGAGATTATCTTGTACACCACCCTGCGGATTTCCGGCTTTGCGCCGCGGTAGCGCTCGTTGCGGACGAGGATGATGTTCTTTCCGGTGTCCCACCGCTCGAACCTGAATGGTCCGGTGCCGATGGGAAAACGGTTGTTCTTATGGGTATTGAAGTCGGTGCCGTTGTTGAAAATATGCTTCGGTACGATGGGCATGCCGCCGCAGAAAATGAGGGCCAGGTAGTAGGGCCGCGAATACGTGAACTCCACCGTGTACCGGTCTATCTTTTTACAGCTTTGTATATCGATGTAATACACCTTGAGCTGGGCGCTGGACACCTTAGGGTCCATGATCCTGTCGTATGAATAGACCACGTCGTCGGCGGTGAACTCGGCCCCATCGCTCCAGACGATCCCCTTTTTCAAATAAAAGCGGAACTTCAGGTGGTCCGGGGATATTTCCCACCGCTCCGCCAGCATGGGCTTGACATCGAGGGTATCGTAGTCACGGTCCACCAAGGTTTCATATATTTTAAGGTTGATGGAGTGGGCATAGGAATCCGTCGCGGTTATCGGATTCAGGGTACCCGGCTCGGCCCCCATGTGGATCCTCAGGGTATAGGGGTCCAGTTCAGGCGCGATGCCGGAACACCCGCAAAGGAGCATTACACCCAGCATGTATGCAAGGGCCGGTAACAGCCGTTTGGTTTTCAATCAGCTCACCATTGAGATGAATTATGCAACCGGGTTTTACGACAGACCATACATCAGCGACAGGCGACATACTATAGGGGCGGTAATTGACTGTCAAGGAATATGCGAGGGATAAGGCCTTCCGGGAGGGTCGGGCATGAACCTGACCCTCTCAGAAGGCAATCGTTACTTGCATGCACCACCAGAGTGTTCTGGCCGGGTCAGAAAATGACCAGTACGGGCATCGGCTCTGAAAGGGCCAGACTAATAAGCAGGCATCGAATTATCTGCTTGTGCATGATCGCGATATCCGGTAAAACGTATAAGAGTAAATATACTCATATACATATCGAGTATACTTATAAATAACCGCGCATGTCAAGATTTATGGGAAATTATAGGCATGGCGGGGAAACGATCCGGAACGGAAGGTGAAAAAGACGATTATTATATGACAAAACATCCGCCCCATACAGGCGCCTGCATGTTTATATGACCATCAGGGCGGATGTTCAATGCCTAATTGGGGTTCGCCAAGACCACCAGGGCGTCAACGACGACCGGTTTGCTTCCTGAAATGATAAGCGGGTTGATGTCAATCTCTGCGATCTCGTTGTTCCGGTATCCGAGATCGCCGATGCCCACGAGGGCCTTCACCAGCTCTTTTTTATCCACGGCGGGACTGCCGCGGAACTCGTCGAGGAGCTTCTTCATCCGGATCTCTTCGATCATCTCTTCGGCGTCCATCTCGGTGAGGGGGGCGACACGGAAACTCACATCCTTGATGACCTCGGTGAAGATGCCGCCGATGCCGAACATGACGCAGGGGCCGAACTGGGGGTCGCGGCTCAGGCCGATGACGAATTCCCGTTCCCCCTTTATCATCTCCTGGACCAGGACGCCGTCGAGCTCAACGCCCTTGCCGATAATCTCGTCATAGGCTTTTTTAACATCATCAGCACTGGCAAGTTTGAGCTTGACCAGCCCCATCTCGGTTTTGTGGGCTGCCTTGTCGGAGCAGCCCTTGAGCACCACGGGGTAGCCGATCTCTTCGGCGAATTTCACGGCCTCGTCCTTGGTCCGGGCCAGCTTTTCCCTGGTTATCGGCACGCCCACCGATTGGATGACCTGCTTGGAATCGTATTCCGACAGGGTTTTCTGGCCCCGCTCAAGCGCTTTCTTTATGATCTGCTCCATAGGGATTCTCCTTTTTCAATTGGTATCTGTAGTGCTCGTGCGAAACGACCAGCGCCCGAACGGCCTCCTCCATGCTGTCGAAGAGGGGAAGCCTGAATTCCCTGCGTACCGAAATAATCCGACCCACGGAATTGGGGGTGTAGATAGCAGCAGGCTTGTCGTACTCTCTGCACATTTTTACAAGCTCTTTCATGACGTCAATGACAAATTCCCTCCAGATGCTGGACATCAGGAGCAGGCCGTCAACCTCCTCCGCTGACAGCAAAATCCGGAAAATGTCCAGGTATACCTGGGGCGGCGCCGGCCCAATATCAACGGGATTGTTCACGTTGAAAACACCCCCCACCTTCCTGAGGCGCTCCCTGGTTTCCGGGGCCAGGCGCGGCATTTTCAGGCCGGCCTCCACCATCAGGTCCGCGGAAATGCTGCCGAAGGCGCCGGAATTGGTGAAGGCCGCTATCCGTTTGCCCCGCAGGAGGGGCATCTCGGTAAGCATCTTGGGCATGGAATGGATCTCGCTTATCGACTTGAGCCTGATGATGCCCGCCTGCCGGCAGGCGCTGTCGAACACGGCATCATTGTTGGCCATGCCGGCCGTATGGGACAGGGCCGCGGCGGTGCCCTCATCGGTCCTTCCCGACTTGAAGACCAGGATCGGCTTGGAGACCCGCCTGGCCACCTTCATCAGCTTTTCCCCGTGGGCGATATTTTCCAGGTACATCGCTATGACCCTGGTGGCATCCTGGTTAAAATACTCAATCAGGTCGGCCTCGTCAACGTCCGACTTGTTGCCGATGCTGACCATCTTGTTGATCCCCTCGACGTCGTCCATGAGGGACTCTATGATCACGACGCCAACGCCGCCGCTCTGGACGATGTATGACACGCCGCCCGGCTTCTTGAAGACGTCCATGATCTCCTTGTAGGCGCCGTAAAAGCAGCAAAAGTGGGAATGGTTGTCGAGGACGCCAAGGCAGTTAGGTCCGAGAACGCGTATGCCGTAGGTCCTGACGGCATCGTCAATCTCGCGCTGGAGGCGCTTTCCGTCTTCGCCCTGCTCACTGAAGCCGGCGCTCTCGATGACGACGTTGCGGATCCCCTTCTGGCCGCATTCCCTCATGAAGTGGGGAACCACTGCAGCAGGGGTGATTATAACGCCGAGTTCAACCTGGTTCGGGATATCAAGAACCGACGTATAACCGGGCCAGCCATGGACCGATTCGCCCTTTCTGTTAACGACATATACTGAACCGGAAAAAGGGATATACTCCTTGAGACAATTGCATATGGTTGCGCCCAGGTTGAAGGGCGCATTGGAAGCACCGATTACTGCAACTGAAGAAGGATTGAAGAATTTATCAAGGGACGGATCTTTGAGTTTAACATTCATGGCGGCCACCTGGGATAATATCGTAAACAATGTTTACTATAAAAAACGACGTTTATAGTGTCAAGTTATTTTACAAAAAAAATATGAATGTATAAAAAAACATACATGTTGATTCAAGTGTCTAATGTGTGTATAAACAGTTCAAATATTTGATAAAAAAGGGATGAATTTATTAAAATAATGGGGTCAGAGCAACCATGCATGCAAGGCTGGTTGTTTGGATTATGAATCTCGATGGTCAAGATGCCGCGGAAACAGTGATAGCTATCGGTACCTATTCGGTAGTTATCGGTGAACAATCGTTAAATGTTATAAAAAATACAGGGTGTCAGAGCAAGGCAGGATGAGCAGAAAGAAATCTACATATCCGAATATGTAATACGTCATGTTGTATTAATACCTAGTCCTGTCGCCCAGCCAGGCCAATGAAGAGACGCGCCAGGTTTTCCGCAACGAGCCTGCGGTGCTTAAGGACCTCTTCATCGTTTTTTAAGGGATGGTTGCGGAACGTGGCCACGATCCCGGTCAATGCCGCGAACATGGTGTGGGAATGGAGGCGGATATCGCCCTCCAGTTTCATCTTCCGGAAGATGATATCGAAATTGTCCAGCATCTGCCGCTCCATGACATTGAGCTTGTCGAAGAGATCACGGTCGACCGAACCATCCATGAAAAAATTCATCAGCATCCTGAAATACTGATCGTGCATGGTGAAGTATTCGATGAACACCCGGGCGATCTCTTCGATGGAACCGTCCGGTGATTCGTCGATTGTTTTATAGAGGCCCTTGAACACCTCCTGCACGCCCCGGGAAAACGTTTCGGCAAACAGCGACTGCTGGTCCGGGAAATGGCGGTAGATAAGCGCCGGCGATATACCGGCCCGTTTCGCGATATCGCGCATGGTGACTTTGTTGAAGGGTTTGGTGGCGAACTCCCTTTCGGCGGCGTCAACGATGATCTTACGCCGGGCGTCCTTTTCCTTTTCCTTCAGGTCTGACAGTGTGTTGTTCTTTTTCATGGCAACAAAGGCTTAATGAGGGGTGATACTATGCATCATTTAGTAAAATGTCAAGAAATATCAGTACCCCGCACTTCCCGGAGTAAAAAAATCGTCATAGACGCGGGAGCTTCACCGGTCACACGTCCTTGAACATGTCCAGTTGCAGATCATCGGACCTTGATTTCTTCCCCGGCTCGCGCTTGCCTTTTTTAAGCAGTTTTTCCTCGAGCCGGTCCAGGAAGGGGCTCCGCTCCTGCTTCAATATCCGCCCCTTCACGGCTCGTTTCTTCGCGTAGGTAAGATAGAGGTTCCGCACGGTCCTGGTCACCCCCACGTAAAAGAGGCGCTCCTCCTCGGCCAGCTCGCCGTCGTTCTTTTCGCCGTAGAGCTCGAAGGGGATGATCCCCTTTTCGCAGGCGGGGATAAAGACCGTGTCGAACTCGAGCCCCTTGGAGGCGTGGATGGTCATGAGGGAGACCGCCTCGGCCCGGTCGTCACGGTCGTCCGCTCCCTGGCGGAGCGAGCAGGACCTGAAAAAATCATGGTATGCCCTGCCGTAGGGTTCTGCAAAAGAGACCATCCGCAGGATCGCGTCCTCGGGCGCCTCGGCAAAGACCATCAGAAACTTCAGCACGTCGGAGACCCGGTCCCCCTTTTTTATCATCCCCCAGATGTCGCTGGTCACGGCCAGGGAAACCGCAGGGTCCGACCCGGTGTAGAATATCTTTTTCAGGGAGCGCACCGCCTGGCGGTACGGATCCCGCCTGACCAGGGACTCGCTGCCGGCCACCTGGTAGGGGACCGCGTGGTTCCTGAAGGCCTCGATGATGGCGTCAAACAGGAAGGACGACCGGCACAGCACGGCATAATCCCCGAGGCTCACCTCCTCGTCTTCGGCGTCGCCCTCGGTAATGCCGCTGTCCATGGAAAAGCTCCTGAGGCCGCCCATGCTCTTCTCGATGGCGGCCGCGATCCAGTCCGCCTCGGAGAGGTCAGTGGCCATCTCCTGTATGTGTACCTTCATGTCGATGTCGCGCCCGACGACCGGCTTTTCCCTTCCCAGGACCTGGGCGGCGGCGCGCATGACCGGGTCGGGACAGCGGAAACTGCGGTCCAGGCGCAGCACGCGGGTGCCGGGGTATTCCTCCATCACCCGTGAGAGGAACCGGGCGTCGGAGCCGCGGAACCCGTAGATCGCCTGGTCCGGGTCGCCGATCATGAACAGGTTGGGGCTCCCCTCCCCGGCCAGGAGCTTGAGGAGCTCGTACTGGGCGGCGTTGATGTCCTGGAACTCGTCCACCAGGATCCAGCGGTACCGGCGGCGGTATTCCTCCAGTATGGCTGGATCATTTTTAAACATCTCGACCGGCAGGGCGATCAGGTCAGCCAGATCAAAGGCATTGAGGCGCTTCAGCTCTTCGTTATACTTCCCGAGGTATTTAATCGTTTCCCCGTCGGCATCGGCGCCCTGCTTGGCGGCCTCGATGGCGCGGACCGTCCGGGTTATCTTCTTTTCTTCCCTGACAATACCGGCGATGATGTCGGAAATGTCGTCCTCATCGACGATAATGAAATCCTCCCTTCTTCCGGCGGCGGCGCAATGTTCTTTCAGGATGCCGAGACCGAAGGCATGGAATGTCGATATGACCAGGTCTTTCGCCGGCATGATCGCCTCGACCCGCTCCCGCATTTCCCGGGCCGCACGGTTCGAAAAGGTGACGGCAAGGATCTCCCCGGGCGGCACGTCCAGGTTCTTCACCAGGTGGAGGATGCGCCGGGTCAGGATGGCGGTCTTCCCGGTGCCCGGCCCGGCGATGACCATGCAGGGACCTTCGCCGTGCTCGATGCCGGCGCGCTGGTCGTCGGTGAGGCCCTTTGACAGCGCCTGCCCGGCCGCGCCTTCGGGCAGATCGAAAAGGACCCGCGGCGCTCCCTCCTGCAGGCCCAGCTTCTCATGGAGTTCCTTGAACTCCGCTATGTCGAATTTCATGGAAGATGATGCCGACCCCGCAGGGGCCATCGCCGTGCCCGGGCCGAAGAGACCGCCGCCCGTGAATGTCTTTGCCTCGCCTTCCCTGAAAACCTTGATGCGGCCGAATTCCCCGTCATAGCCCTCCTCTATGACCACGTCGCCGCTCCGAAGGCGCCTGATCCCTTCGGCAAGGAGATCGCCGCCGGCCTCCTGGATTTCCTGCGTCGGGGCGTCCAAAAGAATGTAGAATTCCGACCCCAGGGAGCCGATCAGCCGGTGATACTCCTTCGTCACTTTACCCGACTTCGCGCTTTTCTGACCCAGTATCTCCGCCAGGATATCCGGAAGCTGGGTTATGGAATGGAATGAGTCCCGCCGTCCCCCCGCCTCTTCATGACGGTCAGCCAGTTCGGCCACGCGGTAGAGCACCCCCCGGGTCACCGGCTTCCCGCACACGGGGCAGATGCCCCGGTGGCGCATCGTTTCAAGGGGGTCCCACCGGATGCCGCATTTGCGGTGTCCGTCGTAATGGTATTTCCCCTCCTGGGGAAAGAATTCTATGGTTCCGAGAAACCCCACTCTCCCCTTCAGGGCGTCCACCATGGCGCCGTATCCCAGCTCCGCATCGAAGATATTGGCCTCCCTGCCCAGCTTTTCCGGAGAATGGGCGTCTGAATTCGAGACCAGGGTGAAGCGGTCGAGGAATCCGCAGGCGCGGTTCATCGGCGGGTCGCTCGAAAGGCCCGTTTCCAGGGCGAAGATGTGCCGTGTCAGGTCGTCATAGCATTCCTCGATGCTGTCGAAGCCTGACTTCGACCCGAGCACGGAAAACCAGGGGGTCCAGATGTGGCAGGGGACAAGGAACGACTGCTCCGATGATTCCAGCACCATTTCCAGGATGATCTTCGAATCTATGCCGAGGATCGGCCGCCCGTCCGACCTGATGTTCCCCATCCGGTCGAGCCGGGACTGGACCTTCTCCGCGGCGGCAATATCGGGAAACACGCACAGGTTATGCACCTTGCGGACCCTGCCGTTCTTCTTGTAGATGCTGCTGATCTCGCCGGTGAGGACGAAATAGACCTCCCGTGGCATGTTCTTGCCCGAAAGGTACCGCGACTCCTCGAGACGGTATTCGTTCTTGAGACGGTAGAGACCGTTCTCCGCCGGCTCGAGCTTTTCCTTTATTTCATCCAGCCAGCCGGGATGGATGCAGTCGCCGGTGCCCACAACATCGATGCCCTTCAGGCGCGCCCAGTATTCCAGGTGCTCCGGGACCAGGTTGCCGCTGGTTGCCACGGAAAAGTGCGAGTGTATATGAAAATCCGCGATGTATTTCAACTGAGTCTCCAGGTCATGGTCAGGCCTGCAATCCGTGGGCATTTTCCAGCAGCGCGGTTAAATCAGCCATAAACCGCGCCGCCGGAGCGCCGTCAATGACGTCATGGTCAAACAATACGGTCAGGTAGAGGACCTTCCGCGCCATGACCCTGCCCTGTATGACCCGGGGCGTATCGACTATCGAGCCGACGGCAAAGGCAAGGGGGATGACCGTGATGGGTATGAACCAGCCGCGGACGGTCCCGAACATGCCCACGGACGTCACCGTGATCGATCCCATCTGCCTGTTGGCAACGGACGGCATCTTCAGCACTGCGCGCCAGTATGCCCTTCGTATGAATCCCGGCAATGCGTAATAGATTCTCAACAGCAGCGGGCTCACCGTGTCCTCAAGCAGCGGCCGCTCCCGCGACAGTTCCCTGACCCGGGCGGCTTCGATTTCGCCGGTTATCGCGTCAACACCCTTGTCATGCGCCCCGCGGATAACGCAGGGATAGGGCACCTTCTCGCCTCCCACGTCCCGTTCCACCAGGACCGTGATGTCCACGTCCCGGAAGACCATTGACCTGTTGCGTTTCAGGTAATATGCGTGAATGTCCGGATACTTCCCCACAGCCTCGGCAACGCATTTGACAAACCACGCGGTGAAGGAAAGCTTCTTCCGCGTCTTCTTCCTTATCGATTGTATTTTTTCCAGGGCGCGCGTCACATCGATCTCAAGCATGACCGGGATGTGGTGCTTTCTTTTACCCACCGCGAAGGTGTCAATGGATGCCATGCGGTGGACCGGAAATGTGCGGATATCCGCCGATGTTTTTATCATACGCTGTTGTCCGGTTGCGATTACCTACCGTTGCGACGCGACAGCGCTTTTGTCAAACGCAATTCTCTGAAAAAAACCCGAATTTCCGGCTGACCGTTTAATAAAAAAAAACCCGCTTTCGCGGGGTTGGAGGTAAACACTTTAAGTTAGTAGGATACTGCATGCGGTTGATGGTCACCGGTGCCAACGGCCCTGGCCTGCCCAGAGGGGGGTGCCGTCATCTTTTCTCAACTGGACCTTCACTCCTCCTTTTTCGACTTCGCGGGCAATGATCGCGGCAACACCGTCATAGGTTACCCGGGAACCGGTCACGGAAATGACATCGCCCTTGGCTATTGTTACCTTCTTGTCCAGGTAAAATGCCGGACCCAGGTGTACATCGATGGAGCCCTTATCCGCTTTCAGCGTTACATGGATACCGCCCCTGTCGTAGGTTTTTATATCAACAACAGTGCCCTTTCTTGTTTCTACCGTGGCCCTGTCATACTGCCTCCATGCCTGGCCCTGACCGCCGCAGCACTGACGCGCGTGTGCTTCCGGGATCGAAAAGACCGCCCCTATTCCAACAATTACCAGCGATAATAAAAATCGTTTCATTGATTTCCTCGTAAACTTGTATTTTATTATTTTATAATATACTAAATTATTTTGCAAACGTCAAGTAATTAAGGATTAAAAATTATCAGACTCCGTAGCCCTGCATCCTTCCCATGAGCCCCTTCAGGCTCCATGCCCCATCGGGACAGAGTTCCTGGCAACAGAGGCACCTGATGCATTTGGTCTGGTCGATAACAGGATAGTCATCCATTTGCATCGCGCCGGTGGGACACTCCTTGTTGCAGATCCCGCATTTCCTGCATCTATCCTTATCAAGGACGAGTTTGCTGCGAACCAGGTTCGCGAAAAACCCGCTGTTCACCACACGACTGAGCCTGAACCTGCTCACGGTCACCGGCAGCCGGAATTTCAAATCCCCCGGCATTTCCCCAACCACATCGATTGAAGCGCGGTCAATGGGCCCATGCCCCATGGACGAGGCCTCCCTGATGTGATGGACCAGATCGGGCCTGATGCCCATGATGCCGCACATGACCGCGTCAAGGGCGACGGCATTGTCAGAGGCGAGGATTCTGCCCACGTGCTTCGGTTTCCCCGCCGAGGGGCCGTTGCCTTCCATGGCCATCACCGCGTCCATGACGGTAAAATCAGGGGGCCGGATGGAGAAAATCTCCGCGAGGATCCGTCCGAAATCCTCCCCGGCTGGTGCGGCCGCATGGGACTTCCCCTTCCCCGCGCCGGAGATGAGGCCGAACATGTTCTTGACCGCGCCGGTGACGATGGTGAGGGAATGGGTCTTCATCTTCGGAAGGTTAATGAGGACATCGGCATCGAGCATGTCCTTCGAGACAACGAGGGAATCGAGGTAACGGGACTTGAGCTTCACCAGCTTCGTTGCCGTGGCCACGTTCCGGTAGGTCCCCAGGGACGCGTCGAAGACGCCGGTGTGTCGCGCGACGCGCTCATTGAGGCCGTAGCCGCCGACGCCGCAATTGTCCCCCACGGTCACCTTCGCCCCGGCGTCAAGGAGCAGTCTGACCATGGCGGAGACCAGGGCGGGGTTCGTGGTGGCCCCGTTTTCCAGGGGGAACATGCCGAGGAGGTTCGGCTTGAGGAAGACTTGTTTCCCTTTGAGATTTTTCAGCCACGGACCCTTGCCAAGGAGGCTCATGATGGTCTGCACGGCGGCATCCATCATTTCATAATTTGCTTCAGCTATGGCGACTTGCACCCGCACGCCCTGTGCCTGTTGTTTCATGGTGTTCCTGCCTGAACATGGTCTGCTACAATAATTGACGATGTCAAGAGCGGCATGAGTTGTTCACGCAAACAGGGATCAGGAAGACCCCGCCCGCCAAAGCTCGGGGAGTGCTCTTTTGGCGTGTGAGTGGGAGCAATTCGCGCCGCTTCTTACTCCGGGTAGAGAATCTATACATTTACGAATTGACTATGTTAATGAATAAAACACATAATTTCATCTTACGCCCTGTCAACATATTTACATGACCGGCTGGTCGGATGATCTTTATAATAAATAAAAAATATCTTTACAAAATCGGCTGATAAACTCAATGCTCTTTTTTATTTATTAGTACGCCAGCAGGGGTAGCAGCCATGAAAAACGCATCCATCATCGGGGCCACCGGCTTCGGAGGGCTCGGGCTCATCGAGATCATCCTCCGCCACCCGCACCTGAAGATTAAACAGCTGATCGCCCGAAAGGACGCCGGCAGACCGATAAGCGAGGTCTACCCGCACCTGAAAGGCTTCTGCGACATGCCGGTGCAGACGCCTGAAGAAACAGCGTATGACGGCGTGGACATCGCCTTCTTCTCCACGCCGGACCGCGCCGGCATGACCATGATCAACGAATTCTTCGACCGCGGCATCCGCGTCATAGACTTCAGCGGCGATTTCCGGTTTCACAGCGTCGAGGAATACTCCGTCTACGCCAGGAACAAGGGCATGGATGACCGGCACCTTGCCCCGGAGAGACTGCCGGAGACCGTGTACGGCCTGCCGGAAAAATACGCGGACAAGATCAAAACCGCCAGGATCGTCGGGAACAGCGGCTGCTTTGCCATCGCAATGACCCTTGGGCTACTCCCGGCGGTGGAATCCGGGCTTCTTTCTTCCGGCACCATCGTCTGCGACGGCAAGAGCGGCGTATCCGGGGCCGGCAAGAGCTCCGGCGAGGCGAACCTCTATCCGCAGCGCCATGAGAACGTGAACACCTACCGCGAGGGAAAACACCAGCACCTGGTGGAAGTGGAGAACGTGCTGAACGACGGCCGCGCGTCAGGCATCAAGGTCCTCTTCGTACCCCAGGTAATCCCCCTCAACAGGGGCATCCTCATGACCAGCTACCTGGACATACAGAACGGCCATGACACAGCGTCGGTGCTCAAGCTCTACCGCGACTTTTACCGCGGCAAGCCCTTCGTTGTCATTACCGACAAGTCGCCCAATACCGCGGACGTCCGCGGATCGAACCGCTGCCTCATCCGTCCCCTCGTGGACGAGCGCACGGGAAAACTCCTGGTCGTGTCCGCCATTGACAACCTGGTGAAGGGACAGGCGGGGAATGCCGTGCAGTGCGCCAATCTCATGCTCGGGTTCGACGAAACAGCGGGCCTCAACGTGCCGGCATTTTATCCGTAATACAGCCTGGGGCCTTCCGCGGGAAAAGTCTAAAAAATCTTGACAGGGGAAAAAATGTGTATTACGTAACATCCCACCTGCCCTTCCAGGGGGATTTTACAAATACAGCACTAGTATGTCAAAGACCATAGAAAAAGGGATCATCGCGTCACCGGGCATCCGCATCGGCAAGGCCTATGTGTATCACGGGGACACGATACTCATCCAGAAATACACCATACGCGAGGAAGACGTCACCTTCGAGATATCACGGCTTGAAAGCGCCATCGAGAAAACCAAAGCGGAGCTCAAGTCCATCCAGGAGCAGATCGCCGAGAATCTCTCCCGCGACATGGCCGACATCTTCACCAGCCACATCATGGTCCTGGAAGATCCGCTTCTCGAGGAAAAATACCGGAAAACGATCATCGAGCACCGCCGCAACGCCGAGTGGGCCATCAATGACATTTCCCTGGAGCTGATCAACAGCCTTTCCTCGATCAAGGACGATTACCTGCGGGACCGGATCATCGACATATCCGACATCAGCAAGCGTATAATATCGAACCTCCAGAAAACCGAGACATCGTCGCTCCAGGATATAACCGAGGAGGTCATCGTCTTCGCCCAGGACCTCACCCCGTCGGAGACGGCCCTGATGAACAAGGAACGGATCCTCGCCTTCGTCACCGACCGCGGCGGCCGCACCTCGCACACGGCCATCATGGCGCGGGCCCTGGAGATCCCGGCCATCGTCGGGACGATAAACGCCACCTCCATGGTTAAGGACGGCGACACGGTAATCGTCGATGCCATCCACGGCCGCATCATCATCGGGCCGTCCCGGGAGGAAATATCGGAATACCGCCGTTACGAGGAGGAATTCGAGGAGCTCGAACTGGAACTGGCCAAGCTGACCACCCTGCCGTCAAAGACCCTCGATTCAGAGGATATCTTCATTTACGGGAACATCGAGATACCCGATGAAATGAAGATCATCAAGGACCACGGCGCCCAGGGGATCGGGCTGTTCCGTTCCGAGTTTCTCTTCATGGACCAGTCGCTGCCGGACGAGGAGAAGCAGTTCCAGGAGTACCGGCGCGTCGTGGAATACTTCAAGCCCCTCCCGGTGACCATCCGCACCATCGACGTGGGCGCCGACAAGGTATACGCCTACACGAACCATTACAAGGAGCGCAACCCATTCCTGGGCTGCAGGGCCATACGCTTCAGCCTCGAGAACGAGGATCTGTTCCGGATCCAGCTGCGGGCCATCCTCAGGGCGAGCGCCTTCGGCACCCTGAAGCTGATGTTCCCGATGATCACGGCCATCGAGGAGTTCAAGCGGGCGAAAAATATCACCCTGGAGATCATGGAGGACCTGCGACGCGAAAAAATCGCCTTTGACGAGAAGATCAAGATAGGCCTCATGATCGAGGTCCCCTCCGCCGTCGTCTATGCCGACGTGCTGGCGAAATACGCCGACTTTTTCTCCGTCGGGACCAACGATCTTGTCCAGTACCTCCTCGCGGTGGACCGCATAAGCGAGAAAATCGCGTACCTGTACAATCCGCTCAACCTTTCCGTGCTCCGCTTCCTGAAACAGGTGGCGGACACGGCGCGCAATAATTCCACGCAGCTTTCAATCTGCGGCGAGATGGCAGGCGAGCCCCAGTACACCATGGTGCTCCTGGGCCTCGGCTTCCGCCACCTCTCAATGAGCCCTGTGTACATGCACCAGGTTAAAAAGATAATCCGCTCGGTATCCATAAGCGAATGCGAAGAGCTGGTCCAGTCCCTCATGGCCCTTGAAGAAACGGAAGATATCGAAAATCTGGTCCGGAAGAAATTCAAGGAAAAGTTCGAACATTCCCAATGAAACTCTACCACGAACTGGCGGAACACTATTTTGCCATCGAAAACAACCACCGAGACATCCGTACCGATGTGGCGTTCATCACCTCCCTTCTCGGGAGCAGGGAAAACCCGTCGCTCCTCGACCTGGGCTGCGGCTCCGGCGAGCACCTGGGGCTCCTGTCGCGGAAGGGGATCCGGTGCACGGGAATCGACATCAGCGGGGACATGCTGGCGCAGGCGCGGGAACGGTTCCCCGAAGGCATCGAGTTCATACGGGCCAGTATGGCCGATATCGATTACGAGGAAGCCTTCGACATCGTCCTCTCACTTTTCGGCTCCTTCAATTACCTGATCGACGACGCAGAAATAGACTCGATGCTCGGGAAGATCCGCAGGGCCCTCAAGCCGGGCGGCGCGGGCATCCTCGAGGTATGGAATTCGCCACCCATCATAAAGATACGAGAAAAGGATATCGGCCCGGTATCAACGACCTTGCATGGCGGCTCCACGATCAGGCGGGAGCGCGGCTTCAAGCTGCGGGACGACGCCTACAAGACCGTGGTTGAAGTCAACTACCGTTACACCGTGGACGGTCCGGGAGGAACGAAAAACATCCGCGACCGCCATATCATGAGGTGTTTCACCACCGGGGAGATAACCAGGTTCCTCTCCGCGGCCGGTCTGACGGTCATATCTATTTTCGCAAATTTCAAATCGGAGCCGTATCTGGAGAATTCGAACAGGATGGTGGTGTTGTTTGAGCGGCCGTAGCAGGGGCACGGCATGCCGTGCCCCTGCTACGGCCGGTTGGCTCATCACTTCATCAAATAGCTCTTGTTGATCCACTGCCCCTTGTTGTCGGCGTCCCGCGTTTCGTAGTAAAGCCTGTCTTCCGCTTCCTTTTCCACGATCTTGGTGCGGCGATTGACGTCCCGGGCCGCCACGGTTCCCGCTTTTTCCGAATCATTGATGAACTTCTTCACTTCGTCGGCGGTCTTCGCTTTGTATGTTCCGCCGGCCCCCGACGCGGCCACGGCCTCGACGATGCTCGATTTCAGCAGCTTGGGCCAGAGCTTCTTGAAGAGCACATTTGAAGCAAAGACCTCGGCGCTGTTTATCTTCCCGTTTATCACGCAGGAATAGCCGATGACATCCTTCTGGTCCTTCATGATATTGTCCAGGGCCCTGGCATACTCCTGATGTGCCTCCTTGACCTTGCCATGCTCGAGGGTAAGCTGCAGGCTCGATGCCGACTCACCTTTCACCGGCGCGCCGAGGTTCTTTTCCAGGTTGCCCTGCATCTCGGCAACCTTTGACCAGACCTGGGACTGGGACTTGTCCTTTTTCACGCTCATCTTCAGGTCCTTCGAGGCGATCATCTCGCGGGACGAACTGAACCGCTCCTGGTTCTCGCTGCCCCGCTTCTCCCACCGGCCGCTCTCGACGCAGAATGACTGCACGGGCATCCGCTTGCTCCCCGGCGGAACGATGTAATTGTACTGTATCACACGGTCCTGCTTGCCGCCCTTCACGATATCGCCGGACATGATAAAAATGTTGAAATTGGAGCTGTTGGTAATGGTCAGCTGGTTCACGTTCTCCGTTTCGTGGACCGTGGCCTTTTTCGCGTCCATGGCCTCTTCCAGGGTGAGGAACTTGTCCGCGTCTATGGCATTTTTGCCGTGGACGAGATAAATCGAGATGTTCTTGTGCGTGTAGGGCCCGGTGATGTTCAGATTTTCCGCCGGTTCCCCGCTGGTGAGAATACCTGCCGTAGCGAGAAGGCATAATAACAGTGTTCTCAATACGTTTTTCTTTTTCATGGGCCGTCTCCCTCCTGAATATGACATTAAGACAGGGAAAGTTATGAAAAAGATCTCTTTTTTTTGCCCCGGGCCAAGGCTGAGTTTGCCCGGGTTCCCCGGGCGGGGGCTTTCACACTTTTCTTTTGTCACCAAAAGAAAAGTGTGCAAAAGAAAAGTGCCCGCCCGCTGTTTCGGCCTTCGGCTCCCCTGCGCTTCTCGACAGACGCGGGGGCTGCGGAACTCGCCTGCCTGCGGCAGGCTCAGACAGTCCTCGCCCTTAATCCGCGTCTGTCTGCGATGCTCGGCGAAACAAAGGGCGGGTTTTGCTCCTAGCGGATAGCCACAATCAGACTCGTATATAACATGGGTGCTTATAGAAACTTATACATACCCGTCGCGGCGCAGGAGGCGCCGCGGTGCGAGGATGCCACAGGATGTGGCTTCCGGAGCGAAAGCCAATAGGTACATCTTACATTCTTAATAAGCTGAACATAACAACGCGACAACAAAAACAGAAAAATAAAAAACCATAAAAAAACATCAACCTTGAGCCCCCGCCGGCGTTGAGGCGGCGGGGGTGATGGTGAGCGCGAGAGGAAGAGGGGAAGTCACCCCTCTTCCTCTCGCACAAATCCAGACCGGATCCCGGTCGAAACCATGCCCTGTTCAGCGCTCTTGAAGAGATAGCGTATTGCAGTGTGTGAACTACACATGGATAATAAAAAATCGCCGCTTGTGGCGGCGATTTTTTATTATCTATATTGAGGTTGTCTACATCTGCACGGTAGGCTCTGAATCCGTCCCGCTGATTTCAATCTTCCATTCGTCAAGGGTCCCTTTCCAACGGTCGTAGAGGATCCTGGTCTTTTTCTCATCCTTGAAGAACTTTTCCGGGCTCTCCAGGGCCAGGAACAGGACCTCTTCCATGGAACTCACCGGATGGAAGATCATCCGTTCCTTGACATATTCCGGTATCTTTTCCAGGTCTTTTTCGTTTTCCTGGGGAATGATCACGTGTTTGATCTCGGCGCGGTGAGCCGCCAGGACCTTTTCCTTAAGGCCGCCGATGGGAAGCACCTTGCCCCGCAGGGTGATCTCGCCGGTCATGGCCACATCGCAGTGGACCGGTATGCCCGACAGCAGAGAGGCCATGACGACCGCCATGGTGATGCCGGCGGAGGGCCCGTCCTTCGGAATGGCCCCCTCGGGCACATGGAGGTGTATGTCCCTGTTGCGCATGTACTCGTCGTTGAGGTTGAAAAACTGCTGGTTCGCCTTGACATAGGTGAAGGCGGCCTGGGCCGATTCCTGCATCACCTCACCCAGCTTCCCGGTGAGGGTAAGTTTCCCCTTCCCCTTGATAAGGGACGCCTCTATGTTGAGTATGTCCCCGCCGACCTCGGTCCAGGCCAGGCCGTTTACCAGGCCTATCTCGCTCTTGACTTCCTTGATGCCGTATTTGTACTTGATGGGACCCAGGAACTGGTGGAGAACCTCCTCGCTGACGACGCGCCGGTAGTCGTTGCCGTGGAGCACCACCTCGCGGGCGACCTTGCGGCAGACCTTGGCGATGACCCGCTCGAGGCTGCGGACGCCCGCCTCGCGGGTATAGTGCCGGATGGTATAGAGCATCGCCTCCTCCGAGTACTCGATGTTTTCCTTGTGGAGGCCGTTCTCTTCGATCTGCCTGGCGAGGAGGAAATTGATCGCGATATTGAGCTTTTCCGGCTCGGTGTAACTGGTGATCTCTATGATCTCCATCCGGTCAAGAAGCGGCGCCGGAATCTTGTGCTGCACGTTGGCCGTTGTGATGAACATGACCTGGCTCAGGTCGTAGTTCACCTCCATGTAATGGTCGACAAAGGAATTGTTCTGCTCCGGATCGAGCACTTCCAGCAGAGCCGATGACGGGTCGCCGCGGAAATCCATCGACATCTTGTCCACCTCATCCAGGAGGATGAGGGGATTGACCGTCCCGGCCTTTTTCATCAGCTGGATGATCCTGCCCGGAAGGGCCCCCACGTAGGTGCGCCGGTGGCCGCGTATCTCGGCCTCGTCGCGCACGCCGCCGAGGGACATCCGCACGAAATTCCTGCCCAGGGCCCTCGCGACGGACCTGCCCAGGGAGGTCTTGCCGACGCCCGGAGGGCCCACGAAGCAGAGGATGGGGCCCTTCAGCTTTTTCGAGAGCTGCCGGACGGCTATGTATTCGATGATGCGCTCCTTCACGTCCTCGAGGCCGTAATGGTCCTCGTTGAGGATCTGCATGGCCAGCTCGATGTCGCGGTTGTCCTTCGTCTTCTTGTGCCAGGGCACGTCCCGGAGCCATTCTATGTAATTGCGCACCACGGCCGACTCGGCGGACATGGGCGGCATCTTCTCGAGGCGCTTGACCTCCTGCAGGGCCTTGGCCCGCGCCTCGTCGCTCATCTTGGTTTCTTCTATCGATTTCTTCAACTCCTCGATCTCGTCTACCTCGCCGTCCCCCTGGCCCAGCTCCTTCTTGATGACCTTCATCTGCTCGTTCAGGTAGTACTCCTTCTGGGTCTTTTCCATCTGCTTGCGGACCTGGCCCTGTATCTTCTTCTCGATGTACATCACCTCGATCTCGCCGTTGATGAACTCGATCAGCTTCTGGATGCGGTCGGCCGGGTTGCCGATGTCAAGGATCGACTGTTTGTAGGCGATCTTCATTTCCACGTGTGATGCGATCACGTCGGAGAGGTGCGACAGGTCATCGATGCCCTCGGCCGAGGTGAAGGCCTCCTTAGGGACCTTTTTATTCAGCTTGATATACTTCTCGAAGGTTTCGAGGAGCATTTTCTTGAGGGCCTGGGCGTCGGAGCCCCCCTCCACTTCCCGCTCGATGTCGCGGATGGACACGGCAATGGTATCATCGCTCGATATGAAGTCCGCCAGATAGACCCTGGCTATGCCTTCCACCAGCACCTTGATGGTGCCGTCCGGCAGTTTCAGGAGCTGCAGGATTTCGGCAATGGTGCCCACTTCGTAAAGGTCGTCCTTTCCCGGCACTGAAACATGGGCGTCGCGCTGCGTCGCGAGAACGATGAGCCGGTCGCTTTTCATGGCGTTGTCGAGGGCCTTGACCGATTTTTCTCTACCGACGAAGAGCGGAATGACCATGTGGGGAAATACTACAACGTCTCTGAGGGGCAGCAGCGGATAGCTGGCTGTAAAATCTATATTCTTTCTCATGGTGACCCTTCATGGGTGCGTTGCGCCCCGTTTCCGGGGCGCAATGACACGTTATGATAAATTAAACTTTCCGTTATCTAAAAGATACAAGAACTACATTCCCGATGCAACAGCATCACCCATTTTTTCAGGCTGTTTTTTCCTCCTCGCGGTAACTGATTTCCGGACCCTTGGTGCCGGCGACCATTTCACGCGTGATGATTATTTTCGCGATATTGTTCATGGACGGTATCTCGAACATAAGGTCGAGCATAAGCTTCTCGAGGACAGCCCTGAGCCCCCGCGCGCCGGACTCGCGGGCCATCGACTGGATCGCGATCTCCTCTATGGCGCCCTCGGAGAATTCAAGGTCCACGTCCTCGAAGGAGAAGATCTTCTTGTACTGCTTGGTAAAGGCGTTCATCGGCTCCGTCAGGATCCTGATCAGGGCGTTCCGCGAGAGCTCGTCGAGTACCGCGACGACCGGGAGACGGCCGACGAATTCCGGTATGAGGCCGTACTTGATAAGGTCCTCGGGGATCAGGTGCCGGAGCTCGTTCTCGCCGGCCTCCTCCTTGCGCGATTTAATGTCGGCGCCGAACCCGAGGAGCTTGTTGCCGATCCTCCGCTCCACGATCTTGTCCAGGCCCACGAAGGCGCCGCCGCAGATAAAGAGTATGTTGGTCGTATTGATCGATATGAACTCCTGGTGCGGGTGCTTCCGCCCGCCCTGGGGAGGCACGTTGGCGATGGTGCCCTCGATGATCTTCAGGAGCGCCTGCTGCACCCCCTCACCCGACACGTCCCGGGTGATGGAGGGATTGTCCGATTTCTTCGAGATCTTGTCGATCTCGTCTATGTAGACGATGCCGATCTCGGCCTTTTTCACGTCGCCGTCGGCGTTCTGGATAAGCCTGAGAAGGATGTTCTCGACGTCCTCGCCGACGTACCCCGCCTCGGTGAGTGACGTGGCGTCGGCTATTGCAAAGGGCACCTGGAGTATGCGGGCCAGGGTCTGGGCCAGGAGCGTCTTCCCGGAACCGGTCGGGCCGGCAAGGAGGATGTTGCTCTTGTCAAGCTCGACATCGTTCTTTTTTAAATTCTTGTTGGAATAGATCCTCTTGTAGTGGTTGTACACCGCGACGGACAGGATTTTCTTCGCCTCGTCCTGGTCGATGACGTACTTGTCGAGGATCTCCTTGATCTCCTTCGGCTTGGGAAGGTTATGGAAATCCTCCTCGAAGGACTTGCTGCGGTCCTCAGCGACGATCTCGTTGCACAGCTCGATGCACTCGTCGCATATGTACACATCGGGCCCGGCGACCAGCTTTTTAACGATGTCCTGGCTCTTGCCGCAGAACGAACAATTCAGCCGCGCCGCTTCTTCTTTCTTTTTAGAGGACATAGGCTCTCCTTGCTATTTGCTTCTTTCGATCACTTTGTCGATGAGGCCGTACTCCATGGCCTCCTGGGGAGACATGAAGTAATCGCGGTCAACGTCTTTTTCAACCTTATCCACCGCCTGACCGGTGTGCTTTGAATATATCTCGTTCAGCTTTTTCTTAACCTTGATGATCTCTTTCGCCTGGATCTCGATGTCCGACGCCTGGCCCTGGAAGCCGCCCGCCGGCTGGTGAATCATGATCCTCGAGTTGGGCAGCGCGGAGCGCTTCCCCTTCGTCCCCGCCGCAAGCAGGAGGGAGCCCATGGAGGCCGCCTGGCCTATGCAGATGGTGGCCACGTCCGGCTTGATGTACTGCATGGTGTCGTAAATCGCAAGACCGGAGGTCACGATTCCCCCCGGGGAATTGATGTACAGGTAGATGTCCTTGTCCGGGTCTTCGGCCTCAAGGAACAGCATCTGGGCTATGACCAGGCTTGAAATATGGTCGTCGATGCCTTCGCCGAGAAAAATGATCCTGTCTTTCAGCAGGCGGGAATATATATCATAGGACCGCTCGCCGCGGCTTGTTTGCTCTATTACAAAGGGGACCAGACTCATGTTTTTTTCACCTCGGATTTTTATTAAGCCGGCCCTGCAATCAGGGCCTTATGGCTTATCAGAATGTATACAATTAATGATTTAGAATCCACTAAATCGTTACAACTTTTATGTATTTTGTAATAATATTAGTTTCGGCAGAATGATCGGATTCCAACTACCCATTTTTCCATTTATATACATTCAGTATATCAAGATATATTAAAATGAGACATATATCAAGTAATTAATCGGCATATCTTTTTAATTTACCGTCCAACAGGCTTTTACAGGGATAAATCAGCATAAAACATAAAATCGAGGAAACTCATATCTGCTGTCATCGCGAGCCGAGTGAAGCGATCCCGAAAATAACTTTATGCGGCAATGGGAATATACAGAATGCGCATCGGTAGTTTACAGAAAACAGGATTACTTCGTCGCCGCGCTCCTCGCAATGATAATAGAAAAACTGCCCTATCTCCTGCCCCTGGTGCGGGCGAATTCCTCGAAGGTTATCGGCTTCAGCTTTTTCACCTTGGCGTTGTCATAGATGAATTCCATGGCGCCGTCCAGGAGGAGCTCCATTTCGATATTCTCCCGGCTCTCATTTTCGATTATGATCTTCTCTATTTCTTCCACGGTCTTGTTGTTCCGCTTTGCTATGTTTTCAACAACCTCTTTGTAGCGGTTTTCATCGACCTTGATATCTTCTTTCTTGGCGATCTCCAACAGGGCCAGGGTCGTTTTGATCGTCCGGGTCGCCTCGTCATGGAGCCGGTTCCGGAAGCCCTCGGGCTCGATGCCCATCAGGGAGGCGAATTCATCAAGGTTCTCGGAATAGTAACCGACGCTTTCGCAGGTCCTTTTGAAAAGCCTGCCCATCTCGTTCTGAATCATCGACTCGGGGAGATCAAACGTGCTGTCTTCGACGATCTGCTTGAGTATCTGGGCCTTGGCGTCGCCCTTCGTTTTTTCCGCGGTGTACTTTTCGAGATATTCCCGGGTCTTCGTACGGTACTGTTCAACGGTATCGTAACCCATTTTCTTCGCAAATTCATCGTCAAGGGGCGGCAGTTCCATCGTGTTTAACTCGGTAACGACGACCAGGTATTTGACCTTCTGGCCGGCAAGGTCCGTAAGGTAATAATCCTTGGGATACTTGACCTCGACTTCTTTTTCCTCGCCGGCCTTCATGCCGGCGATATGCTTATCCAGGGCGGAATCGTCCTTGCTTCTCCCGACGACGATCTGGTATTCCTTGAAGTCAACGCTGTCGCGCTCCGAAGCGGCCACGTCATCGACCCGCTTCACCTGTATCTTGACCAGGTCGCCGTTCTGCACCGCGGCGCCCTCTTCTTTCTTATCTATCTTGGCCAGGCGCTCCCGCATGGCGGTAATCTCGGCTTCGACATCCCCGTTAACGATCTCGCAGACCTGCTCGTCGGCGGACAATCCCTTGTACTTTCCCAGCTCGATCGTGGGAGGCACCTCGAAGGTTGCCTTGAAGGAAAAAGGCTCCCGGCGGGATATCCGCTCGAATTCGTACTGGGGATAGGCGATCGGATTGTACTGCTTTTCCTGCACCGCCTCGAGAAACATCGATTTCAATAAATTCTCCGCCACCTCCTGGTCGGCTTCCTTCTGGTAGCGGGCCTCCACCATGTGCAGGGGGGCCTTTCCTTTCCTGAAACCGTCGATCTTGGCGTAATTCTTGAACTTGTCAAATACAGCCTTGTATTCCAGCTCGACTTTTTCTATCGGAACGCTGATCTGCAGTTCCATTCTCGCGTTATCAAGTTTTTTCTCGGTGATGTTCAGCATGAGGTTCCCCTTGCGCATATCATATTAATGTACTTTCAGGTGCAAAGACCAGAGCCGCCCGAAACGGCAGGAATGTATCAAATATTTTAACGCTGACTTATGAGTCAAACATTTTTTTACATTTTGCCCATATTGTATACTCTGCCGGTAATAGAAGCGATACATCGATTATAACAATAAAAAAGCCACCCATAATTCAAATTCTTACGGGTGGCTTTCACTGAGCGGGAAACGGGATTTGAACCCGCGACCTCAACCTTGGCAAGGTTGCACTCTACCACTGAGTTATTCCCGCAAAATTGCGAGCGAAGGGAATCGAACCCCCACGCCTTTCGGCACTAGATCCTAAGTCTAGCGTGTCTGCCAGTTCCACCACGCTCGCGCAGAATCTATGGCAACTATGGTTCGACCCCTGTAAATTACAAGTTTTTTTTTACTTGTGGCAGCCTGGACCGAGACACGCAGGCATCTTTTCAAGGGCCTTGACGTTCTGTCCTTTTTTCTTTTCGATCTTGTTCGCGGTGTGGCAATATCCGCAATTGATGTTTTTGCCGTCTTTTTTCTTGCCCGCGTGCTTCTGCTGAATAGCCGGGTTCCCCATTACGTTCGAAACCGCAAAGGCCATAACCAGAGCCATTACCGCAGAAAACAGGTAGAATTTTTTCATTGAAATCTCCTTGATTTAATGATATCCGATAACGTAGTGTAAATTACTGACAATGCCCCGAAGCGTCAATAAAATTTTTTTGAATATAACTAATAAATTTTTACTACTCCCCCCCTGTCCCGCGTTCTCAGGATGAGGTTGATGCCAACGCAGGGACAGGATGTCCCGAATGCGTCGGCCCAAAGGGGGCGTGTGAGAAATACTTTATGCAATACGTTAATGACCAAATAGTGATATAACAATCTTCTATCATCATAAAAAAAGTTTGATAATTACTGTGGCCTCTATAAGTACTAATTGGATGATCATGGTTCATGCCCCCTCGGGGGGACAGGGGGATCACAACAATTGAAACTAACCATATTATTTGAGGACAACCACATCATAGCCGTGGAGAAAGAAGCCGGCATCCTTTCGCAGGGAGACTCAAGCGGCGAACCTTCCCTTCTTGACGAGGTCAGAGATTATATTAAGGAAAGATACAACAAGCCGGGCAAAGTGTTTATCGGCCTGGTGCACCGGCTGGACAGGCCGGTTTCCGGCATCATGGTCTTCGCCAGGACCTCCAAGGCGGCGGAGCGGCTCCACCGTGAGTTCGCCGGCCGCGGCGTGATCAAGATGTACCTCGCACTGGTGGAAAAGAAAGGCGCGCTACCGTCCGATGAATGGGTTGAATGCGAAGATGAGCTGGTGGGAAAGCGCGGATATTCGGAACGGGCCGGAAGCGGCAGCAGGAACGTCAGGACCGCGAAAATGCGCTACCGCCTGGCGGTTTCGAACGGGCGCTACGCTTTGCTCCTGGTCCATCTCCTCACCGGAAGGAAGCACCAGATCAGGGCGCAGCTTTCGATGCGGGGGATGCCCATCGTGGGCGACGAGACCTACGGGTCCGGCGAAAGGCTCCCTGACGGCTCCATCTGCCTCCACGCGGCGTACATGGGCTTCAGGCATCCCGTTAAAGACGAGCGCGTGGAACTGTTTTCTGAAGCGCCGCGGAGGATTGCGGAGAGGATTGAGGCAGACGATACCATAAGGGAAAAAATCATTTCATCATTGGATAATTTTTCATAGGACGAACCTCCTTTCCAGCCGGCGTACAACCCGTGGCGGCCTTCCTTTATCCTTTTTATGGAGCGGAGACCGCGGGGGGTGAGGATAACATCCGGGGTTCAGAGCCTCATGCCGGAAACAGGGGGGTCAAAGCGCCCTACCGGGACTTTTCCGGCTTCAGCACCAGCACGTCCTCGTACTGCTCCTCCACCGCCTTCTTCCCGAAGGGAAGCGGATGGTTCTTCCCGTTCAGCCAGAAGGGAAGCATGTCGTCATAGTGTCCGCTGGAGGGATTGCCCGACTGGCCCGGCACATGGACCAGGAATGCCGGCTCTTTCAGGCCGAAATCCACGACCAGGCGCATGGCGGGTATTTCAACCACATCAAAGTTCTTTCCATAGGCGGGCGTGGCGACATTGACGGTGTGACCGTCGCCCCCGGCGAGATAGGGCCCGCGGTTGAAAAAACCATGGAACACCGGGATGCTCCCGGTGACATGGTGCTTCCAGTGGTAGGTATGGAGCCTGCCCCACTGCCACTTGGCGCGGTTGCCGCCCATGCGGTCCTCGCACAGGAGGATGGCGCTGCTGAGGGCCTCGGCGAGGACGTCCCACTTGGTTTCCTTCCGTTTGGTTTTCACGTTGTCCCAGAAGGGGGAATCCTCCCTTCCCAGTACGTGGTCCTGCGGTGCCCCGTATTTCATGAGAGGCAACGACAGGAACGACTCCCACGCCATGCCGTTTTCCGGGCCCAGCTCATCAAAGAATAGTTCCCTCGTCGCGCAGTGCATGAAGGCGCCCAGCACGGCCGCCGACGCCGAGTTCTCGTCCATGACGGCGTTGAAGCGCTCCGGCTTCAGGAATTCCAGGGCCTCCCGGGCGTTCCCCGCCTTTTCCTCGCCCATTGCGGCAATGGCCCTGCGGACCCTGACGGCAGAATTCCCCCTGAAGAGAAGGTCCTGTATCTTTCTGGCCATGAGGGAAAGGCGGTCAAACTGGAGCTTCATCATGTCGCCGGCGGTCGCCTTCCGCGTGTGCCCCAGGACCTGGTTGATGCGCTCAACCCGTTCCGGGGGGCACCAGCTCGACGTCAGATGATACTGGTATTTTTTATCAACGGTCCGGTCATTTGCCGTTGCGATGAAGCCCGAGGCCGGGTTTTCCAGGTGGGGGTTCTTGTCCATCGGCACGAAGCCGTTCCAGTCATAATCGCCGTCCCAGCCGGGAGACGGGAGCTGGCCGGTCCCCTTTTTTCTGGTCGGGAACTTGCCGGACACCTGCCACCCGATGCCGTCGCGGTCGGCATAGACGAAGTTCAGGTAGGCGGTTTCTATGTTCAGTACGGCTGAACGCAGCTCGGCCGCGGTCCTGACCCTGCCGAGGTCCATAATGCCTTTCAATGATTTGGCGCCGTCCCCCAGGGCCCATGAAAGGGCCAGGCCGTACCCGGTCCTGACCGGCAGGGGCCGCATCGGCATCTCCGGCGGAAAAGGCATCTCGGCCAGGGCGTCGTTGAGGAGCGGCCCGTGCTGCGTGGAAGAGATTTCTCTGACCACCGTCTTTCCGTCGCGGATTTTAAACTCTTCGCGGCGCACCTGGAGGGGAAGCCACTGGTTCTTGTAAAGATAGCGCTTTTCGCCGCCCTCGGTCCTGATCTGTTCCACGAAGATGTCCTGGTTGTCGGCCATGACCATGGTGACGCCCCAGGCGACGGCGCCGTTGGAGCCCAGGATCACCGGGGGGATGCCGGGGGCGGTCACGCCGGCGGCCTCGTAGGTGGGGCACTTCAGGTGGACCATCATCCACGAGTTGGGCATCATCAGCTCAAGGTGCGTGTCATTACACAGGATGGGACGGCCGCTTTTCGTTTTAGACCCGGCAAGGGCCCAGTTATTGGAGGCCGGCAGGCCGACAGACAGGTACCGACGGAGGCCGTCCCTGAGGACGCCCGCCTTCACCGCGAGGCGGTTCAGATCGCGCGGGTTTATCGGGGCCAGTTTTTTCGCCTCTTCGACGGGCAGATCCTCATCGGGATAGACCGGGAAGAGCCACGCGGCGCGGTCATACCCGACACGGCCCGCAAGGTTCAAAAAATCGAGCTCTTCAAGATAATTATAGGAAAGTGAAAAATTCATCATCGCGACCACGAAGAGGGAGTCGCGGGCCTGCCATTTCTCCGGCCGGTAGCCGGCAAGGGTAAACTCGACCGGCAGATGAGGGTGGTTCGCGACATAGGCGTTGACCCCCCGTGCGTAGCTTTCAAGGACGGCCAGCGACTGGGGGTCCAGTTTTTTCATCGTATCTTCGACGGCGGCGGCAGCGCCGAGGGTCCTCATGAACAGGTCTATTGCAAATCCCTCTTGGCCGATGACCTCGGAAATCCTTCCCTGCATGACCATCTTCATCATTATCATCTGCCAGAGCCGGTCAGAGGCGCTGACATAGCCGGCGGCGAAGAACAGGTCCTCCTCGCTTTTTGCCTCTATGTACGGAACCCCGAGCCTGTCGCGCCGGACGATCACCCTTTCAGCGAGGCCTTTGATCGTTACCGTCCCGTCGGGGTCATCCACCGACCTGGCGAACTGCTGCTTCAGGTTGTATTCAAGGGAAAAGACGGCTGTCAGGATGATGATCAGGGAGATGACAACGGCCTTGGCCACTTTCATTGCGCTGCTCCGGTTACAATAAAGATCACAAGCTGCAGAATGCAAAATGTCACACAGGCGCCGTAATAAATCAAGATAATTATTGCATCGTTTCTCACCGCTGGGGCCCCGGCGCGACGCCTAAAACAGGCTTGACAAAATGCAATTGCCGTGTATTCAAATACATCGCCTGCGGGGCGGATCCGGCAAGCAGTACAAGGCGGCAGTGGGCCGCTGTTTCGACCGAACGCCCCACTCGACAGGGATGGAGACAGGGCACCATGGCCACAGACGAATTTGACTCATTGTTCGACGACGAACCGGTAGACAGTAAAAAAAGCAAAGAGGTCGACGATCTTTTTACCTTTGACGAACCGCTGCCTCAAAAACCGGCCGAAAAACCGCAGCAGGCGCTGAAGCAAGCACCCCATGACAAATCCGAGCCCGGGCCGCCCCAGCACCCCCAGCAGAGGAAGCGCTCCTCGGAGGACTTCCAGCCCGACATGGACGCCCTGGTCATAACCGCCCAGTCACCCCTTATCATAGAAGGGATGAAGTGCCTCACCATGAAGGATTTCACCGCCAACACGACCCAGGTCTACGCCGAGGCCATGAAGGGCGTGGAGGTCTTCATTAAAATACTGGAGCGCAACCCGAACAATTACAACAAGCTCTCCGCGGTGATCAACTCGGACCCCGACTGCAAGGAGATCGAGTCCGTCGCATTCCGGCTCTACAAGACCAAGAACCGCGTCATGCCGGAATCGGACAACCAGAGGCTCAATGCCTACGAGATGCTGCGCAACCGCCTTAAGATCGGCTACAACAAGGCCCTCATCAGCACATCGATGCTTTCCATCAAGAAATATTTTCTTCTTTCGGGGACCCTCGACCAGGAAAAAATAACCCAGATGGTGCTGAACAACAACAAGGAGCTCAAGAGCGACGTCATCAAGTACATCCAGCACCTGAACATCGCGGTGCAGCTCATGAAAATCGGCGATTACGAGATCACCCGGGGGCTGCGCGGCCGGGACCTCAACACCTTCGTCATCAGGGCCAGCCAGCTCCTCGCCTATTACTACCTCGCCGCCGGCGACGGCAGCGCCGAGGAATATTACCGCCGCATGCACGACAATTACAAGAAGTACTTCATTATCCGCGACCCGGACTGACCGTCCCTACAACAGCGGCTCCAGGATGCCATAAATGACCCGGTCGGCGACCATGATGCCCCGCGCCGTCAGCCGCACCGTCCTCCGCGCATCCGTATCAACCGCCGCCAGCCCGTCCGATACCGCTTTCCCGATCCTCTCCATGACGGCTGGCGGAAGGGGGAAGGAAAGCCGCTCCTCCATTTCATCAAGGGAGATGCCTTTCAGAAGGCGCAGTCCGGTCATGAGGTATTCGACCGCGGCCGATTCCGGGGAACGCGCGTCATGTACCAGGACTGCGCGGTCAGCGGCGAGATACTCCTCCACGGTCATGGCATTGATGTAACGCTCGCCCCCGACAAAGGAATGGGCGCCGGGCCCCAGGCCGAGGTACGGCTCGAAGCGCCAGTACTTCATGTTGTGCCTTGATTCAAAGCCGGGCAGCGCGTAGTTGGAGATCTCGTAATGGCCATAGCCGTGTTTTGAAAGAAGTTCCATGGTCAGCCCGAAGAGGCGGGCCTGCCCGGCTTCAGCGGCCTCGTCGGGGACCATCCTCCGGGACAGGGGCGTGTTCTTTTCGATTGAAAGGACATAGGCCGAAATGTGCCGCGGCCGGTACGCCGCCACCAGGTCGATATCGCGGGCCAGTTCCCCGGCGGTCTGCGTCGGGATGCCGGTGATGATATCGGCGCACTGGGCGATGCCGGGAACGCTGAAAAAAACCTCCAGATCCCGGGCCGTGCAGGGCAACGCCGATCTGCCGATCAGCCGGTGGAGCCGCTCCGAAAGGGTCTGCACGCCGAGGACGACGCGGGTCACGCCGGCGTCCCGGAAGGAGTCCAGGGCGTCTGCCGACACGCCGCCGGGATTCATCTCCAGGGTTATCTCGGCCGCGGGGGCCAGCGCGACGTTCTGACGGACACCATCCAGCAGTTCCTTCACCTGCCCAGCGGTCAGGAGGGACGGCGTGCCGCCGCCGAAGTAGACGGTGTCGGCCGATGAAAAACCTGCGGCCGGCAGCCGGCGCCTAATTTCATCGGTGAGGCGGCGGATATAATTCGCCGGTATGACGGCATCTCCCGGGATATGCCCCAGCGGCACGGAATAGAAATTACAGTAATCGCATTTCCTTCGGCAAAAGGGAACATGGATATAGACGCCGCCGGTCATTTCCCCTTCTCGTTCCCCAGAAGAAGGGAACCGCCGGCTGCGGGCCGGAACTCGCCGTTGAGGCAGCGGCCCAGCTGGCGCACCGATTCCGCGGTATCGGAAAAGGAGAGCAGCCCCGCCGGCGCCGCCCCCGCCACCGTTATGGGGAAGGGGTTGCCGCTCGACACCACCACGAAGCCGATGCCCGCCTTCCGGCAAAAATCGGCGGCGCTCCGGACAGGCGCGGGATCGGGGGAGGATACATGGAGGTAGAACACGGCCTTCTTTCCCGGCGCCGGCCGGTAGCGGCCCACCTCGCCCAGGCCGCTGACCAGCACGTTATCTTTTTTCCGCGACAGCTCATTCCGCAAAATGGGGTTCCCGGTCATGAAAATGCGGACAACGCCGGCGGGCGGCGCCACCAGCCCCCTGTCGCCGAAGAGAAGGATGCCCCTGCGCGAGAGCTCGGCGTTCACCCGGTCGGCGTCGGCGAGGGCATTCCGGTCCTTTTCGGTGAGGACGAACCTCCCCGGCGCGCATACCCCCTTCTCCGGGGCCATGATGCCGTACCTGATCTTCGCTTCAAGTATCCTGTTCACCGATTCGTCGATCCTGGCTTCGGGTATCCGCTTGTCCATGACGGCCTTCCGTATGGCGTTGAAGATGGCCGGTATGCTTTTCTCGTAGGAGCTGAACAGGATGATATCGGAGCCGGCCAGTATCGACCGCACGGCCGCTTCGCCGATGTCCTGACGGCGGGCGATGGCGTGCATCTCCATGTCGTCGGTGATGACCAGCCCCCTGAAGCGCAGGTCCTCCCTCAGAATGCCGGTCAGAAATTTTTTCGATACCGTCGCCGGGTCGTTGCAACCCAGGATCGCGGGATAGGCGATGTGCGCGGTCATGATCCCCTCGACGCCGGCCCTGACGGCCTTCCGGAAGGGCGCCAGCTCCACGCGCTCCAGCCGCTTGATGTCATAGGGGATCACCGGCAGGGTGAGATGTGAATCCTTGTTGGTGTCGCCGTGGCCGGGGAAGTGCTTCCCCACGGCCATGCAGCGTGAATCCTGGAGCCCCCGGAGATACGCGGCGCCCAGCTCCGACACCCGGCGCGGGTCGCTTCCGAACGACCGTGTGTTGATGACCGGGTTATGGGGATTGTTATTCACGTCAAGGGCCGGCGCCAGGTTCATGTTGATGCCGGTAAGACGAAGCTGCAGCCCCAGGGCGCGGCCCCACCGGTACGCCAGCCCCCGGTCGCCGCTGACCCCGGCGGCCATGTTTCCGGGAAACTGGGTAACGCCGTCGACAATGCGCACCACCCTTCCCCCTTCCTGGTCGATTGACACGAACAGGGGGATGCCACCGTAGGCGCAGGAGGCCTTCTGCATATCCTCGATAAAACGCCTGTTGTTTGATTCAGTGGAAAGATTATACCCGAATAAAATCACACCGCCCGGACGGTATTGTTTTAATATGAAATCCACATCCCTGTTCATACTCCTGCCGGGAATCGCCATCATCAACATCTGACCGATCTTCCAGTCAAGCTTCATTTCACGGGACAGGGCAGCGGCTTCTTCGGTATATCTCTTCTGAATGCATCCGGCGGCCATCATGATGATAATTAAAACAGGGAAAAGTTTCTTCATTGAATATTCCGGTCCTCTTTTGTATATGTTAAAAATGACAGACTCTACAGATATAAATCCCCGGGCCGGCTCCATGGCAACAAAAAAAATCGTCACGACACCTGTTTATCTGTCACTTTAATAGTGAAGGTTTGGTCACACCCCTGCAGGCGGGGTCACGTGACCCCGCCTGCAGGGACACATAACCTGCTCGCGGATAATAATCCACCGCGGGGCAACTGACAACTGACATAAGAACGTTAAAAAGATTTGCTTTATCGCATAAAATTTGGTATAATCCCTAGTGGCGGTAAATTAATAATTGATTTTTTTATATAACGCTTTCAATGTGTTGCAGATTGGTTAATTAGCAGTTTTTTCACAGCATGAGCAACCGTAATCTTGACATAGATTTCCTGAACAGTTATTCGGCGAATACCGCCGTGATTCCGGAGGTTATCGAACGTCTGATCGGCGACCTGCGAAAAGTCAGGTACACCCAGGATGATATTGACGAAATTGTGCTTTCAATGGACGAAGCGATCACCAACGCCGTGCAGGAAACCATGAAAACCAACCAGAACCTCCACCGCAGGGTTGAAGCCGACGACGACCGCCGCGATATCACCGTCCGGTACACCATATCGAAAGACATATTCGACGCCACCATCATAGACCATGGCAAGGGCCTTGATATATTCAACATCCTGCACTCGACGCCCCAGACCGGAACGACGACCTACATGAACCAGATTATCAGCTACGCCACGGAATCGGAAAAGAGCAAGATCAAGGTGCGGCTGAACGGCCGGGAAATACCGCTCCGCGGCATCGGCGCGGGACTTAAAGTAATCCTCCACTTCATGGACGCCATCACCATCGACCTCATCGACAAGGAAAAAATCCTGTCGCAATCAGTCTCCGAGCACACCGACGGCACCATCTTCAACATGAAGCGCAAGCGCAGATATAAATGAAAAAAGAGAAAAAGCTGGCACCGGCCTACGACGATCCCGACTTCATGCACTCCCGGGAAGCGAGGTCACTCCGCATCCTGAGCGAATACCTGGAGCCGGAAAAGCGCTTCAGGGACATGAACATCAATCACACGGTGGTATTTTTCGGGTCGGCCCGCACCCGCCCTGACGGCACGGCCGATGAACAGCGGTATTACCACATGGCGGCCGATTTTGCCTTTGCCCTGGCCAATCTCAGCAGGGAGATCGAAAGGGAAACGGGGAATCCCTTCTACATCTGCACCGGCGGAGGCCCCGGCATCATGGAGGCCGCCAACCTGGGGGCGACCCGGGCCGGGACGCAGAGCATCGGCCTGAATATAGATCTGCCCTTCGAACAGGCGCCCAACAAGTATATCACCCCGGAGCTGATGTTCAAGTTTCACTACTTTTTCATGAGAAAGCTCTGGTTCCTGTACCAGGCAAAGGCGTTCATCATATTTCCCGGAGGTTACGGGACCATGGATGAGCTCTTTGAAACCTTGACCATGGTGCAGACGAGAAAAATGGAAAAAATCAACGTACCCATACTCCTCTATGACAGGGAATTCTGGAGCGACATCATCAATTTTGACCGCCTTGCCAGTGACGGTTTCATCTCACGGGAGGACACGGGCCTGTTTAACTATTTTTCGGAAATACAGGAAGGGATAGACTTTCTGCGGCCGAAATTGATTACCCTGATGAAAAATATAGATTACTACCTGAAAATGAGGTTCCCGATCTGAGGCCTGTGCGCCATTGCCCAGGGAGGGACTTGAACCCTCACGACCAAAAAGGTCAAGGGATTTTAAGTCCCTTGTGTCTACCAATTCCACCACCTGGGCGGGATATGAGGCGCCGAGCGGATTCGAACCGCTGCATAAAGGTTTTGCAGACCTCTCCCTTAGCCACTTGGGTACGGCGCCAGAATTCTCCTACCCATTTTTGAATTTACTGTCATGTTGTCAACTTAAAATAGTGGCGGGAAATTAAAAATTCGGCCATTATCCGGTAATTAATAGCCCGCACTGTTGCAGGAACTGACATCCATATCAAAAATACAACTATGTCCGCTTTTTCCGTCCGCAGCGGTCATAGACGCATAAACACCGGCGATGCCGAAGAGAAACACGATTCTTTCCACTATTTTTTTCACGTGGAAAAGATAACTTTTTTAAGGCCATTTCAAGCCGGGTCCTTTATAACTATTGACATTTTGTACAACCAAATAATGATTGACCTATATGAAACATAATTTTATTTAGTTTCCTGTGGACTGGAAATGGAGAAAAACTTTATCATTGTTATATATCAACAGACGTACGATAGCTTTTCTCCCAAAAAAATATATTCAAAAATATCAGACTTAAACAGGAGGTCTCTATGGTTAGAAGGATCCAAAAAGTAGCCGTTATAGGCTCTGGCATAATGGGTGGAGGTATAGCCGCTCTCTGTGCCAGCGCGGGCATTCCTACTCTGCTACTGGATATCGTTCCATTCGATCTGAAAGACGAAGAGAAGAAAGATCCTAAAGCGAGGAACAGGATTGTCAACGCCGGATTCGAGGCGGTAATGAAAGCAAAACCCGGGCTTTTCATGGACAAGGAAAAAGACTCCAAACTTGTTTCACTGGGAAACCTGGAAGATGATTTCAAAAAGCTCGCCGATTGCGACTGGATCGTTGAAGTTGTCGTCGAGAACCTGAAGATTAAGCAGGATCTCTTCGCAAAGATCGAAAAAATAATGAAGAAAGACGCTATCGTTTCTACAAACACGTCTGGTCTCCCCCTGAACAAGATATCCCAGGGCCGGAGCAAAGCGTTCAAAGAGCATTTCCTCGGAACGCACTTCTTCAACCCGGTGCGGTACATGCACCTGCTGGAAATCATCCCCGGCAAAGAAACCAAGAAAGACATACTGAAGTTCATGGCCGAATTCGGCGAGAAGATCCTTGGTAAAGGCATCGTCTGGGCGAAGGATACCCCGAACTTCATAGGAAACCGGATCGGCGTTTACTCCATGGTTTCCGCCATGCAGATAATGATGGACATGAAGCTGACCGTTCCCGAAGTCGACGCGATGTCCGGCCCCGCCCTCGGCAGGCCGAAAACCGCTTCCTTCAAGACCGCCGATCTCGTTGGTCTCGACACCTTCAAGCATGTTGCCGACAACTGCTATGAACTGTGCCCGAAAGACGAGTCCCGCGAAGGCCTCAAGCTGCCGGAATTCGTTGCCAAGATGGTCGCCAACAAGTGGCTCGGAAACAAGACCAAGGGCGGATTCTACAAGAAAGAGATTACTCCCGACTGGAAAAAGGTCAACAAGGTCCTCGACTACAACACCATGGAATACGTGACCTACGACAAGGTCGACTTCCCGTCTCTCCAGGCCGCGAAGAAGAAAGCGACCCTGGCCGAGAAAGTCGCCACCGTCATGTACGGTACCGACAAAGGCGCCCAGTTCGCATGGAGGGCGACCGCCGGAACGTTGATCTATTCGGCAAACCGGATCCCCGAAATCGCCGACAACATTGTCGAGATCGACAACGCGATGAAATGGGGATACAACTGGGAAATGGGCCCCTTCGAGCTGTGGGACGCCATTGGCGTTAAAAAAGCCTGCGATCGCATGAAAAAAGAAGGGATGAAAGTTCCCAAGAAAGTACAGGCCATGATCACCAAGAAGGTCAACTCCTTCTACAAGATCGAAAAGGGCAAAAAGATGTACTTCGACCTCAAGACCATGAAGTACAAGGAAGTACCGACCAGCGACCTGGCGATCAGCCTCGTCAACCTCCGCGCCAACAAGAAGTTCGTCAAGGGGAACGACTCCGCCTCCCTCATCGACCTGGGCGACGGCATCTTCGACATCGAATTCCACACCAAGATGAACGCCGTGAACAAGAACATGGTCGACTTCATGCAGGTGGCGGCCGAATACGTGGTCGAGAACGGCCGCGGCATCGTTTTCGGCAACCAGGCTCCGGGATTCCCGGGAGCGTTTTCAGCCGGCGGAGACCTCGCCTTCATGCTCGGCCTTGCCAAGGCCAAGAAGTTCACCGAAATCGACGCCTTCATCCGCAAGGTGCACGAAGGGATCATGGGCATGAAATACGCCCCGATTCCCATCGTGGCGGCCCCCTACGGCATGACCCTGGGCGGCGGATGCGAACTCTGCCTCGCGGCCGACAAGATCGTCGCGCACGCCGAGCTGTACATGGGCCTCGTTGAGATAGGCGCCGGCCTCGTACCGGGCGGATGCGGCATGATCCACCTGTGGCAGCGCGTCATGGACACCGTTCCCGGCAACGTAAAGCTCGCCGACTACGCGGCGTACTTCATCCCGGCCTTCATGTGCGTGGCACAGGCGAAAGTCAGCATGTCCGCGGCCGAAGCCCGCAAGAACGGCTTCCTCCGCCCGACCGACCGCATCGTCTTCAACAGGGACAACCTGATCGGCGAAGCGAAGAAAGAGTGCCTCAAGCTCCTGGACGACGGCTATGTCCCCCCCGCGAAGAAGAAATATCCGGTCATGGGTCTGGAAGCCCAGGGCATGATCTGGGCCGAAATGCTCAACATGAGGAACGGCGGGTACATTCCGAAGCACATGGAGACAATCGCGAAGAGGATCGCCTACTGTATGTCCGGCGGCGAAGCCCGGCAGGGCCAGCTCGTATCCGAAGAATATCTCTTGAAACTCGAGCGGGAAGCTTTCGTCGACCTCTGGAAGACCGAAGAGACCCAGAAGATGGCCGAGCATATTCTTAATACCGGCAAGCCGTTGATGATATAACACTTTAAACCGAATACAGGAGGAAACATATGAGAGATGCTTATATAGTCAGTGCAGTAAGAACACCCGGTTGCCGCCGCGGCAAGGGTGCCCTTGCTCAAACCAGACCCGAGAAACTTATCGTCCAGGCCATGAAAGCCGCGGTTGAGAGGATCAAGCTCGACCCGGCCGCCATCGACGATTTCATGCTCGGGTGCGCCTTCCCCGAGGCCGAACAGGGCCTGAACCTGGGCCGCGTCGCCCTCCAGATGGCGAAGTTCCCCGATTCAGTTTCCGGCGCCACGGTAAACCGTTTCTGCTCTTCCGGGCTTGAGTCGATAGCCATATCCGCCCTGAAGGTCATGGCGGGATGGTCAGAAGTCAACATGGCGGGCGGCTGCGAATCGATGTCCATCGTTCCCATGGGCGGCAACCTCCCGCGGCCGATGGCAGAGTGGGCGAAAGAAAATCCGGACGTCTACATTTCCATGGGTATCACCGCGGAGAACGTCGCCAAGCGGTACGGCATCACCCGTGAAATGCAGGACGAGTTCGCCTATCATTCAAACATGAAGGCGGCAGCAGCCCAGAAGAACAAGTACTTCACCGAGATAGTACCCACCACGGCCGACAAGTTCGTAGAGAAGCCTGACGGCACCATCGTGCGGGAAACCTTCGTGCAGGATTTCGACGACGGCGTCCGGGCCGAAACGACCATAGAAGGCCTGAAAAAGCTGAAGCCGGCCTTTTCTTCAACCGGCTCGGTCACCGCGGGCAACTCCTCCCAGACCACCGACGGCGCCGCCGCTTCGATCATCATGAGCGAAGACGCGGTCAAGAAATACGGGATGAAGCCCCTGGTCAAGCTCGTGGGATACACCGTGGCCGGCTGCAAGGCCGACGAAATGGGCGTAGGCCCCGCGTACGCGATTCCGAAGCTCTGCAAGCAGGTCGGCTGGGACCTCAAAAAGCTCCAGACCGAAAGCCTCATCTTCGAACTGAACGAGGCCTTCGCGTCCCAGGCCATCTACTGCGCGCAGCAGCTCGGCATTGGCGACAAGAAGTATTGGGCCTCCGATTCTTCGGAATGCAGAATCAACCTCAACGGCGGCGCCATCGCGTTGGGCCACCCGCTGGGATGCACCGGTTCCAAGATCTTCGCCACCCTCGTAGCAAACATGGTACGGAAAGGGGTCAAGTACGGCATCGAGTCGATGTGTATCGGCGGCGGCATGGGCGCTGCGGCCCTGTTCGAACTCTGCGACTAATACCGTTTTTAACGAATTGCGCAAAAAGGCCCCGGTTTTGGGGCCTTTTTTTATGATTATTTTCTGCATATAATCGGACTCACTCGTATTGCTGGATAACACATACATTACACAACGAGGTTGCTTTTATGAAACAAACGGTGCTGTCAATTATTCTTATGTTAAGCTTTTTCATGACCGCCTGCGAGCTGAAGGACGCCGAGACCGAAACAGAAAAATGCGAAAAGAAGCAGCGCGAACTGGCCGTTCTTTCCATTGCCCAGTGCAGCCTGAAATACATCCCGGGGTCAGATGATTATAATCTCTGCGTGAATTTAAACCTGATTGCCTTCATGGAAAACTACGTAAACTGCAAAGACTGACGGGGGGTTGTGACGTCATGGATGCCATACGCCGTGAAGCAGGCCCATTAGTACACTATTTGGCTAAAGCGCATGCCCCATAATGCCGATATGATAATAAAACTATCACTCGGGAGGAATCATGCTATGATTACCAATAATCATGATGCCAATAAATGGAAACGGGAACAGCTTGAATACTTCAGGCGGTATCTCGACACCTTTCATATCGACTCCAGGGAATACAGGATCATTCTGAAAGGCATCGAGGACCTGGAAAAAAGCCTCTAGCCCCGCCCCGGCGGGACCGGGCATCAATAAATTGTTGACACTGACACAAAGCGTATGCACTGATAGGTCATACGTTTTTTTTCTATACCACTGTACTGACCGGACCAATGACCGAACAACAGCCACAACATGAATCGCTGGCCGAGCAGACCATACGGAGATACCGGTCGCCGGAAAGCCTCCAGCGCACGGAAAAACGCAGAAGATTTTCCGCCATTATCTTCGTTGTCAACATCGTCCTGATCATGGTGCTGTACCTGTTTTACGCCGGCGACAGGCCCCGCGACCTGTACCAGTCGTCCACCTTCAATTACGGGGACCTGCAGTTCAGGTTTTCGGTCATGAAAGAACGCAATACGGGGAACTACATCTTTTCCCTGACGACCCGGAGCGCCCCGGGCAAACAGGCCTTCGCGCGCTTCAATAACGGCATTGCCGACCTGGTCGTCGCCCACGGCTCCACGGTACTGGTGAAAATGCCGGTCGGGAAAGAGGTCGCCGCGCTGGCCCTGAAGCCCGGCGACATGGACCTGCAGAAAGTGGTCATAGACCGTGTCGAAATGAATGTCTATACCGACGGACACCCGGAATACGTGGTTTCGCCGCGTCGGTCCCTGCTCAGTCCCGACAGGCCGTACATCCCCCTCACCGCCGAGATCACCATACACGCGGACCGGCCGGTGTCGACGACGCTCAAATTCAAGCACGAGGTGGACCAGTGATGGGAAGACCGGGCTGGGACGATTATTTCATGAAATTGGCGGAAGACGTTTCAACGCGCTCGACCTGCATACGCCGCAGCGTCGGGGCCATCATCGTAAAAGACAAGCGCATACTCTCGACCGGTTACAACGGGGCGCCGACCGACATCTCACACTGCACCGAGGAAACCTGCCTCAGGACAAAATTCAACGTCCCCTCGGGAGAGCGCCACGAACTCTGCCGCGGTCTTCACGCCGAGCAGAACGCCATCATACAGGCGGCATACCACGGCGTATCTATCAAGGACGCAACGATATATATCACCCATCAGCCCTGCTCGATCTGCACCAAGATGCTCATCAATGCCGGCATCAGGACCATAATCTGCAAGTCTCCGTACCGTGACCCCCTGGCGGATGAAATGATCAATGAATCGGGCATCGAGTTGATATTGATAGGCGACACCAAAAAAAAATAAGGGAAAAACACCGTGGTTCCGGCATCAAGGACGTCCGGTGCCACAAAAAGAAAAAAAAACAAAAAAATTGTCCTCTTTAAAGGCAAATCCGTGTCTAACTAATCAGTAAATGGAAAAACGCCTTACTACACGCCGCGAGGGCAACAACGGGCTTAGCAGCGGCAGTCGCACGGAGGCACGAAAGAGTATGGCAACAAAAAACATCCTCCTTAAAATTCTCCTGGCTACCATCCTGGCCATTCCCTCCCCCTCCTTCCCGCAGGAAGAAGGCGAAGAAGAACTGCTCAGGAAAGCGACGGGCTATTTCTTTCAAAAAAAATTCGACATGGCGGAATCACTCTTCCAGCAGATTATCGACAAAAACCCGGACAACGCCCAGGCCTGCGCCTATCTCGGCGATATCTTTCTTATAAAAAAGCGCTATGACGGGGCCCTTGATCTTTACCAGAAAAGCGTCCAGATAAACCCGGAAGCGGGGGAGAATTATTTCCGCATCGGCCAGATCTATTATTACCGGAAGGACGGGAAGCAGGCGGTCGACAATTTTAAAAAAGCCATCGAGGTCGATACCCAGCTGAGGTTTGCCTACTATCACATAGGCCTTACCTACCTGATGATCCTGCGCGACAAGGGAAACACCATTGCCAACTGGGAGACCTACCTCCAGGTGGCGCCGGACGACCCGCAGTACGACAGGATCAAGCGGGCCATCGAGCTTCTAAAAGATCCGAATTTCGTCATTCCCCCGCCGGGGAGCGACATGACGATCGAGGAAGCCCTCATGCTGGGGGGCGTGACCATAGACAAGACGACGCACCGCACGACCGACAAGGAAGCCGGGCACGAGTCGAAGAAAACAAAGCAGAAGCTTGAAGACATATATCTTGACGACGACCTTTGAGAGGACACCATGCGGTACTACAATGACAGGCGGAAATACATAATCGGCGGCATCCTGCTGGCCCTGCTCCTGATAACGGCAGTGGTCCTCATGGTGACCCTGATCCCGGGCAAACGGTCCGGTGACAAAATAGATGACCAGCGGCTGAAGCAGATCGAGGCCTATACACGGGTGCTGGACGCCAACCCGGCCGACGTCAACGCCATGATCCAGATCGGGAACCTGTACAAGTCCCTTGGCGAACTCGACAGGGCGATCGATTATTACAAGAAAGCCCTGAAGGCCGACCCGATCAATTACGACGCCCTGAACGAGCTGGGCCACGCCTACGCCCTCAAGGGCGATTACGACAAGGCCATTGAAACGTTCGAACTGGCGAAGAAGAACCGTCCCGCCTACCCTTCCGCCTACAACCGCCTGGGCAACGTGTATGACGAACAGGAAAAGATAAAGAAGGCCCTCGACGAGTACCAGAAGGCGAAGAAGGTTGCCCCGAAAGACCAGGACAGCTACCGCAACATGGCGCGCCAGCGCCTCCGCGCCGGGGACGTGAACGGCGCCATAAAGATCCTCAGGGAGGGCATCAAGGCGAACCCCGACGATGCAGAAGGCCACTATAATCTCGGCAACCTCTATTTCGAGATAAAGAAATACGACGACGCCCTCAAGAACTACAAAAAGGCCGTAGATAAAAACCCGAAAAAATCGAAGTACCACCGGGGCGAGGCGGAAGCGCTGCTGAAGCTCGGAAGGACCGATGACGCCCTGGCATCCTTCGAGAAGGCCCTGTCCGTGGACCCGTCTGACGCCCTTGCCGCCGAGCGCCTCGGCGACATCTACGGCGTGAAAGCCGACTGGCCGCGGGCCGTCGCAAGCTACCGCAAGGCCCTGGAGTACAACAGCAGGGACAGGAACCTCAGGAAGAAGTACGAAGATGCCCTGAAAAAGCTCAACAGGGATAAGGCCCCGGCCCGGAAAGCAGAGCCGGCCGAAGACAGGACCGCCGAAAAAACCGCGGCAAAGAAAAAAACCGAGCTCCTTGAGACCGACTCGCTGAGCGACACATCGAAAAAAGAACCTCCCCAAAAAGAGACGGCCAGGAAACCGGGAACCGACTGGCGGGCGATCGGCGACCAGCGCCGCAAGGAAAAGGACTATGACGGCGCCGCCGAGGCATACCGGAAGGCGGTGGAAGCGGACGACCGGGACGACCATTCCTGGTACTGGATGGGAAGAATCTATTACAGCAAAAAGAAAAACCACAATGCCGCCGACGCCTTCGAAAAAGCCGTGGCGGCGAACCCGAGGCATGCCGACGCATGGTATCACCTGGGGCTGGTATACTACATCCAGAAAAAATACCGTCAGGCGGAGGGCGCCTTCGACAAGGCCGTGACGGCAAAACCGACCTTCCCCAAGGCGTATTACTCGCGGGGCCTCGCCCGGATACAGCTGCAGAACAAGCCGGGCGCCATCAGCGATTTCAAGAAGTCCCTTGAACAGGACCCCACCCTTGACCGGGCCTATTTCAACCTCGGCGACGTCTATTTCGAGAGCAGGGAATACCGGAAGGCCCTGGAATACTTCTCCAAGGACCTCGAGCGGAGACCCAATAATCCCGACACCAATTTCAAGACGGGCGAGACCTACCATGAGATGAAGGATTATGCCAGCGCCATCAAGTACTACGAGCGGACCATCGAGCTTGACCCGGAATACCACCAGGCCTACTTCAACCTGGGACTGGTTCATTACCTCACGGGCAGCTATTCGAAGTCGATAGACATGTACGCCAAGGCGGCACAGATCAAGAAAAACGATTTCGCCGCGTATTACGAGATGGGAAAATCGTACGACGCCATGAAAAACGAGGAAAAGGCGCTGGAGTGCTACAACCAGGCCATCGAGATGAACCCCAAAGACCCCAAGGCGTATATCAATCTCGGGAAAATCTACTCAAAGAACAGGCAGTATGACAAGGCCATAGAGCTGAACAAGAAAGCGGTGGAGCAGAACCCGGATTCCTTTACGGCGCGCCACAACCTTGCCAACGCCTACCGGGAATCGAAGCTCTACGGCCAGGCGATCGACGAGTACCGGAAAGCCCTGCAGATCAAGCCCCTGGACGCGCAGACCCATTTTTTCCTCGGCCTGGCGTACCGCGACGCCGGAAGCTATCCGGAAGCGGCCCAGTCCTTCGAGAAGGCCCTGGCCCTGGACGGCTCACTCTACAACGCCCACGAGGAACTGGGCATGATCTATTACCGGAAGATAAAAAATAAAGAAAAAGCTTTACAGCATTTTGAAAAATTGCTTTCTGTCAAACCGGGGCATCCCCGTGCCCGGGAGATCCAAAGCATCATCGATGCCCTTAAAAACAACTGATCCCATGGAGCAACATGAAACCGATCCGCCTGAATGTACTAGTGCCGTTCCTCGCAGCCGTTGCGCTCGCCGTCCCTTCCTGCGGCCTCAGCGTCAGGGAATCCAGTGAAATCAAGACCAACGGTTTCCTGACAGACAACTGCTACCAGGCCATCCTTGAAGTCGAGCCTGAGGACGGCTCCCGGGGGCTCGTGGCCAGGCGTGAAAGCGCGTACCTGCGGGCAAAGAACATCAACGTGAAGGAGCTGGCCATCCTCAACCTGGCCGATTACTGCATTGACGCCCAGTTGAAAACCGGGATAAAGGACAAGAACAAAAAAGACGCCGTCCCGGCTGAAACGAAAAACGATCTGATCAAAAAACTGAAAGGGTATGTCATCGGCGGCAGTATAGCCTTTGTTTATTATAACGAAAAGGGATCAATGATCATCGGCTACCGCATATTCAGGCCGGGCTTTAAAAAAAAGGTTGCCTCCATCATCAATCCCCCGGTTGAGCAGAAGCAGGAAGCCGCAATCACAACGCAAGGAGCCAAATCATGAAGAAATCGTTCGTGCCGGTCTCTATCCTGACCGCTGCGGTCATTGCATTCTCGCCGCTGGCCTGTACAAAGAAAGCCACGAAGGACAACGGTGTAAAACCGGACGCCGACATATCCCTGGACAGCGTCGACATCGAAAAGAAATATCTTACCGAAGGCTTTATTTCAAACGACCTGTATCGGGTGGTGATCATTTCACCCAAAGAGGCCGGCCAGTCTGACATGGAGTATATCCAGAACAAGGCCAAAAAAAGGGCGCGGGTTTCAATGGAGCAGAACCTGGCAGCCAGCAATATACCCGTAGACCGCAATACCAGGGCTGAAATCCTGAATCTTATCGATCAGCACGGCCGGCTCAGCCGGAAGGACATCGAGCACCGGCGCTACAACGTGTTCTACTACGAGATCACGAAGAAGAACATGAAAAACTACCTGAAAAACGCGGCTTCACAGAAGTAGGGAGCGGGCCAGGGGGCCGGTCTATTCCGAGTAGATATAATACGAAAGATTCTTCAGGATAAAAAGATCGAGACGCTCCTTGTTCGGTTCGTATATGCTGCTGAACATGATCCCGATGCCGTAATCCTCCTCGGGGAGCCTGTCGCTCCTGATGACCATGGCCAGGGCCTCGACCTCGTTGAGGTCCTTGTCAACGCCCGAAAAATCGATGACCACCTTTATTATGGATGAAATCTCGATCGGCTGGGATGATTTAAAATAAAGTCCGCCGCGGCTTATGTTGACTATCTTCCCGATAAATTCCATCGCATGCTTGTCGTCGCGGGACGATTCGATCAGGGTGTCGATTATGCGGATGGGGATCTCGACCTCAAGTCGGAAAAACTTCCTCTTCCCCTGATGTTCATCGCCGCTGTAACGCTTTAACAGCCATTCATCAAACCTGTTCTCGAACCATTCAGCCATGGATTCGTCAAAAACGGCCTCGCTTTTCCGGGCCTTCATCGACTGGTGATAATTGTGGATTTCATCCTTGATTTCATTGGACAGTTTTTCGTATTTAATGAATGAATGTTTCATGCATGCACGCTCCGTAGTGACTGGCAGATGAACATCGTAATACTGCAGCCTTTATATCATAACGCATATTTTTTTCAATTAAAACAAATAAAAATCAAATAAATTCTTGAAATAATTCGATATTATAAGTAAGATTCATTATTTCATGGACAATAATCTTGAATCTGTTGATTTTTCAACGATAAAAGAGATTGGACGCAGGGCCTGCGGGCAGTCGTATTCTTTGTAATAATTGCATAAGAGATAGAGATAATGAGCCCACGACATATTGTGACAGCAGCACTTACAATTTTTATCTTCATCAGCGCATACGGTTATTCCGCTACTGAACAGCACGACGGGAACCGTCAGCCCCAATCCATCATTAACATACTTAACAGCGAAAAAAACGCGGCCCACCGCGAGAAAATAAACGAGATCGTGAACCGGATAGACAACACCTACGGCAGGCTCCATGAGAACCTGCAACAGGGCAAAAAGATAGTTATTTTCATCGACCCGGCCCACGGGAAACTCCCCAACGGCATGTGGCAGGGCGGCGACGCCACCCGGAGGACCAGCTGCACCGGTCTCCCTGAGGAATATTACTCGATACTGCTCTCGAGAAAAATGTATGAACTGCTCTCCAAAAACAGGCATATCGAAGTTAAAACCACCGATGACTACATGGCGGTACTCAAGGGAACCAGCGACACCTACAATGACATCTCCTTCACGAGGACCGTCGAGCTCGCGGAAAAAGCCGGCGCCTTCATCATCATCTCGGAACACCTGAACAACATTTCGGTGCTCTACAAGGCCGACGGCAGGGTCAACCTGCCCGGCATCCACATCACCAGGAACGGGAACAACTGGAAGGTGCTTCAGGTCGTCAGGGACACCTATGACGGTTTTCTCACCCTGTACAACAGGGTGGACGCCAGCGGCTTCTGCCCGAACTACGCGCAGAGGCTGAAAAAGATGCATGTCGCAAAGGGACTTAAGCCGAACAGCTGGAATTTCGGCGCCGTCGGCGATACCAGGTTCAGCTATTTCATCGATTTCCCCATGTCGGTCATATATGAGTCAGGTTTCATATCAAACCCCGATGAAGAAAAAAAGCTGAGGGACCCCGAGCATATCAACAGGATAGTCGAGAACCAGTACAATGCCCTCATTGAACAGATAAAAGAGACATTTTCCGTCGATATTACGGGGCCAACGGTCCAGAAAACCGGCGAGACCTCACCGGAGCGGATCGAGCTGCTCAAGCTGGCCCGGCTCGCCATTTACTACATCCAGGCGGTCGATTCGGGCAAGGCAATCCGCGTCATACGGGAGATGGAAAAGAGATACTCCGGCACCAGGTATGCGGACAATATTGCTTTCTTTTCAAGCGTGAAAATGAACCTGGTAAATTCATCGCGGTATTACCAGCTTGCCGCCAAGTACAAGCGCCAGAAAAAGAACAGGCTGGCCCGCAAGTATTTCTGCATGGCGAGGCGGTACCTCGTGAGGGCTCCCTTCTTCGCCAAGATGCGCGAACATTACCGCACCGAGTTTGACGCCGCGAAATTCCCCTCGGAAGTCAAAAGCAAGCCGGCATCGGCCATTGAGATTTCCCCGGTCAAAAACTATAGTTTCTCACCCTACATAGCGAAGTCGCCCCTGCAGAGGAGCATCATATTCCCCATAGAAAACAACCAGAGCCTCGAGAAGGCCATTGAGCTGGCCCTGTCTCCGGACCCGGAAACGATGAAGAAGTTGGTTAAGTCTTTCAGGAACGCCCATAACATCAGCAGGATAAAAACGGTCGAGCATATAACCAAGAACAAGAAAAAGAAAAAAGTCGTGCGGTGGAAGGAAATCTTCCATAATGTTAAATTCGCCGCCGGCATATACGTCGTCAGGCTCGACAAGAACTGCAATGTCGTCAGCGCGCAGTACGTGAACAGCGTGGCCCTCAATCCGAACATGTACCAGAACCAGCAGTATCTCAAAAATTCATATTTCGCAAATGAAACGAGAGAGAGATCCCTCTAGGGCCGGGAGCTGGTTCGGCAAGCCATACCACTCATTCAGCGACTACCTGCGCAACAAGTACAACTGCCGCGTACTGAAAATCCCCATTAACGCCGGCCTGTCCTGTCCCAACAGGGACGGCACGGCGGGCCGCGACGGCTGCATCTTCTGCTCCGCAGACGGGTCCGCCTCTCCCGGCATGACCCCGGGCTCCCCCATAGGCGAGCAGATGGACCTGGCGAAAAAAGCGTTCAAGCGGTCCGATAAGTCCACGCGGTACATTGCCTATTTCCAGGCCTTTACCAACACCTATGGCCCTCCTTCCCTCCTGAAAGGGCTCTACGACCGGGCCGTCGGCCGGGATGACGTCGTGGGCATCATGATCGGGACCAGGCCCGACTGCGTTCCGGACGAAACCCTGGACATCATCGCGTCATACCTGAGGCCCGGCTTCGAAGTATGGCTCGAGATAGGCATGCAGTCGAGCCATGATAAAAGCCTTGAATTTTTACTCCGCGGCCATATCAATGACGTTACTGTTGACGCGGTCCGCCGGGCCGCGCTGCGCGGAATACCGGTATGCGTGCATCTCATACTCGGCATCCCCGGCGAATCATGGCAAGATATGATGGCAACCGCCGCGGCCCTCAGGGCCTTGCCGGTGCGGGGCATCAAGTTCCATCACCTCCACGTCATCAGCGGAACAACCCTGGAGGGAATGTTCCGGGCTGGACTCATGAAACCGCTGTCGATGAACGAGTACGTTTCCGCGGTGTGCGATTTCATCGAAAGGGTTTCGCCTGACATCCTCATTCACCGTCTCATGGGGGACCGAGAAGAGAACACCCTGGTCGCCCCGCGGTGGGGCCTTCACAAGGGCACCGTCATCAAGGCCATAGAGGACGAGTTCCTCCGCCGGGGTTCATTCCAGGGCATCCTGTACGATTCGGGCTGGTAACGACAATGAAAATCGCCGTAGCCATGAGCGGGGGACTCGATTCCTCGATGGCGGCGCTGCTCCTGAAGGAAGCGGGCCACGAAATCATCGGCATAACCGCCGAGCTCTCCGCGGGCATCATCGCCCGCCACTACGGTACCCCGGCCGCGCCGGGCGCCGTTGAATCGGCGCGGGCCGTGGCCGACGCCCACGGCATTCCCCTCCACGTGGTCAACCTCGAGGACGATTTCCAGTCGCTGATCGTGGAGCCCTTCTGCAACGAGTACCTCCGCGGCGCCACTCCCAATCCCTGCGTCAGATGCAACGCCCTGATAAAATTCGGCCGACTCCTCGACCGCGCGCGGTCCCTCGGCTGTGAGGCCATCGCCACCGGCCATTACGCGCTGATCAGGCATTCCGCCGCGGGACGATATTACGTGGCCCGGGGCAAGGAAACGGCCAAGGACCAGTCATATTTCCTCTACCGGATCACGCAGGAAAGCCTGGAGAGCATCATGTTCCCCCTGGGCGGCTTCACCAAGGAGGAAGTCCGGCGGATGGCGCTTGAGCGCCGCCTTCCCGTTGCGGAACGGCCCGAAAGCCAGGAGATATGCTTCATCCCCGACAACCGCTATGACGAATTCATCGGACGCGCCGCCGGCCGGGTACCCGAGCCGGGCGACATCGTCGATACCGGCGGCGCCGTGATCGGACGCCACCGGGGAATCCACCGGTATACCATAGGCCAGCGGCGGGGACTCGCCATAGCGGCGCCGCGCCCCCTCTATGTCGTCCATATCGATGCCGACCGCAACGCCATCGTCGCCGGTTACCGCGAGGACCTCGAGACGACTTCGCTCTTCGCCGGCGCCATCCATTTCATGAAGGAAACCGCCCTCGACGGGAAGCGGGCCCTGGTCAAAACGCGCTCCACCCAGCCGCCGGTCCCGGCGCTCCTTGTCGAGGAATCAGGCGGAGTCACGGTCCGATTTGACGAGCCCCAGATCGGGATATCGCCGGGCCAGGCGGCCGTTTTCTATAATGACGAAATCGAGGTCCTTGGCGGCGGCACCATACTACAAGGATTTAAATCATGAAAAAATACCCCCTGTTGTCATTACTTGCAACCATGCCGCTCTGCGCGGCCCGCTGCGCCGATATAGACCTGTACCAGTCACTGCTTGTCAAAGAAACTCCCCGTCACGGGGAAGGCATCACTGTCACCTGTCTGGGAACGGCGGGGTTACTCATCTCGGACGGTCAGACCGCCCTTCTTATTGATCCCTACGTGAGCAGATTCGGCATGGGGAAAGTCTTTTTTCAAAGACCTCTTGCTTCGGACAGGGAGCTGGTCCGGAAGTGGTCCGAAAAGTTGGGGAAGAAGAACATCCGGGCAGTCATCGTAAGCCATTCCCATTTCGACCATCTCGCAGACGCGCCTTTATTCGCCAGGGAAACCGGCGCTCCTCTCATTGGCACGGAAAGCACCCTCAATGCAGGCCGCGGAGCCGGCCTCAGGGAGGACGAATTGCGACTCGTGAAACCGGGCCAGGCGATGCCTCTCGGCCGGTTCACACTACGGTTTATCGAAAGCGTCCACGGCCCCGTGTTCGGCAGTGTGCCCTACCCCGGCGTCATCGACAAGCCCCTTGCCCAGCCGGCACGGGCGAAGGACTATAGGCTGGGGGGCGTCTTCGGGATAGTCATCGGCCACCCGTCAGGAACAATCCTTCACCATGGCAGCGCGGGGTTCGTCCCCGGAATGTATGACGGCGTTACGGCGGATGTCGTGTTCCTGGGAATCGCCAGCAGCGGCGGTATCGAGGAGTATATCAGGGAAGTGCCCCTGAGGGTAAAGGCAAAGACGCTGATTCCGGCGCACGTTGACAATTTCTTCAAGCCCCTTGAGCAAGGGTTCTCACTGCTGCCCCTCTCTGTTAAATTCAAGGAGTTCTGCGACACCGCGGGGCGTTACCGGGATTCATTTGCGTTGAAAACCCTCCCAATCGGGAGGCCGGTGCGGGTATTGCCCGTTGCCCGTTGACAGCCGATAGGCGGGCAATCCTTCCACAGATGCGTTACGTGCCGTCCTTGGGCCTGCCTGAATGGGGATGGAACTTTTCGAAGACCTTCCGGAGCCGTTCCTTCGTGGTATGGGTATAGACCTGCGTGGTCGACAGGTGCCTGTGGCCCAGCATTTCCTGGACCGCCCGTATATCGGCCCCGCGGTCCAGCAGCTCCGTGGCAAAGCTGTGGCGCAGAGTATGGGGCGACACGCGTTCGAGAAGCCCTGCCGCCCGGGCACGCCTGGCCACAATGTCATAGACGCCCCGCACCGTTATCCTCCCTCCCCGGCTATTGACGAAGAGGGGATCCCCCAGGGCGCCGAACCTGCGCTTCCGTTCCTCGAAATACCGCTTCAGCATGGCCGCCGTCCCGTCAGTGATGAAGACGATGCGCTCCTCCGAGCCCTTGCCGGTGACCCTGAGCCGACCGGAATCAAAGTCAACATCGACGACATCGGCAGCGCAGAGCTCCGCCACCCGCGCCCCGGTCGAGTAGAAGGTCTCCAGGACCGCCCGGTCCCGGTAATCGATGAATGTCACCGGTTCGAAATCGAGCAGTGACTCAATCTGGTTAAGGTGGAGAAATTTCGGGAGACGCGATTCCTTTTTCGGATAGCCCACTCTGACCGCCGGATTATGTTCGATGTAACCCTTGTTATAAAGGAAGGTGAAAAAAGACCTGATTGCCGCTATCCTGCGCTCGATGCTGGAGCGCTTCAGGCCGCGGTCATAGGAAAACTCGATGAAGGCAGTTATATCTTCGCTGCAGACCGTTTCAACGGGAACATCATCATCCACGACCGGCGCCCGCACTTCGTACTTTTCCCGGACACCGGCGCCGAGACCGCCTGCCAGGAAAAGGTAGAATTGGTACAGCTCCCGCTGGTACGCTTCAAGCGTCTTGGGGGACGAGTTTTTCTCGGTGCCGAGATAACTCATGAATTGTTCTATTTCGGCTGTCATGCCTCCTGCTGCTCGGTGCCGTTAGCGTTCTGCCCGCTGCCGTTCGCGGGCTGTGTCTCATCGAGAAGATCCACCTGGTAGTTGCATGATTCGTTGAGACAGATGAGCTTTTCCCCCTTGTGTCTGATGATTTTCTTGAACAGGAGCCGGCCGCAGCGCGGGCAGGCCTTTTCCGCCGGATTGTCGCGGGTAAAAAACTCGCAGGTCGGATAGTTGGTGCAGGCATAAAAGGTGCCGCCCCTTCCCTTCTTGGACGAGCGCTTGACGACATCGCCGTTTTCGCACCGGGGGCATTTCCCCAGGGGGAGCGGCTTGGAGTTCCTGCACTCCGGGAAGCCCGGGCACGCCAGGAAAAAACCGAACTTGCCCAACTTCTTCACCATTTTGCGTCCGCACTGCTCGCAGATGATGTCCGTTTCCACGTCAAGAATGCCTTTCATTTCTTCAATGTTGTGCTCCGCCTGGTCAATGGAGACCTTGAAGGGCGCGTAAAACTCATGGAGCATCTTTTTCCAGTCCGTCTTCGCGTCTTCGATGTGGTCCAGACGGTCTTCCATGTTGGCGGTGAAATCGATCGAGACAAGGGAGGTGAAATGCTTGCCCATGATGTCATTGACCAGCTTCCCCAGGATGGTCGGCACCAGCTGCTTGCCCGACCTGGTCACATAGTAGCGCTTGACCAGGGTATTGATCGTCGGGGCGTAGGTCGAGGGCCGCCCGATGCCCGATTCCTCCAGGAACTTGACCAGGGAGGCGTCATTGTACCGCGGCGGCGGCGTCGTGAAATGCTGCTCCGGGAAAAACCCATGGACCTGCACCTCGTCGCCGACGGCAAGGTGCGGCAGCGACGAGCGATCCGACTTGTCGGTCTTGTCAACGGCGGTGAAGCCCTTGAAAAGGACCCTGCTTCCGTTCGCCCTGAAGAGGTATTCGCCCGCCTCGATGTTCACGGTGGTGACCTCGGAAACCTCGGGCGTCATCTGCGACGCGACAAAGCGCTTCCAGATGAGGTCGTAGACCTTGTACTGGTCACGCGTCAGGTCGCCCTTCAGCGAATCAGGGGTCCTGAACACGTCCGTGGGCCGGATCGCCTCGTGGGCGTCCTGGGCCCCTTTTTTGTTTGAATAAATATTTATGGTTTCCGGAAGATAGTCATTGTTAAATTCATCAAGGATGTACTTCCTCACGGCCAGGATGGCCGAATCGGCGACCCGCGTTGAATCGGTCCGCATATAGGTGATGAGGCCCGTGGGCCCCTCGCCGGTGATGTCGATCCCTTCGTACAATTGCTGGGCGATGATCATCGTCTTCTGCGACGTGAAGCCGAGGCCGTTTGCGGCATCCTGCTGGAGCTTGCTGGTTATGTAAGGGGCGACCGGCCTGCGCCTCCGCTCCTGGACCTTCACGTCCTTCACGGTCATCGTTTTCCCCTTCAGGTTTTCCAGGACCGCGTCGATTTCCGCCTTCGACCGAATCCTGATCTTTTCATTGCGGAACAGGGCCAGCTGCGCCCTGAAGGTCTTTCCCTTCCGCGCCAGTTCCGCGTCGAGGGTCCAGTATTCATCGGGGATGAAGTTGTCGATCTCCCGTTCCCGGTCGCAGATGACCTTCAGCGCGACGGATTGCACCCTGCCCGCGGACAGGCCCTTCTTCACCTTCTTCCAGAGGATGGGACTTATGTGGTAGCCGACGATGCGGTCGAGGACCCGCCGCGCCTGCTGGGCGTTCACCAGGTCCATGTTGATCTCCCGCGGATGTGAGACTGCTTCCTTCACCGCATGCTCGGTGATCTCGTTGAACTCGATGCGCTTGATGTCGCTGTTTTTTTCGGACAAAGCGTTGGAAAGGTGCCAGGAAATGGCCTCACCCTCGCGGTCAGGGTCAGTCGCCAGGAGGACCCGGTTCACGGAGCCGGCCTGTTTCTTCAGCTCGTTGAGGATCTTCGCCTTGCCGCGGATCGTTATGTATTCCGGCTTGAAATCGTTCCCGATATCGATGGCAAGCCTCGATTTCGGCAGGTCAATGATATGCCCCACGGAGGATGATATGATGTAGTCGTCGCCCAGGTATTTATGGATGGTTTTCGCCTTGGACGGTGACTCGACGATTACCAGCGTGCCCGCCTTGCTGCTGTTCTTTTTACTCATTGCACATCCCCGTGGTACGTTCGGCCTTTACGGCCCATATCCGCAACATTATAACAACTGGAAATATATTGCCTTATTTGTCAAATAATTCTTTTATATTCCTGCCCGGGTCCCAGCGCAGCACCGCGTAGAGAAGGGCGCCCAGGACAATCGTTATGATCACAAAGATGATGACCCGCTCCGACGAATAATAAACGACCGCGTCATAGGGCCTCTCGAAACCGAGGGCGCCGATCACCTCCCTCCTGTTCCATCGGGTGTGGCAGAACCTGCATTCGCCCCTGGCCGTGAGCGGTATGATGGAGACGTATCTTCCGCCATGTATTTCGGAATGCGGGACGGGATTGAGCCGATTTATAACTTCATAAACTTTCCTGTCCTGTCTGCTCCCCTTCTCCCCCGGGGCGGGGACGGCATAGCCGCGGTAATCATACACCGATATCCTCATGTCGTTATTGACCCCGACGTCCTTGAGAAAAATCCACGCGTATTCCGGCTTTGACATCGACTTGATCCCGATGAAAGAATCAGCGATAACGCCGAATCCCCGGTCAAGCTCCCTGAAGTAGCCCGACCTGTATACCGTGAATATGTCCCCCGCATAGGGCGGTATCGAAAAAATCTGGGAGATCGATACCGCCATGAGGAATGAAATCAGCAGTGCGAATATCAGTTTTACTTTCATTTCAGCATCCTGGGCATATATAACGCGCCTCCGCCGTCAGCGGCGCAGGCGCGCGCTACTCATTCCCTCACAGCCGCGACAGCATGGCGCCGTTCCGCATGATGAATCCATCAAGCTCCAGAGCGACAACGGCCTCGTTGACCTCGGCGGCGCACGCGGAAAGTTCCCGCACAATGGAATCTATGTCGCGCACCCCTGATGAAAGAAGCCCGAGGATCCTTCCTTCCATCGAATCAGGAGGAAGGTCCTTACGGGATCCCTTCGCCTTCCCCTCACCGGTCCCGTCGCCGGCACCCGCCGCCCCGCCGGAGATTACCGGGGCGGCGACCGGGAGCCGCGACAGCTCCGCGACAATGTCCTCGGTGCGCGAGACAAGGACCGCGCCTTCCCTGACCAGGCGGTTGCACCCGGCGTATTCCTCGTCAAAGGAGTTGCCCGCGCAGGCGAATACCTCGCGGTTCTGCTCAACGGCGTGGCGCGCCGTGATCAGGGCCCCGCTCCTCATGCCGGCCTTCACCACGACCGTGCCGGCGCTGAGACCGCTGATGATCCGGTTTCTCCGCACAAAGGTCCACTTCCCGGCGAAGATCCCCGGGGGATATTCCGAGACCAGGGCGGAACCATCGGTTTTTTCTATCAGGCGGTAGAGGTCCCTGTTGGGCGACGGATATATGATATCGATGCCGTTGGCAAGGACGCCGACGGTCCTCCCCCCCGCGTCCAGGGCGCCGAGATGGGCCTCCCGGTCTATGCCGACGGCCATGCCGCTCACGATGGCGCAGCCCAGGGCCGCCAGTTCCCTCGAAAGGCGCCGCGCCACGGCCGTTGACCTGATGTCGGATTTCCGCGTGCCCACAACCGCCACGGCGGTGCCCGCGGCAAGGGTGCCCTTCAGGTAAAGCACCAGGGGCGGGAACGGTATCTCCCTCAACAGGGAGGGATAATCGCTGTCCCAGTAGGTCATGATCCTGACTGAACTTCTTTCGGCCTTCCTGACGATCAGTTGAGCCGCATCCATCGGATCATGCGGATACGATGCGGTGAAAAAGCTGCTGGTGGCGGGCACGGACCGGTCGCGGACCATCCGGTAAATATCAAGGGGCCTGTGCTCGGCAATCATAGGCCATAGCCCGCAGCTACCGGGCGATGACAGCAATGATACGGCAACGGCACTGATCCTTTCTTCCTCGGTCAGGGGGGACCTGCAGACAAAAGGATCATCAGGCGCAAACAGTGTTCCCTGCATGGCGATCGGCTTTCTCCTGTCCAGTCTGTTGTTATGTCCGTTAACGAACAGGCGCCGCCCTGTGTGAAAAATTTTCGTCATTTTTGGCCGTCATTGATTATATATTCTCTAATGTGACATAAATATGTACAGTATATAATTTTTATCAATATAAATTTTATTTTTTTGCCATTACATAGCTGATATATGTTCCCTCACCCTGTCCCCATAATACATACTCACCCTCGTCCCCTTCCCCAAAAATGGAGAGGGTAATTGAAGAACTGCCACTGGACTGCTCCCCTTCTCCCTATCAAGGAGAAGGCAAACGCTTTCGCCACATCCTGTGGCTGCGTTTGCATCAACCTCATCCAGAGAACGCGGGACGGGGGATGTGGCCACAATGCAGTCAGGGAGGCGATGGTACACTTGAGACCAAAAAAAGGCCGTCCACAAGGGACGGCCTTTTTGCATCATTCGTTGCGTCTTTTCTGTTACTGTTCGAGCATCCCGGTGAAGATCGGATCCGACGCCTTGATGACGGCCGTTTCGCCGAACAGCAGGGCTTCGATCTTGCCGAAGTATTTGGGGAACTCGGCGCCCAGGTAGAACTGGGAGGCAAGCACCTTGCCGGTGTAGTACGCGGCTTCGGCGTTGTCTTTGAGCAGCTTTTCCCGCTCTTCGCCTTTCTTGTCGCCCACGAGCTCTTTCATCTTGGGCTGGGTGATGGTAAGTGAGGAAATGTGGCCCCATGCCATGCAGAGCATGAACATCGCCTGCTGCAGCGGCGTCGCGTTCATGAACAGGTGCAGGAACTGCCCCTTCGCCATCTGGTCCTTCATCATATTTATGACCTCGTCGAGCTTCTGCACGCCTTTCTCAACCAGGGCGACATACTTGTCGTCCACAACGCCCTTGGCCTTATTGATGGCTTCCGCTATCCTTTTCTTGAGGATGGTGTAGTTGTACTGCTCGGGGTTCATGAGTATCTTCCTCATGGTCAGGTCCATGGACTGGATGCCGTTGGTGCCTTCGTAGATCGTGGTGATCTTGGAATCCCTCATCATCTGCTCGACCGGATATTCCTGGCAGAATCCGTATCCGCCGTATATCTGCATCGCCTCGGAGCATATTTCAACGCTCTTATCGGTGTTGCCGGCCTTGTTGATCGGAACCATGATTTCGGCTATCGCCATCGCTTCCTTGGCCTCTTCGCCCTCGGCAACGTGGGCAACGTTCAGCGCGTGGGTCAGGTAGTAGGTGATGAACCGCATTCCCTCGATATGCGACTTGATCCAGAGGAGCATCCGCTTGACATCGGGGTGCTGGCTGATGTTGACGCCCTTGGCTTCGGGGTTCAGCATCTGGGTGACATGAGCGCCCTGGATCCGGTTCTTCGCGTACGTGGCGGCGTGCATGTACGCGGCGCTGGCCACCGCAAGACCCTGCATGCCGACGCCCAGACGGGCCTCGTTCATCATCTGGAACATGATCTTCATGCCCTTCCGCTCTTCGCCGAGGAGGAAGCCCTTGCAGTTCCCATTGTCGCCGAAGCTCAGGGTACAGGTCGCTGAGCCCTTGATGCCCATCTTGTGCTCGATGCCGGCGCAGTTAACGTCGTTATGTGCGCCGAGGGAGCCGTCAGGGTTCACCAGAAACTTGGGAACGATAAATATGGAGATGCCCTTCGTACCCGCCGGGTCTCCTTCGATCCGTGCAAGGACGGGGTGTATCATGTTCTTGTAATAGTCGTTGTCGCCGGAGGAGATGAAAATCTTCTGCCCGGTGATCTTGTAGGTGCCGTCGGGCTGTTTGACGGCCTTGGTCTTCAGGGCGCCGACGTCGGAACCGGCATCGGGCTCGGTCAGACACATGGTTCCGCCCCATTCGCCGGACATCATCTTCGGGATATACATGTCCTTCTGCTCCTGGGTGCCGAAGGTGTTGATGAGTTCCATCGAACCGTGGGAAAGACCGGGGTACATCATGATGTTATAGTTGGCTGCGCAGAGGAATTCATTAACGGTCATGTACATGAGGGCCGGCATTCCCATGCCGCCGATCTCGGGATCTTCCATGGTGCCTATGAAACCGGACTCATAATAGGCATCCAGGGCCGGCTTATAGCATTTCGGGATTTTAACGGCTTTCGTCTCGGGAACGAAGGTACATCCTTCCCTGTCGCCTTCCTTGTAAGTGGGATAAATCTTCTCGACAGCCAGCTTCTCGGCGAGGTCGAGGGTGCTTTCCAGGGTATCCCTGTCAAAATCAGCATAGCGGGGATACTTGGCGCAGAATTTGTCGAGCTCCAGCTGTTCAAAGAGAATAAAGCGTACGTCTCTGGAGTCGATTAAGTTATTTAATGCCATTATGAACCTCCTCTTATTTGTTTGTTTTAATTAATTTACTGCCCGAAAAGATAGAATCAATCTGGTTGGCCAAGTTCCAGGGGCCGATGGTGCCATACCGCTGAAAATTGAATGCTAACCTGATCTAAAAATCTCTCTGCCGTCTACCAGGTCAAGCCATAAATTGTATTTGTATGCAAATTTTATTCTATTTCAGGGTAAATTCCATTAATTATCTGTCAACGGAATTAATTGGATTCCAGTCAAAATTTGTCGGGTTTCTCTTTTAAATGATGGTTTCGGCAGGATGCGATACCATGTCATGGTAGATGATCGTTTACTTTATAAGGCATGCCTTCAGTATTCCCGGTTAACAGAGCTACAGAGCCAGTAGTTGCCTTCTGGTCAAAAGACCCGTTGGTATGCCGGATTTATCAGATAGATCTCTTATCCCTGAATACCGGGATTCTTCGAAATGAAAGCACTGCACCGTATGAATTTATTTTACATATCCTGCAAACTGTTTAAATAATCAGCTGCCTTGTCCCTGGTCCCAAAAACCTGCATTATTTGAGTCACCTTGAGCATTCGCATGATATGCAGAACCTCCGGGTCACTGCATACAATGGCTATATCATTCCCATGTTTTTCAACACTAGTGCGCACTTCAAGGAGGAAGCCGAAGACGCTGGAATCAATAAACCTGACCCCGGTGAAATCAAAGATGATCGATGGGTGGTGCCGTTCTTCCAGGAGGCCCCTCAATCGAACGGAATGTTCTGAGATGAGGAAGAAATCGAACTTTTCCACCATCACTTCAATAATAAGAAGACCCCGGTAGTCAGCAATATTGAAATCGCCGTCCATATATTAAATTATAATGATTATTTGCTATATTAGCAAGGATTTTATACATGCAACACCAAGGGTGGCCTTTCTCTGTTTTCATTTCATTTGCCCTGAACCAGGGCAGGGACGCGACCGGGATCCGGTCGGGATTATGAAAGGGGAAGAGGGTGGCATCCCTCTTCCCCTTTCGATCCCCATCACCCCGCTCGTTCAAGCGCCACGAGGGGCTACGGGGTGAACTCGGCTCGCCCACCACGTGGGACTCGCCTCAGACACCACCCCGATTGTTATCCGCCCTGCAGGCGGATGTTTTGAGGGCTCAATCTAAGATATACTTTATAATCGTTGCATGGTTCTAAGTTTTTAAGATAGCAAGTAGTACTTATTGGCTTTCGCTCCGGAAGCCGCCTCCTGCACGACGATTGATAATATAAGTTACTACGAACACCTGCGGCAGCTAAACCCGCCCCTCTGTTTCGCCGAGCATCGCAGACAGACGCGGAAAAAGGGCGAGGACTGTTTGAACCTGCCGCAGGCAGGTGAGTTCCGCAGCCCCCGCGTCTGTTGAGAAGCGCAGGGGAGCCGAAGGCCGAAACAGCAGGCGGGCACTTTACTTTTGCACACTTTTCTTTTGCACACTTTTCTTTTGGTGACAAAAGAAAAGTGTGACGCCCCCGCCCGGGGAACCCGGGCGCACCACGCCCTGGTCTAGGGCACCTTTTCTTCTCCTGGGCAAACAGAATGTTTGAACAATCAGCTTTTTATTGACTTTTTATTCATATCCCGCTACTGTCGCCTGACCATGTCAGCCGGACGTCCTTAATACCGGCAGTGGAAATTACAGCGAAACACCATGAACGACACCAAGTACTGGATAGCCCTTGAGCAGACCCATGGCATCGGTCCCGCCCACATGATCGAGGTCCATGACGCTCTGAAGGGACAGAACCTTTCAGTGGGGGACCTGTGCGGCCTTTCCGGCGAAGAAATACGGAAGGAATTCCGGTTTCCGGACAAGATCGCCGAAGCCATTACGGGCATGGAGGCAACCCTCGAGAAGATCGAGGAGGATTATTTCAAGCTCCTCGAATCGGGCATTGACGTGATCCCCTTTTTCTCTGAGCAGTATCCTGCCCGGCTGCGGGAGGTGCTGGGCAACGCGATCCCTCCACTCCTCTACGTGTACGGCAACGTCCGGCTGCTAAAACAGCGGGGAGTGGCCATACTCGGCGACAAGGACGTGAGCGACAAGGGTGAAATGATCGCTTTCGAGGCATCGCGGCTGCTGGCAAAGCACCGGGTCCCGGTCATCAGCGGCTACGCCAGGGGGGCCGACCTGATCGCGCACCGATCAGCCCTTGTAAACGGCGGCTCCACCATCGCCCTGGTCCCCTACGGCATCTTCCACCTGACCGTCCCGAACATTCTCGGCGACGTCATGAACCCGGACGCCATGGCCGTTGTCTCGCCCTTCTATCCCAGCCGCGAGCCGAACAAGTTCAATGCTTTTATCAGAAACAAGATCATATGCGCCCTTGCGTACGCCGTGTTCATCGTCGAAGCGCCCCCCGACGGCGGCATTTTCGAGGCGGCGAAATCGGCCGGCAACCTGAAGGTGCCCCTCTTCACCGCGGAATACGGCGAGTATCCGAAAAATGCCGGCGGCAACAGGAAAATCATGGAAGAGATGGGGGGGATCCCGGTAAAGGGAAAGATGGAAAACGGCATGCTGGTCCCCAACATGGACCGGATCATCGGGCTGGCGAAGTTCGGGTAGGATCATGAAAAAATTCATCGGCACAGCTTTAATTCTTTTACTGGGAGGCCTGTCGCTCCTCCTGTACCTGAACTCGCCGCCGGCGGGGATGAAGGAGCAGTCCGTTGCCGTGTCCTACGGCGACCCCGTGCGGCGGATAGCGGGCAACCTGGAAAAGAACGGCCTGATACGGAGCAGGCACTTCTTCGTGTCCCTGTCATACGCCCTGAACCGGCGTCACATACGGGCCGGCACCTACAGGATCTTCGCCGGCATGAATTCCTTCGAGATACTGAGGAAGCTCACCCGGGGCGACATCCTGTCCCGGAAGGTCACCATACCGGAGGGGTTCAACCTCTACCAGATCGCGGACCGCCTGGAGGCAAACAGCATATGCGGATCAGGAGGGTTCCTCGACTACGCGTCGGATGAGACCTTCCTGAAGTCCCTTGGTATCGACGCGCCTTCCGCCGAAGGGTACCTCTTCCCCGACACCTATGTCTTCCCCGCAGGTTCCGACCCCCGCGATATCATCGGCGTCATGTATAAAAAGATGAAATCCGTGGTGGGCGACAGGCCCGCCTACGGCCCGGGCATGACCCTCCACGAACTGCTGACCATGGCGTCCCTGGTGGAAAAAGAGGCAAAGGTGTACAACGAGCGGGAGTTCATCTCCTCGGTGTTCCATAACCGGCTCCGTAAAAACATGAAGCTTGATTGTGATCCCACGGTGCGGTACGCGGTGAAGAAATTCACCGGCCCCATCACCGTGAGCGATCTGAAATCCGACTCGCCCTACAACACCTACCGGCACGGCGGCCTCCCGCCGACGCCCATATGCTCTCCCGGCCGGGAATCGATCCTGGCGGCCATGTACCCGATGAAGTCGGAATATCTCTATTTTGTCGCGAAGAACGACGGGTCCCATCATTTCTCGAAAACGCTGAAGGAGCACAACGAGGCGGTGCGGAAGTACCAGAGGTGACGGCGTTCAGTATCCGGAATGGATTTACTGTCGGTATTGCCATCAAGATAGAAATAGACGTTTTTTGTAGAAGAAGCGGTTTCCTGCCGACCACATGTAAAGACGATCCAATGTCAGTCTGCATCCGCTGTTACAGTCAAAGAACTTGTAACGATCCGCTCCGTTTACATGGCAAGTATATACCAAACATCCAGGCTACCACCGGTTAAGCGGCACGACCATCCACCAGGATCACTGAATATATTTTACTATCATTGAAATAATTCAGCTGCATGGTGCTGCAGCGACAACAGCACCTTGACCCATCGGCTCGAACCGGCACAGCGCAGGTCGTACAGTAGCATACGCATAACACCAAACATCACGGGAGGCGTTTCTATGGAAAGATGGCTACCATTAATTATCCAGCTTGTCAGCGGCGCTATCGGGGGCAATGCCGCGGGCGCATTGCTTAAGAACCAGTCCCTCGGCACCGTGGGCAATTCGATTGCCGGTATCGTCGGCGGCGGTCTTGGCGGTTTCCTGCTTGGTCTAGCGGGGATTGCCACGGGCAGCGGCGGCATGGACATCGGCGGTATTGCCGTGAGCGTTGCCGGGGGCGGCGTCGGCGGCGGCGTTCTTATGATTATTATTGGGCCGATAAAAAAAGCGCTGGGAAAATAATACGCGCGCCGGCGCGGGGCCCGGACTCCGCGCCGGCGGCAGATCACCGCGCTGTTTCAATCAAGCGAGAATGCCGTGAATCTTGACCGAAAGATCCCGCGCCGAATAGGGTTTGTTGACGAAGTCCTTTATTCCCAGGGCGACTGCCTGTTCCTTCGACTCGTTGTCGAGCATGCCCGATGACAGGACCGCCCGGACCCCGGGATGGATATCCTTCAACGCCCTGAACACCTCCAGGCCGTTCTTGCCCGGCATGGCCAGGTCGATGATGACCGCCGCTATCGAGCCATGGAGCTCCCTGAATATGTCTATGCCCCTCTCCGGATTGTCCGCGGTAACGACCGCATAGCCGCTCAGTTCGAGAAACCCCCTCGCCACATTGAGTATCATCGCCTCGTCATCGATAACGAGAATGGTACCGCTGCCCCTGACCAGCTCGTCTTTTGCCGGAGGGGAAGGCTCATGTTCCGTCTCAGCTGCGCTGTACGGAAAGAAGAGCATGAATCGCGACCCGACCCCCGGCTCTGATTGAATCCGAATGTGCCCGCCATGTTTCTGAATGATGTTGTACGAAATCGAAAGTCCGAGGCCGGTGCCTTCGCCGCGCTTCTTCCTGGTGTAAAACGGCTCGTAGATATGCTTGACCGTTTCCCGGTCCATGCCCACCCCGGTATCGCCAATGCTGATCCTCACCCACTCGTGACCGGAAGGAACGCCGTTCTCCGCCGAACCGTCAGGGCCATGGCCAGGTCCGATTACGTCCACGGAGACCGACAGCCGTCCCCCCTGCCGCTCGCCGGGCCCGCGCATAATGGTCATTGCATGGGACGCGTTGATGCAGAAATTCAGCAGAACCTGGCCGATCTGCACCATGTCGCCCATGATGACAGGCCGGTCAGGGGCGTAGGTAAAATCGAGTTCGATCGATTTCGGGAAGCTGTTCGTGCAGAGCTCGTTGATATGGCGGACAGCCTCGTTCATGTCGACCGGTTCAAGCTTTATCTCATGGCGCTGCGAAATGGCGAGAAGCTCCCTGATGAGGTTCACCGACCTCGTGGCCGACTGCAGGCCGAGGTCCAGATATTTATCGACGGTCTCCCGGTCCACGAGATTTTCCTTCCCGAGGGTCAGGCGCAGGAGATCGAAGCTGCCCAGGATGCCGCTCAGGATGTTGTTGAAATCATGGGCGATGCCGCCGGCCAGCGTTCCGATGGCTTCCATCTTCTGCGCCTGCGCGAGCTGCTCCTGCATCGTCTCGTTTTCGCGCTGGGCCTGAACCCGCTCGGTGACATCGCGCGCTATTCCCACGATGCCTGCCGGCTTCCCCGATTCATCCCGTATGAAGGAAGCCCTGATCTCGACGTCGAAGAGGGATCCGTCCTTGCGCCTGTGTTTGAGCAGTAATACGACGTTCCGGTCAGGATCAGCCCCCCGGCTCTTTTCGAGTTCCATCTGCTCGGCGAAGAACTTCATGACTTTCTTCAGCGATTCCGGCGTGTGGATGTCCTTCATGGTGAGGGCCAGCGCTTCCTGCGTCGTATAGCCGTACATGGATGTGATCGAAGGGCTGATATACAGGACCCTGAATTGGAGGTCCAGGGAGAAAATCAGGTCAGTCACGTTGTCGGCAAGAAGGCGGTATCGCTTCTCGCTCTCCACGAGCTCCAGGTTGTACCGCTGGAGCTCACGGGTGCGCTCATCGACGATCTCCTCCAGATGGTCGCGGTGTTTCCGGAGCTCGTCCTCGATGACGATGCGGATGTCCATCTCCTCCCGGAGGCGACGGTTGATCAATTCCACCTCGGAATTCGCCGCCGCCAGCTGTTCCTTCTCCCGGAGGATAAGCAGCTGTTCCTTCTCGATGGCCTTTGTGGACCGTTCCCGCACCGATTCATAGGAATAGGTGAAAACAAGTATTACGAACAGGGCAATCAGCAGCCGGATGACATATTCGGGCGGGTATGCCCATACATCCATCAGAGAAAAGGGGTTTACGAAAAACAGGATGGTCCCGGCCGTGATAATACCGGTCCAGAAGAGGCCCTCCCGGCGGCCGGTCAGGAAAAAAATAAAAAGCGGCGTCGTGAGGACCCATACGCTCGCATAACCCTGGACGGCCCCTGTTTTGATCCAGTACAGGAACAGGGTCCCGATCATGATAATCGTTCCCCGGTAGAGGACGGCGCCGCTTTTCATCCTTCTGAGAACGAGCATGAAAACGGCAAGTATGACGGCAGCGCCATGGTCCAGTATCCAGTAAATATAAACGCCATTTATGAGATGGACAGTGCCGAAAAAGAAGAGAAAGGTGGCGAGGAACGCCACAAACAGCAGAAACAGTCTTTTCCTGTCCAGTTCCTTGACGCTGGAGACCTTCGGCGGCAGGAGGAATTCGGATATTCGTTCAATGATCGTTCTTACGTTGAGTGCCATTGTTACGAATAATAACGAGATCGGGTGAAATTACAATATTAATTTGAGATCGCCGGTATAATAATGCTGCGATAGTATTGCAGGGGAATTCCCGCGGCACAGGAGCGGCCTGGAAAGGGAATTACAAGGAGGAGGCGACAGTGAGCGCCCCCTCCTTGTAATGACAATTACTTCTTCATCGCCTCTTCAACGGCCACGGCCACGGCCACCGTCGCCCCGACCATCGGGTTGTTCCCCATTCCGAGGAACCCCATCATTTCAACATGGGCCGGAACCGAAGAGGAGCCGGCGAACTGGGCGTCGGAATGCATCCTTCCCATGGTGTCCGTCATCCCGTACGACGCGGGGCCGGCCGCCATGTTGTCGGGATGGAGGGTCCTGCCGGTCCCGCCGCCGGAGGCCACGGAAAAATACTTTTTGCCCTGCTCAAAGCATTCTTTCTTGTATGTTCCCGCCACGGGATGCTGGAACCGCGTGGGGTTGGTGGAATTTCCGGTGATAGAAACGTCAACGCCTTCATGGTGCATGATGGCGACGCCTTCCCGCACGTCATCGGCACCGAAGCACCGCACCTTCGCCTTGTCTCCCTTTGAATACTGCGTCTCTTTCACTATGGTCAGCTTCCCGGCAAGATAGTCGAACTTGGTCTGCACATAGGTGAAGCCGTTAATCCGTGATATGATCTGCGCGGCGTCTTTCCCGAGACCGTTCAGTATTACCTTCAGGGGCTCTTTCCTGATCTTATTCGCCGAACGCGCGATCCCTATCGCCCCTTCGGCCGCGGCGAAGGACTCATGGCCGGCAAGGAAGGCGAAACATTTTGTTTCCTCGCGCAGGAGCATCGCCGCGAGGTTGCCGTGTCCCAAACCGACTTTCCTGTCATCCGCGACCGAGCCGGGGATGCAGAAGGCCTGGAGCCCCTCCCCTATGGCCTCGGCGGCATCGGCGGCCTTTTTGCATCCCTTCTTGATCGCGATCGCCGCGCCCGTTACATAGGCCCACGATGCGTTCTCAAAGCATATCGGCTGGATTCCCTTCGCCAGATTGTACGGGTCGATGCCCCTGCCGTCGCATATCTTTTTCGCCTCCTCCAGGGAATCTATCCCATATTTTTTTAGAGCGGCGTTTACCTGGTTTATTCTTCTGTCATAGCTTTCAAAAAGTGCCATCGCGATGTTCCTCCCGTCAATTATTCATGCCTGGGGTCGATGACCCTGGCGGCCTCGTCGATACGGCCGTATTTTCCCGATGCCTTTTTCAGCGCCTCGTTGGCGTCGGTGCCTTTTTTGATCATGTCCATCATTTTGCCCAGATGCACGAACTCATAGCCGATGATCTCATCATTCGAGTCAAGGCCGATGCGGGTCACGTATCCCTCGGCCATTTCCATGTACCGCGGGCCCTTTGCCAGCGTCCCGTACATGGTTCCGATGGTGCTCCGCAGTCCCTTGCCGAGGTCTTCCAGCCCCGCCCCGATGGGAAGGCCGTTTTCCGAAAACGCCGTCTGGGTCCTCCCATAAACGATTTGAAGGAATAATTCCCTCATCGCGGTATTGATGGCGTCGCAGACCAGGTCCGTGTTCAGCGCCTCAAGGATCGTTTTGCCGATCAATATTTCCGATGCCATGGCCGCGGAATGGGTCATGCCGGAACATCCTATCGTCTCCACCAACGCTTCCTGTATAATTCCATCCTTGACGTTAAGGGTAAGCTTGCACGCGCCCTGCTGCGGGGCGCACCAGCCGACCCCATGGGTCAGGCCCGATATGTCCTTCACTTCCTTTGCCTGCGTCCACCTGCCCTCCTGGGGAATGGGCGCCGGGCCGTGATTGGCTCCTTTTGCGACATGGCACATTGTTTCAATCTCGTGACTGTAGATCATGTTACAACTCCTTGCTATCGCCTAATTTGAGAAAGGAATTTGCCGGGACTTCTGCCGGCCGCATATCAGGCAAACTCCCTTATTAACAAGTGTAAACAGGCATTGCATGAGTCAATAACATTTCTTTTAATTTTGAGGAACTCATTTTTTGAAGAACATCGATATCACCGTTTTCCATGCATCGGCCGCTCCATCAAGCTCCGATTAGTCCCGTTTACAATTTCAGCAACATCCAAAATACATTCCGGGAAAGAAATAAATTGACATCAACAGGCGGTCATTTTTCATTAACCCGGGTGATGGGGTTCACCTTAAACCGCCTCGATGGCTGATGACTCCTGTAATATTCATTTTCTTCGAGGGGCCACGGCATGAGGCATTTGCTTTTTTATTGCGTTAGGCGGAAGCCTGGGAGCGATAATCCGTTATATCGTTTCGAAAAACATCCAATATCTTTCAAATCACATTTACCCCCTCGGGACCCTCTTCGTCAACGCCACAGGCTCTTTCCTGATCGGCTTTTTGTTCTTCTTCTTCGAGAACATTATACTTTCAAATGACATCAAATCCTTTTTAACGATCGGGTTTCTCGGTGCCTACACGACGTTTTCAACCTATTCCCTTGAAACGATCAATTTTATAAGGGATGGGGAAATAAAAGTTGGACTTGTTGACATAATTGTGAGCAATATAGTGTGTCTCACAATGGTGATAGCGGGCATGATATGCTCACGGCTTATATTCAAAGCGTTACGGTATGAAAATAATGAAACTGCCAGAACAAGCGGTACTGGTGCGGATATTCATCGGAGAGAACGACCGTCACAAAGGTAAACCCCTCTACGAACGGATTGCCCTCAAGGCCCGGGAACTGAATCTTGCGGGAGCAACGGTCACCCGGGGTATCCTCGGCTTCGGCGCCGACAGCCGAATACACTCATCAAAGATACCGTAACTGTCCGAAGACCTGCCCATTATCATCGAAATAGTCGACACGGAAGAGAATATAAAAAAACTCATGCCGTTTATCGATGAAACAGTCGTTGAAGGACTCGTTACCATGGAAAAAATGCGGGTTATTAAATACCGCCACAGCTGATGTCTCTATGGTCAGATGCTGAGACGCTGATGGCCGTGATAGCACTCGTCCCTGATGGCCCTGACCTCGTCGCTGTTGATGTATTCCTCGAAGGTCATGGCCCGGTCGATCACGCCGGAGGGCGTTATCTCGACGATCCGGTTCGCGATGGAATCGATGAACTGGTAGTCATGTGACGAGAAGAGGAGCACGCCGTTAAAGTTTATGAGGCCGTTGTTCAGCGACGTGATCGATTCCAGGTCAAGGTGGTTGGTGGGGTCGTCCAGCACCATGGCGTTGGCCCCGGAGAGCATCATCCGGGCAAGCATGCACCGGACCCTCTCCCCGCCGGAGAGGACGTTCACCTTTTTGAGTGACTCCTCGCCGGAAAAGAGCATCCTGCCGAGAAAACCGCGCACGTAGGTCTCGTCGTTGATCGCGGTGTACTGCCTGAGCCAGTCGACCAGGTTTTTCTCGCCTTCGAAAAACGAGCTGTTTTCCTTAGGGAAATAGGCTGATGTTATGGTCTCCCCCCACCTGTAATCGCCCGAATCGGGCTTCATCTCCCCCATGATGATCTGGAACAAAACTGTTTTTACCAGATTATTGGGCCCCACGAAGGCGATCTTGTCGTTCCGGTTCGCGACAAGGTTGAAGCCGGTCAGGACCGCTTCCCCGTCGATGGCCTTGCCCAGGTTCTCTATGGAGAGCACCATCTTGCCGCACTCCCGGTCCGGTTTGAAGGCCACATAGGGGAACCGGCGCGATGTCACCGGGATCTCGTCGAGGGTGAGCTTTTCCAGGAGCTTCTTCCTCGACGTGGCCTGACGCGCCTTTGACGCGTTGGAGCTGAAGCGCTCGATGAAGGACTGCAGCTCTTTTATCTTGTCTTCCTTCTTCTTGTTTTCCTCTTTCTTCTGCTTTATGGCCAGCTCGATGGACTGGGCCCAGAAATCGTAGTTCCCGGCGTAGACCATGATCTTGCCGAAATCGATGTCGGCGATGTGGGTGCAGACCTTGTTGATGAAGTGACGGTCGTGGGACACCACGATAACGGTATTGCTGAAGTTATAGAGAAAGTTCTCGAGCCAGGTGATGGACTCTATGTCGAGGTTGTTCGTGGGCTCATCGAGGAGCAGGATGTCCGGGTTCCCGAACAGGGCCTGGGCCAGGAGGACCCGCACCTTTTCGCCCCCCTCCAGCTCCTTCATCTTTTTTTGATGCAGTTCGTCGGCGAGTCCCAGTCCGCTCAAGAGCGTCGCGGCGTCCGCTTCCGCCTCGTACCCGTTCATCTCGTCGAGGAGCTCCTCCAGCTCGGCGGCCCGATGGCCGTCCTCGTCGGTGAAATCCTCCTTGGAGTATATCAGGTCGCGCTCCTTCAGTACGTCGTGCAGTTTCGGATGTCCCATGATGACCGTTTCCAGGACCGGCAACTCGTCAAAGGCGGACTGGTCCTGGCGGAGGACGGCGATGCGCTCTTTGGGGTTGCGCACCACCTCGCCGCTGTTCGGCTCGATCTCCCCGGAGAGTATTTTTAAGAAGGTGGACTTCCCGGAACCGTTGGCCCCGATGAGGCCGTAACAGTTCCCCGGGGAGAAATTGATGTTCACATCTTTGAAAAGCACTCTCTTGCCGAAGGCGAGCTTAACGTCCACAACATTGAGCATGGTCTATTTACCTGGTTTTTCCAAATTCGTTGTCATTGCATTTGCTGCAGGCGGGGTCACGTGACCCCGCCTGCAAAAATAATTTTCGTTCGAAACGACAGATGCCTATTATGAAGCCCCGGCCCGCTTCACCGTAAATCCTTCTTGCTGGAGGAGCTGGATGATCATGTCGACCTTGTCGCCCTGGATGAGAATGATGCCGTCCTTGACGGTGCCGCCGGCGCCGCACTTCTGCTTCAGCCGCGCCGCCATGTCCATCATGGCAATTTCAGACAAAGGAAGACCGTATATGGCGGACACGGTCTTGCCGCCCCGCCCCTTGCTCTCCTTCTGGACCCGCACGGTGCCGTCCTTTTTAAAGGCATGGGTGTTCTTAAAGACATGGTTCACCTTTTTCCGGTCCCTGTCGTCACCCGCTTCTCTCAAGTCACCATGTTCGGTGGAGTATACTATTTTATCTTTCATTCTATTGTCTATCCTTCTTAAGAAATAAACCACCGCGACGGTATGCAAATAACGATCCATATGTTGGCGGGGCGCTCACGCTCACAGGGACCAGGAGGGTCCCGCCGGCCACAGCACAGGGAGGTACTATTGTGGCGGGTGAGCGGGAGTGGCCCCCAACATATTCTAATACATTACACGGTGCTTTATTTCTTAATCTTCGCGTTCCATTCCTTCAATTTAACGCCGACCTTCGCGAAGAGCTCCGACGTATCGCCCTCGATGGTGATCGACACGATCGAATCGCCCTGGCGGATACTGTTCACGGTCTTCTGGTCCGAATCGTCGACGACGGCGCCGAAGACCGTGTGCTTGCCGTTGAGCCAGGGCGTGGGTACGTGGGTGATGAAGAACTGGCTCCCGTTGGTGTTGGGACCCGCGTTGGCCATGGACAGGACCCCCGGCCGGTCATGCTTCAGCTCCGGGGTGCATTCGTCCTTGAAGTTATAGCCCGGGCCGCCGGTGCCGGTCCCCAGGGGGCATCCGCCCTGGATCATGAAGTCGGCGATGACGCGGTGGAACGTGAGGCCGTTGTAAAATCCCTTCTGGGCCAGGTTCGCGAAATTAGCCACGGTGAGGGGCGTTTTATCGGCATACAGGTTCAGCCTGATGTCGCCCTTGTTCGTCTTGATTGTTGCGGTAAGCGCCATGTAATTGTCTCCTGTTATCATTATTAAACAGTCTTTTCGACGAGCGGCAGCGAGGAGAAATCTTTTGTCGTATACTGAAAAAGATTTCCCACCCCGCAAGCTGGGTCCGAAATGACAGGCCTTATTTCTTGCTTATACTCCGGTACTGGGCGATCTGCCTCGATATGACCGCCAGGTTCCCGTCCTCGTCCCACATCTCCCCGTCCTCCTCCACGAGGCCGCAGCTGACGAAGCGGGTGCGGAAAAATCCCTTGAGCCACTTCGTCTGCGGGATGTTCCTGACGCTCACGCTGAGCTCCAGGGTGGGGACCCAGGCCGCGAGGCCCTGGCTCGCGAAGATGGGCGGCGGGAAAGCATCGGCCATCAGCAGAAGCGAAAGCATGTCAAAGGGGCGCCCGTCCCTGAACCGTATCCATCCCTTGTGCTCCGATTTATCCGTCAGCTTTCCCTGCATCCACCCGGCGCACGACGGGTCCAGCCTGATGTCGAGGTTCTCCATGAGGGTGTACTTCGGGATCGCGGGGACGGGCACACACGACTCAAGCGGCGCAAGCTCCGGCGCGGCGGTTTCGTACCGGTCAAGGACGCACTCTATCTTTTCTTCCGCGAAGGTGCCCCAGGCGCGGATCCGTTCGCTCCCCTCCTGGAGGAGCCGCGCCTGTATGCGGCTGAACTGGCTCGACTCGGAAATCACGTCGACCCGCAGGTCGGCGTCGCCGGGCACGCACCGCGCGATATAATTAACGGTCATTATGGGGATCGACTTCCTGGCGCTGCGCTGGAGCATGGCGCTGGCGGCCAGGGCCATCAGGTATCCGCCGTTGGGATTCCCGTTGATGAGCCAGTTGGGGGAAACGGTCCCCCTGAAAAGCGATTCATCCTGTTTTGTGACAGCAATGTCCTGATCGAAAACGCTCATGCGCAACCTCCTATTGCCTGGTAAGGGCCAGCTTTACCGCCAGGACGGCGAATATGGCACCGGCCGTCATGTTCAGAATCTTTTCGAATTTTCCCGACTTCTGCAGCCAGGCGCCGATGTATCCGGCGAGCTGGCTGATCAGCCCGAAGACGATGATCGTCACGGCGATGAACATCAGCCCCAGGATCACCAGCTGCAGGGTCATGGAGCCCCGGGCGGGGTCCGCGAACTGCGGGAGAAAGGCCAGAAAAAATATCGACACCTTGGGGTTCGTCACGTTCATGATAATGCCCCGGCGGTAGAGATGCCAGGACGGGATCTCCCCGTCTTTTTCAATTTTGATGCCGCCCGACGAGGCGCGGAAGGACTTCCATGCCAGGAAGAGCAGATAGGACGCGCCCAGGTATTTGAGGACATTGAAGGCAATGACCGAGGTCTTGAAGAGCGCCGCGACCCCCAGGGCCACGACCGTGGTATGCACCAGGAGGCCGGTGCAGAGCCCGAGGGTTATCCTGAAGCCCGCGGACCTTCCGTAGAGTATCGACTGGGTCAGGACGAAGATGTTGTCAGGCCCCGGCGCGAAACCCAGGAGGGCCGAGGCGGTGATGAACATGAGGATCGTATTCAGGTCAAACATCGGGGCTCTTACCTTGACTCCTTTAACTCAATTCCCGTGCAGAAGACCGCCGGTATACAGAACCAGAACAGTTAAAACCGGTTCCTTGTCAATGAAATATTGATCCGATATTTGTGCCTTTGCGGCCTCCCGATCCGCGTTCTCAAGACAAGGTTGGTGCCAACGCAGGTACAGGATGTACTGAACGCGCCGGCCTAAAAGAAACCTTTAACCTAGCAGTTAACATCATATAATAACCGTTTCAATCCACGCGCCCGCGTGGGGCGCGACTGTATATATATTAACTTCTGGAAAAACCAGCAGTTAGCCATTCAAATGCGCTAAACCTAAAAATATTCGGATTTTGTTTTAAAAGAGCAATCGCTTTATAATCTCTTAAGTAACTATTCAGCAAATTGAGGCATAAACGGCCTGCCCTCGAACAATCCCTGCAATGCCCCAAATACCGGAACTCCATTTTTTCACGGTGGAAATATACCCGCGAATCCGTGCGAAAAATATGCCGCCTTCACTGCTCCTGAAGCAACCTGATATTTTCTGCTGAACTTTTGCCATTCTCAAATCTCGCTCAGCCTGATTGTTGTCGAATGGGACTGTTACATCGTACATGAATGACAGTATCTCTTTTTTGTAATTTTTCATACGCTCAAGCAGGTTGAGCGGTTTTGATTTCTTTTTTCGCCCTCGACGGCCTGCGATGCCCGGCGGATGAGGATTTGCCCGGAATCCTTCGGCGATAATACGATCATAAATCTTTTCATATCCTCGAATCGTGGACTCATTCAATCGATATACGCGGGCATCCGCCTGTTTCTTAATGGATACCAGCAGATCAATCATCTCGCAAGCCCACGATTGCCCGTAGTTTTCGTCAATCCCGTTTAGCTCACGCATCAAATGGGCATTGCAAAACATATGATTGCAATCATATGCCAGATATGAGCTCCAGAAATCATGCATGAGACGGTCCCGGTATCCCGGGATTATTCCCATATCATCTATCGCCCCTTTCCCTCGCTTTTCGTGAACGCAATAACAGGTCAGCCGCTCCGTCGAAAGCACGTGCAGCCACCGCAAGAAGCCTCCGCAAAACACCCCGGTCTCGTCTGCATGGAGCAATGGTTCCTTCGCCAGTAGGCCCTTAATGCTTTCTTCTACCGGACCACTCGCTTCATACGCCTGCCGGTTGGCGTTGTAAATCGTCCCCGTGCTGATGCGAATGCCGAGAATATCCCCGCAAAATTCAGCAATCCTGTCATAGGGAATCAGTTGGTACTGACTCAAATAGGTCAGAAGTCCCCTAATCCGGCTCCCGTATTGGGCCGGTCTTGTTACCCCCGCAGGAAAACTCGCCTCAGCGATAAAGCCGCAGTGCGAGCATTCTTTAACTTCAACCTGGTGTTCCGTCACCTCAATCTTTATCTCCGGCATATCGAACACTTGGCGCTTCCTGATCTTCGTAGGCACACCGGATAGAGGGCAATTGCATCTGCCGCATTTGTCAACTGAACGAACGTCGACTTTATCAGGGTGGGTACTCATCTTAAGTTGGTTCCCCTCGTGTCCCTTTTGACCGCCGCGTTTCTTCTTACTCTTGCGCTCTTGTAACCGTCGATCTTTTCTGCTCAATCCGTCACTCGAGGGGGGACGGTTGCTGTTTGAACTGTTCTGGTTAATTCGCGATTCCAGCTCCTGCATCCGCAGGGTAAGTTGCTTCACCATTTCCTTGAGCGCTTGTATCCCGTCATTCTGCTTCTGAATGATCTCGATTACAGCCTCGGGACCTTTGTTGTATATCTCAAGTATTTCGTCGCGTGTCATGCGACATAATCTAACCTATGCCGGGAAAATTAATACTAAAAAAATCCACTTGCTATTTTTTTTGCTGAATAGTTACGAAAACTTTTTCATTAAACTATACTTCCACCTTCCCCGCGAGCCCCTCCGGCCTTGAGGGGGGGATAGTTATCGGTGTTTCCTCGATGACCCGCATGCTTTTCCACCGTCCGCCCTTGAAGCGGAGCATAAAAACGATGCCGAGCAACATGACATACCCGGTGAGCACCGTCCAACCGGCATAAATGCCCAGGTCCAGGAGAAATAGAGCCGCGCCGGTGGGGACAATCAACCCGAAGATGGAGAGTATGATGATGGCCTTCATGACAAAATGGGTATCCCCCGCGCCCTTAATCGCGGAGGCAAAAATTATATTCATGGCGTCAAAAACGCTGTAGAGCGCGACAAACCTGAGCAGAACCTTCGCAAGCTCAGCGGTGGGCCTGAACTTTTCCGCGTCGGTTCCCGCGGCATAGAGGCACATAAAGAGATCTGGCACCCATATGTACAGGAGGGCAACGGCCCCCATGTACGCAACGGCAAGATGGAGGCCGGAGTAGACGCTGTACTCGGCCATGTCGGGATTGTTCATCCCCAGGTACTGTCCCACCAGCACTGACACCGTTATGCCGAGGCCGATCATGGGCATGAAGGCTATGGTATTCACGTTGAAGGCGATGTTTGTGGATGCCAGACTGTCAGTGCCGAGGCGGCCTATTATCAGCACAAACACGGTGATGCCCATCATGTCGAGGAAGAACTGGACCCCGTTGGGCAGGCCGAACCGTATCAGCCGCTTCATGAGGGCCATGTCCGGCCGCCATCCCCTGACCGTGTTGAACGTATCGTTGTACGATGCCCTGAAGAGCACGGCGGCGTATATGGCAAAAGAAACGCATGCCGAGAGGACCGTTGCTATGGCCGCGCCCTCGATGCCCATGCGGGGAAAGCCGAAATTCCCGAAGATCAGCAGGTAATCCACGATGATGTTTTCCGCGGTGGCGGCAAAATTGGCGATCATTATGATCCAGGTCTTGCCGATGCCGGAGAAAAACCCCGACATGGCCGACGAGGCCACCAGGGGCACGGCGCCGTAGCAGAGTATGCGGAAATAGACCGCTTCATATTCCCTCACTTTTCCGTCATGGCCCACCACGGCAAAGATGCTGTCGGAAAAGGGGATGATGAACATGATGATGACGCCGGAAACGATCGAGATGTAGAGCGCCTGCCACAGGACCTTCCCCATCATTTTGTTCTGGTCCGATCCGTAATACTGGGCCACGAAGGTGCTCACGTAGCCGACCGTCCCCATGAAGAGGCTCACGAAGGTAAAATTGAGTATCCCGGCGGGCATGGACGCCGCCATCACCTCCGTGTCATACCAGTTGAGGAACATCCGGTCTATGAAATTCTGGAGGGCCCACGAGCCGGTTGTGAATATGAGGGGAATGGCGATTGAAAGGATATCCCTGTATCCGCCCTCGCTTTTGTAACGGCGGAAAAAGTACCCCTTCAGGCCGCCCGATGTTTCCGATATGTGCTGCATTAGTTTACCTTGCGGATTCTGATACTACAGCGAGGATTATGATACGGCATTTTTAGGCAAGAACAATTTACGAGGGCGCGTCTTCGATCCTCTTCAGCAGGCTTTTTCTTTCCTCGAGGTCGGCGGCAAGGCGTTCGCTCATGCATTCATAGGCCACCTGATAGACAAAGGCGTTCATGCGGACAAAGACGCCGTCATAGAGCGAGTCCTCCATCACCCTCTTTCCCGACAGTTCCTTTGACACCGCCGTGCCGTTTTTCACTTCCAGTATGACGCAGTCGTGGAACGGTATCGGCCGTGCCAGTTCATTTTTTTCATCAGGCAGCCGGTTTTTTAGGGGGTCCCGCACCGGCTCCAAGCCTGCAAGGGAACCCCGCTTCGCCGCCCAGCGACGGTGCTGGTCGTACACCACCTGCAGGTCCCTTCCAAAAAAATAAAAACAATCGCCGACGGTACGGATGAAGCGCCCCGCTTCGGCCTGATTCCCCGATACAACTTTCACGATCCTCTTCGCGTCCTCCCTGCTCAGGGCCAGGGTGGGGTTGTTCGTCCTGAAAAAATGCATTTCGTCGAGGACCTTGTTGAAAACAGCCAGATGTTTTTCGAAGTAGTCAAAGGAAAACAGGGCGCCCTCGTGCTCCTCCCTCCCCATGTCGCGGAACACGATGGTCGTTCCTTCCAGAAGGGGCAGGTACATGTTTTTGAAATATTGGACCGCGGCATCAAGAAATCCTATAAAATTTTCATGATACATCATCCTCGGATTATGATGTTTTTTGTCGATATAGCGCCACTGGTCTTCAACGCCCTTGAACAGAAGATTCTTTCCCTCATCATCATGACGGAGCAGCTTCGCCAGCGTCTCGTAGGGCTCGGCAACCTTCCGCAGGGAGTCCCGCTTCTTTTTCTCCAGCGATTCCGGGTCCTTGCCGACGGTAACCAGGTACTCCTCGCTGTAGTCCCAGGCGACGATGCTTACAAAGGGCGCGCCGATCCTGTAATAGGATATGATCTGCTCGGGTATGAGCGGCCGCTGGAACACCAGCGCCTCCTCGATGGCAAGGATGAGCTCCGCGAGGCTGCCGATGCCGAACTCCTGCTTCAGGCGTTTCGACAACAGGCAATCCTGCTTTGGATCGATGGGCAGGAACGACCGGTACAACATCATGTATTCATAGATCTGCTTTTCCCTTTCCAGATTGTGTTTTTCCTTTTCGCGGCGGGACGACTCCGGCTCACCGTCAATCAGCTCTTCCTTGCGGAGGTCTTCCAGGGACCGGAGCCTTATCTCCGACTCCAGAATTATCCTTTCGCGGAGTTCCCCTTCCAGTTTCAGGAATGAATAGAACCAGCACGCCCAGGTCTTCAGTTCACGGTCAAACTGCGGGCGCTCCATCCATTTAATGACATCATAATTCAGGTGTATCAGCGGCATTTCGGCAAGCCATTTCCTGATCAGGCGGAGATGGTTGAAAACGACGGGATCTATTTCTTCGGGGTCCTTTATGATTTCCATCATGAACACCGAGAGCCTGGCCGTGATGACGCCCTGCACCTCCGCCAGGTACTTCATCACCCTTATCAGCTGCTTGGTCGGGACAAGGCGTCGCCTGAAGCCGATGCCGATGCGGTTGTTGCGGTGCGTTAAAAACCGTTTACGGAAAAGCTTCAACGGCCGGTATTTGCGGTACAGATAATCGACGTAATAGGAGGTTTCCGTGGGGGCCGATGCCGGATCGGGGGCCGGTTTCTGCGCCTCTGCCGGCGTCTTTTTCTTCCGCGCCGGCACCGGTCTGGGCGCCTCGCTGCGGTACAGGACTGTTTTTTTATCTGGACATGACTGCACCAGCTCGATTATGGCCTGGTACTTCTCGCCGGGCCTGAGCTGCCTGTTGTTCATGAGGGTGCGCACCACTTCCTGCTTGTGCGGCGGGATCTCCTTGCTGGTCAGCAGGGCCCGGGCGCGCCGTTCGATCTTCTTGATATCTTCCTTGTTGTTCATGCGGTGACCGGGTCAGCCAGATTACCCGGCGTCTCCCCGGAGCCGAATTTACCCGGCCCCGGGTTAACAATAATCCGTTCCTCTTTCCCGGTCAAGGAAAAAGCGTCACTTGCCGGACAGGCGCGGAACCACGACAATGTCGACCCTGCGGTTGAGGGCCCGGTTTGCCGGCGTATCATTGGGCACGATAGGGTTATACTCCCCGTATCCGGCCGCGCTGAAACGGGAAAGGTTGAGCCTCTTTTCCCTGAGTATGTAATTCAGGACCGACAGGGCCCGCTCCGTGGAGAGCTGCCAGTTGTCCCGGAACCTGCTGGTGCTGATGGGAACGTTGTCCGTATGGCCCTCGACAACGATTTTATACTCGGGAAAATCGTTCAGGATCCCGGAGATCTTCGCAAGGGCCGGCATGACCTCTTTCTTCAGGTCGGCCTTCCCAGAATCAAAGGAAATCTTGTCATCGATATTTATGATGAGCCTGTCGTGGAACCGCTTGAGCTTGATGTCGCCTTTCCTGATTTCATCGGCGAGTTGCCTTTCCAGTTCCTTTGCCTGGTCTTCCATCCGTGAAAGTTCATCCTTCTGCTTCTCGGTAAGCTTCTTGAGGTTCGACAGGTCGTTATTCAGCCCGGCAATCTCCTTTTTCAGTTCCGCTATCTTCTTTTCGTATTCATCGCGAAGGTCAGACAGCTCCTTCAGGCTCTTCTGCCGCTCTTTCACGAGGTCGTCCCGGAGCTTCGCCAGGTCGTCCTCGCAGCGCTTCTGTAGCTTCTGGTTCTCCTCTATGAGATTCTTTTCCCGGTCACCGCCTTTCTTTTTCAGGAGGTCGGTCATCTCCTCCATTTCCTTTATACGGCTGGCAGAGTTTTTACGCTCAGCCTCCTGTTCCTTGCGGAGGTTCTCCAGTTCCCTGTTCAGGCCGGCTATTTTATTGTTAAGGTCGCTAATCGTCGATTCAAGGTTCGCCTTGTCATTGCCGTATTGCCGCTTGAGGGAATCCAGCTCAAGCTGCAGCGCGACATTTTCATTATAGAGCTTGTTATACTGACCGGCCGTGTAGAGGATGGCCCCCTGCGCGCCGTAAGGCATCGCAAGCCAGATGACCGTCACGGCCGCAATGACCGCTGTTATCGAAACTTGGTGATTCTTTTTTTTCATGACTCTGTTTCCTTAATTTTTCAGCTTGTCTTCAGCGATTTTCAGCTTCAAGGAAGCCTCATCCCTGGCGTTCCGTTTTTCCACGAGGATTTCCCGCTGCTTCTCCAGGTACTTGCGGTATTGTTCATCGTACTTGTCGGGATCGGCGGTCTTCTTCTTGTCCCCTTCGGCAGGCGGGTTCGCCACGAAGCGCTTCACCAAGTATTCCCGGGCTATTCTCGATTTTTCATAATTGAGTTCCGCCACCATGACGGACAATTCGGCCTCACCGACCTCCCTCTGGGCCCGGGCAAACTCAAAAGCCGTTTTCGCGTGCTCGAGTTTCGTCTCCTGCGTTTTTATCTCCGCGTCCTTGACGGCCAGCTGTTTGTTGTTTTCGTCGATACCGGGGAGGTCGTTTTCCAGCTGGTACTGCTTCTTCTTTTCTTCCAGCAGGTTCTTTTCATTTTTCAGGATATCGAGCCTTCCCTTTTCGACCTTCACCTTCTGTCCCGCAGCTTCATCCCTGTCCTTCAGGGTCTTTATCTCATGGTTCTTGGCGATAATCGAATTTTCCAGCTTTTCCAGGACCTTGCTCTGGTCCGCCGTTTTATCGACAAGGTAGTCCGCCGGAACCGGGTCAGGCATGGTAACGCATCCGGCCAGTGCAAGTAACATCGCTGATGTCAGTATAACGAATGATCTCATTTCCGTACTCCCTCTTGTATTGATCTTGCTGCACGCATCGAAACACACGCAAATTTTTTTCCTCTGTCTTTTATATTAGACAGTTTATCAGACAGGGAAGTCATATTTTTTTAAAAAAAATGACAATTTAACATTAATGATTATATTAATTATCCCAAATTTACAGAATTTTAGGTATAAGTCAAGAATAATATCGGGTAGGCGGGGTCACGTGACCCCGCCTGAGCTAACGAAAAATCCTCAATCCTCTGTTATCTGCTTAAATATCCCCCGCTACTTCAATCCTCGGTTATCTGGGGCGGAGGCACCTCTTCCTCCTGCCCCGCAGGTCCCGCGCCTGCCCTGACCCGGGACGCTGAAAAAAAGTTTACCAGGGCGATACCGGCGCCGATCAAAAAAACATACTGGTATCCCAGGAGGTCCCAGATGAGGCCACCCACCAGGGCGATGGCTATTGAAAACAGGTGGTCAATGCTTACTCCCATGGTAAGGGTCTGCGGAACATCCTCCGGCTTCACCGCTATCTTCTTTAAATACGTCGCCCGGGCCATCCCCACCGACATCAGGAGCTGGTCCGCCACGAAACAGGCAAAGGCCACCAGAAGCGCCGCCGTTTCGCCGAACAGCGTTTTCGAAAAGCCGTAGCCCGCGCACACGATGACAAGAAGCGCCGCCTCGCCCATAAGTATCCTCCTCTCGCCGAGGCGGTCAATGGCCCGGCCCAGGAGGGGATTGAAAAATATGCCGGCAATGCCGCCGACGGTGAGGAGGGTGGCCACCATTTCCGTCTTCTGGCCGAATATCTTTATCAGGACCCATGGCGCGAAGGTGAGGAAGATCTGCTTCCTCGTGCCATAAAGGATGTTCAGCCAGTAAAAGAGCCGATACTCCTTCCTCATCGTGAATTTCGTCCTCGCGGGATGGGAAGTCCCCGGCTTCATGAGGAACAGCAGGGCCGAGGCGATCAAAAAGCCGAGGGACGCGATAACGAATGAAACCGTGAAATTGAAATGAAGGTATTTGAATCCGACAAAGATAAGGAAGCTGCCCGCGATGGCGGCGACGTTCATCGTCCCCGTCAGCTGGCCGAGGCGCTTGCCGATGTTGCCCTCCCTGGCGAAATCCATGCCGAGGCTCTGGTTGAGGGGCAGGTAGATATGCTGCCCCATGCTGTAAACAAGGAGCCAGACCAGCATGACCGAATACGTCGGGGACAGCAGGCCTATCAGGGCCACCCCGGCCGCGGCGAGAAAATTGGCGAAGGCCGCGAGTCGCCTCGCGCTCATGAAAAAGAAAAGAGCAGAGAAGAAGACGACAAGGAACCCGGGCATCTCCCGGGGAAGCTCCAGCATACCGCGCTGGTTGTTGGTGATGTGGAATATCTCGTTGAGGTAATTGTTGAACACCGAGTTGATGGCGCTCTGCGAGAAGCCGATAAGGGCTATCGCCATGATGAACAGGATAAAATCCCTCGGCAGGCCCGCTATCTTTCTGTGTAAAGCAACCATCGGCAGTCATCCTTGCATAAACCGAGATTGCCGATCTTTCCAGAAACCGGAACGTTTAGTCAAGAAATTTTCGCCGCCCCGTCAGTGGAATATCGTGTAGGCGATCCTGCTTATCGTGGCCAGCAGGTCATAGGCGGTCACGTCCTTCACTTCGCGGCTTCCCTCGTCGACCTGCCTGATATACTTGTGCATGTTCGCCAGCTCGTTTTTATCGAGCCAGAAGGAACCGCATGTCGGGCACCGGTCGATGACGATGTCCGAATAATCAAGAAAATGGATCTTGAGCATCACCGAATCGGGGCATTCACGGCACTTGATGATGGGACGCCGGTCATCGTCCGGAAGCGTATTGAACGAACAGAGCTCGACGTCTCCGCCGCTCTCCTTCAGGAGATTATTGAGCTGGTGTTTATGGAGCCACATGCCGCCGCAGCTCCTGCATACCAGGATATCCTCCCCCTCCCTGTTTTCCCTGACCATCGTTTTCTTGCAACGGGGACATATCATAGAAGCCTCCCTTACCACCTTTCAATATAATCTGAATAACATCACAACGTCAAGCCAGTTTGTTTTTTTGATAATACCGCGCAGACCTCACCCCGCACCAGGCGGGCCCTCGCCCTCGCCTGGGACTGCTGATTTACCATGCTTATCCCGGGCTTCCCCCGCTCCCTTCGGGAGAGGGGGACTGCGGCGGCGCGGACATGAAAGCCAACCATACTCGGAAGCCGGAGCGAGCGTTAATTTTCAGAAAATCCCACAAAACCATGTAAATTATTGGGACGATTATTTCGACAATATAAGTGGCTATATCTAGTATGTTGCGATTGACCGCCTTATGTTAAAACTGAAACTTATTAACCTGTTCACAAACGTTAAAAATATGACGGGTAATGCGATACCCGGGGCAATCTCCTCGATGAAAAGGAAACTGTCCGATCTTGCAGTTTTCCAGAGCAAAACCCTGAGGTTTGTTGTCATGAAGGTCACCCGCAACTTTTTTTTCAAGCTGTTCCTGGTGGCTTTCATTTTTCTGTCCGTGCTGTCGGTGGCGGTATATTACTTTGAAAGCAGATATGTTTTCTACAAAAACATAAACGGCCGTATGGTCGAGGACGAGGGCAGTTCAAGCAACATCCGTACCCTGAAAGACGCCGTCTGGTGGGCCTTCGTCACCTCCACCACGGTCGGATACGGCGATTACTACCCGAAATCCAACGCGGGCCGTCTCACGGGCATCCTGCTGATGTTCTTCGGCGTCTCCCTCGTCGGCGTCGTCACCGGTAATATCGCGTCAGCCCTGGTGGAGCAACAGCTAAAGGAGGGTCGCGGATTGAAAGAACTGAACCTTAAAAATCATTTCATCATATGCGGATGGAAGCGGGACATGGCCAGCGTCCTGAGCAGCATCATGGAAAAGAACAGGGAGTTCCTTCCGTCGGAATACGTGCTGATCAGCACCGCGGCCCCTGAAGAGATTGAGAACCTCAAATCCGACAGCAGGTTTTCCCATATCAACTTCATCCGCGGCGACTACATCGACGAGCGGGTCCTGAGCAGGGCCAACCTCAGGCAGGCGGCCCGGGTCATCGTCCTTGCCGACCGGCTGGTGCAGGGATCGGTGCAGGAAGTGGACTCGCGCACCGTCATGACCATCATCACCATCAAGTCCATTTCAAAGACGATATACACCTGCGCCGAGATCCTTGACGAAAAGTTCGAGCGCTACCTGAGGTTCTCAAACTGCGACGAGATCATCCTTTCATCGGAATTCAACCGGTCCATCATAGCCAACGCCTCGGCCGGCAGCGGCATATCCCAGGTCATCAGCGAGCTCCTCAACGTGAACGCGGATGTCTCCATCGGGACCCAGGAGATACCGGGAAAATTCATCGGCAGGACCTACGGCGAACTATTTGACTATTACATGGGAAGGAACAGGACCGTTTTGATCGGCATCCTCGAGAACACGGGGAACTTTTTCACCCGCAAGAACGAGGCCATCCGGGACGCCCAGAAGACCCCCGACATATCCAAGCTCGTGGACAACCTGAAAGTGGTAAAGCAGCTCATGGCGAACCTGCCCGTCATCAATCCCGCGACCGATTACCGGATCAACCGATACAGCAGGGCCATCGTCATCGCGGGTAGAAAGCAGGGGCCCGCACAACTACCGGAAAAAGGTGCCGAACATGCCGTTGTTTAAAAAAACAAAGGGACTCCCCGAAGGGGACGACATCATCCTGAACAAGCTGAAGGAGGTTTCCTTCTTCTCCATGTTCGAGAACGACGCTGAGGTGCTCGGGAAAATCGCCAGCATTTGCGCACGCCGCCAGTACCGGAAGGGAAAGATGATCATCCGCGAGGGAGACTTCGGGGACGAGCTTTTCATCATCCTGAACGGCGAAATCGACATCATCAAGAACACCCTCCAGAACGAGAGCTACACGGTGACCACCCTGAGCGCAGACCTGGGCAGCATCAACGTCGGCGAGATCGCCCTCATCGACAACGACCGGCGCTCGGCCTCGGTCGTCGCCCAGACCGACTGCGAGTGCCTGGTCATCAACCGTGACGACTTCATCAGGTTCGGCGACGAGAACCCGACGGCCGGCCTGGCCATAACCCGGGCCATAGCCAGCCAGCTCTGCGCCTACCTGCGCAAATCGAACAGCGACATCATCACCCTCTTCTCCGCCCTGGTGGAGGAGATCTCGGCAACCCAGTAGGTCATCATGGAACTGAAACTCGTGAAAATGTACCGGCACGGCGAAGACGACTCGATGGCGCACCTGTCGATTGAAGCCTCCTACGGTTACGGCGGGAAGATGTGCAGCGACATCATCCAGATCAACTACAACGGGAAAAAACGCGAGGCCTTCATCGCCGCCAGGGTGCTGAACCCCGGCGCAGGCGCGGTCATTGAACGGATGATTGAAGCCATAACCACCGTCGACTATGCCGCGCCGAAAGTGAAAAACCCTCCCCTCCTGATGCTGGAGGTCCTGGCCGAGCGGCTGAACCTCCGGTACGACAGCGATGAAGCGGCGCGGGCCCTGTAGGCCCTGCCGCTCACCCTTCACTCCAGCGACTTCCCGGTGATCACGAAATAGGCGATCGGCACCGACTCATTGCCCACGTCGCCGCCCGCGCCGGGAGCGGCAACGGAATCGCCCACCAGGAACAGGTTCGAGAACCCCGGCACCGCCGTTCCGGGCCGCCGGTGTTCGGTCTGGCCGGTGTTGATCTGCGCCCCGTCAACCATCTTCAGGGATGTTTCCCTCTTCCAGAGGATATGGTCCTCTATGTTGGGAAAATACTTCTTGATGGCCTGCCAGAGCTCCTCCTTGCGCTGCATGCGCAGGTTGGTGTCCCGCACGTCCTCCATCGTCGTCGGGTAGAACATGGTGAGGAGCTGGCCCCCTTCCGGCGCGATTCCCTCCGCGAGGTTCGACGTGATCATGCCGTAGGTCATCGGGCTGTAGGTGTACAGGAGACCGTCGCAGTCCCCCACCCTCTTTTTCAGCGCGAGGTCGAAAAATATCCCCGATGTCGGGACAAGGTTCTTGCACAGCTTCACGTATTCCTGGTCGAACCTGTCCTCCGGCAGGATACCGAAGATATCCTGCACCGGCAGGTTCAGCACGACGCGGTCGGCGCCGTATTGTTTCCGTCCCACGGCAACGCCGGCGGCCTTCCCTTTCCCCAGCAGAACCGAATCCACCTTTGCGCCGTAATGGATAACCCCCTTTTTCTCTATCTCGCCGATGAGGGACCGGTACACCGGCTTCCATCCTCCCGACAGGTACTCCGCAGAGTGGCCCGTGGTGAAGACCTTATGCAGATTCCGGAACATCTCCCCCGCCGAGGTCTTTTCCATGAAGGGGCACACCATGACGGAGGCGCTGATGAGCTCGAGGTAGCGCCGGACGCCGCCGGTGATCCTGTTCAGGTTCAGCCAGTCGCGGAGGGACACGTCCATCAGGCCCTCGTTCAGGGCGCCCTTCTTTATTTTCAGGAGCAGTCCGATAAGCTGTATCCTCTCGAAGAAGGAGAACATGTCGCTCTTGAAAATGCCGCCCGTGCTGGTGGGGAAGAGCGCCTTCTTCCCGTTCTGGTCTATGACGTAGGACGGGCCGAGCTTCCGGAAGGAAACCTCCGAGCCGATCCTTTTCATTATTTTGGCCAGGGCGCTTTCCGGGCCGAAGCGCGTGAGGTGGACGCCGTAGTCCACCACGTATCCGCCGTATTCGTACAGGAAGGCCCTCCCTCCGGGATGGCTGTTTTTCTCGAAGACCTCCACCTCTTCGCCTTCATGGGCGAGGAGCGCCCCCAGGAGAAGGCCATTGATCCCGGCGCCGACGATAATCGTACCGCCCATCAGACCCGCTCCCTGCTGACCCGCCGGTAGAGCACAAGCATCAGTATACCCAGGGGCAGGTCAGTAAAAAATATGATCAGGTTTGCCAGGGTGTTCCACCCGGAACCGATGCCGGCAAAACCGGCAATAAAAAAAATGAGACCGAAGAGGGATGATGTGAACTTCGCCGTCACCAGGGGTATGGCCATTCGGTAATTGTTCTTAACATCTTTATATATCATGCATGATAATACCGTGATGGTGGCCATCATGGACACCGTGAGGGAAAGCCAGAACCTGCCCGAATCGGACGCCATGGGCAGCGACGGGAAAAAGGCCAGGGAGGCTGCGTTCATCACCGCGAACATCGGACCAGGAAGAAAAATAAACACCAGCACAGCGCCAAAGAAGGTCACGGCATAGGCCAGGCCCGCGTACTTCATGATCCTTTCGTTTTTTGTCAGTTCCATCTGGTTCTCCGTTCGGGTCAAGGGAATGGGGCGACGTGATAACGACTGTATTCTAATACATGAAAAATACCGATTTGTCAACAAACTATTTGACATCATGTGCCATGCAATCTACAAGGGCATACGGTTCGGGGCATAAACCGCAGGCAATCATGAAACAGAAGAAAATCATCATTATCGCCGACTCGGTTTCCATGCCGCGCCACGGCGTGGCGTACGAGGAAACGTGGATACACATGCTGAAGCGCGAGTTCCCGGCCTATGATATCATGGACCGTACCGCCCGCGGAAGCACCTCCACCCGCCTGGTCACCGAGGGGGGCGGCGGCGCCGACCTGCTGGAATCCTACATGCCTGACATTGTCATACTCCAGATTGGCATGGCCGAAGCGGCGCCGCGCCTCTTTGACAAGCGCGGCCTTGAGTATGCCCTTGTCAGCAGGTACATGCCGCCGCGCCTCAGGCAGCGGTATATCGAATACATTAAAAAAAGACGGGTCAGGAGCCCTGAGATAACCGATGTCGCCCCGGAGCAGTTCAGGAAAAATATAACGGCATTTTTTGAGCGTGCAAAAATGATATCCGCCCGGATAATCCTTATACCCATCCTCCCCACCACGGACGAATACGCGAGGAAGAGCCCCCATGCTCCCAAAAACGTGGAACGCTATAACGCGATATACCGCGAAACGGCGGCCCTCTTTGAAAACGTCACCATCGTGGACCCCTTCCGCCCCGGGATCGATATCAATGCCATATCAATAGACGAGCTCCATATCAATCCCGAAGGGTCAAAATTGGTTTTCAATGCCCTCAAGCCGTTGCTCTGACCCTCGTTTTCCGGTAAACAGCGTTCAATACATGTCAAAGTAAATACACATTTTAGTGAAGCCATCAGATTATTTTATTTACTTTTTAACTTGCCCCGGGTATAATGACTTCGAAAAGCATTGCTTTAAAAAAAACGGATAGAATAGATAATGGACCTCAAGAAGAAGCTCATCATAATCATAGGCTTATGCCTCATCCTGTCCGTCGGCTCCATCGTCATTATTACCAAGGTTTTTGACAAGACAGAGGAACAGCTACTCCAGAAATGCCGGATCGAGGCCCTTGTCGGCTCAAAGGTGATGAACACGTTCATGGAACTCATGGTCCACACCAACCAGCTCACGGCCGATCAGATCACCGACACGAATTACGTTCCCATCCCGGGAACCGACCCGCAGAAATACACCACCAAGTACGACGCGGTCTTCGACAAATATATCCAGAAGTTCGAAGACGAGTTTCTGAACGACGAGGACGTGGTCTTCTCGATACTGATCGACAAAAACGGTTACGTTCCGACGCACAATTCCAAGTATTCCCGCCCCGAGGGGAAAGACCACAACCTGAACCTCTTCTACAGCCGTTCAAAGAGAAACTTCGCCACCAACCTCGAGATAAAACAGGTATTGCAATACCGCGGCCCGGGGACGGTGAAATACCTTTACGAGCGCGACACGGGAGAAAGCATGTGGGACATCGGAGCCCCGGTCCAGTTCCGCGACAGCCACTGGGGAGCGTTCCTGGTGGGGATATCCCTGCACCGGATCGATATCATAAAGAACCAGATGGTGATCATAACCGTTACCATCATGATAATTATATTGAGTTTCACCCTCCTCGTGATCCTGGCGGTCATACCCCAGAAATACCTGGTGCCCCAGGCGAAAACGGAAGGGGGCGACGATACCGATATCACACCGGACGCCGGCTGATCCCCGCAGGTCATTTCCAACTCGAATTGTTTTATTTGAAATCCAGCCGGAGTGAAGATGCGTCGCGTATCCGATGCTGTGGCCTCCGTGTCACGCGGCGGCCTTTCATGACGGACCCGGGCACATTGATTGAAAAAGGAGACAGACCATGAGCACCATCACCTACGGCCTTGAAGGAAAGGTAATTGTCGTAACCGGCGGCAGCCGGGGCATCGGCCTCGAGCTGGCAAAAAAGCTTGTCGAGGAAAAGGCGAAGATCGTGATATGCGGCCGCAAAAAGGAAAATCTCGATGCAGCCGCCGCGTCACTGGGGGGCGGCGACAGTCTCCTCACGGTGGCGGCCCACATAGCAAAGGAGGAGGACGTGAACAGGCTCTTCGAAGAAGTGATCAACCGGTTCTCGCGCCTCGACATCCTCATCAACAACGTTGGCATGAACCTCATGACGCCCTCCACCGCCGATACCGACGTGGCGCAGTGGCAGAAAATAATAGAAACCAACCTGACGGGGACCTTTATCTGCTCCCGCAAGGCGGCGGCGATCATGAAGCAGGCAAATAAAGGAAAGATCGTCAGCCTGTCGTCCATCGCCGGCCGCAAGGCCTCGCCGGGAATGGGCATTTACGGCATAGCGAAAGCGGGAGTGGAGATGATGACCAGGGTCCTCGCTGCCGAGCTCGCCTCTTACAACATTCAGGTCAACGCCGTGGCCCCGGCCATGGTGCGCACCGATTTCAGCAAGCCCTTCTGGTCAAACAGGGACATCCACGACCATGTCGTAAGAGGGATTCCCATGGGCAGGATAGCGGAGCCCATCGAGGTGGTCCACCCTGTCCTCTTTCTCGCGTCGGAGGCGTCCAGCTTCATCACCGGTCAGACCATCGTGGTTGACGGCGGATCCACCGCGATATAACGGGGGCATCCATATACAAAAAGCGGGGTTCATGAACCCCGCTTTTTTGCAATCATCCCCGTTTCTTTGCCGGTGATTCCGTATCTCAATTTCTTTTTTATTTCTTTTTCGTATCTTCCAGCTTGGTCTGGATGGTGTAGTATGCCTTTTTGGCCTCTTCCCTGACGCTCTTGTTCAGGTCTTCTTTGGCTTTCTCAAGGGGCTTGAGTACAGCTGGGTCGATGATCCGCTCCAGCGCCTTGACCGCCTCCAGCCTGATGTCAAAATAGGGGTCATTGATCATGCGGGCCAGGGTGTTGATGGAGCCCTTGTCCCTCATCTGGGCGAGGGCCTTGACCGCTTCAAAGCGCACGTTCTTGTACTCATCGCTCGTCGCCTTGTGGACCAGCGGCAGGGCGTCGACAAATCGGTGCTTGCCGATATAGGTGAGGGCGTCCACCTTGGAGGCAACGCCTTCATTCATCCTTTTTACCATCATCATCAGGGGAGCGTCGTTGAGGGCCTTCTTGGCCCGTTCGGTGCCGATGCTCTCCATGATCTCGCGTGCCGCGCGCCGGATCTCGAGCTTGTTGTCGGTCAGGGAGCCGATTAAAAGTTCGATGGCATCGTCGGTCTGGATCGCCCCCAGGGCCTTGACAGCCTCAAGGCGGATCTGGTGCCGCGTATCATGGAGTTTCTCTTCGAGGTGCACGATCGAAGAATGGTCCTTCAGGGAACCCATGGTCCGGATGGCCTCGAGCTGGACCATGCCCTTCTTGTCGTTCAGGGCAAGGACAATCAGGCTTGACGCCTGGGCGTCTAATTTCCCGCGGTCAGCGAGAATCCTGAGGGCGTCGATCTTGTCATTCTGCGAACCCTCGACCATAATGGAATGGAGGTCATCGAGGATGCCTTCATCGCCAACCTCGGCCAGCTTGAGGATGGCGGCGTTACGGACGCGGACATCCTTGTCGTTTTTCATTTTCCGCAAAGCGTTAAGGATTTCGGGGGTCCGTTCTTCCCTGGCCACAAGGTTGAGAAAAGCCTTGAGCCTTACTTCGGGGTCCCGGTAGGTGGTGCACTTGATAAGGCCGGGTATATTATTCTCACTTATGAATTTTTCGATATTGGGTCTGAATAATAACATGTACGTTACCCTGCCCTTTAAAGCTTTTTAGCCAGATTAGCAACTGCGTCATAATTGTCAATATAAAACATCGAAAATTACGGCCCCATAACGTGAAACTATAGTTTTCCGTGATATAAAAGTAACCAGAAATAGTGATTTCGTAAAGTACAATTTCAATATTGATTCATTTTCATCTTGAGGGGCGACCGATATGATTATAATCCTGTTATGTGACGCGCCGGGAGCGCCTGGTCCAAATAGCAATCGGAAGAAAATTATAATAGACAATTAAGTGATTATATGTAATATTTGCGCCAGATAATGGCGAATCAGTGTTATCAAATTAATCAAGCAGAGTAAACCATGAGCTTAAGAAGAAAAATCATTCTGGCGATAGCTTTCAGTCTTATGTCCTGTCTGGGATCATATCTGATCATCTACAAGATTTTCAGCAACCTGGAAAACCAGCTCTATGAAAAGTGCCGCATCGAGGCCATGGCCGGCGCCAGGGCGATGAGCGAAATCATGTACTTCATGATAAAAAACAATATGATCAGCAAGGATGACATTTTCGACGAGAATTACATAGAGATTCCCGGGACCAATCCGAAGAAATACATGACCCGCTTTACCCCTGTATTATCAAAATGGATCCAGGGCATTGAAGACCAGTTCCTGTTGGATACTGAAGTGGAGTTCGCCATTTTAATGGATAAAAACGGCTACGTCCCTATCCATAATTCGAAATATTCGCAGCCGCAGACGAACAATTACGCCCGTGACGTAATTTACAGCAGGTCCCAGAGGAACTTTTCAGCCTACGAAGGCATAAAAAAGATTCTCGATTACAACGGCGACAGCGCCCACAAGGAGCTGTACAAGAGGGACACCGGAGAGATACTCTGGAACATAGGGGCCCCCGTCAGGCTCTACGGCAAACAGTGGGGTTCCTTTATCATAGGCGTCAATCTGGTCAACATAGACAGGATCAAGAACCAGATGCTGGTCCTTATCATCATAACCATGACCTTCATACTGGCGGTCACCAACCTGATCATCCTGATGATGATACCGCGCCGGTATGACACGGCCGCCGAACAGGACGCGAAGCTCATGGAATAACGGAATGAAGACCGGTAGACCGCTCTGCTGAACGGCCCCCGGGAAACCCCGGTAAAAAAACAGAACACCCGCTCATGGCGGGTGTTCTGCTGTATTTCGGCACTGTTCGATGGGTGTTAGTATTTGATATTCATCTCGCTGATTTCTTTCTGAACGAAGTACTCGACCGGTGTTACGCCGTAAATCTTCTCAAAATCGCCTTTATACGGACAGAGGTTGCATCCTATTTTCTCCAGGACGTTGGTGAACTTCAGCATCTGCTTGGCCGTGTCCTTGTCGATGGCCGTTTTGCCCCCGCCCTGCATGCTCGTTTCCAGATACTTCCTCATTTTCTGCAAAACGCACGCCTTGCATTTTTCCGCGTGTTCTCTGACATTTTTGGTAATTAACGCCATTGAAGCTTCCTCCCCTGAACAATATTTGTTCTTGTATTATTAGGTTCCACTTAAACCGTTTTGATACATAATACCATTTGTGTTAAAAAATTTCCACAAAAAAATTTCACAAAATAAATATATGTCCATTTTCCTTTTACGGACTAGAGAAAAAACCTGATCAATTTCGCAAAAAAATAGGCCCCGGTGAAAAGAAAGAGTGGAATGGTTGCAAAAAAAGCGGCCACTTCCCCCGGCTTGACCACCGAAGGATGAAGCACCTTCTTCCCGAAAAAATTATAATGATAGTTCTCCGGCAGTTTTGAACGCTGGTAGATGCGCCGCGCGATGGTGATCTGGGACATCAGCATCACCACCATCGTGAAGCCGTTCACGATCCACATCATGAGGGGAAACTTGATCTTCTGTATCTGCTCCGGCCTGTACAGGGCGGTAAAGATCAGGGCGGCCGAGATAAAGACGTTGCACACCGTCGTGAGTATATACTTCTGTAGCAAATCGGGCTTGCGGGTCTGAATGTATCTGGCAAGATATGATAAATGAAACCCAAGGGATAGCAGCAGCACCAGAAATAAAAGAACTATTATCACCTATCACTCCGAAAATAGCGCAGATTAAACATAGCTCCGGCAGGAAGCGCAGCAGCTGTACTTCCTTCGAAAATGTACAAAAAGAGAATTATTCGGTCATTTCAAAGGTTTTCAATATCCCCATCCCCCTTGAGGAAGAGCGGGCCTTACCTGCTTCACCAGATGAAACGAAAGCACCCTGACCGATGCAAGCTGAAGAAAACAATACAACCGTGACCGCATATGACATTAGACCACTTGTATAAAAAAGTCAAGAGAAAGACTGCATTTTTTTACTCTGGACAGCAGGGGGAAAACCATTGTGAGCCGAAGAGGAAAAAATTTTCCTCCCTGAAGGAATTTTGTTCCTCCAGGGAGGGGAAAAGGATATGGAGGGTTTAAATCGGTTATCAACCGTTAAACTGCGATGGTGGTAACGCTCATGAACTCAAGAGTTCATTCTGCGCATTCTCCAGTAAGCTATGCTTCCGCTGACCAGATGCAGTGCCGCCAGAATACCGATCATGATGCCTGTCCTGGTCGTTGCTGAAATTCTCACGATTGACGCATCCAGGGTCGTTTCATCATTGATTATTGATTCTGTTCAGCCTTGCCGCGTCGGTAACACCGGTTGCATCATCGGCCACTTCATTACTCTGGCCTTTATCGGTAATGGTCTGATCCACATAAAGATCATGTACAGGTTGAAAATTGTTATCTCCCGCCGTTGTTATACTGTCTGCCGCATGATTGTCTTTGATAAATAAAAACACTAACAATGCTATGACAGGTATCAGGCAGAAGTTATTCATTCAATTTTTAAACTAATCACAATCCTTAAAAATGAATTCGATCATATACAGAAAAATATATACAGTATACAATTATTCATAAAATACAATAATAAATAAAGAATGTCAATTACAAATCCCGCACGGATGGGTTTGAAAAATATTTTTTTTAAATGTTTAATTTTTATAATTATTTATATAATTTATTTATTTTATTTTAACTAATTTTTTATGTCTCGACAGGAGGGGGGTCAGAGCAAAAAAGAACAACTTCAGTTACTCATTAATCATTAAGACATACTCTACCCTGGAAGAAATCAGACCGGATTAATGTATTCCCTTGAAGAAACAGGCTATGCCCTGAAAATTATATTGACTCTTTGCATTATTTTGATAATGACCGTAATGGTATCATAAATAACGATCTTTTTTTATATAACAGTGTCTAATGAACAGGAAGAATAAAACAACGAACCGGCCGGAACAGGATGACGAGGTATTGATACGGAGTTTCCTGTCGGACAATTCCGACGCCTTTGACCGGCTCGTTGTCAAGTACAGGGATATGATATTCAATCTTTGTTTTCGCATTGTAAACGACTATGACGATGCCAATGACTGCGCCCAGGAGACGTTCATCAAGGTTTACAGGAACATACAACAATTCCGGTTCCAGTCAAGTTTCTCCACCTGGCTGTACCGCATCGCCATAAACACCTGCCGGAACAGGATTGCGTCCTCCGGCAACCGCGCCAGGAAAAAGATGCTCCGCATCGACAATCCGGGCGAACCGGGCAGCGAAACGGTGGAGATACACGACTGTTCCTTCAACCCCGACAGCGTCTTCGAAAAAAACGAGCAGGCCCGGCTCATCCACCAGGCCATTGACGCCCTTCCGGAAGAACTAAAGGTGCTGGTCGTACTGAGGGACCTTGAGGGCAACTCGTACGAGGACATCGCCGACATCACCGGCGTGAACCTGGGAACGGTCAAGTCGAGGCTGGCGCGGGCGCGGCACCTTCTGAGAGAATTGCTGCGGGAGGTCATCTGAATGAAGTGCGATGATGTAAAACCGCTCCTCGATGAATACCGGGAGGGGAGCCTCCCGGCCGGGGACGCCGCACTGGTGAAGGAGCACATCAGAAAATGCGCCGACTGCCGGGAAGAGCTGGAGTTCCTCAGGAAATACCTGAAGAAAACCGGGAGCTTTCCCGCCCTCAAGGCGCCGGACGATTTCCTGGAAAAAATTCATCAAAAGATCGACGCCCCGGTACGCGGCGCCCTTGTCACCAGGCTCTTCTTCCCGCTGAAGATAAAAGTTCCCCTCGAGGTCGCGGCGCTCCTGGCCCTTGCCGTGTCCGGCCTGCTGGTATTCAAGCCCTTCAGTACCGAGATGGCCGAATACAAAGCTGAGGGGCCGGGCCGGCACCTGGCCATGGAGGACAAAACAACTGCGAGCAGTGACCGGGAGGCATACCGAAGCGAAAAACCGTCCGCGGCTATCGAGAAAGCCCCGGAAAAAGCGGCAATTCCCAAAGAGGCCAGCAAAGTCGAATCCCGTGCCGCGGACATGGTGGCATCGACACCGTCATATTCCGAACAGCTGGCCATGGAAAAAGAACAATCCTCCCGCGGCGACCAGGCGGAGATCACCCTCTGCCTGAAGCAGAACATCACTGCCGGCGCGGAACCGGCGAAAGAGGAGTCTTTCCAGGCCAGGAACCAGGACCGCGCCGGGGAACCCAGGACGGATGCGCGGAAGAGCCTCGGGTATGCCAAGAAGGACAAGGCGGCGCCAGAGGGTGCCATGCAGTCCGTGCCGACCGGCACCGGCCAGGCCCAGGCTGGCGGCATCGCAGCCCTCGCCCAATCGCTGAACGGGAAGATCATCAGAAAAACGGCCGATGGCAGCCAGGTGATCGTGGAAATACCCCGCGGAAATTTCAGCCGGTTCATGGGGGAACTCCGCGGTGAATGGAGCGTCCAGAGGCAGTATCCGGCCGAGGTCCCCGCCAGGGCCCGCAGGGTCCGGCTCAACATAAATATCCAGAAGTAAGTCACTGCCGCACCAGTTGGTCCAGTATCAGGCCGAAAAAGCCGCTTCCCCCGGACCGATAATGCCACCCCAGGTGCGACTGGCACCGGGCGCAGATCACGCAGCACCAGGCAAAACCGGGGAACCAGGTATATTCATCGGTGGGGGAGCCCACGATGAAGCATCCCGCTGCCTTTGAAAAACAGCCGATGCGAAACACCATGCCCCGGGGATTCATGAAGGTATGCTCGTGGGAGCCGTTCATGGCGATACCGGCCTCATCCGAGGTTATGGGATTGCCGCAGGTCTTGCAGAGGATGTTCTTTTTGCCCCAGTCGGTCTCATGGTCAGGCACGTCCCTGATTTCGGTGGTTGAAAAAGAACGATCATCCACCTGCTGCAGCGCCGCAAAGGGCACGCTGGGCCGGGCACCGGCTCCCCCGTATTCCACCGACAGAACATGTTCCATACCGGCACTATATCGCCACTCACCTGCTTTGTCAATGACATCATCGGCAGGGCATTCTCTGTTCACTTGGAAAACAAACCCGGGTAGAGAATATTTTTTTGCACCGGTTATTTAACCATGAACAAGAAGTATCTTGACATTTCGGAAAACGTGAACACGTGGTATCTTTCGGATTTATACCCATGCCGCGATCAACCATGACCGGAGGAGCAGCCCCATGAAGCCAAGACAGCTGCCTGTCAGTAAAATCATTGCCGCGGGAATACTCATCGTCTCGGTGGCCTACGGGATTTTTTATTTCAATTATTTTGAAACGCCCACGGGGGACTATATCAGCAACATCAGGGTGCCGGTCCTGGAATACATGAAGGGCAACTTCCCGGGAGAAAATTACAAATTTCTTCCCTTCTACCCCCTTCTCCTGTCCCTGCTCACCTGGCTGAACCCGGTGAAATCCGCGGACCCGGTCTACCAGACCGCCATTGTCCTCAACCTGGTACTGCTGGCGCCGTACCTGTTTCTCGTCTTCCTGGTCTACCGGAGGTTCCTGCCGGAAAAAGCCTCCCTGGCGGCTCTGCTTTTTCTCGGGGTCAATATTTACACCCTGTACATGACCATTAACTCCGAGCTGGAGATGGCCCTTACCCTGCTCATTGTCCTCTCCCTCTACCTGGCGCTGGGCGAATCCAGGATATCCTACGCGACGGCCTTTTTCGCCGCCGTCACCAAGTGGGACGCGGTGTTCATCGTCCCGGCGGTTATGTTCAGGGACTTCTTCTTTAAAAAGAAATGGCCGACGGCGATCGTTCTGGGGGCCTGCGCCTCTGCGGGCACCGCGGCCTGGCTCCTCCTCAGCTTCATCAACACCAGGGGGCAGACCTACGTGGGCGAGATCGCCCACCGCGGGCCCAACATCTACCGATTCATTATTGACTGCTTCCTGGTTGCCGGGGGCTTTCTCCAATGGACGGCAACGCACGCCTGGTTTCATGAATACACAGGGGTTAAAATTTTTCTTCTGGCCCTGATCGCGCTCCCCGGTCTTGTCACGGTCATCGGCATCATCTGGGGGATCATCCTTATCTGGAGGCAAAAAAGAAAAGAATTCGCGCCGATATTCGTCTTCTTCGCCGGTTTCCTTCTCATCCACATGGTCTACCAGAACACCAAGGACCGGTATGTCATGCCGGTTCTCTGGATCCTGACGCTCTTTCTCTTCTACGGCATCTCGGAAGGAATGGCGCCCTGGCTCCGCGGTACTTGGTCGGGGCTTTCGGACCGTTCGCGTAAGAGCGCGGGGGCGGTCCTGGCGGGAACGGCCTTCATCCTCTATGCCCTCACCTTCGGCGCCCTGGCCAGGGACAATACGGCGCCCCACTGCGTCTTTGCCGCCCTTTTCACGGCCCTGATGGCGGCGGTGATTTTCCGCGGGACAGGGAAGAAGGCCGCCTTTAACGGCGCGCTCCTCGCACTGGCCTGCGGCGTCCTTATCAACATGATGGTCTACTACGGCGTGCGCGCCATGGACCACCATGGCCTCTCCCGCGTTGAGTTCAAGAAGGCCGCCCTCTGGTACCGGGACCATGCCGCCCCCGGCGACAGGATGCTCATATCCGAAACCAACGTGCCCATGTATTACTCCGGTTTCGGCAGCGACAGGTTCATCCTCTCCTATTTCATCAAGGGACGCACCATAGGGGAGATCGTTCCCGAACTCGCATCGCTGAAAACGACCTACGTGTTCGTCGATGATTTTTACATCCGGCGACTCCCCCTGAAGGACCCCAACGCCATTGACCGGAAGGCCTGGATATTCAAGGAGATCAGGGACCACGGCGAGGCCTCGGGACATTTCAGGCTGATACAGACCTTTCACACCAGGGGCGGAATAACGAGCTACCTCTACCGCTTCGTACCGTGAACCCCTGATATGCGCCGGCACGGGCGGGGCATTGTCCGGCCGTCAATTTTTTCCTTGACGGATGTTTACTCCATGGGGCACGGTACAGGGTAGCCTGATTGGACCGTAACAAGCCGTCCCCATCGGGGGCATACTTATGATAAGCCGGTAGGCTTTCGGGAAGGAACCAAACTGACATGAGCATGAGCTATCAAAACCTGTCGATTGTTGCGATCAGGGCGCTGCAGAGAAACAAGATGAGGACCTTTCTCACCTGTCTTGGCATAATCATCGGCGTGTTCTCGGTCATATTGCTTATCGGGGTAAGCAACAGCATGAGGGTCGCCGTGCGCGAAAAGATCCAGAGCTTCGGGAGCAGCGCCATCATGCTGATGTCCTTCAAGAAGCCCTTCAACGACAGCGACCTGACAGATATCCGGAAAAACATTCCCGACGTCCAGTACCTCACGCCGATGAACAACTGGGAGTTCCTGGTCAAGTACAAGAACAAGAACCTGAACCGCCAGGTGTACGGCGTCAACAACGACTATTTCAGGATGGGCAACTGGGAGCTTGAAAGCGGCAGCCTCTTTGCCGAGGAAGAGATCCGGGCCTACGACAAGGTCGTCATCATCGGAAGCAGCATCAAGAAAACATTCTTTGAATACGAGGAGCCCGTGGGCAAGGTGATCCTTATCAACCGCATACCCTTCAGGATAGTCGGCTGTCTGAAGGAAAAAGGGATGTCCCTTGGCGGCAGGGATTTCGACGATTTCATCGTCTGCCCCTACACCACCCTGGCCAACAAGCTCATCGGTATCAAGAACTTTGTCATCATCAACATGGCCACCTACTCCGAGTCACAGGTGGATGACGTCAAGCAGGAGCTATTGATGCTGCTCCAGAGGAAATACAACCTGCAGCCGGAACAGCTCCAGGAGTACAAAATATCATCGAGCAAGGAAGTAATACAGAAGACCGAAGAGATTTCAGGCTACATTTCCCTCGCGACAGTGGCGATAGCCTTCATTTCCCTCGTAGTAGGAGGGATCGGGATCATGAACATCATGCTCGCCTCGGTGAGCGAGAGGACCCACGAGATCGGCATTCGCATGGCCATCGGCGCAAAAAACCGCGACATCCTCATGCAGTTCCTCATCGAGGCATTGATCTTGAGCTCCCTCGGCGGCATCACGGGAATCATAATCGGAGTGACGTTGTATGTCCTGTATACCGTTGTCTCTAACCAGCCCTTCATTCTATCACTGATATCGATAATCGGCTCCTTTCTGTCCGCCGCCATGGTCGGCATCGTGTCCGGATATTATCCTGCAAAAAAAGCGTCGAAGCTCAACCCGATTGACGCGCTCCGGTACGAATAGCAGAGACCGCTGTTGCAATAATGATACAACTGTATTCATTTCGCGATAAGTTCCGCGCGTGACCGGAAAAAAATAAAGCACATAGTCCTTGACAGGGTCAATTTATGAATTTATTTTGACGGGGCGCGTGAGTCATCTCGCTGTTTTTTCCCGGCTTCAAGCCGCCAGTATATCGTTACTCAAACATCGGCACGGAGAGAAACCATCGCAGCGAAGCAATCACGGGGCGGTTATTAAACATTACGGAAAATCCCACATTATGAAAAAAACGAAGAAGATACGGGTTGCCGTCTTCGCGGATGTGTTAAAAGAGAACCTTGATGGCGTGACCTACACGCTCTATAATATCATTGAACGGATACCGAGAGACAGGTTTGATTTTCTCTTCATTACTCCCTATCCCCCGACAGATATCGCCGCGTTTCCCTATCCCGTCATCGTGTGCAGGTATATTAAAATGCCCCTGTACGGCGCGTATCCCCTTGCCTTCCCCTACTTTGATAAAAACCTTGAAAACGCCCTTGAAAAATTCAAACCCGACCTTGTCCATTTTACTTCACCATCCTTTCTGGGGCGCTACGCGCGCAGTTATGCCACGAGGAACAACCTGCCGCTGGTAAGCATGTATCATACGCATTTCCCCATTTACGTCGATTATTATTTCAAGTACCTTCCATTCCTTAAATTTCTGAAACATATTGTGCCGGTAATTCTCAGGTTTTATTACAACAGGTGCGACCTGGTCTATGTCCCGACGCGGCCGGTCCTCGAAGACCTCGTGACCTTCGGCATCGAGCGCAACCGCATGATGATCTGGGCCCGCGGGATCGACATGAACCTGTTCAATCCGAAAAAGCGCGATACCAGGTATATCGAAAACCTGTGCGGGAAGGACACGATACGGATACTCTTTGTCAGCAGGCTCTTCTGGATCAAGGAGATAACGACCATCATCGGCATATACAAAAAGCTGAGCAAAACCCATCCCAACGTAAAAATGGTCATAACCGGCGACGGGCCGCAGCAGGACTACATGATGAAGCGGATGCCCGGCGCGGTGTTCACCGGTAAGCTGATCAACAGCGACCTGCACAGGATATACGCATCCTGCGACATTTTCCTGTTCCCCTCGATAACAGAGACCTTCGGCAACGTGAACCTGGAGGCCCTTGCGTCGGGCCTCCCCGTCGTGGCCGCCGCCAAGGGCGGCCAGTGCGGCATCATCAAGGAAGGAGAGACGGGCTACCTGGTGGAGCCGAAAAACATAGATGCCTTCTGCGAAAAGCTCGACCACCTGATCAACAATCCGGCCGAACTGAAGCGCATGAGCAGGAACGCGGTGGAATACGCGAAAAAACAGAAGTGGGACACCCTGTGCCGCGACCTGTTCATGTCATATGAACGGATCATTGCAGAGAAAAAAAAGTTGAGGGACTGAATGAAGCTGCCGTCTGACCTGGCCGAGAAACAGGCCCCGAAGAAAAGCCGGGCCCATTATATACTCAGGACCGCAGGCCTTCTCCTGGGCATTTTTCTCATCTACTGGTTCGCGTCAAAGTCGAACCTGTCCGGCATCTGGGACCAGCTGAAGCTCATCAACGTCAGGTTCTCCCTCCTCATCGCGGTCACCTTCATCGCCTACTTCTTGGTCACCATGGCCTGGAAGCTCTCCTTCTACCGGTTCCCGGGACACATCTCGACGGCACTGCTGTTCATCATACGACAGTCAGGCGAAAGCCTTGCCCAGATCAATCCGACCAACGTCATCGCCGGCGAGGCGCTCAAGGCCATACTCCTGAAAAGAAAGAACATACCCTACAAGGACAGCATCGTATCCCTCACCATTTCACGGTTCCTGGTCCTCTTCTCGGCGATCACCCTCATCATGATCGGGGTATACCTGTTTTTCGACCGGCTCAAGTTCATGGCCGGTACGGCGTCGCTGATCGCCATGATCGCGCTGATGTTCGCACTGCTGGTGTTTCTTCTTTACCGTCTCGGCAGCGGCAAGGGGATACTGTCGATGCCGATGGCGCTGCTATCCCTGATCAACCGGCGTTTCCCGCACCTGACGGGACTTCCGGGCACCATCGAGAAAATGAAAGAAGCCGACGAGGAACTCATCGACTTCTACAAAACAAAAAAATTGAATTTCATAATCGCTTTCATGCTGTCCTTTACCAGCTGGCTCATGGGGGCGTCCGAGTTTTACGTCATCCTCTACCTGCTCGGCCTGCAGGCCTCGTTCCTGTCCTGCATCGCCATCGAGGTCGGGGTCATGGTCTTCAAGGGGCTGGGAGCCTTCGTGCCGGGCCAGATCGGCATCGAGGAATACGCCAGCAAGCTGATGCTGGAATTCGTGCAGGTGCCCGGATCGGGCGTCTGGGTCACTGTTTCGATACTGCGGCGGGCGCGCCAGCTATTCTGGATCGGCGTCGGTTTTATCGCCTTCCTCATTATCATTCGGAATACCGGAGGATCGAAAGATGGAAATCCTGTTTATAACTCATAAGTATCCGCCTTCCGTCGGGGGGATGGAAAAACAGAGTTATGAGCTCATCAACGGCGCGGCAAAAACCAACAAGGTCCACACGCTGATATACGACAACAAGACCAGCAGGATGAAGTTTCTCCTCACGGTGCCGATGAAGGTGAAGAAGATACTGAAAGAGAACCCCGGCATCTCCATCATACACCTGAATGACGGTCTCATGGGACTCTGCGGCATATTCATCAAGAGGATCACGTCCCTGCCGGTGCTGATGACCCTCCACGGCCTCGACATCGTCCTGCCCAGCAACATCTACCAGAACCGCGTGGTGGGCTGGTTCAAAAAACTTGACGGGGTCATAGCCGTGAGCCAGGCGACGGCCCAGGAATGCATCAAGCGCGGCTTCGACCGCGACAAGGTCTACGTGGTCCGCAACGGCGTCGACACGGAAATGTCCCTCATCAATAAAAAGGCCGGCTTCAGAAAGACCCTGGAGGCCAAGCTGGGCATACCGCTCCACGACAAGAAAATCCTCGTTTCCATCGGCCGGAGCGTGCGCCGGAAAGGCTTCTCCTGGTTCATGACCAGGATACTGCCCCAGCTGGACCCCAACATCATCTACCTGATCGTCGGACCGACCGACCCGAACATCCGGCGCATCAACTTTTTCATGAACCTCCTGCCGAAACGGATCGCCCACATCATCGTGCTGGCCCTGGGTCTGGGCCTTGACGAGATAGACGTCCAGGAAGCCCTCGGACGCGACGAGATAAAGGGAAGGGCCTTTTACCTCGGCAAGCAGCCCTTCGAGGACATGGTGCAGATACTCAAACATTCCGACATGTTCGTGATGCCCAACATAAAGGTCGCGGGTGACGCCGAGGGCTTCGGCCTCGTGGCGTTGGAGGCGTCGGTGAACGGCACCCCGGTGATTGCCTCCTCTCTCGAGGGGATCACCTGCGCCGTCATCGACGGCAAGAACGGGTTCCTGGTCCCGCCGGAAAACGAGGCGGCATGGATAGAAAAGATCCATTCCCTCCTGTCCGACACCAGCCACCTGAAGGATTTCGGCGAGAAGGCGCAGCAGTTCACCATCACGAATTTCGCGTGGAAGAAAATGGTGGAAGGCTATCTGACGGTCTTTAAGAAATATCATTTCCAGCAGCAGTGCCAGAAGGCGCCCCTGCAGTCTTACGGCGCCGGCTCAAACCCGGGCCTCTCAGGTCCGATGGTCCTTGATAACTATTACAAATAAAACGCGCGAGATAAGCCATGCTGAAGCTATTGAAACGATTATCCGCCCACAGGGCATTCTATCCCGCGGTTATCGCCCTGATTCTCCTTTTCACCCTGATGCGCATCGCACACATCAACGCCGACGCCCCGCAGGACCTCACCATGTCGGCCGCGACATACACCGATGAGGGATTCAAGACCTACGACGCCCGCAACAAGGTCCTCTACGGCGGCTGGAAATGGACCCCGGAAGACGAGTACGAGGGCTGGAACACCAAAAGCCCCCTGACGGTACTGCCCCACGAGCGGATATTCAGGCATTTCGGCGTTAGTTACGCGTCGATACGGGTGCTCTCGGTGATCTACGCAGCCGCCACCATGGCGCTCCTGTTCCTGTTCCTGGCGCGCAATTACGACCGTCTCACCGCCATCACCGGCCTGACCCTGTTCGGCGTCAATTATTTCGCGGCCATGTTCAACCGGCTCGGCATGTATGAATCGCACCTGATCTTCTACATCATGGTGGCGGTCCTGGGGTTTTCCGAGTGTTTCAGGCCCTTCAGAGACCGCCGGGACGCGGAAAGCGAATCCTCCTATGCCGCGAAAAAGACACTGGTCCGCGCCGCATTCTTCATGATCGGCTTTCTCGGCTTTGCCGGCGGATTCTTCGTGAAGCGGAACCTGCTTATCCTCGTTCCCGCCATGGCCCCGGCGGTCATGCTCCACCTCTGTAACCGCTACAGGGCGTCAGAGCGGTTTATGAACACGATCCTGGCCCTCTACATCGCAGCTTTTGCAGCGATCTACATACCCTTCGCGCACATGGACGAACTCAAGGTGAAACTGGCCTACCTGCTGATGTCATATAAGATATTCGGCCAGCCGATTTCCGCCTTCCTGCCCTTCACTGCCTTCGATCCTTTGCAGAACGTCCTGACAAAGGGGATTTACATGGAGTTCATCTTCCTCCATCCCTTCACCTTCTTTCTCGGCAGCCTTTTTTCCCTCTACGCCATCTATCGATACATATACGGGGGCCGGCGGAACACCGCTGACCTCTTTCTCGCCTGCTGGTTCCTGTTCGGTATATTCTTTACGACCGTCATGTACTACAGCCCGTCACGGTACTATCTGCTGATGGTTATACCCCTTGTCGGCCTTGCCTCACGGGTCATCGCGGATACAATGAACGAGGACATAGCCGCGTTCTTTACCGGCAACAAGCGCTTCCCGCACAATCTCGTCTTTTACCTGTTCGTCCTCTTCACCCTCGCCTACACCGGCATCGTCCCGGTGGTGCAGACAATCCCGCAGTCGGTAAAAAACAGACTGGTGGAAAAATTTTACCCATCGGTCATGAAGGGTGACTTCTCGAGCCTGGCCGTGGTCCTTGCGGCCGCGGGCGTCTTCTGGATCGGGTGCGTCATAACGACGGTAGCGCTGCGGAAACGCCTGATCGGGTTAATGAAAGACCCGAAGTTCCCGGCACTCATCCTCAGCGTAATCATGGCCCTGCAGCTATTCCAGTACGGCAAATGGTTCCTGTTCCATGAGCACACGCTTTACACGGCATCAAAAGAGCTGGGACGCGAACTGCCGCCCAACGCCGTCCTCGCCGGCAGCTGGTCCGCCGGGCTTGTCGTGGAAAACAGGGCGAGGGCCGTCATAATCCAGTCACTGATCCCCTATAACTACAAGCTGATAAATAAAATCCTTTACGATATCGATATAAGCACGAACAGCCTGAAAAACGGAAAAATAGTCACCCTACCCGAAAACGGCATCCCCCTCTACCTGGCAGTCTGCAGGAATGTTGTCTTTGAAAAAGCTATTTCCGATACATACCGGGAGGAGCTTCGCCCGGAAAACTTGATTAAGACCATACAGTTTGGTTACTTTAAGGTGGAGATATTCAAGCTGGCCAAGCGCCATGTGGAAACAAAAAATGCTGTCCAAACGCTTTTCAACCGTTTGCTCTAAAATCACCATCTTCGCTCTGCTGACAGCGGCAGCCGTATCCGCACCGGGACCCGTAGCAGGGCCCCGACCGGAAGAGAGAGTGGCCCTGCTCAGGTTCAACTCCTATTCGCTCACCGTCGAAGCGATGAAGGCGCTGAATGCGCAGATTAAGACTGCCGCGGGTAAAAACCGTCTCTTCATGATCCCCCCGGCAGTGACCGATTCGCTATGGTATGAATACGAGCCGGGAATCACCCTCTCCGGCGCAAACCTGTCACGGTATGAAGCCCTGTGCGCGCAGATCCAGTGCCCCCATCTCATGATTGGCACCGCATACCGCCGGCAGAATGACCTTTTTATACAGGCCAAAATTTATTCATCACAGGAAAAGCGGATTATCTGCACCCTTGACCAGGCAATCGAGAGAGGCGACCTTGCAAAGGCCGCGGCCCAGCTGGTGAAAAGGACCTCCCTGTTCTTCGACGGGAAGCTCCCGGTTGTCTCAAACCTGGCAGTCTCGAGGGGGAAATCCAAGGATGCGGTTGAACTGACATGGAAATCCAACACATCAGGCAACACCTATACTATATACCGCTCCCCGTATCAAAATGGGACGTATGAAGAAATAGGCAATACGGGCTCCGTCCGGTTTACCGACAGCACTGCCGAAACCGGCATCAAGTACTGGTACCGCGTGACCGTGATGAAGGACGATCTGCCCGGCATATCCGCCTCCGGGTTCGGATACCGGAACCCGCCGAACCCGAAAGGCCTCACCCTCAGCGGACTCCTGGACGGCCACACCAGGCCATGGCCCGAGCCCGCCACGGAGAAAGAGAAAGAGCTGGAGAAGAAAAACCTGAAGCTCTACGAGAAATATTACGAAAGCTATTTCATGGTTACCTTCATAATCATGGTGGGGAGTATGTACATAAAAAGCGGCGAGCTCCTCGCCTTCAGGGGCTTCAAGTTCCATCATTTCGACCAGCCGAACCGCATCGTCTATTTTTCGAAGCCCGGCATGCCCCTGGTAAAATTCCGCTCGCGGCGCTTTTTCAGGTTTTTCCGCGACGTGCAGCTCATGGAACTCGATTTTTACGCCATCCTCAAGCGGATGATCGACAACGGCGTCATGTTCTGCATCCGCACCGGCGAACAGGAAGTGATGGAGCCGGACGGCAGGACCAGGTACGTGCCCACCCTCGAGGTGGTGGGCATGATGACGGAATATCATCGCGACTACGAAAAATGGAAAAGCAACGTCATTGTTTTCGCCAGCAGCGACGAAGAGATCTACCGGAAAATCAGGGAAGCCCAGATGAAGGGCTACTGAAGCGGTGTTTAGCCGACCCGTCCCTTATTTCTTCCATACCTTTTTAAGGAACATCATGAAACCGCGGCGCTCATGGGCCAGGGCCTCTTCCAGCGTCGACCTGTCGCGATAGTCAATCAGGTCCCTCATGGTCTGGAGCATGTCCGGGTTCAGTTGGGCCATGAAACCCGCCAGTTCCTTCGCCCGCGCGAGCAGGCGGTCCGCCGGGACCACCTCGTTGACGAGGCCGGCACGGAGCGCTTCCTGCGCCGAAATAAATTGGCATGTGAGGGACATCTGCTTCGCCATCCGCCGGCCGACAGCCTCCTGAAGGAGCTGGCTCATGCCCCAACCCGGGTGTATGCCCATCTTTACGTGCGTGTCCGCGAAGGACGCCTGCTCGGACGCGATGAGGAAATCGCAGTTTAGCGCCAGCTCGAAGCCGCCGGTCATCGCCGGTCCGTTCACGGCCCCGATTATCGGTTTCTTGCAGGTTGCCAGCACATCGACCAGATCCCTGCCGTCCCCCCGCGGGTCCATGAGGTTGTCGGTGGCAATGGCCTTCAGGTCCAGTCCGGAGCAGAAGGCCGTTCCGGCCCCGGTGATTATTGCCGCTTTTATATTGATATCGGCAGCCACATCGTCTATGCAGTTGTAGAGGTTCGCCAGCAGGTCCTGGTTGAGGGCGTTGCGGCGATCCGGCCGGTTCAGGGTAATCAGGGCTATACCGTTTTCCTTTTCAATCAATACTGTCTTTTCCATAGGGCTCCTCGTGTATACGCTGGATATGTGCTACAAATGATTCCGGTTAATAGCAGTATTGATCATGGCGGCGGATACAAGTAAAAAATACCTTTATCATCACAAAAAATGTTCAAGAAACATTGCCGCCTTCCGTTAACCCCATACTCACAATTACGGAGGAACGGGGATGGAAACAACAGTAAACATGCGTACCGACATTTTACAAAGAATCTCCCGTGCCGCTGCGCTGCACGGAATATCACGAACAGGGATTATCATCCTGATAGTAAAAGAAATGATGAAACGCCTCCCCGACCCTGACAGTGCCGGGTCAATGGTGCGGTACCAGGCGGAAGGGAAGCCTGATGACTGGCACGCGTTTCACCTCAGGATCAGGATGGATGAATACGAGTATCTGCTGGATTTGAGGAAGCTGTTCAAGATGTCGGTTTCCCTGATCATAGCCTATGGAGTAGACAGGTATTTAGACAAACTGATGGGAGATACAGGTACCGATAACAATCGGTTTGCCAACTATATGGTAATCAGAGAGATTGTTGATACAATTATATGCTGGAAACTATATTGGGGCTACCCGCACAATATTTCTAAACACATTCCAATTTTCCAGGATTCAGTCCCATAGCTTTAAAAAAGCTGGACATATAATAATTCCATGTAATAATTATACCATGTCCAAAATCAAAATTATACTTGCAGGTGCCGCCGGCGGCATTATTTTCGGCATAGCATGCATTACAATTATTCTTTCTATAGTTACAGCCGGACGGGAAGGCCCCCGGTCGGGGATCGCTGTTCTCATTACATCCCCCCCTACTTCTTTTTGTATATCGTGCCATTTGTTAATACGCTGCTGCCTGCCGGTCTTATCACCGGTACCGCTGCGGGCCTTGGCGTATCCTATCTTTCCCGACAATGGAGCATATTACTGGCTTCATTATCGGGTGCGATAAGCGGCGGTTATTTCGGAAGTCGATTTACAACTATATTTCTCGAAGGAAGAGGATCAATGCCGGATAGTATTTCAGGGGGGATAAGAGTGGGCATTGTTCTCACTGCAGCTGGCGCCCTGATTTACAGTTTCCTCTATCGCTCATTTAAGAAAGTTACCGATAACAATCGGCACAAGAACACAACTATTTGACGAAATACCCCTCTTTGACGCCAAGGCCGATAATTTTACCCTTTTTCATGACAAAATCATAGATCTCGCCCTTTTCATTCTGGCCGGGGAAAATGTACACAAAGGTATGAAGCGACGTCGGGATGAGGCCGACCCGAAGCCCGCTGTACGATTTGGTCGCGATCAGGTATCCGCCCGGGCTCAGTTCGATTTCGACGTACTGGCCGCTGTTGGGATTGCTGTACTGCTTGTATCGTCCCACGAACAATTTCAGCTGCTCCTTTGACGGCTTGTCCGAATCAAACGTGACGGGATCGAAATCGTCGGTCATAAGGGTCTTGCAGAAACGGACCAGCCTGCTTTTCAGCCCGTAGTAGTAACCGTAATACTCCTCCCGGTCGTACACCGGCGGATTGCTGATGAACACATAGGCGCAATCATGCTTCGGGAAGATCTGCATGAACCCGCCGGCGCTGGGCATGTGTGCCGCGTGGTGCATGGAATAAATCCTGTCGTCTATGGACCAGATGCGGAAGCAGAGGCCCCGGTATTCCTTCCGGTGGGATCGGGGGGTTTCGATGGTCTCGTCGATAATTTTCCGAAACATCCTCTTCGAGATTATCCTTCTTCCCTTGTACACCCCGCCGTGCATCAGCATGATGGTGTACCTGGCCAGGTCGGCGATCGAGCATTCGACCCCGGCGGCGCCCCTGGTGCTGGCAGGCGCCCTGGAGTCCTTCATTTCCATGGGCGAAAGGATGTTCCTGGTGATGTATTCCCCCAGGGTAAGACCCGAGGCCTCGAACACGATGAATCCCAGGAGATTGTATCCCTGGTTGCAGTAATTGAAGCGGAACCCGGTGGGATATTTCTGTTCCGGTATGATGAAGGGATAATTGTTCTGCGCATGCTTCGGGCTCGGGTCCTCGATGAGGCCCGAGGTATGAGTGAGGAGGTGCCAGACGGTTATCGGTTCTGAATTGAGCTCGCTGTTTTCAAACCTGACCTGGAGGTACTTGCTGATCGGGTCGTTGAACGAAACCAGGCCCCTCTCGACAAGCTGCAGTATTGCCAGGGCCGTGAAGGTCTTGGTGAGGGACGCGGCCAGGAACGGCGTCGAAGGTTCGCATCGCACCGTTCCCATGTATATGACCCGGTCGCCTTCAACCACGGCTGCGGCGGCGGACGGCACGATGGGATACCAGGTATTCGCCCTCAGCCAGGCTGACAGGTTCTGCTTTTCGGCATTAATTTTCAGTTCCCGGGCTTTCTTGTCCGCCTCGATTTTTTCGGCATTGTGCCTGGGACGGGCATCTTCCTTCTTCTGCCGCTCTTCCATGAAGCATCCGGAAGATATGACCAGCGAGAAGCAGAGCGAGAGTGCGGTGATGACAAGGTCGGCCCTATGACAGCTGCGGAGGATCATGGCATTGATTAATGCGGTTTCCGTGAAACTGTCAAATAAAAACAAAAAAATGCAATGACCACGGGGGATTTTTCTATCGGACCGCATTGACTGGTTATGTCGCATCAGGTGCATAACGAAGCTCGCGCCGCCATTAAAGAAGGATTTAACAGGGAGGTGGTTATTCCCGCACCGCCTCGTAATAGCCGTGCCTGAGGGCCAGGCCGACCACGCGGTGGTCCTTCCACACAAAGTTGTGCAGCATGCGGCCGCTGTCGATGAGAAAGCGGTTCGAGGTAAAGGTCCTGAGGGGCATGTAGCCGCCGAAGCCGTTGCTGAAAAGGGTGCCGCCCTTGAGGGAGACGCGCACCTTTTCCCCGGTGATGACATTGCGGTAGTCGCCTTCGTACCACTTGAGCTCTCCGGGCGTGAGGGCCGGCCACGCTGTGCAGAGTGACTCGTCGTTGGAGATCTTCCGCACCAGAAAGCGGAGCATGCCGGTGAGGCCCTGGCGCCATGACATAAAGGAATCGCCCAGGTGCTCCGGGGGGTTGCACAGGTATATGAAGGCTATCTTCCTCTTCGGGAAAACCTGCAGGCCCGACGCCTGGTTGAACCAGCGGCCCGCCTTATAGTAGCTGTCGATGCTGCCGTTGACGGTGATGACCTCCCAGCCGAGAGAGTAGTAATAATCGACCCTCGTGCTAGGCAGTTCCACCGGTTTGGCCAGGAGCTCGCCAAAGGACTTTTCGCTGATTATCCGTCTGCCGCGGTACTCGCCGCGGCTGATCAGCATGGCCGTGTATTTCGCCAGGTCCTGTATGGTGGTCACGATCCCGCCGGTGCCGTTTGAAAACTCCGCCGTGCTCGATGTCATCCCCAGCGGGTCGAGGACTTCCTCCTTCATGCACTCCGCGTAGGACCTTCCTGCCGCGGCCTCGATAACGTGCATCATCAGCTCGTATCCCTCGTTCGAATATGAGTAGCAGTAGCCGGCCGGATGCACCTGCTCCGGAACCGAGATCTTCTTTCCGTTAATATCATACACCGCGTGCCTGCCGGCAAACGAGGGAATGCCGGAGGTATGGGCCAGGAGGTGCCTCACGGTCACCGGCCGCGAATCAAGTTCCGCGCGCTCTATGACGACACCGGGAAGATACCGGCTCACCGGCTCGTCGAGTACAAGGATTTTCTTTTCCTGGAGGCGCAGCGCCAGCACCGCGGTGAAGGTCTTCGAAAGAGATGCGATGCCGAAGCGGGTAGTGCTGTCGGCCCTGACGCCGTGGTGGAACACGAGGCGGTCGCCCTGGATAACGCCGACCGCGGCGGAGGGCACCATGCCGCCGGGGACGTTGCCGTTCAGCCAGCCGGCGAACTGCTTTCCGTACTGCTGCAGCCGTGCGTCGGTTTCCCTGTCGACTACCTCCCCTACATCGCCCTCCCTGAACCCAAAGAGGGTCGTCGCCCGGGACATGCCGGCGAGGCTTACGCAAATGATAAGGCACAGCAGAAATACGGCGCCTGAATACAGGTATAGCTTTCTCTTCATGAACATACCGATATACTAAATACTAACAGTTTTTCGACAAGAAAGAATGAACATTCTTTCGCTTTGTCAGAACTATCGCCTTCCCTGACGCCCCCGGCCGCGGGAACGATGGGATAGTGTCTGAAATTTTATGTTGCAGGTCTAAAGCAGATTACTTACTATCCCCACCCGCGAACTGTCAAGATAAAAACAACGCTGCCCGGCCCCTATGGACCGGCACATTTCTGATATATTGATCGGCTGTTTTATGCCGGTTCCATAACCATGTTTTCGGCCCCTGTTCATGACATAATCAAACCCGGAGAACATTGCCGGCGATAAAAAATTATTGACTATTCACACTTGACTTCCCGTATGGATGCAGTAATATCAGTACAGGGTTGTTGAAGGCTCCAGGCAGCCTTCGCGCGATATGATAGACGACAAGTACGAATTGATCATCAACCACTCCCGAGAGAAAGGCTTCGAGAGCATCAGCCTCGACAAGAGGGATTATCTCAAGGAAGTGTCCTACCTGTTAAAGGAGCCGAAGAAGGTCTTTGTGGGCCTGGGCGATTTCCTGGAAATCGGCGACTACAGCACCCTCATCGACAATATCTTCTTCGACACCGAAGGCATCAAGATCGAGAACATACTGGACGACAACAACCGGAGGTTGTCCACCGAAGGCGAGGTCCCCTTCTCCTTCTTCAAGCTTGCCGTCTACTTTCCCGACTTTTTGCTGAAGGAAGTCCCCACGTCATGCATTTCCGTCATCGGGGAAAAGTCACGGCTCTTCCCGGGCGCCGAGACCTTCATCAGGTTCATAAGGGCCTACGACCCACTGGTGCTCACGGCCATGCCCCAGGAAATAGCCATCGAGCTCATCAAGCGCGTCGGCCTGAACGAAGACAACCTCATCGCCACCGACTACAGGAAGAAGCAGGACAAGATCAACAAGGAGGTCTACGCGGGGGACGTGAACCGCTTCATCTCGGGCGACCGCAAGAGCCTGATCATCGAAAAATACCTCCACGAAAACAACCTGAGGAACGACGAGGTGGTGTACATGGGCCGCGGCGAAGCCGGCGTCAAGACCTTCTCCCAGGTCAATTCGGTAGCCTTCAATCCCTTCGACAACATCATCCCCCAATCGAAGATAACGCTGTACGGGTCGTCGCTCCTTTCGCTCCTGGTCCTCTTCAACTACAACGGCGCCTTCAATGATTTTCTGCTGTCTGACGAGTTCGAGGAGTTTATGCCCTCACTGGTGGTCTATTCCTCCGCGCGTGAAAAGTCCCAGGAGCTCATCGACATCGAGGTCCAGCACCGCAACATGCAGAACAATGTTATCGGCCAGCGCATCGAGCATTCGGGCGTGAGCTACAAGTCGGTCGAGCGGGAAATCGAGGTGGTCTTCGCCGGTTCTTCCATCAACATCAACCAGGTGAAGCAGATGGTCACCGAGCGGATGGAGGAATACCGCAAAAACCCCGGGGACCTTGTACGGAAGATATACGACATGGCAAAGCTGCGCTACAAGAACTTCTGCACCAACGGGACCTCGTTCAAGCATGACCTGTGATTCCCGGACCGCACCGTGAGGCTTGACCGTGTCATTCTGTGAACAATGCTCCATTGAAGAAAAGCTGATGCAGTGCTGCGGCAGGCTCCCCATGGCCGGCACGCGGGCGCCGCTCCTCCTGCAGTCAGGGGCCACGGTCTCCGCCTGCCCCAACCTGAGCGCCGGAGGCCTCTGCACGGTATACGAGAGCAGGCCCCAGGGATGCCGGGATTTCTTCTGCGACGCCTTCATGACCGACAGCAGGTCCGGCTTCGCCCGGCGCGACCCCTAACCCATCTACCGCATTTCCCGTGACAGAATTTCATTGTACCTCATGAACACCGCGCGATCGGACAGAATCGTGTCATGGTCCACGTCGAAGGCGTGCTTCCCCTTCGCCTCCGCGTACACGCGGTCGTCAAGGGCCCGTCCCTTCGATACGGTGTCGCCTTTCCCGTAAAACAGGTGGTGGGAAACGGCCGTTGGGAGATGTCCCTCCAGGGCCCGCCGGATGAACCCGCTGTGGGTCGACACGTCGATCCAGCTGGGGAGCTTTTTGCTCGGGAGCTGCAGGGCAAGGTCGGCTGACTCAAAGCCGCTCCAGGGGGACGCCAGTGTCGCGAAGAGCTTCACCTCGATGCCGTGACGCTTCAGGTCATGGTAGCAGAGAAGGTACCGCACTATGAGCCCCCCCATGCTGTGGGCCGTTATGCAGATCTTCGAAAAGCCGTATTTCCTTCTGAGGTCGAGGAGCGCTTCATAGAGGAGGCGAGACGCCAGGGAGAGGCGGATCCCCGACGGATAATAGAAATACCAGCGCTGATAGCGCTCACCGTCCAGCCTGAAATGGAAATAGGCCCAGTTCTGGGGGCTCCCCTCGGCGCCGTGGACGAAGAGGACCGGAATTTTCTTCGGGTCAAAGGGCCCCGTGAGGTATATGTTGGCGCCGAAGGCCTTCATGAAGAGCGTCGGTTTCCACCATCCGGCGGAGGCGTTTTTCTGGCAGAACCTCTCGTCGTAAAGCTTCATGATCTCCCCGTTGGGCCCCTGGCGGGGAACGGAGCCGTCGTCGCGGATGGATATCTTCCGCGGGAGTTTCATGCGCTGACCGGTCCCGATCAACGCCAGGCCCGATGCCACGTCTCCGGCCCTGACCGTTATCCCCCCCTCGCCCCCGCCCATGGCGCAGGCCTCGTCGTCGGTGAAGAAGCCGTCCTCGTCGGCATCGGTCATGGCATAGACGCGGAACCGCCCCTCCGGCACATAGAGCATGAAGCGCCCGGGCCGGTTCAGGAAGACATGCTCCACCGGCCCCTCGCCGTCCCGGGCCGTGCTCCAGGCCATGACCAGGACCGCCCGGTCGCGGGGGCAGGACACGGTGCCGATGATGACGGCGGAATTGTATTCCGCGGCTTTGCCGCTGGACGAAGACGGGCGCGCTTCATGCACATTGTCGCGCTTCCCGATGGCCATGTATCCGCATGACGCCGTTGCGGCACAAAGGGCGATGATGCAGAGGCCGGCAATTTTATTTTTCATGCCTCGGCCCATCCTTCACGGTTTTCTCCAGGTAATCGGCAATGGCGTCATACCTGCTCTCCCGGGCCAGCATGGCGGCGGTCTTCCCGAACCTGTTGGCGACGCGGGGATCGGCCCCATGGTTATACAGGTACACCACGGTGTCATGATAGCCGTACTGGGCGGCCGCCATCAGGGCCGTGGTCCCGTCAGGGCCCCGGCGGTCCGGGTCGGCGCCGCCCTCCACCAGGACCGGCACCATCTGCACCTGCCTGTTGTATATCGCGTAGATGAGGGGCGTGACGCCTTCGCTGTCGGGGATGTTCAAATCGGCCCCGCCCTTGATCAGGACACGCAGCGCGTCAACGCCGCTGTTATTGATGGCCAGCATGACGGCGGGCTTGCCGTCGCGGCTTTTGACGTCGGGTTTTGCCCCGCGGGCAAGAAGGCTTTTCATCATGTCAGCATAGTTGTTCTCAACGGTGACCAGCAGGGGCGAAACGCCGCTCGTGTCATGGATGTTGGGGTCAGCGCCTTTATCCAGCAGGAGGTGCGCCGTATCAAAACACCTCCCTTCGAGGGCCATGAGAAGGGCCGTCCTGCCCCGGGAATCCCGGGCATTGACATCACAGCCGCGCCTGACAAGGTCAGCGGCGACATCGACGAGCCCCCGGGAAACGGCCTTCATCAGGGCGTTGGTCCCGGTCGCGTCCGCCGGGGAAGCCTTCGCCCCCAGATCCAGGAGGTATTTCGCCGTGTCGGGCCGGCCGTAATCCAGGGCGACCATCAGGGCCGACCCGTTCCGGTCGTCAGAAAGGTTGATGTCCGCGCCTTTCGATACCAGGTATTCGATCAGGGCGTCGCGGCCGTTCTGCGCCGCGTACATGCAGGGGGTCCAGCCGTAGGCGTCGCGGGCGTTCACGTCCACAAGGCCCCCTTCGATACAGCGCATGACCTCGATGAGGTTCCCCTCGCGCACCGCAGCGGTCAGGTAGCCGACCGGATCATGGTAGGATTTTGCCAGCCCGTGGTTGACGCTGCGCAGCGCCGGCCCCCCGCACGAGGCCAGCGACGCGGCGATGATCAGGGCAAGGGCAACCCGCATACCGTCATACCGTAAGGATCGTTTCCAGCACGATCGCCACCGCCAGGAGCAGGTCGGTCGCCAGGACCACCATGACATTGATGCCCAGGGCCGGGACGAGCTTCGGGACGTCCTCGCTGTACCTGAGGGCCATCATGCCCGCCTTGACCGCCAGGGGGATCGTGAGGCAGCCCAGGAGGACCCACCATGAGGAAAGGCCCGCCAGGGGAGCGGCGATGATAAATGCGTAGGTGAGTACCAGGCCCGCCACGTACAGGTATGACGCCTTTTTCCTGCCGAGAAGAATGACCAGGTGGAACCGGCCCCCCGCCTTATCGACATCGGCGTCGGGAAACTCGTTCAGGAAGAGGAGCAGGGACGTAAGGATCCCCGGGGGTACGGACAGGATGATGACCTCGCCCGGGAAAAGGGCGCAGACGCTCTCCGCGCCGCTCCCGGTCATGGCCACGAAGGCCCCGATTACCACCAGGGATCCGAGGCTCAGGCCCGCGAAGAACTCGCCCAGGAGCACCCGGGCGAAATGGGTGGTGTAGAAAACGATGGACACGGCGCCGATGACCATGATGACCATCACCATCCAGTGGGACATGATGGTGAAATAGAGTCCGATGAGAAAGGCCCAGAAGAGGGTCGTCCATGCCGCGGTGCTCACTGCCAGGGGCGTGGTTTTCCCCGACTGGATCATGCCGGTGCCGCCGCTGAAGGGCGTCCGCCGGGTGTTATCGTCGATGCCGGTCTGCGAATCGGAATACTCGTTGAAGAGGTTCACCGACGCGTGGGCGATGACCACGCCCAGGATTAGGACGATGGCGTCGATGACGCTGAAGGACCCGACGCCGGTCTTCTTTATGTAGAGACCCGCCAGGGCTAGGCCGATAAAGCTCAAAAAGACCGCCAGGAGGAGAAAATTGCTCCGTATCTGGAGCACCCATGTTTTGATCAGTTCGCGCGAAATCATATACATCTCCAAGAAATATTATACTGCCATACTTACAAGCGGGCAGACAACACCCCGCCTCCGGTGCGCCCTCTCCATCAAATGGAGAGGGCTCCGGTATAAATATGCCAATCCCGCCTTCCCCCTCTCCCTGTGGGAGAGGGGGGCCGAGGGGATGAGGTTACTTCCTCTTCAAAAACATGTCAATTAAATCTATGGGAATCGGGAACAGGGTCGTGGAATTTTTTTCAGCCGATATCTCCCGCAGGGTCTGGAGATAGCGCAGCTGCAGCGACATGGGGTGCGCCTCCATGAGCGCCGCGGCGTCGACCATCTTCTGCGCGGCCTGGAACTCGCCCTCCGCCCCGATGACCTTGGACCGGCGCTCCCGCTCCGCCTCGGCCTGTTTCGCCAGGGCCCGCTGCATTTCCTGGGGCAGATCCACGTTCTTTACGTCCACGTTGGCCACCTTGATGCCCCACGGCTCGGTGTGGGTGTCCAGGACCTTCTGGAGCTCTGCGTTGATCCTGTCCCGCGCGGAGAGGAGATCGTCCAGCTCCACCTGGCCCAGGATGCTCCGCAGGGTCGTCTGGGACAGCTGGGACGTGGCATACATGTAATCGTCCACCTCGGTGATGGCCCGGTTCGGCTCGATGACCCTGAAGTAGACCACGGCGTTGACCTTCACCGACACGTTGTCCTTGGTGATGATGTCCTGGGGAGGGACTTCCATGGCTATAAGCCGCAGGTTGACCCGAACCCACCGGTCAATGACGGGAATGATGATGATGATGCCGGGGCCCTTTGCGGATTTGAGCAGTCTTCCCAGCCTGAACACGACGGCCCGCTCGTATTCCTTGACGATCTTGATGGACGCCACCAGGATAAATACTCCGAAAATCAAGAGAATCATGATAAGATTCAGTCCCAACAGCATGTGCGACCTCCTTTTGTGATTATATAGTGCGACCTCACCCCGACTCCGGCGCGCCCTCTCCTCCAAGGGGAGGGCTTCGGTATAAGGGCCGTTGAATCTTTTCTTCCCCCTCTCCCTGCGGGAGAGGGGGACCGAGGGGGCGAGGCCCGGACTCAGCGGCCATGGTATGCTATTATTTCTTCTCGACCTTCAGGGTTATCCCCTCCAGGTCCGTGACGACAATACCCTCGCCGTTTTTGACTGCGTCGCCGGATACCGCCTTCCAGATTTCTCCGTGGACCTTGACCAGGCCCCTCCCCTCGGCGTCGAAATCCTCCATCGCGAGGCCCGTCTCGCCGATGATCCCCTCGCGGCCGGTGGTCACCTGCGTCCTGTGGACATTGATGACCGCCCTCACCACGATGAACATGAAGGCCAGGAGCACAACCACCATCGCCAGTATCGTCGTCATAGGCACCGAACCTCCCGGAAGCGGCGAATCGAATAGTATCATGGACCCGAACACGAAGGCGGCAATGCCCCCGATGGTGAGGAGCCCGTAGCTGGTTATCTTCAGCTCAAGGATGAAAAGGACCACCGCCAGGGCGATCAGGACGATGCCGGCCGCGTTGACCGGGAGGATCCGCATGGCCATGAAAAAGAGGAACAGGGACAGGGCGCCGATGACCCCCGGCGCGATTAGGCCGGGGCTCTTGATCTCAAAGCCGATCCCGACGATGGCTATGATCAAGAGGAAGAGCACGACCTGCGGGTCCGCAAAGAAATTGAGGAACCTCTGCTTCCAATCCATGGGATAGTCCGCGGCGACGCACCCCCCGGTGCGGACCACCACGTTCTTTTCATTTATATTCACGGCGCGGCCGTCGAGCTTCTTCAGCAGGTCGGCCATGTCCTCGGCGACAAAATCGATGACCTTTTCCCGCTCGGCCTCGAGGTAGGTGCTCGACACCGCCTCCTTCACGGCGCGCTCGGCCCAGGCGGTGTTCCGGCTCCTCTTCTGGGCCAAGCTTTTCGCGTAGGCCGTCATGTCGTTCAGCACCTTCTTTTCCATGACGCCGGAGGGATCGCCCTTCTCGTCCCGGGGCATAAAATCGAGCATGGGGCTCACCGGGTGCATTGCGCCGATCTCGGTGCCCGGCGCCATCACCGCCACGTGGGCTGCCAGCATGATGTAGCCCCCGGCGGACGCGGCCTGGGCGCCCCGGGGATAGGTGTAGACCACCACCGGCGCCTCCGAGGCCATGATGGCCTTGTTGATCTCCCGCATGGAGTCCACCATGCCGCCGGGGGTGTCGAGCTTGATGACGATGAAGCGGGCCCCGTCCTTCTGGGCGCTCTTCATCGCCTCCACCAGGTACTGGGACATGATGGGGTTCACGCTCCCCTCGAGCGTAAGGACGGCGTAGCGGTCCTTAGCGGAGAGCGTTCCGGACAACAGCGCCAGGGCGCTCAAAAAGAGTATCAGTCGTTTCATAGTGGCACCTTAATCATAGCATTCTCGTTTCATGACCTCACCCCGCCTCCGGCGCGGGACCATTCCAAAAGCCCCCTCAATCCCCCGGAGGGGGACTTATATATTATCTATACAAAATTACAAAGCCCCCCTCTGGGGAAGGTTGGGGGGGGTATTATGACCCGGCAACGGCCTCCATCATGGCCGGGATCTTCCCATAGATGCCGTCAAAACCGCCGTTGGACATCAGGACGACGACGTTCTCTTCCCTCGCATCAATGTTCCGCGCCACGTGGTCCAGCATGTCCTCCGCGGCTCCGAAAAGACCGGCATTTTCGTTGATGGCCCTGATGTCGCGGAGGAGCCGGTCCGGGTCGAGGCGGTCCCCCTCCCTGATGGCCGATCCCTCGTAGGGCGTCTTGATGAGAACGGCGTCGGCCGGGGCGAAGGAGGCGGGCAGAACGTCCTGGAACACGTTGCGCCGGGACGTGGCGGACCGCGGCTCGTACAGGGCCCAGAGGCGCGCCCCGGGATAGCGCTCCCTCATGGTGCGCAGCACGTACCTGATCGCCGTGGGATGGTGCGCGAAATCATCGTATATTTTGATGTTGTTTCTGTCGTAGATGAGCTCCTGGCGCCGCCGCACGCCCTGGAACGACTCGAGGCCCCGGGCGACGGCTTCCCCGCCGATGCCCAGGAGCCGCGCCATGGCCGCGGCGGCAATGACATTGTCGAAATTGAATTCGCCGAAGAGCTGGGTCCGGGGAGAAAAGTTACCCAGGGGAGTCACGATATCCAGGCCGGAAAAATCCCCGTCATATCCCCTGAAGGCATAGGTGAAGTCCGCGCCGTCTTTGCCGCAGGAATAGCGCTTCGACAGCGACTTCGCGACGATCTCGCCCAGGTTCTTATAAGAGGATGAATACACGATGTTGCCGTTGGAGGGGATCATGTTCACCAGGCGCCGGAACCAGGTCTCGATCTCCCCCAGGTCCCGGTAGATGTCGGCGTGGTCGAATTCCAGGGAGGTGAGGACCAGGTGGCACGGCCGGTAATACACGAACTTGGGCACCTTCTCGAAGAAGGCCGAATCGTACTCGTCACCCTCGATGACGAAGTATTTGCCGCGTCCCAGGCGGTAGTTGGAATCATAATTGCGGGTGACCCCGCCCACGAAAAAGGACGGGTCCTCTCCGGCGGACACCAGGAGGTGCGCCAGGAGCGCCGTGGTGGTGCTCTTGCCGTGAGTCCCGGCCACGGCGATTACCTCGCGGTCATGGAGGAAGAAATTGTAAAGCGCCTGGGCCATGGACAAATAGGGGATCCGGTCATTCAGGACCCGCTCCGCCTCGGGGTTGCCCCGGCTCACGGCGTTGCCGATGATGACCAGCTCCGCGCCGGTCACATTATCGGCGCTGAAGCCGCTGTAGAGCTTCATGCCGCTCTTTTTGAGGATGTCGCTCATGGGGGGATAGATGTTCTGGTCCGATCCGGACACGGCACATCCCCGGTCATGGAGCATCTGCGCAAGGGTTCCCATGGCGACGCCGCAGATGCCTATCAGGTGAATGTTCCGGGCCATTTATTTCTTGCAGTAGCTTTCCTTGAGGATATCCAGGCTGACCAGCTCTTTCCTGCCGTCCCTGACGGCGTAACTTGCCCTGACCTTCTGGCAGATTTCCACCGCCGCGCGGTCCGCTGCCTGGCCCTCCCTGAAGACCTTGGTGTTATCCGTCCAGTAGAGGAGAAATTCTTTCCGGCCTTTTTTCACCTCAATTGCCGGCCCGGTGGTATTGATGATGAGACCCTGTATGTCCGATGACGAGGCGGCATACACGGCGGCGACGCCCAGCATCACCACCAACAGACCAGCGCACACTGTTTTTTTCATGTCATTGCACCCCCACTAAAATTTAACCGGAAGGGAAAGACGGTCTCCCCTCATGCAGCCGGGCATCCGTTATTTGTACTGAATAATCCATCTCGGCGCGCCGGACAAGCGGCGCGCCACACCCTGCCCCATCCGTATACAAAACTAATATACCCTCATAAATATTTCAAATAATTAATAGATCGCGGGTTAAATAGCTTTTGAGATGTTCGCCAATTATATTTCATTGACAAATTATGTTCTGCCGGCTATATTTGCTGTAAATTCCAAGAAAAGCAAGGACACGATGAAAAAGAAAGGACCATACTTCCGCGCGGCCTTTGCCGTCATAACCCTTGCGCTGTTTTTGTCCGGGACGGCGCTGGGCGCGCCCCTGCAGTACGAATGGGGCACCCAGTTGGTGAAGGTAAAGAAGACCCTGCCGTCGGACAAGGAGTCCCAGCAGTTCTCGCCCAAGGACCGGCCCAAGTACAAGAACAAGATACTGAGCTACATCACCGCCATCGACAACAAGCTCGTGGACAAGATCATCGTCCTGCGGGTGAAATCACAGCCCGTCATCGACTACCTCTTCGTTAACGACAAGCTCTATACCATTATGGAAGACTGGAAATCCGTGGAACTGAAAACCGAAAAGGAAATCCTGGGAAATCTGACCGGCCATTTCGGCCAGCCCCTGGTCCAGCAGGACAAGAATTTCTATATCTATTCATTCAACAGCGACAAGACCAAGGTGCTCTATTACGTGATGAAAACCGCCGACGGCAAAGCAAAGTGCAAGGTGTATTATTACACCAGACAGCTCTTCAGGATGCTGATTACCGAATAACCGGGACCCGGCTCATTTTTTCAGCAGGTAATAGACCCGCTCCATGCCGCCGGGAAACACGACCGTCAGCAGGACCGGCCTTTCATCTTCGCTGAAATTTTTCGAAACAATGGGCTTCGCCGTTTTTATCAGCCACAGGTAATCCCAGGTATCATAGGACCACCCGTACCGGAAATAATACCTCGTTTTTATCTGGGCGGGAAAGACGTCTTCCAGCACATTCCTGTTTTGACCGTCCCTGGCCATGAACCTGAACTGGATTTTTTCATCAAGGTACGGCTCCCACGCCTTGATCTGGAAACAGTAAAACCGGTTATTTTCATAGGCGAAGGCTTCAAGCTTTTTCAGGAGCTTCTTCTTTTCTGCCTCCGGGATGATCCTGCTTTCAATAATTCCGCGGCGCGTAATCTCCCGGTAATTTTCCAGGTACCCGTAGTCGAGCTCCCAGCAGTAGATGGTCGCGTATCTGTACTCGGATTCGATGTATGCCGGAGGGACCCGGTCGCTCATAAGCCTGAGGTTGCGCTGGCACCCGACAGATACCAGCAGGGCCAGCGCCGCCGGCAGCAGTGCAACGATCTGAATTGACCGGAAACGTTTCATGTTAGTTCTCCCGATTCGTGTATAGTTGCTCTGAGGTGACTATTTCTTCTTTAATCTATCAAGCATCGAATACGTCCTTGACGACCCGTTGGGAAACGTTATTTTCAGGATAATCGGGGCGTCCGCGCCTTTGACATGGGCTTCATTCAACGGTTTTTTGGCTTTTATGAGCCATACATACTGGTGGAACTCATTACCGCCGACCATGCGCGCGCCGGTGATGACGTTCTTTTCGTCAAGCAGAAAGACATCCTCCAGGAGCTGCCGGTTTCCCGCATCGGTTATGCTGAAGGTAAAGCGCAATTTCTCATCCATATACGGCTCCTGGGTGCGGATAAAAAAGGTATAATAACGGTCCGGTTCGTACACGGCCCCGTCGATCCGTTTCAATATGGATTTTTTCTGGGCATTGGATATCAGGCCATCGTCAATGGTGACCCTGTGGTAACTCTCCTTGAAATAATTGAACATGTACTCGCCGACACCGGCGAAATCAATGGTCGCGCCGTCATAGTTCTTGTTGATATACTCCCTGCTGACATCGTCCTTCAATAATGTCATCCCGGAACAGGCGGCAAGCGATAACGCCACAACCGTCATGGTAACAAATAACCCTGCTCTTTTCATTGCAAATATATCTCCTGATGTTGAAATTATGAGACAAAAAATAGACTAGTTGCGTAACTGCTTAAAATTACCATAATTTGCCTCAGCCGCCGAAAGCGGCGGAGGCGCATTGAGATAATTATTACGTTTTGCAACAGGTCTGATATCGTCTATAAATAATAATGCCGGAATACAGCGCCTGGAAAAATCACTTCGGCAATTTCCAGGCGCGGTTATTCCGGGAGCAACCGGTTATATCCCGTAGCCGCGGTATTTCCGCATGGCCCAATCATTCGAGTCCTCTCCGACAACATAGATGTCTCCGGAAGGGTCAACAACTACGCAATGCGCGGTGCTGTTGTCCAGATAGCGGCTTACTTTTTTATTCCAGTTGACAGCGTCTTCAACGCCATCGGCGCTGAATTTTTTTATCCACCAATCATAGGAGACCGCTCCAGGCCCGCAACCGGCCACTACGACTTTGCCATCCTGGTCGATGGCCATTGAGCTGACAAAAAAAACCGGATATTGCCTTATTCCAATAAGCCGTATCTTCATTTCCATCGGGATCAAACTTCTTGATCCACCAGTCCTCCTGGGTATTCGCGCCCACCAGTCCGCCGCCGTACCCGGCGATGTATACGCTTCCGTCGGAATCGACCGCCATGGCCTGGGCCCTGTCTTTCGGAAAACTCGCGTTATCGTCATGTATTTTTTTATTCCAATGGATCGTGTCTTCATTACCATTGGCGTCAAATTTCTTGATCCACCAGTCTTCGGAGCTTATGTTGCTTATGAGGTTCGTTCCAAATCCAACGACGTACAGGTTCCCATCCGCATCGCAGGCCGCGGACAATGCCGCATCTTTGCCGGCGTTTCCATCGAAATATTTATTCCAGTGTACGGTATCCTCGGAACCGGGTGTCGTCCCTCCCGGTACAGGCACTCCCCCCGGGTTTATGCCGCCGGCCAGGCCAAGCAACAAGGATGCAGCGGAATCATTTCCACCGCCGCCCTCCTGGCAGCCGCCGAACAGCACAGCCCCAGGAACAAGATCAGGCAAACAACCCTACCTGTTTTCATTAAGGAACCCTCCTTAAATTTTTTTTTATTTATATTCTTTTAAAATCCATATCAAAGCGGCATATGCCTGTGACTCTCCACTTTACAAAGCCTTGCGCGGCCCTGCGGGCCAGGCCCTCCGATATCCTTGTCTATGCCGGGATTTGCAAAACCTTGTGCGCGGTATTTTTCAAGGATCATGGACTTCCTTGCCGACATGGTGAGGTGTTCCTTCCGCCAGCCTGTTGTTACTTCATCTTCACCATACCGGTTTTCTCAATCATCGTATCCGATATGTACCTGGACAGGTGCTCGACGGCCTCCTTCCTCGATGTAGGCATGCGGGTGCCGATCATGCTGATGCCGATTCCCGACGGACTGCAGTTAACGTACAAATCCGAATAGGCGACATCTTTCCCGTTCGAGCGCTCGAACAGCTGCCCCATGACATACACAAATTCGTCAACGGAGTACATCATCGAGCCCGATCCCCGCATGTAAAAATTGCTTGTTTGCCTTTTTTCCAGCGGGACCCAGAGGACCCACAGATACTTAAACCCGAGCCGTTTCTGGATCCTGAGGATTTCAGCCAGGTCGGTGTTTGTAAAATCCTTCTTATAATCGGTAAATTCAGCATGAAAGGGACCGCGGATGTTCCGGGGATAGGCACCCAGAATTTTCGCGAATGTTTTCTGTTCCATGACCTTGAAGCTGCTGTTTTTAACCAGCTCTTTGCCTATCAAATCGGCCAGAAGGATCGAATGTTCGGAGTTGGACCCGGATATCACCGCGATGGTGTCGCCGGCCGCCGGTGCGACGCCCCCCTCTCTTACGACAAACGGCCGTATCCCCATCATGCTCATGCATGAAGAAAAAAACATGATCGATACTGCCGGAATAATGATGAGTCGTATCATTATAATTCTCCTCTACTTGGTATATTTACCTATATGTTCCACAATCTCCTGGACTGCGACACTGTACAGATTCTTTAACGAATCATTGGCTGATTGGAACGGTGAAAAATCGTTCTTTGAGAACTCCGAGTAACCGATTACCCTGCAGGAAGGGAACGCCACGAGCTTGGCCCCGAAATGCGCGTTCGACCGCGTATAAAAAATGCCGGAACGGGCCTCGCTTTTATAGACCCATATCAGAACCATGTAATCGGCCCCCAGCAATTGACGGAACCGCATGAGCTGCCCCCTGCTTTCAGGCGACAGGGAATCAGGAACCCTGTTGTTATCCGGGAATTCCATGCCCGGATATCCGGGGATCACCCTGGTAATGCTATCCTGATCGATCACAGTAAGGCTTTTTTCCTTGGCAAGCCGTTCCGAAAGCATTTCGGCGACCCGCACGCTATCATTCAAGCCATTCGCCGCCAAGATAGCGATCCTGCCCTTTTTAATTACTGCCGATTTCTCAATCATGCCAAATGGTATATTCTGCCCCGTGGAGCAGGCGGCGGAAAATATCAGGCATATAATACCCGGCATTATTTTTACTAATAATGATATTCTATTCATTTCATTGACCTACATATTTATAGAATTTATTCCATATATGGACCCCGAAAATTGGACGATAGATAGTTTGTTGTCGATAAAAATTAAGGGGGCCTATGAAAACAAAAAGAACACATCGGGATAAAGAATTAAATTTTAAGGCCCCTGTCCAGAACTTTTCCTATTGACATGTGCCTTTTTGGACTTCAGATAAGGACCATTGTGTCGCATCGGGCATGCACCTATGAGAGGGTAAATTCCTTGATAATGATTCAATGATTGATATTTTTCTTGTTCTTCAATCAACGTATTTT
>CALMRZ010000039.1 GCA_937872225.1 uncultured Spirochaetota bacterium
GCGATGGTTTCGAGAACATTTTGTTTCTACCGTGCGATCCCGGTATCGTTGATCGCGTTCCAGAAAATGGACCGCGCGGGATGTCTTCCCGGTTCAGTGTGCTTAACCAGTTCGCCGTTTTCAAGGATGACGAAATCATACCCATTATAATGGACGCAATAAGAGGTATAATATCCCATGTATGTGCCATAGTGTCCTATGGCACCGTTATCATTGTATATACCAAGCCCGTATTTGACGGGCCAGACCTCAAGCATACCGTCTTTCATCTTCATCCTTCCCTGTTGAAGCTCCGCGCTCAGGAGGCTTTTGTTAACGAACGTATTCGTCCATAAAAGCAGGTCTCCAACCGTGGATAATATTCCGCCGGCAGCCCATGACCATGAGGGGTCCGTGGCTTCAGACAGATCGGCCAGCCGACTGTCAACATACTTGTATCCGTGAGCGAAGGGAAGAGGCATCATCGGGCCGCTGGCGACCATTGAATTGCTCATTCCCAGGGGCGCAAGCAATCTGCTCTCAACTTCCCATTCGTAGGAATTCCGCGTTACCTGTTCGATAACAATGCCCAGAAGAACGTAATTTGTGTTACAGTAATTAAATAATGTGTCGGGAGGGGACGGCAGCGGATTAGTGCTTTGAGCGCTCATTCTCATAATTTCATTCGGGCTCAATTTGACGAGCGGTTTATTCGATGTATAATCAATAAATTCCTGCGTTGCCCCGTAGTCGACCATCCCGCTTCTCATTTCCAGTAGATTTCTAAGGGTTATGGTGTCCCCGTATGGTATCGTAAAATTGAAATAGCCGGGAGTAAAAAATTTTGTGATGATTTCATTCACCGTGTCGCCGAGGGAGAGCCTGCCCTCGTCGACCAGTTCCAGTATAATGGTGGCGGTAAATGTTTTTGTCATGCTGGCGATGCGAAAATGCAGGTCCGTCGACATTGCTGTTACCGGGGATCCCGGCTGAACGACTGCGTGGCCGCTCGCGCCTGTCCATATCGTACCGTCGGGAGCACGCACCCCCATGACCGCTCCGGGGATTCCCAGATCCTGCACGGAGCGATCAAGCGATAGCGCAAGAGCTTTCGCCAGTGTCGGATTGAACTCAACCGGCAGCAAGGGGGAAACATGGGAAGAAGAGCCGTGTTTGCATGAGACGCTCTGGGCCAGGAGAAAGGCGCAGAAACAAATGGCGGCAAACCTTGACGTACTGATTTTTTTCATATCACCTGCGCGGGCACTGAAATTGAATCGGGCACCCTCTCCTTAATAAGCATGTACCAGTGGGTTTTTAGTGGCACTTTAAAATAATTCGGGCGCCAATATTCTGAATATTTTTATATTGATTTCAATCGATGATCCGGTATAATTTTCCTCGTTGCACCTGTTGAGCATGACGACGACCGCCAGGTCTTTTTGGGTTGAATAGAAGATGGCAGTTTCGTGACCCTGTATGGTACCGGTGTGGCCACGCAATCCATTTATCTCCATCAGTCCCAGCCCGTAGGTCGAGCCATCTACCGCCGGCACGAAGGTGAAACATTCCGCTTTCATCATTTCAGAGAGCAGGGATCCGTTTCCCAGCACCTTGACCCATTTGGCCAGGTCACGGATGTCTGATGTCATGGCACCGCCCGTCCAGGGTCCCGAAGGATGGACCTTTATTACTTCCACCAGATTTCCGCTCGAATCCATCTTGTACCCTGTGCAATAAGGCGTGGGCGCCTCGGACGTTGTGGGAAAAACAGTGCTGGATAATCCGACTTTATCGATCGTCATTGCGGTTATTACCGATTCGGCGGAACTGCCGGTCACCTTCTCGATGATCAAACCGAGCAAAAAGTAATTTGAGTCAGAATACTTCCATTTGCCGGCCGTTCCCGGATAAAAATCCGGGCTCCCTGACCTGATGATGTCCATTATTTCGGTTTTTGTCCATTCGTAAAGCGGATTGACAAGCCAGATGTCCAGGAATGCCGCAATTTCATTATAACTCGCGACGCCGCTGGTGTGGTTCAGCAGCTGGCGCACCGTGATGACATCGGCATAGGCGATCCCGCTACCGGGCAAATAATATTCAAGCGTTTTATCCAGATCGATTTTCGGGTCGACAGGATCGTCAGCAAGCTGGAGAACCGTCATTGCGGTATATGTTTTAGTATTGCTGGCAATACGGAATTTTAAATCACCCTCCATCGGGGTTGAGGATGAAATATTCGAATAACCCTTGGCAATGATTATGGGCGTGTCCGTGGCCCCGACTATCCCCACAAGCGCGCCCGGCGCTCCTGATTTCTGCAGTACTTCTGAAATCACTGATTCGATTCTTATCATTTGCGCATTGCTGAAATATCCGACAAGGGCAGTTTGCTCAGGGCTTAAGTGCTTGCTGTTATTGCTGGCGCAACGGGTAGCAATAGAACCGGCCAGGAGGACGCACATCAATACCGTTAAGCGAAACCATCCACATTGTTTAGCGGAGACACTATTGGGCTGTGATATACGGCTGTTATTTGCCAAGACGGCGCCTCTCTCATCCACTCATCCATGCGGCAAGTATAATAGATTTTTTCCGGAGCTGGCGTCACGCGCCCGCGGTCACGACTATCCGGGACCAATGAAATTTCATCCGGCCTGAATTCATTTTCAAAATACGGTTTGATATGAAAAAGTCTGGAAAAATACTGGTGACAACAGGATTTTTCCACTCCGATCGGCTGTTGATTTGGGATAATTGGAAAAATTCATATTGCAGGGCGGCTACCGTCCATTTCGGCAATCGCCGGTGGTGCCGCCGGTGCGGCTTGTGAAGGCATAACTGAAGGCGTTTGTGGACCGTCTTTTATTCCGGTAATCAGAATGCCGGCGCGACCTTATCCCGTTACCGGATCATGGTGTATCTTTTCCCCCGCCCGGGGCGTGAAACGATTTTCGAAATTCCCTGGGCGTGCGGCCGGTTACGGAAAAAAACGCGTAGTTGAAGTTGCGAAGGGTCCCGAAACCCACATTCATCGCGATGGTAATGATCGAGTCATCTGACTCGCGGAGCAGGCGCATGGCCTCCGTGATACGCAGATCGGTCAGGTATTCGTTGTATTTTTTCCCCGTGTACTTCTTAAAGTAGCGGCTGAAATTGTCGGGATGCAGGTCGATCGCGGCGGACAGGTTCTCGCGCGATATGTCTTCCCGGTAGTTCTCGCGCATGTATTCGATGGCGGCGTTTATTTTTATCTCGATGGTATCGGTCATCCCGTGCGAAGCGCTTCGCATCCTCTTGTTGAGCAGGGCCCTCAGCGTTTCGTTGTCGGCGGCGAGATGCGCCGCATGGCGCTTCGTACGGATGAATTCGCGCGTCATGTCAATCACCTGCAACACGCACATCAGCAGGGTGCCCACGGGGAGGAGGCTGATCGACGGGACCCCCAGGGGGACGAGCATTTTAAAAAATAGAGGAAGCAGCATGTCGAACATTGCGGAAAGCACCAATACGGCCAGCCCCAGTTGGACAAACAGGGCGTTCTCGCGCCCCATGAGGGCCGTGCGAAGGAGAATAAAAACAGAAAGAAAAAGCATCGATGCGGCCACAAGATGGAAAGGGAGCAGCATATACTTGATATGTTCCGCCGGAATCATGGCCAAAACGGCGGCAATCGCGCCATTAAGAATGACGGCCATCCACGCCAGGGAGCGCGGAAGATCCATCGGATAAAGACGCCGGAGATAGACGATAAAAAATGCGAAGCCCATGCAGTACGCCAGGTGCGACCAAATGTAAGAGCGCCACCATGTAAGAAATGGGATCACGGAGATCCAGTAGCTCTTATCGCTCCCGCTGATTTCGGGTATGAAACACCAGCAGATGAGTCCCAGAAAGAGATACCGATGTTCCGTGCGCTGCAGGGAGAAGATGAGAAGCTGATACAGGCCGAGCAGTATGAGAATGCTCACGCGGAAAACTGTCAGGACATTGTCCACCCGCAGGGAACCTTCCAGCCGTGATTTGTTTCCAACAACAATCCGTCCTATGATTCCGCCTGCCGGAAAATGATAATTAGCAGCCTGGATAATCACATCATACCCCCCCTTCGCCTGCGGCAGGGGCACCACGTCGTCCGAAAAGGAGGGGACCGTGGAAGCGGCTGACGTTCCCGGCCTCCCGGCCTCATGGACCGGTTCTCCGTTAACGTACAACCGGTACGCTGACCTCACGAAGCCGATCCTCAGACCGAGGCCGCGTGTTTGCCGGTCACCGATGATCACGCGGAGCCGGTACGTCGCGTGGCCGCTGGCCAGGGACCCGGAATATATTTTCCATCCGGGATTCCATCCGCCCGGAACGTGCATGAAGCGCGCCCGGTCACCGGCTCCAGGTTTCGTAAAATCCCCGGGCTGGAGGAATCGCGACTGGTAAAATTCCCATTCCCCGTCAAGGCTGGCGGCACCGTCCTCGTCAAAATCCCATGCCGTGAGATCAATGGTTCCCCTGACGGCGCGCGGATTTTCAGTTCCGTGGGAGCCGCACCCCCACAGGATGGCAAGCACACCCACAAGCAGGATTAATTCAGTGATTGAAAAGAGCCGTGCGTGCATGTTAAACCAATGGAAATGACCTCATGAAACAATAAAAACCTTCCCGAATCGCCGACCGCACGTTCGTCATTATAATCGTTGCGGTACCGGTTGCAGGGTGTATAGGAATGACATTACAGTATACAAATTTGTTTTATTGACAGCACCGATATGTGCGACATACTGGCGTCCATCCTATCCCCGCCATTGATTTGTTTCAACACAAAAACACCTGCCGGGGGTGATGTAAAACAATGCGCGTGCTTATTCTCTGCCAGATCACGACATCCAACAAAGAAGTGTCCAGCAGGTAAATTCCCGTCTCGCCTTCAGAAAAAAGGCGGGGGTTCGCGCCCCCGCCTTGCATCTTGTTTCTTCTATTTCATCTTCATGCCTTATTTTTCATCCCGCCCCCCCTGAATGAGTGCCGTCTGGGACCCGCAGTCAGACGACATCGCACTCCCCGATGCATCGGCCAGGTTTAGCCGTGGTCATACAAGGTCGAAACGGTCAAGGTTCATCACCTTGTTCCACGCAGCGATAAAATCCTGCGCAAATTTCTTCAGTGAATCATCGCAGGCATAAACTTCCGCCAGGGCCCTGAGCTGGGAGTTCGATCCGAAGATCAGGTCGACGCGGGTCCCGGTCCACCTGAGCTCACCCGTCTTACGTTCACGGCCTTCGTAAACCCCGTCTTCCGCGGCAGGTTTCCACTCCGTGGCCATGTCAAGAAGGTTCACGAAGAAGTCATTGGTGAGCGATCCGGGCCGGCTGGTGAACACCCCGTGCCTGGTCCCTCCGACGTTGGTGTCCAGGACCCGCATGCCGCCCACGAGCACCGTCATCTCCGGTGCGGTCAGGGTCAGCAGCTGGGCTTTGTCGACCAGCAAATCCTCGGCCGGCACGGAATATTTCGCCTTGAGGTAGTTGCGGAACCCGTCGGCTTTCGGCTCGAGGACCGCGAAGGAGCCCGCGTCGGTCTGCTCCCGCGAGGCGTCCATGCGGCCGGGGGTGAAGGGGACCGTCACATCAAGACCGGCATTCTTCGCGGCCTTCTCCACGCCGGCGCAGCCGCCGAGTACGATCAGGTCCGCGAGAGACACCTTCTTCCCGCCCTTCTGATCCCTGTTGTACTCACCCTGGATTTTCTCAAGAGTCTGCAGCGCCTTGCTCAGTTGTGCGGGCTGGTTGACCTCCCAGTCCTTCTGCGGGGCCAGGCGGATGCGGGCGCCGTTGGCGCCGCCGCGCTTGTCGGAGCCGCGGAAGGTGGACGCCGACGCCCAGGCGGTCGAAACCAGCTCCGGCACCGACAGGCCGGAAGCCAGGATCTTTCCTTTAAGCAGGGCGATATCCTTATCATCTATCAGCTTGTGATTGACCGCTGGAATTGGGTCCTGCCAGATGAGCTCTTCCGCCGGGACCTCCGGGCCGAGGTAGCGCGTGCGCGGTCCCATGTCGCGGTGGGTCAGCTTGAACCAGGCGCGGGCGAAGGCGTCGGCGAATTCGTCCGGATTCTCCAGAAAGCGCCGGGCGATTTTTTGGTAAGCGGGATCAAACCTGAGGGACAGGTCGGCCGTGGTCATCATCGGGCGGAGCTTCTTTGACGGGTCGTGCGCGTCAACCACCATGTCCTCTTCGGCCACGTCCCTGGCCAGCCACTGATGCGCGCCTGCCGGGCTCTTGACCAGCTCCCACTCGTATTTAAACAGCACTTTCAGGTAACCGATGTCCCATTTGGTCGGATTCGGTTTCCACGCGCCTTCAATTCCGCTCGAAATGGTATCGGCCCCCTTGCCGCTCTTATAGCTGCTTTTCCAGCCCAGCCCCTGTTCCTCGATCGGCGCCCCTTCAGGTTCCGGGCCCAGATGCTTCGGGTCTCCCGCGCCGTGTGCCTTGCCGAAGGTGTGCCCGCCGGCCACGAGCGCCACGGTCTCTTCGTCGTTCATCGCCATGCGCGCGAAGGTCTCTCGAACATCACGGCCCGATGCGACCGGATCGGGGTTGCCGTTGGGCCCCTCGGGGGTTCACATAGATCAGTCCCATCTGCACCGCCGCCAGGGGGTTCTCCAGCTCGCGGTCGCCGCCATAACGCTTGTCGCCTAGCCAGGTATCTTCTTTCCCCCAGTATACATCTTCCTCCGGTTCCCATATGTCTTCACGTCCGCCGCCGAAGCCGAAGGTCTTGAAGCCCATCGACTCCAGGGCGACATTCCCGGCAAGGATCATCAGGTCGGCCCAGGAGATTTTCCTACCGTATTTCTTCTTGATTGGCCAGAGCAGGCGGCGCGCCTTGTCAAGGTTCACGTTATCGGGCCAGCTGTTGAGGGGTGCAAAGCGCTGATTGCCGCGGCCCGCTCCCCCGCGGCCGTCTCCCATGCGGTAGGTCCCGGCGCTGTGCCAGGCCATCCGGATCATGAGGCCGCCGTAATTGCCCCAGTCGGCGGGCCACCATTCCTGAGAATCGGTCATAAGCCTGTAAAGGTCCTTCTTCAGGGCGGCAAAATCAAGCTTCTTGAATTCCTCCGCGTAATTGAACTCAGGGTCCATCGGATTAGAGACCGGCGTATGCTGGTGAAGAATACCCAGATTCAAACGGTTCGGCCACCAGTCGCGGTTCGATGTTCCGCGACCGGACGGCGTTTTGTTCATATCTGCCATAATGGTCCTCCGTTGTGGTTATTCCTTTACCTGCGTTGTCAAAAACACCTGGAGCGACATCTGCTCTATCTGGCTCTGCAGCTCCTCGATGCCGTCCATGTGGGCGTCTTCATCGTTCAATATCTGCTGGAGAACATCGCGGGTGGCGAAATCCTTCACCTCGCCGGCGAGGATGATGGCCTCATTGTAGGCCTTGATGGCCCCCTCCTCCGCGATATGGTCATTGACCAGCTGCTTGTCCACCTTGTCCCCGATCATGATCTTGTTCAGCGAGCTGACCGTCGGCGTGCCTTCAAGGAAGAGGATGCGGCCGATGAGCTTTTCCGCGTGCTTCATCTCGTCTATGGCGCGCTTCTCGAAGTGCTTGTGGAGCTTTTCGTATCCCCAGTCGTCGCACATCTCCGAATGCACCATGTACTGATTGATCGCCGTCAGCTCGTCCGCCAGCAGTGCATTGAGCGTGCCGATAAGTTTCTCGTTTCCTTTCATTTACAACCTCCCAATTATTATTATTAATATTACGATAGCAATCCCTGAACCATGGCCGTCATTGACGCCATGGCATTTTTCTCTTGAAAAATTACATTACTTCTTCAGTCTGCGGCATTTGTCGCACACGCCGTAAAACAGTATGGTATGGCCCGATATCTGATTCCTTGTCATTGACCGGGCCTTTTTATTTATCTGATCCTGGTTGATCATGGGGAAATCAACGACGGTCTTGCATGTGTCGCAAATAAAATGATAATGCGACCCCGGTATGGCGTCGTAACGCTCCATGCCGTCGCCGAACTCCCTCCGGGTCAGGCGCCCCTCCTCGACCAGTATGTTGATATTGCGGTACACATTGCCCAGGCTGATGGAGGGCATTTCCTTTTTCAATGCGTCATAGACCTGCTGCGCCGTCGGATGATCCATGCGTGATCGCATGAACTCGTAAATCCTTTCGCGCTGTCTGCTTTTACGGCGTACGGTTTTCATATTAATAATGATTCTTAATATTAATAAAAAAAACGGCGGGGGTCAAGTGAAAACCGCAGAAATAAGCCGCGGAGATGTTAATATTTCAAGATTTTTCCGATAAGCGGCATGAAACGACTCAATCCGAATCGCAATGACTATAAAAAAGACACGCTACTCCCTGAATGTCACACGTATGGATGTTCCTATACCTGAATCGATCGACAGATCTCCTTTGATCTGCCTGGTGAGCATCTCCATGAGCTGCAATCCCATTCCCCTGGATGTACCCTTTTTCACGGCCTCCGGCAATCCGATACCGTCATCTGAAACGGTAAGGGTGATATTTTCGCCTTTTTTCACAAGCTCGACATTCAATGCTCCCATTGATTCGTCTGGGTAGGCGTATTTCACCGTATTGGTTATGGATTCATTCAAAATAAGCCCGAGCGGTACCGCGCGCTTGACATCGAGCCTGATGGCATCAAGTGTTATATGCACGTCAATACGCTTTTTTCCCACGGTCAATGTATCGACAAGGGAGAGGGTCATTTTTTTTATGTAATCATCCAGATCAACTTCCTGCAGATCGCCGGTATCATTCAACTGGGTATATATTTCCGAGATGGTGTGTATTCTGGACACCGTGTCTTTGATGATCTTTATTGAATGGTCATCGGTCGAATCATTTATTGAAAGGTTAAGAAGGCTCGCAATTATATTGAGATTATTCTTAACGCGGTGCTGGAGTTCTCTGAAAAGAACATTCTTTTCCTCCAGTGATTTCTCCAGGGCCTGTTCGGCGCGCCTGTGCATGGTAATGTCCCGGATAACCTCTATGGCCCCGATGGGCCGGCCCTCCGAATTGAACAAAGGCGCCGCTGCTCCCCAGAGATAGGCGCCGGTATTCCGATTCATGTGAGGAATGTATGATTCCGCATAGACCGTGTCCTCCACATGATTGACATGATCATATTGCGCCTCTATGGCGGCTGCGGGAATAAATATAGCGTCAATGAGCATCGGTCTCCGCCCTCCATAAAAAGGAACCGCATAGGAATAATCTCCCCGCCCGATGATATCCGCCTTATTCAATCCGGTCAACTGTTCCATGGCCTTGTTCCAGAAGACCACTCTCTGGTCTTGATCGATGACGAAAGCCGGATCCGGGAGAAACTCGATGATCTGGGCCATTTCTTTCTGATTGTTCAGCAGCTTCTCCATCAATCGATGAAAGGCGTTGGCAAGGTAGCCGATCTCATCCGGGTATTTGCCCAGGAGCGGCTTTAAAGGCAATTCGCCCACGGTCATTTTATTCATCGTGTCTGCGGCGCGAACCAGCAGACGGTTCAGTATCATCAGCCGGCGCAGCCTGGTCTGGGCGAAACCGGCGTAGAGGGCGGGGAAATTGTCTAAAAAATCGTCACGAAAACGGCCGTCCCTGTCCTCGAAGAACACCACGGCGGTCAATGTTTGATTGATATTGATGCCGAATATCTCGCCGAAAGTCGAAAAACCCGCAACGGGGAACGGCCACAGGGAAGACAGGCCGTCGAGATCGGGGGCATTATCAAGGCGGCGCCGGATGCAGTCGTTCAGGATCGCGGCAACCGGCCTTGGCTTGCCCCGCATGAAATCATCCAGATCGCGGCGCGTGGTTTCGACAAAATCGTCGGCTTCCAGCAAAAAGAGCTCATCACCGGGATTGATATCGCAGTAGAAGGATATTTCCTTCCTGTCCAGTTCGATAAATTTTGCAGAGCGGATATACACCTCCTTCTCAAGGTCAATACCGAAGGAATATCCGGTCAGTTTGTTATGGAGCTCCCCGGGAGTCACATCAAGCAGCATGGTCAGGTAATCCACCAGAGGAAATATTTGACCGGATTTTGAGTCCTGGACGTGAGATACGGTACGCCGGTCGGGATCGGCGTCCACGACGATAAATGAAACGCCGGTCTTGCGGAAATTATGCGATTTGAGAACGCTGTAGGCCATGCCGGTCGCGACCTTGACGAAAATCACAACCGCATGGTTTTCAATGATACGGGATCCGTCAAAAAGGTACGTGTGCTCATAATCCAGCCTGCCGCCGGCCGAACCCCCGACAAAAAGCACCGGAAAGCGGCCGCTGGCATATACCGCCTCCATGAACTGGCCTTCGCAGGCCGATAATCCGTCAATGAAGGTCAACGCAAAGCTGTCACGCACGCTGAGCGGAAAGGAAGGCCGGACTGACGCCAGCGACTCGGTGATTTTACTCACTCTTTCATCCCAGGGGACAGAGGGCGTCCCGCGACGGATATCCTCATTGGGCAGGGGAATGGCGTGAATGCTGACCGCATTGATCAAAGAAGGGGAAAACACTTCGACAACCACCGTAGACCAGGAATGGCCCGTGGGGCAATAGAGCTGATCGCCCTGATTGACTGAACAGAGCTCGCCCGCCGTGGACATCGCCACCAGGGGGGTATTCCCGGCAAGGCGCAATAACTGCGATGTCAGCTCCGTGAAATCCAGATGGGGCGAAATAAAGGCGATCGCCAGGGGAGATCTTCCGGTCGGGAACTGAAAAACCTCGCTCGAAAGTCCCGAAAGGGAGGGATCTGTTTTAATAATATGTACCGGTGATTCATCCATTGTATCATCGCCCGCTATCAACGATATACACGGTCTGTGCCCGCCACACCCGCACGTTCAATATATGGAAAAAACATCGATTATGACAATAAATTATGAATATTATTCCCTCCAAATCATGGTTTATTCTCATAAAACCTGTCCATCAGCCAGAAACGCTTATTCACCTCCGGGTTATCCATTGGCCTATAATTTATTATTTCCTTTCCTTTTACTACTACCGATATGACATAGGGTATTTTCATTTTCTCTGTTATGTGATAAAATGTGACAAAATCAGCCAGGTCCTCGGCCCAGTTCTGGCTCCCATAGAGTGACACGAAAGGGCTTCCCGCCAGGCCGCGATACACGGACGGGGCGTCGGAAGACTTTATCCTGGGTCCCTTGTTGAATCCATAAAAGGTCACATCTTTTCTGAAATCATGGCGCCCGACCGGCTCATTAATGGATTTCCAGATACCCTTGACAAAACCGGTCTCTCCCCTGGATTCGGGGTAAAAGTCCATCAATTCCTTTTCCACATAGGGCGTGATTCTACAGGCGTAATCCACGATATGGGCGCCCTCATGGAGCATTACATAGGTCATCTGATTGACGCCGCTGCCGCAATTCACCGAAATCCTCACATCGCCATCATCGATAAAGCATGAACGCTCCCGCCAGGTGAGCATTTCCGACAGGTCTTTCATCATTAATAGTCTGGGATTGATGACCAGGTAGAAATAAAGATTCTTTTTCCCGTCAGCGACCCAGTCGGCCCCGCCGCTTCCCAGGAAATTATTGATGAAATAGATGCCGATGAGACGCTCCTTCATCACCTTTTTATGGAGAGGCGGCAGCATCTCCAGGCTTTTCCTGATATCCGCCATCTCCCTGACGTTGGGCATGTACGGCGTATAATCCTTTCGCCCATCAGCCTCCATCCAGAAATCCAGGACGACCTTCGGCGCCGGCGCGACCCTTTCATGGAGCGGCAGTTCCTGACGTATCGTATAATTCCTGAATTGTTTTACCGGCAGTTCAATCGCCTTTTTGTCGCAATTGACCAGCAAAGCAGGAAGAGAGATGATAATGAGATATGCCATTTTTCTCATTGGATCTATCCTTTGTCATTTTACATATTATGGGGTATTAAATGATTACTACTTTAATTCGCTATTTATTCCACTATTTTATTTCTTTTTGATATATCCATTCTCCATGAACCAGTTAAGCGCCTTTTCAACCGCTGTCCTCACCGGCGTCTGGGGCAGGCCCAGTTCCTTCACCGCCTTAGAGCAGTCGTACCATTCCTGTTTTTTGCCGATCCGGATCTCCGATGCCGTGACCACGGGGGGCTTTTTCGTGAAAGAAGCGCCCAGCTCGAACAGGTATCCCATGGCGACGGCAGCATGGTACGGTATCTTTATCCGCGGCGGCTTTACCCCAGCGACCTCCGCTATCAGTTTGAAGTATTCGGAAACCGTCATGTTCTGGTTGCCGAAGAGATACCGTTCGCCGACCCTGCCCTTCCTGGCAGCAAGGATATGGCCCCGCGCGACGTCCTCCACGTCTATGATGTTCGTTCCCCCCTCGATGTACCCGGGCATCTGCCCCGTGGCGATATCGATGATCATCTGCCCCGAGGGCGTCGGCTTGATGTCGCGCACTCCGATGACCAGGGTGGGATTGACGACCACGATCGGCAGTCCCAGTGAAACGAATTTTCTTGCTTCCACTTCCGCAAGATACTTGGAGATGGAGTAGTGGTCCCCGGTTTTCCAGTGATTGAATTCGGCGGTCTCGTCCACCGGTATGGGTCCGTGGGCGCCCATGGTGTTGTTGGTGCTCGTGTACACCACCTTCTGCACACCGGCGTCGAGGGCGGCCCTCATCGATGTCTTCGTCCCTTCGACGTTTACCTCGTAGGGCAGCTTTTTGTCCGGCACCCAGTGGGCAAAAAAAGCCGCCGTGTAATAGAGCGTGTCGCAGCCCTTGAGGGCCTCTCGCACGGAGTCGCCGTCGCGGATGTCGCCATAGGCGATCTCAACGTCAAGGCCGTCGATGTTCCGCGTGTCGCTGGTCTTTCTGATCAGGACCTTCACCTCCTCGCCGTCCTTGAGGAGTTCCCTCACGATTGACGAGCCCATGAACCCGGTCGAGCCGGTGACGAGTTTTTTCATAGAGTTCTCCAATGACATGTTCATCGATGGGGAAAGCAGGGCCATACTCGCCCGCTGCGGCCGTGCCGGGCATACGACCGGATAATGGACAGAAGGAACCATATTTTTCACCTGCTGTCCAGCGCTTTTTATGTTTCAGGCCAATGGACCAGAATTCCCCGGCGAGGGAATGGGCCGTGACAGCGCGAGCATGTTTTTCCGGTCCGCGGGACGGCGGCTCTTCCCGGCGTCATCTATCCAAGGCGGGAATATCCCGAAATGACGCGGTCAGCGGTATACCGTCCGCAAAAAACAGTTTGACAAAAACCCCGACTGAAAAATATCCTCTGCTTCAAGTGATTAAACATAAAGAGGGCCACGCCCTCAACCCAATAGGAGCAGGGGAGCCCTGCGGGGCTTCTTAAGGGGCTCCGCCCCTTAGGCCCCGGAAAAAGAATTCCATGACCAAAATACAAGCTGTTTTCGGACCCGCCTGCCTCGTAACGGGAGGATCGGGATTTGTGGGACGCGCCCTCGCGAAAGCGCTCCTCGATCGGGGCTGCACGGTCCATTCCCTGGACATACGACCCGACGCGAAATCCATTCCCGGCGTGAAATATTTCACCGGCGACATCAGGGACTACGGCACGGTCCGCGCAGCAACCGAAGGATGCACCACGGTCTTCCACTGCGCCGCGGTCATGAATTTCCTCGGCATCTGCCGCCCCTCCGTGCGCCGCGAGGTGTACGGCATCAACGTCACCGGAACCGAAAACATTATCAGGGCCTGCCGGGAGTCCGGCGTGAAGGCCCTGGTGTACACGAGCTCCCACTGCGTCTGCTTCGACACCAGGCCGGTCATCGCCGGCGACGAATCCAAGCCCTACGCGAAGCGCTATCTCGACCTGTACGGCGAGACGAAAACCGCGGCGGAGAAGATCGTTCTCGGCGCCGACGGCGCGGGGGGCCTGCGCACCGCGTCGCTCCGCCCCGGCGGGGTCTGGGGACCCTCCGACGACTGCTACATGTTCTCCAAATTCATAAGCCAGCTGGTGAAGGGTAAGCTCGTGGCCACCATCGGCCCGGCGGGCGCGATCATAGACAACACCCACGTGGAAAACCTGGTCCTGGCGGAGATCCTCACCGCCGAAGCCCTCATCACGAAGCCGGAGGTCGCGGGCGGCCAGGCCTATTTCATCGTCGACGGCGAGCCGATGAACCTGATGGAATGGCTGCGGCCCCTCATCGAAGGGCTCGGATACCGGATGCCGACCCGTTCCATCCCGGCCCTGCCGATGTATTTCCTCGGGTTTCTCGCGGAATGCCTGCATTACATCGGCGGCCCGAGCCCCTTCATGACGAGGCTCGAGGTGCACAATCTCACCGCGAAATTCACGTTTCGGCAGGACAAGGCGCGGCGCCACCTCGGCTTTGAGCCCATCACCGGCAGGGAAAAGGGAATGAAGGAGTGCGTCGAATTTTATAAAAAGCATGTCAATGTCAATTAGACTAATCTGCCCCCCAACCCCCCGAAGGGGGGCTTGTAAAACCTGGACATAATAAAGAGTCCCCCTCCGGGGGATTTAGGGGGGATAAAACCATGAGAGCAATTCATCATGAATGTAAAAAAACCTTCCAGTACAGTACGGCAGTGGGATGAGGAATTCGACGTGGTCGTGGTCGGTTTCGGCGGAGCCGGGGCCTGCGCCGCCATCGAAGCCTCGGACAACGGCGCCAGGGTCCTCGCTATCGACCGCTTCACCGGCGGCGGCGCCACGAAAATGAGCGGGGGCGTGATATACTCCGGCGGCGGCACCAGGCACCAGAAGGCGGCCGGTTTCAGGGACACGCCGGAAAAGATGTACCGCTACATGATGCGCGAGATGGCAAGCAATCCGGCCGCCTGCAGCGACGACGAGATCGACCCGGCGGCCATGAAGGCCTTTTGCGCACAGAGCGCCGGAAATATCGACTGGCTGGAAAGCCTCGGCCTCGTGATCCCGGAAACCTATTTTCCCGGCAAGACCAACCAGCCCCCGGGAGGCTTCGGCCTTTATTTTTCCGGGAACGAGAAGCAGTACGAAGGCAACGGATCCCATATCCCCCGGGGCCACGTGCCCTTGGGCAAGGGAATGTCCGGCGGCTTTCTCTATTCGACCCTGCACAGGGCGGCCCTCGACCGAGGCGTCACCGTGCGCTGCCGCTGCCGGTCGGAACAGCTTATCACCGACGGGAGCGGCGCCGTGACCGGCATCGAGGTCAGGGAATTGAGCCGGTCGCCCCTTGCCCGGGCCATCCACGCCCTGCTCTTTAACCTCGGCTTTGTCAGCAGTAAAAGCAGGAGGCTCCTGTCCTTGTTCGAAAAGAGGTTCGGCAAAACCGCCCGGATCCGGGCTAACGGCGGCGTGATCATTTCCACCGGCGGGTTTGTTTATAATAAGAAGAAATTCAATGAATACGCCCCCGCTTACAGCGGCTGCCTCCCCCTGGGGACGGCCGGCGACGACGGGAGCGGCATGGACCTCGGCATGAGCGTTGGCGGCGTCCTCAGTTCGGTGGACGTGTGCGCGGCCTCCCGCTTTCTCTATCCGCCGGTCGCCTTTGTGTCGGGAGTGCTCGCCAACATGGAGGGGAAGCGCTTTTGCGACGAAAGCCTCTACGGCGCGAGCATCAGCCGCGCGGTGACGCTGCAGCCGGAGCGCCGCGCTTACCTGATCATCGATTCAACGATGCACAATGACGGCCGCCTGCAGACCAAGCGCGGGGAGAAGCTGGGCAGCTCCGTCGCGAGCATCCTGAAGGGCGAGCAGAACCACATCATATACCGCAAGCTCACCACCTTCGTCAACCTTCACCTGAACAGAAAAAAATCGCGAACCATCGCCGGTCTCGCAAAAAAATGCGGGATCCCCGCTGAAACGCTGGAGCGCACAGTGGAATCATACAACAGGCAGTGTGACGCGGGCGCTGACAAGGAATTCCAGAAACCGGCCGACTATCTCCAGAAGATAGTGAAGCCGCCCTTCTACGCCATAGACTGCCGCATCGAGACCATGAAGTTCCCCAGCACCTGCCTCACCATGGGCGGACTGAAGGTGAAGGGGCTCACGTCGCAGGCGGTCAGGGCCGACGGCTCGGTCATACCCGGGCTGTACGCCGCCGGCAGAAGCGCCGCCGGCATATGCTCCCGGTCCTACGTGAGCGGCTTCTCCCTGGCGGACTGCGTCTTTTCCGGGAGAAACGCCGGCGCCCACGCGGCCGGGCTGGCGGTGAAGAAATCCCCCAAAACAAGCAAACCAAGCAAAGCGAAGAAGAGGCGCCCATGAAACTGGAAGGAAAAGTAGTCCTGATCACCGGGGCTTCCACCGGAATAGGCAGGGAAGCGGCCATTGAGTTCAACCGGGCCGGCGCCCGGGTCGCCATAGCCGCGCGGCGCAAGGAGCTCCTTGACGAGCTCGCGTCACATTTGAGGGACCCCCTTGTCCTCAAAACCGACTTGGCCGATGAGAAACAGGCCCGGGCCATGGTGGATAAAACCGTGAAGCATTTCGGCAGGATAGACATACTGATAAACAACGCGGCCACGAGCATCGTCGAGAGCTCAGACCGCATCAGTCGGGATGACCTTCTCCGCGCCTTCACGGTGAACCTCCTCGGACCGGTAAGCGCGTCACAGCAGGCCTTTGTCCATATGAAAAAGCAGGGAGGCGGCCACATGATCAACGTGGGCACGCCGGGGTTCATGATCGGCGTCCCTTTCTACACCCCCTATGCGTGCTCCAAGGCCGCCTTCTCCGCCTGGACGCGGACCGTCCAGGGCGAATGGGCCGACGCGGGGATCACCGTGAGCGAGTACTTCCCCGGCTACACCGAGACCGGCGCGGTGGCCGAATCCGCCTACGGCCCCATCCCGATGGACCTGGTGATGAACAGGGGGAAGGGCTTCCTCGCGCGGTATTTCTCCGGCGCCCGGAACGGCAACGACGTGGCCAGGGACCTGGTGAAACTTGCGAAGAAGCCGCGGCATCTCATGTTTTCAACCTTCATGGAGCGCCTTGCCGGCTTCGTTGCCAACATCCCGGCCATACGGATTCCGGTGGTGAAGCGCATGGCCGCCACGGCCAGGAAAAAGATGGAGGGTCGTCATGTGTGATCTCTGCATGAAGCACGGCGCCGGCGGCAAGTGGTACCTGAACGCCGAGCATTATTCCAACGAAATCGTCGAGAAGTACAACCTGCGCGATTTTCTCATGGAGCAGTACAAGAACTTCGAGCAGATGTCCGTGCGCAAGGTCCACGGCTTCAACGCGGTGGGGATGGGATACAAGCTGCGCATACCCCTGATCGGGCGGATCATCAGGCGCACGGCGGAGAGCCTCCTCATGAGCACCAACCCGCCGACGAACCCCTTCAAGCCCGAGGGGCACATCGGCCAGGTGATCCCCCTGGAGGACGCCATCGCGATCCTCGAGACCTGCGCGGCCGAGCCGATCATCGAGAAAAACTGCATGTGCCGCTACATGTCCCGCGGGGAGAAGGAGGCCTGCTGCATCAACTTCGGCGTCATGTCCGAGATCGTCGACAAGCTGCCGCGCTTCATCCCGGAAAAGGACAAATATTTTCTCACCCGGAAACAGGCTGTCGAGCGCTTCAAGGAGCATAACCGGAAGGGCTACATCGGCACCATCTGGTTCGGGCCCTATCCCTACATCAACAACCTCTGCTCCTGCGCCAATCCCGAATGCGCGGGACTGCGGCCCCGGATCGATTACGGCATCAAGTCGATCTTCAAGGCCGAATACATCGCGCACCACCACGAACATGACTGCACCGGGTGCGGCGCCTGCGTCAGGTTCTGCCAGTTCGGCGCCATCGAGCATGATCCGCTGAAGAAGAAAATCACCATCAACATGGACAAGTGCTTCGGCTGCGGCCTCTGCCGCCACGCCTGCAAGCAAAACGCCCTGCACCTCACGCCCCGCGACGAGGTCCACGGGCACGAAAAAGATTACTAGATAACGCCCCGGGGACTGGAAGCCCCCTAAATTCCCCCCGGGGGGGCTTGTTGTAAACGGTTTCAATCAAAAAGACCCCTTGGAGGGGGTTGAGGGAGAAAGCAACTTACAGGTAAACACATGAAGGAAACCATAAAGGGAAAGACAAAGATCAGCATCGATTACACAAAGTGCGGCGACGGCGTCGGCGTGGACCCGCGGGAATGCTGCGCCTGCCTCCGGAAATGCGGGCCCGCCGTGTTCCTCCTCCACCAGACCATCGGCGCGGTGGAAGAAAACCCCTATGACCCCAAACAGTGGCGCGTCACCGCCCTCTGGCTCGACCTGTGCACCCGCTGCATGAAGTGCGTCGAATCATGCCCCGTCGGCGCCGTTTCGGTCACCTGGCGGCAATGAGAGCATCCTTTTTTTATAAAAAAACATGCCGGGAGATGTTTACCGATACTAATTGTATTATACTTGTATTAATCGCTGTTATTCGATTAAGAAAAAAGATGCGGCTTCAGCACAGCAGGATTTATGCCATGTATATAAAGTTCTGGGGATCGCGCGGCTCCATTCCAGTGTCCGGACCTCAATTCATCAAGTACGGCGGTGACACGGCCTGCGTGGAGATACGGACAAAAAACGATGAAGTCATCGTTGTCGACACCGGCACCGGGGTCAGGGAACTGGGAAACAGGCTCATCGCTGAAAAGAAAAAGAGGATCCATATCATCTTCACCCACGCGCACTGGGACCATGTTATCGGTTTCCCCTTTTTCAAGCCGTTGTACCGGCCGGACACCCGGATTGTAATAGCCGGATGTTCTGACTCACAGGTCGCCATCAGGAACATCATTTCGAACGTGATGGAGCCGCCGTTTTTTCCCGTCAAGCTGGATGAGTTGAAAAGCTCCATTCACTTTGCCGGAACCTGCCAGGAATCCATAACCATCGATTCGGTAAAAATATTCCCCATCAATCTCAACCACCCCAACAATGCCATCGGGTATAGATTCGTCGAAGATGACAAAACATTTGTCTATCTCACCGATAACGAGATCGGCTTCACTGAGCCCGGCTCCAGAGAACTGGTCTTCCGCCACCCGGGCGGCATGGATTACCCTGATTATGTTGAGTTCTCCCGCGGGGCCGACCTGCTGGTGCATGACGCGGAATTCACCCATGATGAATATCATAAAAACCGTTTTGCCTGGGGACACAGCTGCGCCCGGGACGTGATAGACCTGGCAATTGACGCCGGGGTCAGGCACCTGGGACTGTTTCACCTGAACCAGGACCGGTCTGACAGCGAGGTTGACGCCATGGTCGACGACTGCATAGGCATCCTGGAATCGAGGCGTCACGACATGCTGTGCCACGCAATAGCCCAGGGCTATGAAATAATGTTGTAAGATTTAATTGTTTCTGCCTGCGACGCGCCTTATACATCAGCGGTCAGCCGCTTCATAGCCGCGGACTTATCCGCGATCCGCGGCGGCGCGCTAGCGGATCATCTCCGGGGCGCTATCCTTCGTCGGCAGCGCCATCGCGAACGGAGACTTCGCCCCCTTCGATTTTCAGGGCCTTGCCGTTCACCAGGACGTCCGCGATCTTCCTGTGCGCCGAATCTATGATCCTGCCGAAGGTCTGTCGCGAGATGTTCATCTTCCGCGCCCCGTCCTCCTGGTACAGTCCCTCGAAATCGGCGAGGCGTATGGCCTCGAATTCATCGAGGCTCAGCACGACCTCCTCCAGCTGTGAAGCGGGGATTCCCCTCGGCTTGAAGTAGTTTTTGTCGGGCACGCAGCCCACCTGTCTGCAGCATTTTGATCGTGGCATAGTTTTCGCTTTCTTATTGACTTTTTGGGCATATGCCCACTAATTGTCAAGGAATAAACCGTAATGCCTAACCATGCCTGGCGTGACATTTTTCAAAAGAAAATCCCGCGCCGGAACACCCGGGTTTTCCTGTCAAGGGACGAGCCTTGAACAATTACATGCATCATCGTCGAGGAACCTTCATGAAAACAAAAATAACTGTCGTATGCGAAAACAGCGTCGTTGTTCCTGCCCCGCCCCTCATCGGGGAGCACGGCTTTTCCTGCCTGATTGAAGCTGAAGACGCCACTCTCTTTGACACAGGCCAGGGGTTCGGTATAGTGAACAACATGCAGAGAATGGGGAAGCAATTCGACGGGATCAAGAGAATTATTTTGAGCCACGGTCACTTTGACCATACCGGCGGCCTTCTCACCGTTCTGCAGAATAAAAAGGAAAAGACCCCGGTATACCTTCATCCCGACGCGTTCATTGAAAAAAAGGCGGTCATACCCCTTCCGCAAAACACGATTGAACTGCCCATCGGGATGCGGGCGTCGAAGGAAGAATACGAAAAGGCCGGCGCGGAATTCCATTTCATCAAGGGATTCACAAAAATAACCGGTTCCCTATCGGCGCTGTCCGATGTCAAGCGGCCTGCGGACTGGAAGACATGGGACGTCCGCCTGAAGCAGAAGATTAACGGCGAGATAATCGACGATCCTTTTACGGACGATCTCTCGCTGCTGATCAACACTGAATCCGGCCCGGTGGTGCTCCTGGGCTGCGCCCACGCGGGCATTGTCGAGATACTGGACGATCTCTCGGAAAAGACGGGCCTCAGGGAATTCCACGCGGTCATCGGCGGCACTCACCTGGAGAATGCGCCGGAAGACTATGTTGTCAGGGCCATGGAGACGCTGAAGGGCTACCGCGTGAAAAAAATCGCGGTATCGCACTGCACGGGGCTGAAAATGGCCGCCAGGTTCGCCGCCGAATTCAAAAACGAATTCGCCAATGCATCGGTCGGCAGCTCCTTCGAGTTCTGACAGACCCGTTCACGAAACGCGCACCGCTGCAATCCGGCGGTCAAGTCCGCGTTCCGCCGGCAGAAAAACAGGAAGCGGGTCATGATACCCCGCTTCCCGTTCCATATAATCTTCCTTGAGTTTGGCGATTTTTAGGCCGCAATATTCAATTCCTTATAGATTTTTTTCAAAGGCATAC
>CALMRZ010000040.1 GCA_937872225.1 uncultured Spirochaetota bacterium
GGGCCCGCTGTCCTTTATGCGGCTCACCATGCCCGATTCGCCGTTTGCGGCCGGGGCGAGAAACGGCATTTTGCTGCCCCGGCTCCAGTCGCGTTGTAACAGGGCGGGCGCTCCCGGCGTCATATATAAATTATTCTTGATTTAACACCGTATATCCGGCAATTGTCGGATGTGAACCTGTATTTCCGGTCCAGGAGCTGTTCATGAAAAAAAGAACGCTGATGCCGGCGCTGTTGCTGGCCATGATGATTGCCGCGGATCCCGGCCACGGGGCCATACGTGACGCCGGCGAATACCTGAAAAAGAACGTGGTGACCAGGAAGTTGAAAAACGGGATCACCGTCATCCTGCTCAACCGGGGGTACGCACCGGTCCTGGCCTTTGAGATATCCTTCCGCGTCGGGTCGGTCGACGAGAGCTACCGCACCATCGGCGCGGCCCACCTGCTGGAGCACATGCTCTTCAAGGGGACCGAGACCATCGGCACGAAGGACTGGGGGAGGGAGCGCCCCCTCCAGGCGAGGATGGAAGCGGTGGGTGAGACCATTGACCGGTTGAAGCTCACCGATCCGGCGAACACGCGCCTGCCGGCCCTTGAGGCTGAGCTGAAGCGGCTCCAGAAGGAGCAGGCTGACCTGGTGGTCAGCACTCCCTACGACGCCATCTACGCGGAGAACGGCGGCGTCGGTTTCAACGCGTCGACGTCAAAGGACAAGACCGGCTACTATATCGAGCTGCCCTCATCCCGGCTGGAGATGTGGGCGAAGATGGAGTCGGAGCGCCTCATCAGCCCCGTGCTCCGGGAATTCTACCTCGAGCGGAACAATGTCCTCCAGGAGCGGCTCATGCACTACGATTCCATCGGAACGGGCCTCATCTACGAGAAGTTCATGGCCACGGCCCTCATGGCCCATCCCTACCGGCATCCCATTATCGGGTGGCGGTCCAATATTCCCTTTTTATCGATCGAGGACGTGCGGAAATTCTACCGGGACAATTACGTGCCGTCCCGCATGACCATCACCGTCGTCGGCATGCAGGACACGGAAAAGACCTTCGCGGTCATTGAGAAATATTTCGGCGTCCTCGATGAGCGGCCCGACCCGGCCCCCGTGGCCATAGGCGAGCCGAAGCAGACAGGCGAACGCCGCTTTTCCATGAACTTCGAGGCGAACCCGTATCTCATGATCGGATGGCACAAGCCGGCGTTCCCGTCACGGGACGACCTGACCTGCGAGGTCATAGCGGAGATGCTCACCGGCGGCAAATCGTCCCGGCTCTACCGCGCCCTGGTGCTGGAAAAGAAGATCGCCTCCTCCATCAGCGCCTGGAACGGGGCGCCGGGTTCGCGCTATGACAACCTGTTTGTCCTTTTCGCCGCGCCGCGGCCGCCCCATACGCCGCAAGAGCTGGAGCGCGCAATCCATGACGAGATGAGCCGCTTTTTCGTCGACGTGTCGGAAGCGGAGCTTCAGAAGGTGATCAACGGCATCGAATCCGCGATGGTCTTCGACCTTGAGACGAACAAGGGGATCGCCCATCTCCTGAGTTATTACCAGACGCTGTACGGCAACTGGAAATACGCCGCCGATTATCTTGCCATGATAAAAAAAGTTTCCATGGTTGACGTGAAGGGCATGAAGGACAAATATTTCACCGAATCGAACAGGACCGTGGGCATGCTCCTGGACAGCCGGGCCGCAGGAGGCAAAAAATGAAACGCGTAATGACCATGGCCATACTCATCGTCCTTGCCCTGTTCTGGGACGCGGGCCGGCCTGCGTCGGCGCAGTTTTCCCCGGACGCCATCAGGCTCCCCCCGGTCGAGACGGCGGTCCTGGCAAATGGCATACGGCTGTTCTACATCAGGGACGAGCTTCCCCAGGTGACGGTCATGGCCTCGATCGGCTTCGGCAAGCTCTATGAGAAAAAGGAAAACGCCGGGATCTCCGATGTCATCGCGAAGGCCATATCCCTGGGCGGCTCCGTGAACTATCCCGGCAGCGTCCTCCACGAGAAGGTCGACGCCATGGGCGGACGGCTGTCGGTCGAGTCGTCATGGGAGGGGACGGTCATTTCGCTGAAGGTACTGGAGCGCTTCAGGGGCGAGGCCTTCGCCATAGTGGCCGACCTTGTCGCCAGTCCCGTCTTTGACCAGCGCTCCCTGGATACCGCGAAGGGGCTTGTCGCCGATTCAATCCGCAGAAAATACGACGACCCTGCCGAGATAGCCTTCGACAGGGTGCGCGATATAATTTTCGGCGGAGAAGGATACGGATCGTCGCCGACGCCGGAGAAGGTGGCCGCCTATACCATTGAAGACGTGAAAGGCGTCTGGGAAAAATACCGCGCCGGCCGCAACATCATGATCGGCATATCGTCATCGATCGGCTTCGCCGAAGCCGGGCGCCTCTGTCGCGAGCGTTTTTCCGCCATAGCGCCCGGCGGGGACATGGCCTATACGGCCGACCGGGAAAGCATCCGAGCGCGGGTGAAGGCCTCCCGCGGGAAGATTTACTTCTACCCCAAGGACATTCCCCAGTCGACGGTCATCGTCGGCACCGTCGCGCCCGAGATATCGTACGGGGGAGGGTATGCCCTGGAGATCATGAACTTCATCCTGGGCGGTGGGTCCTTCAATTCCCGACTCATGACCGAGATCAGGGTCAAGCGTGGCCTCGCTTACGCGGTCCAGTCCATCCTGAAGCTCCGTTCCGGGACCGGCGTGTTCCTGGCCTTTGCCCAGGTGGAGAACAGGACCCTGGGCGAGGCCCTGGGCCTCCTGAACGAGAACATCGACCGGATCTCCCATGAGAAAATTTCCGGGGCCGAGATGGAGTGGGCCCGGAAGGCCATTACCAACAGCTTCGTGTTCCAGTTCGACACGCCGATGAATGTCCTTTCCAACTACCTGTTCATCGCCTACAACAACCTGCCGCCGGACTATTTTACCGGTTACCTCGGCAGGATCAACGGCGTGCGGGACGGAGAGGTCCTTGCGGAGACGGCGAAGCTCTTCGAACCGGGCCTGGTGACGGTGGTTGTCGGCAATGAATCGGTGCTGCCGGACTTGAAAAAATTCGGGGAAGTTGTTATTATTAAATAGGGCTGATGTATAAGCCCATCCCACTGAATCCCCCTCCCTTGATGGGAGGGGCGAGGGGAGGGTGAATGAAAATGTTCACCCCCACCTATCCTCCACCATCAAGGGGGAGGGACTCTGGAATCAATCTGAATAAACCCATGGAACGGGGCATCGTGGTGGAAATACGCGGGGATACAATCCTGGTCGAAACCGGGACGGCGTCCCTGTGCGCCGGCTGCTCCGCCAGCCATACCTGCGCGATGAGCCCGGACCGCCTTTCACGGCGCCTCTGGATGGACAACGACGGCGGCGCGCGGGTCGGCGACGGGGTGACCTTCGAAATAGCAGAGAGGGCGGTGGTGACGGCCGCCGCGGTGGTCTATCTTCTGCCCGTGCTGATGCTCATTGCCGGAACGGTCCTGGGGGCATCCGCCGGGGGAAGGTTCGGCCTCGGGGGCGATCTCCCGTCCATCGCCGGCGGCATCGCCGGCTTGCTGGTCTCGTTCCCGGCATCATGGGCGTTATCGGCGGTAATGAAGAAAAAAAAGGTCGCCGTGCCGCACCTGTTAGACATAACGCGAAGGGAAGGGGGAATTAATTGCGGCTGAACGCTTAATCCGGCAGGTGGATATTCCGACATTAATAGAGATTTACGTGAACCGGCCCCCGGCACGCGCCTCTTGTGGGAAATATTTTGTTCAAGGATGAACCGCATGAAAAAAAAAGTAATTGATTTAATGAACTACCGGATTGAAAAAACGTTAAAGGAAAACGGGTTCGAAGTCAAGAAGGACGATAACAAGAACATCAAGATCCTGATCAAGCTGTCGAACAATGAATGACCGATAGTCCCCTGTGTCCCCCGCCTGTGACGGGGGACACGGTGTTTGATGCTTGTGAAGGCACGAGGAGACCGAGATGGCGAACGATATTGAAGCGAAACGGCAATCCATCAGGGAAGAGCTGGAAAAACTGAATTACGAATACAAGGTGGAGATACCCAAGCGTATCGCCGAGGCGCGCGCCTATGGAGACCTGAAGGAGAATGCCGAGTACCATGCGGCCCGGGAACGCCAGTCTTTCGTCCAGGCCCTGATATCGCAGCTCAATGCCCAGCTCGGCCAGCTTAAGGAATTGAATATCGGCGATATCGCCGATGACCGGATAGGGTTCGGAGCCACGGTAAGCGTGATAGACCTGGACAGCGACGACCGGATGGAATTCATCTTCGTCGCTCCCAACGAGGTCGACCCGTCGGCGGGAAAGATATCCCTGTCATCGCCGATAGGCAACGCCATGCAGAATAAAAAAGCCGGTGAAATCGTCGAGGCCGTTATACCCGCCGGGAAGAGACGCTATTTCATCGAAAAAATCGTCACCATTCACGGGAATGTTCTGGAGGAAAAATACTCTGGAGAGGCGTGATGCGCCGGCCTTGAACCGGATTTGATGATTGGAGACGAGGGGAATCGAACCCCTGACCTCTTGAATGCCATTCAAGCGCTCTCCCAACTGAGCTACGCCCCCGGTCAGAAATTTTCAAATATGGGAAGCGCCCTTTTTTGTCAATATTATTTTTTCCCCCATGGCAATAATTGTTCCCGCCGGACAGCATATAACCGGGTAAACAATGCTATATGGCTTTACAAAATAATCCGATAATGGAATAATAGATGCCACGGCCGCACCCGGGGGCAGCCGTTAACAAGGGGCGGGCAAAATTACAATCTTGACAGAATGAGCGTCCGGTACTACTCTTTGTTAAGTTCCAGTAGGATGTAATTGTTCCATGATACTTACCTATGTAATAGTATTCCTGTTCATCCTTATCCTCGCGGGGATCATCATGTACGTGGTCAATTCATTTGTGCTGCCGCGGAGGATAGAGGAGATAGCCCAGATGATCGAGGCTGGCCAGACGAAGCAGGCCATCAAGAAGCTCACCGATATCCTGGAGAAGGACGACCGGAACTCATACGCCCACTATCTCCTCGCCGAGGCCTACCTGAAGGAAAACAACATCAAATTCGCCATCGTCGAATACCGCCAGGTGTTCAAGTACGGGAAATACAACGAGCACGTCAAGGAAAGCGAGGTGCGCGCCAAGCTGGCCAAGCTCTACATGGACCAGGGGATGATTGAGGACGCGAAGGGCGAGTACCTCCTCCTCACCAAGCTCGAGCCGGACAACTACCTCTATTTCTTCGAGCTGGGATCGATCTATTTTCGGACCAACGCCCTGGACCGGGCAATGACCTTTTTCAAGAAGAGTATCGCCCTGAACGCGAGGGACGAGCAGTCGTATTATTACCTGGGCCAGATCTATTACCAGAACAACCTCTACCAGGACTCAAAGCAGGCCTTTCTCGAGGCCATCAAGATCGAGCCTGCCAATTACCGCGCCCACTATTTTCTCGGCCTGGTGCTCCGTCAGATGGCCGACCTGGAATGGGCCATCAAGGAATTCGAGATTGCCCAGAAGAGCGAGGACCTGAAGGTGAAATGCTTCCTCGCCAAGGGCTCCTGCCACCTCCAGAAGGGCATGATACAGAAGGCGATGCAGGAATTCGAACGGGGGCTGAAGTTCGCCCGCAAGGGGAGCGACACTGAGCTCGGCCTCCGCTACTATCTTGCCGAATGCTGTGAGAAGACCAGGGACCTCCATTCCGCCATATACCAGTGGGAGAAGATCGCCGAGGTGAAGCCCAATTTCCGCGACGTCCAGGCCAAGCTTAAAAACTACGCGGAGTTCCGGCAGGACGACCGCATCAAGGATTTCCTCATATCCGGCCTGTCGCAGTTCGAGCACACCTCGCGGAAGATCGTCGAGGCGATGAACTTTACCATCAACGACATCAACATCATCAGCGACACCGAGATAGAGATAATCGCTTCCGAGAGCGAGGGCAAGTGGCGGAACACCCGGGCGACGAACCGGATCGTACGCCTTCTCCGAAGCACTGAAACGGTGCAGGAAAAGTACCTGCGCTCGCTCCATGAGACCATGAGATCAAAGAACGCGACCAGGATCATCGTCATCACCACCGGGGAATTCGCCCAGTCGGCCGTTGATTTCGCCAACACCCGCCCGATCGAGCTGTACGGAAAGAATGAGCTGATCAGCATGCTGAGAAAATTCTGACGGCCGGCCAGAGCATGAACGTCACCGGAACCATACTCGCGAACATCCCGATCTTCCGCCACTGCCTTGATGATGAAATCGGTCAGCTCCGACTCATCGGCAAGCCGGTGTCCGTCAAGCAGGGACACCAGTTCGACATGAAAAAAATCAATTCCTTCTACGTCGTCCTCAGCGGCATCTTCGAGATCGAATCCATGGGCAAAACGGATGTCGTGTACCTGGCGCCGGGCTCTTTTTTCGGGACCATACCCTTCACCGAAAACCGTCAGACCGGCAGGGTGCGGGCCCTGGTTGATTCGAACCTCATGATCTTCAGCGTTGAGGACCTCTACCGCTTCTTCCTGATGTCGTACAAGTGCCTCCGCGGTTATCTGAATACCATTGGACGCATGGGCTTCGCGGTGTCGGATATCGGAAAAAAATATTTCGGCGGTTCAAGCCGCGTCATAACCGTCTATAGCCCCTTCCCGCAGTCGGGCAAGTCCTTCCTGGCGGCCCTGCTCGGCGTTTCGCTCAGGAAGAGCGGGAGGACGGTCGTCCTCGACCTGTCCTTCGGCGGCAGCAGCATTTTCAACCTCTTCGAGAAGAAGGCCGCCGCTCCGCTCTCCCACCGGACGGAGGACAGTCCGGCCTTCGAGCAGATCATCAGCGAGCGGATGGAGCGCGTCGATGACGGCCTCGACCTGCTCAACGTCGCCTTCGGGTCGAAGGTAAAGGTGAACCCCGAAATCCTGTCGCCCCTTCTGTTCATGCTGTCAAAGGAGTACCGTTATATCGTGATCGACTGCGGCGACGACGACGCCGGGCTGCGGGACCGCGTCTTCGGGCTGTCGGACCGGATCTTCACCATGGTGAAGAACAGGAAAGACGTGCGCCAGCTGTACGGCATATACGACGCTACCGTCAGGGAAGGGCAGAGGGTCTACTACGTCTTGAATGAACTGTACGCCGGCGACGTGAAAGACTTCGCGGGGGGGCTCGTGCTCCCCCGGTTCGAGGCCGCCGGCGAGAGCGGTGAATACGCGCGGCTGGCTGCATGCGCCGGCGGCGAGGCCCTTGCCCCGATCGTCTCGCAGGTAACGGCAAAGCGGAGCGCCCTGGTCCTCGAAACGGGCCTTCTCAATTCCCTCTTCTACGGCGGATTCCTGAGCGCGCTCAATAAAACCGGGAAGAGCTATGACCTGATGTACACGTCGGCGTACGGCTATATCGTGCTGTCGCTCTTTCTCTTGAGCGGCGGCAAGACCGAGTTCAGAAAGCGGATGGAGCAGTTTTTTTCGGAAGACCGGCTCAACAGGCTCCTTGACATAACCTTCCCCGCGGACTGCGTTTTTAAAAACAACGCCGTGGCGAAGCTGGCCGGCGACGTATGCGGCGACAGCCGGATCGAGACGTTCCGCCATCTGCCGGTCGTCATGACGGGCCAGGACGGCGCGGACGACCGGCGTATGTTCAGCACCGGCTACCTGCGCGACGCGGTAGCGGCGTCGTTCAGCCTCTACCCGATCTTCGAGCAGACGGAGATCGCGGGCCGCCGCTATCATTCGGGCTACCCCGACTACCGGGTCCGCGTCGAGGACCTGTTCCGCGTTGACGTGGACGAGGTGGCCTGTGTGTCCGTGGACAACGCCGCCGTCCCGGGATACCGGGACGGCACGCTGATAGGCTTCTTCGCGCGTTACCTTGCCGGTGTTGAAAAGAGGAGCGCCGGCGACAGGGGCAGCGACCTTTCCGACGCGTCCTTTGCCATCGAGGTGTCCGAACGGGATATCCGCATCGACCGGATCCTCGATTCCTCCCAGGAGATATCCGAAAAACTGCTTAAAAGATCCGGCCGGTAGACAGCCGGTATACATTTTTGACCTCTCGAAGAAATTATTATTGATTTATTCGATGTTTTTTAGACTTATATCCTATCGGAATGGCCATGGCTTCCGCCGTGGGCCCGTTCCTGATGTTCCCATTCGCCTGGATTCTTATCATTGAACAAAGCGAGGTCGCCTGAATGAGGTCCAAGTCGACGAACGTTTTACAGGGCATAGTGCTGTTGACCGGCATCGTATATATTGTCGTGGGGTTCTCCTTTTATGTTTCTCCCTACCGTGTCTTCAGGCTCTTTTCATCCAATGTCGAAACCAGGACCGCCGAGTCTGCGGCCGATTATGAAGGACGCAGCGTTAAGACCGAGGAAGGCGCCGATCTTTCCTCCGAGGAGTGGTTGAAACAGATCGTCAACGATGAGATCATTTCACCCCTGTACTATGTATTCCGGGTATTCGCGGCCCTGCTTCTGGTCAGCGGCGTCGCCATGATAATGCCCCTCTTCGACCCGCTCCGCTACCGGGGGCTGGTGTACTACAATGGCCTTATCTATCCTTTCATCTCGGCCATTTCGATGTTCCTGTTCATCCGTTCGCAAAAAACGATCAATACGCAGATAGCGGCGGATGCCGGAAATGGCGCCGTCGCGTGGCAGGTGGGCCATATGGTAATGACATCCCTGGCTATACTGTTCACCCTGTTGTTTATCCTCACGGCACTGGGCCTTCTAATTACCAGAAAACAAGCCAGGGAAGGCAAGGAATAGAGATTGCCGCCGGGCTCACGCCATTGCAAGCGGGATGGGTAAACGCCGTTCATTGACATATAGGTGGCGCGTCAGGATGCCGCGCTGATATTGAAAAATAAATAGTCGTAATTCTATAATTTTTTATTGATTAATATATACAATAAATGTAGAATTGCAATTCAACATATTAACTATGTGGAGATGTATATGAATCTGAATATAAAGAGGGTCGATAATGTCGTTGTTGTTTACCTGGCGGGGAGGCTGGATGTGCACCTCTCTGCGGAAATTGAAAAAGAAATTAACAAGATAATCCAGAATGAACCTGATATGCATCTGCTCATGAACCTTCAAAACGTGGAATATATGAGCAGCTCCGGTTTGAGAATTTTCGTTTCCACCATGAGAATTTTGAAAGAGCAGAAGCGGATGCTGAAGCTCTGCAACATGAACAACGCCGTTAAGAAAATTTTCGAAGTTGTCGAGCTGATGGACATGTTTGACATATATGATTCCGAGGAAGAAGCCCTGAAGTCCTTTAAATGAAACCATGGAAGGTCCAGTGGTCCCGCGTGAGATCATTGCAGATTAACAAGCACACCGGGAGCAACAGGAAATTATTCGATTTCGCCGGCGCCTGTAAGGTAAAGATAGATTACGACAAATACCGGTCCTCCCGGGACAATTACCTCACCGGCCTCAATAATTATACAGTATTCCAGAAATTTTCCAATTTCCGATGGCCCGCGTGGATCAACGCGATAACCGATACATCCCTTGGCGCCTCCTCCCTGGTCCCTCACATGCTGGTCAACAGCGTCATGAGGGACTGCCTGTATTTCACCAACTTTCTCTCCGATGACGGCCTGTATATCGACCCGGCCGGCATGATGTCCCCTTCCTATGATCACTGGTCCCTTGAGACCTGGATCGTCGAAGGCCGGGCGCTATACCGCCCGGCCGTGGAATGGGACCGCGTCAGGCAGGAACGGGACACGAAGAATTCCGTCATCCATACGATCTGGGAAAACGATGTCTGCAAACTGCGGCAGACCATGTACGGCGCCCGCGGCGCGGCGGACGAGGCGGTCGTTGAAACGGAATGCAGTCTCAAGGAACGGAAAAACGCGTCGCTCCTTTTCGTCGTCAGGCCCTATGACCAGCACAATCTCGGCGGCCTGGAGTCCGTGGAATACCTGAAGGAGCTCCAGTGCATGGCGGTCAACGGGAGGAAGTCCCTCTGTCTCGCCGTAAAACCGGATTTTTTCTTTTCGGGCGGCGGGGAGGAGTGCCGTGACATCGATCCGTGGGGCGGCGGCACCGGGCAGGGCCGCAGCGCGTCCCCCTTCGGCATGGCCACCCTGGCCGCCGGCTATACCCTTAAAAAAGGTGACAACCGCATGGTGCTGAGGATCGCCATCGATTCGCGCGCCGAGCTGAAGGGCGGAAAATACGATTACGAAAGGGTCAGGGAGGATTTTACCGCCTTTTCCTCGATGAGGATCAGGAACGGCGCCAACCTGGGCATCCCCGACAGGCAGCTGCAGAACTGGTTTTACGGGTCGAAGATCTCCCTCCTCAATTTTTCTCTGAAAAATATAATCAGGGAAAACGGTTCGATTGATTACCGCGCGGCCTTCTACATCATATTCGGCTGCAACCGGATGGGCTACTTCACCGAGTCGCTCCGCTACATCGACTTCTGCATCAAGGGATTCGCCGCCGATGAAAAGAACCTGACCTTTGACATGGTCATCGACGCCTGCGCGATGATCGATTCCATCGCCGATTACTTCATCCATGTGCGCGATACCGGTTTTTTGCAGGGACGCTTTGAATTCATAAAGAGGAAGGCGCTTCTTCTCTATAACTACTCGAGAAAGCTGAAAAAATTCGGGTCCCATGGCCGGAACTCCCTGGAGTTCTATTACATTGCCGAGGACCACCCCTTTGACCTGATCAGGATCTCCCACGCCCTGGCGCAGTACTCCTACCTGGCGCGGTGCCTCGGCATCTTCGGCGACGAGACCCGGTTCAGGAAGGAGGCCGGCCGCATCGCCGTGATCCTGGCGGGAGCGGCCTTTGACAGGGCGGAGGGTCTCCCCGAGAACGAGTTCATACTCTACAATCTCTTCGCCGGCTATCCCTTCAGGATAGAAGGCGTTACCGCCGACCATCTCCGGGGCCTGCTGGAGAGGATGCGCGCCTACTTTGGCGATGCCACCCTGTTCGTCAAGTCGCTGGGCGTCGATACCGTGTCATCCCTGGTTGCGGCGAACAATCTGATCATGATGAAGGACCCGAAGTGCGATGAGATCGTCAGGGCCCTCATGGGAACGAAATCCGGGACCTATGTCCTTCCGGAGTTCATGAACCCGTCCACGGGAAGGGCCAGCTGGGGGGACGGGGCCTCGATGACTGCGAGCGCCATGATGTTCGCGACTATCCGCAATATCCTTTTCGTGGATTACCCGGAGCGTCTTGACCTGTTCCCCCGGCCGAGGCCGGAATGGTTCGAGCCGGGCAACGAGATCAAGATTGACGATATGCCGTCACGGTTCGGCCTCATATCCCTGAGAATGGCTTCCACGGTAAACGAAATACAGGTCCATTTCGAAAAGCTTCCGAAATTCGTTCCGCCGGATATTATGATAAACCTTCCGTTCAGGACAAAAATCAAGCTCGAGGACGATTTTATCCTCAAGCGGGAGGACGATATGTCCTATATTATTAATGGATGGCCTTCGATCGTCCGGTTCATGCGCAGGTAGGGTGATGGCGCGAATCGGCCGGCCCGTGGCCCCTTCCGGGCGCGCAAGAACATTAAATGGCAGGAAGGATTGATGCTCGTACCCATACTGATAGCGCTGGCGGTCATATTGGGCCTTTCCCTGGTCTATTTTTATGTCGTGGCGCCCCGCCTGAACCCCTATAACCGCGCCCTGGCATACCTGAACCAGAACCAGGTCGACCAGGCAGTCCTCGAATTCAGGAAAATACTCGACGAAGACCCGAATAACTTCATGGTCCACTGGAAGCTGGCGAATATCTATTTCGATAAGAACGATGTCGACGAAGGCGTCCTGCACCTCGAGGAGATCAGGAGGATTGACAAGTATAATTACGAGGTTTCGAAGGCCGCGGTGGAGCGCAAGCTCGCCGAGTCATACCTGCTCCGCGACGACCTGCAGAAGGCCTTCATGAACTATTTTGACGTGCTGAAAGACCACCCCGGCGACGAGGAGGCACTGTACCACGTGGCCTTCATCCTCCTCGGGCAGGAATATTTCGAACAGGCCTTGCGCTTCTTCGACCGCCTTATCAAGGCGGGGAGAAAGGATTTCGAGGTGCTCTTCGGCGCGGGCATCGCGAGCTACCAGAGCCAGAAGGCGGCGGAGCCCGTGGAGTACTTCAGGGAGGCCCTCTCCATGAATTCCCACTCCGACATCGCCAACCTCGCCATGGCCTTCGCACAGCAGCGGAAGCGCGACTACAAGACGGCCCTCAATTACGCCAGGATGATAATCGACACGAGCTCCGATGAAAGCGCGCTCCTGGTGGCCCGGCGGCTGTACGCGCTGCTCTGCGTGCAGACCAAGCGGCCCGCGGAAGCGGTGAAGGTGCTCGAGTCGGTCCTGGACCAGGTGCGCAGGAGCGATGCGAGTGATGAAGAGGCCGTGATCCTCTACGACCTGGGCTTTGCCGCGGTAAACGCGGAAATGACGGAGCTTGCCTATGACTACTGGAACCAGCTCTACCAGCTGGACCGGAAATACATGAACGTCCAGCACCTCACGACGATGCTCCGGAAGGAAATGGACGCTATCGGGAAACCCGGCGGGGCCGAGGGAGAGGACTCGGTCATCAATCACACCGATGACTGGCTGCGCGACGCCTTCCCGGACGATTTTCTCTGGAATATCTGCGGCCTCAAGTCGGCCGTGTCGGTCGACCTTGACGCCATTCTCGCGTCGGCGCGGAGCGATGCGGCGCGGGACGACGGCCAGCAGCGGAAAAAATCGGGCGCTTCCGGCGAGGCGGCGGAGAATATCAGCGCCCTGTACCAGCTCGACGGGGAGAACTTCAGGATCATCGCCGGCCGGGCCGTCGCGAAGATGGGCTTCCGCGTTGACGAGATACTGCCCAGCTACCGTGAGCCGGACGGCGTCGATTTTCTGGCGATCAACCTTTCCACTAAGGACAAGACCCTGATCTGGGTGAGGCGATGGAAGGACATCCGGATCAGCGAGATACCCCTCAGGAACCTGGCGCAGGCCGTGAACGACCTGAAGGTCAAGCAGGGGGTTTTTATAACCACCAGCGAGCTCACCGATGCGGCCGAGAGCGCCGTGGAACGCCTGCCGAAGGTGAGGGTCATTTTCCCCGAGGAATTCGGGAATGCGCTGACCGGCCTGCTGTAGCGGACCCGCCACATGCCCGCGGAGTGACGAAAGGGGCGAGAGATAATTAAAAATAACGGAAGAAGGATAAAAGACTTGTCATCGCGAGCGCGGCGAAGCGATCCTGGTGCTGCCAGTGTTATGATATGTAATTGCCAGATTGTTTCGCCGCGAAGTTTATCCCGAGATTATCGAGGGACTCCTCGCACCGGCAGGTTTTTTATGGGTGAATTCAATAAAACTCATGTCATCTACAAGGGCAGGGGGCCGTACTGAAATGGCTGGAAGCGATAACAATCAACAGACACAGAGAATCCTACTCGATCAGATCGATTTCAACGACCGGTACTACAAGATCAGCAGGAACCGGGTTGATGATGAATTGCGGTCATCGATACGGGAGTTCGGCGTGCTGGACCCGCCCGCCGTCATCGACCGGGGCGGCGCCTTTCAGGTGGTCTTCGGCTTTAACCGGCTGGATGCGATCAGGGAAGCCGGCGCCGAATCGGCGGAAGCGCTGGTGCTGCCATCCATGGACGCCGGGTGGTATACGGGCCGCGCCCTGTTGAAGTGCATGCGCAACGAGATCGGCCCGATGGGCAGGATACGGCTCCACGCCATACTTCGGGAACTGGGGATCGAGGCCGGCCGCCTTGACCGTATCGCGAAAAAATGTCTGCGCCTTCCCGGCGAGTTTACGGGGGGTGCCGACCTTGCGGCGCAGGCAAGCGAGCTGCCGGCGCCGCTGAAGGATTACCTGGACAGCCGGGACATGCAGTTCCGTATCATCCGGGACCTGATCCGCCTTCCCCACGCGGTCCACGAGGCACTCTCGGCATGGACATCCTATGCGCCCCTGCGCGTCAATATCTTCCGGTTCATCGTCGATATGCTTTCCGATATCGTGGCCCGTGACGGTGATGCGGGATTCGTGGCGGGGATACGGCCCGATGAGACCACTGACAGAAAAGAGTGGGAGGAGCACCTCTACGGCCTCATCCGCGGGGCCCGGTATCCCGAATACTCCGCGCTTAAAAAACGCGCCGATGACATCGCGGGATATTTCGCGGCGCGGGGCATCATCCTTGACTATCCGCCCTATTTTGAAGGAGACCGCATTGCCCTGACCGTGAGCATCGGCAAAAGGGACGACCCGACTTTGGTGAAGAAAAAAATCGATGAAGCTGATCTGACGAAGCTGAAAGAACTGCTGGATTTGCTATGACGAGGCCCGGCTTTGTACTGCCCACCCCCCCAGAGTGGGGGCCACTAATGCAATGATACTTTATAGAGTCCCCCTCCGGGGTATTTAGGGGGCCTTATGACGGCGCTATCAATGCACCGGTCCCTCGTCCTCAGGCCCGCTTTCCGGGGGCATTTCGTTTTCCAGAACCGGGAGGCTGCAGATGATGCTGTTGAATATAAACCCGGTCACCATGAAGCGGGAAAATTCCTCCTTTTCCCTGGCCAGGTCAAAGAGCTGGTGGGTGACGTAGATGCAGTTGTCCATGAGCTCCTTGAGGAAGAGCTCGTTGCCGGTCTGGTCCTCGGTCTGTTTTCCCTGACCGGCTGCGGAGCGGCGCGATTCCCGCACCATTGATTCGAGAAGGTCCTGGAAAAAGGCGTCGAAGTCCTTCTGGTAGGTGACCACATGTCCGTTTTTCAGTTTTATCATCGGGATCCTGTGTTTCGATCTCAGAGTGGCCGCCCCGGAAGGTGCTCCCCGGGTAAACTATTTTTCCATCTTCTTCTGAATATCGTCAAATTTGTTTTTGAGGAGTGAACCGAGCGATGTGGACTGGGATGATGAATCTTTTTTAATGAAATTCTCGTAATCAGACCGCTCTTCCACGCGGATCGCTTCCCGTTCGCTGAGGATGAGTTTCCGGTTGTTCTGCTCGATGCGGAGCACTACCGCCTGTATCCGGTCGCCTTCGGCGTATTTTTTCAATAATTCCGCTTCGTTCTTTGTCTTGAGCTCGCCCCGGGGGATGAAGCCCAGCATGCCGTTGGGGAGCCGCACATTGAGGCCCGCCGGCTTGACGTCTTCAACGGTGACTTCCTGGACTGAATTGGCGATGTCAGTCCCGGCTCCCTGCCACGGGTCCGGCTCGTCGGGCACCAGCTCAAGGGATATTTTCCTGTCGGCGGCGTTGATGCCGGTGATCCTTGCGTTCACGCGGGCGCCGATGGAGACCACCTCCTCGGGCCGGTTGATCTTTTTAAGGAAGTTCATCCGGGAAACGTGGATAAACCCGTCCAGCCCCGGCTCGATTTCCATGAAGGCGCCGTTCTTGATGATGTTGACCACGACGCCGGGTATGACCTGGCCGGCTTCATACTTGTCGATCTGCTCCCACGGCTCCGGCAGGAGGTCCCTGATGCTCAGGGTCAGACGCTTCTTGTCCCAATCCACCGACTTGACGACGGTCTCGACCTTGCTGCCGACCTTGAACGTGGATGTGTCGGTGTAACGGCTCCATGACAGCTCCGATTTCGGGATTAGGGCCTCAACCCCGCCGATATCGACAAAGACGCCGAAATCGCGGACCCCGGAAACGGTGCCTGATATCCGGTCGCCGGCTTTGAGGGTCTGCCTGAGGCTCTCCTCGGTCGCCCTGCGCTGCTCGTCCAGCAGGGCGGTCCGCGATACGATTATGTTCCTTCCCTTTTCCTTGTACTCGATGATTTTAAACAGAAATGCGCGGTTCACCATTGACTTCGGATCGGAAGGGCTCCTGGTGTCTATCTGCGACACGGGGCAGAAGCATTTCACCCCTCCCACCGATACCGAATATCCGCCCTTGACGGTGTCGGTCACCGTGCCGTACACGGGGATCGATTCGCGGTACGCCATCTGGATGAGGCCCGGGTTGATGCCTCCTTTCCCGAGACTGCTGGTGAGATGTATTTCACCCCCGGTCCGGGAGACAACATAGGCCTGGAGGACATCGCCCACCTGGACCGAAAGCGTCCCGTCGTCGTTCCTGAATTCCTGAATGCCGATGACCGCTTCGCTTTTTCCGGAGATGTCAACGAACACGAGGTCGCTGGTTATGAATACGACTTTTCCCTCAACTTTTGTTCCTACCGGGAAATCGTCTCTCCGGTTCATGGATTGTTCAAGCATCTCTTCAAAGTTTTCGTTGGTATGATCTTCGGTATGGTCATCTATTCTGCTCATGGTAGTCTGCCGTGTCCTTGTTTGTGCTGGTATTCTCAGTAGCATCGAGGTGTTATCTGGTCTGGTGAAACACGCTGCGCATGCTGATTCTGTGACAGCCTATAATCACCGGTCATAAACTGTAAAGAAAATTTGCAGAAAACAGAGTAAATTAATACGGTTCTCACCGGTGTTCAGCGCGTCTTCTCCGTCAAAAGAGGCGGGTTTCAGCAGCAATGCATTTGCTGGCGCTCCTTTTCCATTCCCCGGAACGGGGCTTGGGCGAGCCCGCGGGGGAATGGGGCCCGGTTGAAGCCTAAAAAAGCAGGCCCGTCCAATTATAAAATCATTGACATAATTTTTTACAGGAAGATAATGCTCCAATATCCTAAAATCTATATGGAGAGTGCCATGAAACGTTTAATATGCATTCTGGTTTTTGTGGTCGCCGCCGTCGTAATGGTTCAGGCGCAGGAAGCAAAAACTGAAAAAACGGCAAAGGAATATATAGCGGATTTATCCTCCGGGAGCGATGAAAAAACACTTGTCGAAGCGGCGCAGTATTGCGGCGATAAAAAGGAGAAAGACGCGGTCCCGGGTCTCATAAACCTCCTCACGGACAAGCATGAAATGGTGCGTATTGAATCGGCGATCGCCCTGGGTCTTATAGGCGAGGAAAGCGCGGCCGATGCCCTGAACAACGTCCTGGTGAATGACGAAAGCGCGCAGGTGCGCTACGCGGCGATACTGGCGGCTCTCAAGATCGGGTCCAAGAAATCCCTTGATCCGCTGAAGCAGGCAAAGGAAAAGGACACCGACCCCTTTATCCAGGACCTCCTCGGCAAACTGGAAGCAAAGGCGAAAAAGTAGACTTGTTTAGCCGTATCTGCCCCGGCTGATAAGCCGGCATGGTGCGCTCGATGCAGGAGGTCGGGTGCGGTGATCCGCCGGTATTAGGATTCCCGGCGCACGTATTAAAAGCATGTTGCGTTACAAGGCGGGCAACATGCTTTTTATTTTGACCTTTGAATTTATATGATCCGTCTGGCAAGGAGCGGCCGTTGAAAGATGATGTTGTGAAGTATCTTGTCTTTGATGTTGAGTCCGTGCCGGACGCGAGGCTGATATCCCGCGTGCGGTATCCGGGAGAGGAACTTGAACCCGGGGAGGCGGTGCGTCGGTACCAGCAGGAGCTGCTGGACGCCTCCGACGGCACCTCCGACTTCATACCGGTGACATTCCAGTACCCGGTCTCCATTTCCATTGCGAAGGTGAGGGGGAACTACACCCTTCTGGACATCGTGTGCCTGGATGAGCCCGAGTTCCGGCCCGACGAGATGTCGCGGCTTTTCTGGCTGGGCGTCGAGGACGTGTATGACGGGGCCTCCCTCGTCACCTATAACGGAAGAGGGTTCGATATACCGCTTCTGGAGCTCATGGCCTACCGGTACGGCTACAGCGCCAAGCGTCATTTCAAGGACAAGTTCGCCGCGCGGAACCGGTACAGCGCCAAGCACATCGACCTCCAGGACTGGATGTCGAACTACAACGCGATAAGGATGAACGGCGGGCTGAACCTGCTGGCGAAAGTCATAGGGAAGCCTGGCAAGATGCAGACGAAGGGCGATGCGGTCTATTCCCTGTTCCTTGAGGGACGCCTCCGCGACATCAACAATTACTGCATACACGATGTCCTGGACACCTATTTCGTGTTCCTCAGGACGAGGGTGCTCCAGGGCGATATCGATATCGTCCGCGAGCAGGATATCGTCAAGTCAGCGAAAAATTTTCTCGAAGACAACCAGGAGCGGATCCCCGCCCTGAAGGAGTACCTGGCGAACTGGGGAGACTGGGACCCGTGGCCGTGATCGGCTTCACGGATTATTTGTCCCCGGGGACCAGCCGGATGGCCCCGCGGTCGGCCGATGACACGTGGGCCGCGTAGGCCCTGAGGGCCCCGGATATTTTCCTGTCGCGTCCGGCAGGCCTGAAGGCGGAATCGCCTTTCCTCTGTTCCTCCTCGTTGCGCGTGGCAAGTTCCTCATCGGAAAGCTTCACATTCAGTTTCCTCGCGGGAATGTCGATTTCAATGATATCGCCGTCGCGGACAAGGGCTATGGCGCCTCCCGCGGCCGCCTCGGGCGACACGTGGCCGATGGAGAGGCCGGCGGTGCCGCCGGAGAAGCGGCCGTCGGTGATGAGGGCGCAGGACTTGCCCAGGTTCATCGACTTGAGGTACGACGTGGGATAGAGCATCTCCTGCATGCCGGGACCGCCTCGGGGACCCTCGTAGCGGATGATCACGACATCGCCGGCTTTAACCTTGCCGCCGAGGATCCCGTCACAGGCCGCCTCCTGTGAAAAATAGACCTTCGCCGGGCCGTTGAAGGTAAAGATGCTCGGATCGACGCCGGCGGTTTTCACAATGGCGCCCTCCCGGGCCATGTTGCCGTAAAGCACGGCCAGGCCACCGTCCCGGTTATAGCAATGGTCGATGTCCCGTATGCAGCCCTTCGAACGGTCCCTGTCAAGCTCGCTGTATTTCGAATCCTGCGACCCCAGCACCAGGTTGCGTCCCCTGTGGGCCGGCGCGCTCGCGTAAAGGTCCAGCGCCGCCGGAGTGACGCCGCTTCGCATGATGTCGTGTGAATCCAGTATTTCGCCAAGGCTCCCGGCGTCGACGCGCCGTACCGACGCATCAATGAGTCCGGCGCGCTCCAGCTCACCCATGATGGACATGATCCCGCCGGCGCGGTTTACGTCCTCGACGTGATAGCTCGAGCTGGGGGCCACCTTGCACAGGTTGGGGACCTTGCGGGAGAGCATGTCGATATCCTTCATGGAAAAATCAACTTCAGCGGCATCGGCCACCGCCAGGAGATGCAGGACCGTGTTGGTGGACCCGCCCATGGCTATGTCCAGGGCCATGGCGTTCATGAAGGCCGGGCGCGTTGCGATGGAACGGGGAAGCACGGATATATCGTCCTTATTGTAATACATGTCGGCAATTTCGACGATACGAGCCGCGGCACGCTCAAACATCCTCACCCGGTTGACGTGGGTGGCCAGCACCGTGCCGTTTCCCGGAAGCGCCAGACCCAGGGCTTCGGTGAGGCAGTTCATGGAATTTGCCGTGAACATGCCGGAACATGATCCGCACGTGGGGCAGGCAAGCTGTTCCAGTTCGGCGATATCGGTGTCTGTCACCGTCGGGTCGGCGGCCATGACCATGGCGTCGATGAGGTCGACTTTTTTGTCTTTGAACAGGCCCGATTCCATGGGGCCGCCGGAAATGAAAATAGTCGGAATGTTGAGCCGCATGGCCGCCATGAGCATACCCGGGATGATCTTGTCGCAGTTGCAGATACATACCAGGGCGTCGGCCATGTGGGCATTGCACATGTATTCAACGCTGTCGGCAATAAGGTCACGTGACGGCAGGGAATAGAGCATTCCGGAGTGGCCCATGGCTATGCCGTCGTCAATGGCGATGGTGTTGAACTCCGCAGCGAAGCAGCCTTTCTGCTCTATGAGGGACTTCATCTTTTGTCCGATCTCATGCAGGTGTACGTGCCCGGGGACGAATTGCGTGAAGGAATTGGCAATGGCTATGATGGGCCTGCCGAACTGTTCTTCCTTCATGCCGTTGGCCCTCCAGAGGGCCCGGGCACCGGCCATTTTTCTTCCCTGTGTGCTGAAAGAACTGCGTAATGGTTGTGGCATGGCGTTTCCTCGTGTTTTTATATGGGTGTTAGTTATTTAAATGTGAATTTGCTTGTCAAGAGTTAATAAGTATTTTTTACTCTGACACCGAAATAATAGAGTTATATTATCAATAAGTTTATATT
>CALMRZ010000041.1 GCA_937872225.1 uncultured Spirochaetota bacterium
TTCGGCGATCTTATCATTAACACCTCTTGTTAAATATATCTTACCTATTGGGAATAAAGGTTTGAGCATTGGATGACCTCGGTAATAAATGATTGGCGTGGGGATGAACCCCACGCTATGTAAGTGTAACAAATAACGAGAGTTATGCTTATCGTACATCAATAATTCGGATATTCGGGAAATTGTGGGGTTGATAGAAACTTATAGGGTACTTATAGAAGCGACTCCAGGATGCATAGGAACGCTTCAGGAGCATCGGGGAATGAGCAGGATAGGTTGATATTGGTGGGGAGGAAGTTGACAGGAGGGGGAGGGTGTTAATATAAAAAAAAGGCATGGAACTTATGCTCCATGCCTAAAATAAATTAAGGAGATGAGTGAGGACAGGCCAAAGAAATGCTGCCTGCCGTTTTTCGCATTCAAACTAATCGCAAATAATCTGTTGTTTCTTTGTGCCTGATTTAATTGCGTCTAAATGGTTCCTGACAACTTCCGCGAAAATTTCTTTTGCAGATTCTGTCCCAGGTTCGGGTATAAATTCTTGAAATTTAAAAGATCCGGTTTCTTTGTTATAAATAATTCGGATCATTCCTGATGGCCCTGTAGGGCCGATTTCAGAATACCATGAAAATATAATCCCCTGCAATTTGTCCTTGAGCGTAATTGCCATTTTAAATACATACGGATAGGGCCCCTTATGCTGGGAATTTGAATCGGGTAATAATTCAAGAAATTCTACCGCGTCATCAAGAATAACAATGCAATAATTACGAACCTTATAGGGCAGTGTATGATCCCATGCTTTTTCCGAAGCATGGCCATAGAGTTTCTTGCATAACCCGCAACGGGTATTTACTACCGGGAGATTTTTATCATTATCAGTAATATAATCTGTTTTCATATTAAACCTCTCTAATAAAAATAAGTGGCAGGTCTGATAACGTGGACCTGCCAGCAAAGCATTTTGTTAAATCTTTCGTCTTGAAATGAACAGGCTGCTGTCCAAATCCCATATTGACTGCTGAAAATCATCAAGATCCGCCGAATGTTCTTTATGAATCTGGGTCCATAACCGAATCAATCCTTCCGAGTTTTCTTCAGGAATTTCATCGATGAGCACGATATTCCCATGATTACTACCAACCCGTTTTCTGTGCATTGACAGTTGACCGGCTGGCCCATCGATTGAGTTAACGAAATACCACGATAGCCGTATATACCGTATGTCGTTATCCTGTTCAATTTGCTCAAAAAGAGATTTTATCGGGAAACGATAAGGACTGGATTTATCCCGATGGGGAATTAAAATAAATCGGAATTCTTCCAACTCCCCATCTATTTCACGGCACACAACACACCGGTTACTAAACCCCTCAGTAAGGCCCCAACTTCCATCAGCTCGCTGGGTCCACATGAGCATCGCCGGATGTTTATCAAACGCTTCATATAAGAAACGCTTGCTTCTTCTTTCCGCCTCTATCGCTGATTGATAGCGATTTATCCTTTGTTCTAAAGCTGTCTTCATACTCGTTACTCTCCCTCGGTCATTGAAATAACTAATAACGGCAGCGGCATATCTGCCACCGCGTTACGGCCACAAGCGTTCATAGAAAAATCATGAACGCGCATAGGTGGGGAATACCAAAAGGTATACCTCGACCACGAATAATGGTAAATTATTTGGATTGGGCCGTTGGTATCGTTTGCAGAGGTGTATTACTGCATGACACCAAGGTTTGGCCGAATGTGGCCTTCGTATGAGGGATGTCTAAGTTGAATTGTGGATATATTCGTTCCATCCCAATGCATAAAGCCAGATGTCCTGACCCGATGCATTACTTGAAAATATATAAAAATTTAGTTTAAGGCAAGCAATATTTATAAAAATTAAAATATCATGATATTTATTGATATTGTTTCTAATGGCTTAGTGGCTTGGCTCCTGCTCAAAATATAAACTATACAAAAATATAGTATACAAATATGAACCATATATTAAGAAAATGCTAAAAATCTTAAATATATCGGAGCCACCAAGCCATTTGCGGCATCGTTTGTGCCTCAGTGGCTAAGCATATATTAAAATAAAACTTTTTTCCTTAATAAGTATATATTCTTTAACTATACAATCGCGACCCCGCAAATCCGCCCCCGAGCCAAGACACAAAGCCATTATAATAAAAATACATAACAAAAAAAATCAATCCGCTAAGTCATTCTTATCACCGCCCCCTCCACAATGATATACCGCGAAAATTACCTAACACATGTAAAACGAACAATAATTGTAAAATTATTAACAATATTTTTTTATTCACCCAGAATATAATATTATAGGCTCGTCGCAGGTTCCTTTTAAGGGACAACCAATCGATATGATGATCAAGACTGATTTTTTTGCGACAAGCCCGCAATCATGATGTGATTGATAATAAAAAATTTTTACTATTTTCGGAGGATAATTTTTTTAAAAAAAATAATTTAAGGAAAAAAAATAGTAGTCGTTTTCGAGTTTTATCAGTAATGTAAATTACAAGACAATAAGAAAAATACTAAACAGCGAATTTACAATACCCACGAAACGATAACGAACTACAGAACTTCTACAACCAGTTACTAAACGAACAGTATCGACAACGAACACAACGAACTACAGAACGATGACAGCGAGATTCACGAGGCGTTGTGTTACGTTTTTGATGCCTTTTTTTGATAACTGGTAAGAATATAAGCAGACTGTACCTTCTTAGGCCGTTTTTTTAACATATTCCACACCAATTATCAAGATGGTTGAGATGCCCGTAACACAGTGTCTCAACCATTTTTATTTTAACAGGTGAGGGATATGAAAAATATCGCAAAACAATTAAAGCAGGCAGGGTTTAATCCTTACCCGGCCAGCTTTAAAGGAAAATACGGGATGAATTTTCTTGATGGAAAGCCGTCCTATGAAGCTAAAAAGGATAATCCCGCCGTAGTAACATGGGGCGACTTCAGGGACAGGATCATTTCTGACGAAGAGATAGATGCCCTTTTCAGCACCACGACCAACATCTGCCACGTCTTCAATAACTGCGATGAGTATAACTTTGTTGCGTTGGACTTTGACGTGAAAAGAATAATGAGGGTCGGAAAAGATGCTTCTATTGTAAGCGATCCTTTGCTGGTTAAGGAATTGCAGGAATACACCGCATCCCATCTCGACAAGCTCGAAGGTTGTTTATTATTAACAACACCGAACCAAGGCATTCATGTCTATATGCTGTTGCGTAGAAGTGATACCTTAAAAATCCCAAAAAAATTCAAGGTAAAGAATTCGCCTCTCGGTGGTGATTTCCTGCGCAAAGGCATGATAGCTATGCTGCCTCCATCTATATATGATGGGAAGGGTTACTCGTGGCATTCAACGTCGTTTGATAACATACGGCGGTTTGAAAGTTTACCGGAACTGTTGAATTACTTTGATATCGAGTTTGCCGGTCCCGATATGAATGAATCGCATGTAATGCAAACTGCGGCTTTCCCGCAAGATTGCGACGAGCAAGGGAGACTCAAAATGATCATAGACGCGGAATTGGAGAAAATCCGCTCCTGCGAACGGGGCTATCAGATATTCAACAATACGCTTTATGAAGCCACCTGTATTATCACAAAATACGGGATCAATTATATGGATGAAAGTGTTATTTTCGATCTGATTTACCCAATTGCCAAAGAAAAGGCGGTAAATCTCGATGAGCATAACGAGTTCCTCCGTACTATCAATTCGGCAATACGATCGGCGAAAAGGCATCCCAAATCGGTGTTTCATAAGAAGCGTGAGAATCCGAGCACCGAGGAACTGGAAAAATATTTCAATGACCATTACAATTTCCGGTATAACGAGATCAATAACCAGATTGAGTGGAAGAAAATCGATGATGAGAAGTGGAAAGATCTCGATGACATGGATTATAACAAGATTTGTTATGGTCTTGACCTGGAATTTGGGAAATTCGGCGAAAAGAGAGTTTCCCGCCTGATCAACGGACAGCTCCCAAAACCGTATAACGCATTCAAAGATTGTTTTGAGTCGTTTCCCGCCTGGGATGAAGAGACAGACTATATCAAACAGGTGGCTGAAACGATAACGGTCAACCCCGGCCAGGAAGAAGTCTGGTACCTTTATTTAAAACGCTGGATGATCGCCGCTGTCGGATGCGCCCTTGAAATGTATTCTGACAACGGCATGAGGGCCATCAATGACAATTATCTTATCCTTCATGGCGATCAGGGGATGTTAAAATCCCGGTGGCTGAACAGGTTGAGCTTTATTCAAGACTCGAAGTATAATTTTTGCGGGTACTTCGATGTAAAAGACAAAGATCACCGAATCAATTTGTCACGGTGCGCAATGATCAATATGGATGAAATCGAAGTAACCTCGAAGAAGTCCGAATGGGGCGCCTTGAAGAGTCTCTCCACGCTTTCAAATCAGCTTTTGCGTATGCCGTATCTGCATTATAATGTGTCTTACCCCCGGCGCGCAAGTTTTTGCGGGAGTATGAATCCGGTTGAGTTTCTCAATGACCCGACCGGCAACCGGCGATTTCTCATCATAACCGCCTTGAAGATAACAATGCCGCCACGGGACATTATTGATCTCGCGTGGGCACAGGCGCACTTCTTGATGTTGAAAGGGGAGAAATACTGGTTCGACCGGGACGAGATCAAGCAGATCAACGAGAACAATAGTACGTACTCGAAGGTGATCAGGGAAGAAGAACTCCTCGCGGAGAACTTCGACATGCCAACTTCGGAAGACGATGAGGGCGCGGTATGGCTTTCAACTTCAGCGATTTTTGAGATGATACAGAGCTTATCGCTCGCGAAATTGAATATCAACAATATCGCAAGTTCGTTTAAAAGCCTTGGATTTCCGCCATCACAGAGAAAACAGATCAATGGAATCAGAATGAAAATGTGGCTGGTGAAGATCAGAGAAGATTCCAAGTTGAACAGGAAGAACAATCAAAATCCAAATGATTATTCTGAATACGACAAATAAGGGATTAGGATATGACGCCCGCCGGAGCCGATGCTCCGGCGGGCCACTTCCCCCAATTGCTTCAAATTCACTAATAATGAAACACAAGGAGAAATTACTATATGACGCACAATATTCCATTAACAATAGACACTATTGAAATTCAGGATCCTATCCGTTCGTTCCCGGATATCGACATTGATGCCGGAGTTGATTTACGCACAGGGAAAGACCGTAATGCGATCATTGATTATATCATTGATAAGTATGGCAAGGATTACGTTGCCCAGGTCGGCACCATCGGAACATATCATGAAAAATCGGTTATACGAACCTTGGGCAAGATCTACGATATACCCCTTGAGATGATCAATAGATGCACCAAGGGATATGACAATACAAAATCCTTCGAGGAAAATCTCCATGACTCGCAGGATGTCCGTTTATTATTTTCAAAATATCCGACACTACGAGATAAGGTAAACCATATATGCGGGGACAAGAAAAATAAAGGAGCAATCTCTAATGTCGGTATTCATGCTGGCGGAGTTGTTATTTCGGATAGAAACCGTGGACTGACCCTTGATTCAATTATTCCCCTTCAAAAAACAAAGGAGAAGGGGAAGCTTGCCACGGCCTTCACCAAAGAGCAGGTCGGAAAACTGGGACTTATTAAATACGATGTACTGGGGCTAATTACTGCTACAATAGTCCACAGGGCAAAGGAGATGATCGGTTATGATCCTTATCGTAATTTTTATGAGGATGGTGAGGACCGTGCGGTATTCGAGCATATTGTTAAAAAGGGAAAGCACAAGAATATCTTTCAATTCGACTCCGAGTTGGGCAGACGCGCCTTTCTCGAATTAAAACCTATGAATATAATGGAGCTGTCCAACGCCTCTGGTCTTATCCGCATCATGGGATCGCCGGAAGGCTTGGCCGTGTATAATACTTATCGTAAAAATGTAAATGACGCGTTGAATGGGAAGCCTAATGAATGGATTAAGGGGCTTCGTGAACAAATAGTCGATGACCGTATTTTTAATGCCGCGAAAAAGGTCTTGGAAGAATCATATGGAGTGTTAATATACCAGGAGCAACTGGCGGGTCTTGTTGAGGCGTTTTCAGGCGGAGAAAAGAATTTTACTGATGGAAATAACACCCGCAAGGAGTTGAATGACCATAGTAAAAAATTTGGGAAAATAGCAACAATACAAGGTGATGTCAACGCGATAACTGCCTGGCATAAGGCGTTTATGTCAATCCTGGACGAATACTTCCTCCCTTACCTCGGTAAAGATGGCCGTGAGAGTGATAACAAGATAATCCAGGATTTCCTCGCTTGCAGGCTTACGGACAAGGGTCATCTCCCGATACCACAAACCGGTATTATCAACTGGCTCATTACCGCGTCGTCCTATCTTTTCTCCAAGCTGCACTCTATCGCGTATTCGGTTAATACATATGACCAGATGTATATTAAGCACTATTACCCAACAGAATTCTGGGCGGTTACGCTCGACTCCGCTCAGGGCAAATATAAGGAGATAGTCGAATATACACAGAACATGAAAGCCGAATATCCGTCGATTAAGCTCCTCCCGCCCAATATCAATACCTCGAAGAAGTATTGTGTGCCTGATCGTGAAAACAAAGCTATCAGTTACGGGCTTGGTGCGTTAAAGCGGGTAGGCAAGGCGGTGGATGAGATTATTGACGAGCGAGAGGCAAATGGCCCATATCAGGATGTTGCCGACTTCCTTGCCCGAGTTAAAGGCAAAAAGGTTAAGAAACAAGCTATAGAAGGTTTATTGTACGCTAATGCGTTTTTGGATTTTGGAGACTTGAAGACGGTTTATCAGGACCTTATTAAAACGAGAAAGACCTTGAACCCCTTATTGGTTTCAAAACGCGAACGGATTGAAAAGGAAGCGGAGATAACCGGCACGAACATGAGCTTCATGCATCCCCTCCAGATTCAAGCCTCATCATATCCGTCAGTCTATCAAATCGCGTCAGGAGACACGAAATCAGTCATTGTGAAGGTTTTGGACGTCACCAGCAGAATCACCCGTATGGCACGCAAACCATATCTTATTGTAACATGTCAATGCCAGCGAAGTTTCCGTGAAGTAAGCATATTCGATTTTAATAATGGGTGCAATGTCGACTGGAAAAAAAATACATATCGCCGTATTAACGTAAAGCACGTTGATAAGTTTTTTCATCTGGATACAAATTTTAGATAAATGAACAGGAGAGTGATCAATTATGAGCACGGAAAATATATTTTTAAATCTGCATGTCCATTCGCATTATTCGGCTCGGGATAGTCTTATCGGTATAGATGATCTGGTTGACCTGGCTAAGAAGAACAATGAAGCGGTAGCGATTTGCGATCATGGATCATTGCACTCATGGTTCGAGATTGACCAGAAATTTAGCAATGCAGGATTGAAACCTGTCTATGGTGTTGAGGCATATGTCAACCGGCATCGTGATCGGTTATTCGAAATCAAACAGGAGTTAAAGGGGCTCAAGGACAAGGAACGAAGAGCGAATCTAAATGCGAAGAAAAAGAAAATTGAAAGCTATGAGCATGTCGTCCTGATAGCGAAGAACCAATGGGGCTTTCATAACATTATTCGCCTCATGAATAATGCATATCGGAATAGTTTTCATAAAAAACCTATTATTACCTTCGATGATCTCCGTGATCTTCCAATGGATAATCTCGGTCGTCGCGGTATTATTATTACCACAGCCTGCATTGGGGGCACCTTCGGGAAGCTGATTCTCAATAACGAGTATCAGGCCGCCTATAATTTTGCCGCAACTATGAAGAAAGAATGGGGTGTTGATTTTTACCTGGAACTCCAATTCAACGATATGGACGAGCAACGTATGGTTAACAAGGCCGCTCTTGAAATAGGACACGCCCTTGGCATTCGTACCTGTATCGGTTCTGACGCGCATTTTATTCATGCTGACATGTCTGATGACCACCAGGATTTATTGCTCATTCAAAATAAAAGGCGTCGATCTGACATGGGAAAGAAGGACTGGAAGATAACCTATCAAAGCAAGACTGGGAGCATTCGAACCGCGAAGATCGAGGAAGAAACTGGAATATGGAATGGTGTTGAAATACGTTCCTTGAGCGAGGGGGATCGAGTGGGGAATGATCGAGTACTCAAGATTGAGCTGGTTGATCGTGTCTGGTTGAGTAAATCGATGCCATACCGGTCTGAGGCCGAATTACGTGAATTCGGGAGGCAACATCACCCCGAAGTCCCGGAAGATAAGTATGACGAGATATTTAGTGGCAATCGGGAGATTTATAATAAAATTGAACCTGCCGGATTCGATAAGTCCGTTAAACTCCCGACTATACCGAACGCAGATAAGATTCTAACTGACATGGTATTTTCTGAATTACATAAGCGCTTCCCTGATAAAGCGGAGGACCCGGAATATCTGGCGAGGATCAAGCATGAATTGACCACAATACAGGGTAATGGATTCTCGGAGTACTTCCTGATCATTCAGGATTTTATGAAATTTGCCCGTGAACAGAATATCCCCCTTGGAGCTGGTCGTGGGTCAGGTGTATCAAGTCTTGTGGGGTATATCCTCGGTATCCATAATGTCAATCCCCTTCATGGTTGGGGTACGACAGGATTGCCGTTCAGGAGGTTTTTATCCGATGAGCGCGGGAAGAAGAAGATTATTATAAAAGACGCGACCGGTCAGAAAAAGGAATACCTGGAATCAGATATTATCCGAGTCAAACGGAACGGCCATATTATCGAAGTCCCCGCTATTGAGCTTCAAGTAGGCGATATGCCGCCCCAATAATGAAAAAATGATGTACGAAGGAGCTAATAAAAGATAGACTGGAGGATTATACTTTTCGAGGTATTGCGCCATGAAAAAGAACCAGGGACTTACCATACCTGAAATCCTCCAGACTATCAATACCATTGCTGATGAATTGGTCCGTCAGAAGAAGTTTCTCCTTGAGGCCATTGAGACCGATAA
>CALMRZ010000042.1 GCA_937872225.1 uncultured Spirochaetota bacterium
TGCTTGACCATCTGCGGCAGGGGCTTCATGCCCATCGCCTTCAGGAACTCCTTCAGGCCGATGCGCGAAATGGCCTCGGCGATCCGCTCCCTGTTCCTGCCGTTCTCGTCCCACCAGTCCCACATCTTCGCCAGCAGGTCCTTGATCTCGCGGTAGGGGGGCTTCATTTCCATGAAGGGCACCAGCACCCATGACAGGAAGGCCCCGCGCAGTATCGGCGCCTTGCCGCCTATGAGGATCGCGGCGCCCTTTTCGGTCCCGGGCCTGACCGCCTTTGTGAGCTTGTTGATGCAGTGCATGCACCGCACGCATTCCTCGGGCCGCACCGACAGGACCGACGTCTTTTCATCGAAGGAGAGGGCGCTCCCGGGACAGCGGTCGACGATGTCCGCCTTCATGTTCACGCCCCTGTCCACGTATTTCTTGATTTCGTCGTTATTGATCCTGATGCTGCCCTTCCAGGTGCCGATGATGGTGAAGTCGGACCGCGCGATTGCCGCGACGCAGTCGTTGGGGCAGCCGGACGCCTTGATCTTGAACTTGTAGGGCCACCGCGGCCGGTGCAGCTCGTCCTGGAAGGTCATGGTCAGGTCGTGGATCAGGTCCAGGGTGTCGAAGCAAGACCACTCGCACCGCGCCGGACCGACGCAGGCCGTGGGCGTGCGCAGGGACGATCCCGAACCGCCCAGGTCGAACCCCGCCTCGGAGAGCTCGTTGAAGCAGGGCTGCACGCTTTCGGTTTTGGTTCCCAGGAGGATGATGTCGCCGGTGGAGCCGTGGAAGTTCGTTATGCCGCTCCCGTGCTTTTCCCATATGTCGCAGATTTTCCGCAACGTCTTCGTGTCGTAGAACCATCCAGCCGGGTGGTTGACCCGCATCGTGTGAAACTGCTCCGCTGCGGGAAACTTCCCGACCACGTCGGAGTAGCGGCCGATGACGCCGCCGCCGTATCCCACGACGCCGACGATGCCGCCGTGCTTCCAGTGCGTTATCTTGTCCTTGTAGGACAGCTCGACGATGCCGAGCAGGTCCCTGGCCGCGGGATTATTCTTCGCGGCCCGCTTGATCTCCTTGACGAAGCTGGGCCATCGCCCTTCTTCGAGTTTGTCCAGCAGGGGAGTGTCAGACATGGGGCCCCTCCTCAAATTAGAATATCTGGATGATACTGTGGGCCGCATTTACTGAATGTCAATTAAAAAATGAATACCATTCATTTTTTAATTGACAGGTGACGGGGGCACGCACATAACGAGAGCATCATGATGAACAGAAGCGCGGAGACAAACGCCCGTGTCAGGGATATCTGCCGGGAAGTCGCGGGCCCCTGGCGCGAACATATAACGGCCTCCGTTCCGGGAGCGGGCGCGTCCCCTGCCCGCGACGACGGGGACCCCTTCAGCAATGTCCGCGGTTTCATCATTAACGAAACCATCGACCGCATCATCGATGGACTTGCCGCAGGCTGCGGGCGGGACCGGATGAAAGAGGCGATGGTCACCTGGATGAAGCTGCAGGCCCTTGAGACGGACTCGCCGGAGGAAGCAGCCGCCTTTCTTCACCAGCTGAAGGCGATCGTGCGCGACCATGTCCCGGCCGGCGGACCAGGGAGCGAAGCGGCGCGGCTGCTGGAAACGTCCCTGGACGAATGGATCGATGCCGCCGCGGAACTGTACCGAGAGACCCGGGCGCTCCTTCCGGACCTGATGCTGCGGGAAAAGCGCCGGACCGATATCAGGCCCCTGAACAGGGACATGAACCGGGAGGCCCCCCGATGAGAATCGCCGGCGCCATAGCGGCAGTTGCCGTTGTCGCCGCGGCTTCCTGGTCGGGCGCCGTGCTTGGCGCCACAAGCCTCATCGGCATCGCCCTTCCCTACGCGGGTTTCCTGGCCCTGGTCTCCGGCATGCTCTACCGTATTGCCCGGTGGACCCTCGCGCCGGTTCCCTTCAACATTGCCGTCACCTGCGGCCAGCAGAAATCGGTTCCCGGCGTCAAACCGGAACCGCTCGACAATCCCCAGCGCCCCTGGAGCGCGGCGCTCCGTCTGATAATTGAAGCAGCGCTGTTCAGGTCCCTTTTCCGCAATAGTAAGGCCGGCCGCTCCGGGAGCGCGATTACATTCGGCCCTTCAACATGGCTCTGGCTCGGCTCCATGGCCTTTCACTGGTCCATGCTTGTTATAGTGCTCAGGCACCTGCGCCTGGCCATCGAGCCGGTCCCGGCCTGGACCGGGCTGTTGCAGAGTGCGGACGGCATCTTTCATATCGGCACTCCGCCGCTCCTCCTTACCGACATCATCATACTCTGCGCCCTTCTCTTTCTTTTTATGCGCAGGATAACGGACCGGAACACCGCCTATGTGTCCCTGTTCCAGGATTATTTTTTCCTCGCCCTGATCGGGGCCGTGGCCCTTTCCGGCATCTGGCTCCGTCACTTCAGCCGCGTTGACCTGCTGGCGGTGAAGCAGTACCTCCTGGGCCTGCTCGCCTTCAGGCCCGCCCTGCCGGCGGGGGCGCCCCCCTCGTTCTACGTGCATGTGGCCCTGGTCTCCGTCCTGGCCGCCGCCATACCCGCGGGCAAGATTTCCCACATGGCGGGAATATTCCTTTCGCCCACGCGGAACGCCGCGGCCGACAGCAGGCGGCGGCGCCACGTCAACCCGTGGAACCCGGTAGTCCCGGTGCACACCTATAAGGAATGGGAGAATGAGTTTCGCGAGCGCCTGGTGAAATCCGGCTACGACCTGGAGGGCGAAGGCAATGGCTGAAAAGTACCGTCCCGAGGACCTGGCCATACCCGAGGCGATGCCCGGCAGCGGCTGGATGGATATGCCGGCGCCGATGCGCAGGGGATTCTTCAGCCACGCCGCGTCGCCGAAGCACGCCGGATACCTGGGCCTCCCGAACCCGCGCGAGTGGCAGCCCCACGACGAGGACTGGAAGCTCCCGCCGGACTGGAGGAATATCATACTGGACGGGATGCGCGAACGGTTAAAGCGCAGCCGCTCCTTCCGGCTCTTCATGGAGACCTGCGCGCGCTGCGGCGCCTGCGCGGACAAGTGCCATTTCTTTCTCGGCACGGGCGATCCCCGGAACATGCCGGTGCTGCGCGCCGAGCTGCTGCGCTCCGTGTACCGGGGCGAATTCACCCTGGCGGGGAAAATCTTCGGTAAGCTCATTGGCGCGCGGCGCCTCACCGAGAAGATAATTAAAGAATGGTTCTACTATTTCTA
>CALMRZ010000043.1 GCA_937872225.1 uncultured Spirochaetota bacterium
GTGGCACGTATTGAGAAGGGTCTTCATGAAGAACCTGGCCCTGCCGGGATCGGAAATAAAAGACGTCATCTCCATCGGCTTCTGGGCCCTGCTTGAGAAGACGCCCTGGAGCGCCGCCGGCCCCATGGCGATCAGAAGCGTCAGCAGGTGGGTACAGCTTTTAGTGCCCCCCAGGAGGGACTTCATCCTGGCGGAAAAGCCCTTCGTGATTGTTTCGCCCCTTATGATATCCAGGGTCCCCTGCACGTCGTTGCACTCGTCCCGGGGCACGGCCACCAGCTCGACCTCGACGTCATCGATGGTGAAGCCCGTGATCTCCACCAGGAGCCGTATGACCATGTGGTGGATGTCGCCGGCGGGCCTTTTCTCGCCGGTCACCAGGTAGTAGTCTTTCAGGCGCCGGTCAACAAGTCGTCCTTCGACAACGACCTTGTCATCGCCTGCCGGATAGGTCGCGACCGTGATGGTCCTCTCATGGGCCCCGTCCGCCGCCATCTGCTTAAGCCTGCTCATGGGCATACCTCTCTCTTGTCTTAACGCCCCCCTATTCTTATAAGACCTCACCCCGCCTCCGGCGCGCCCTCCCCCTCTCCCCGCGGGAGAAGGGGACCGAGGGGGTGAGGTGCTATCCGTCGCGTGAGTCTTAAAGTATATCCTTCAGCGGCGCATATTTTATCTCAGTGAGGTCAAACTCGAAATGCCGCCGCTCGCCTTTCTCGTCAACAAAGGAAACGCGGAAGGTGTCGGATATGAAAGCGTTATCGGCAAACTGTATGATGCCGTAATCGCGCAGCTGGGTCAGGTAGGTACGGATGATCCCGAAGGCCATCTTCTGGATGTCCAGGTCCCGGTGGTGCTCATGGTCGTAAAGCCCCAGGTTCACGTCGGCGACGCGGTACTCCCCCATGCAGGTTTCGACGTTGATGCCGGTCTCCACGCCGTAGCGCTGCCAGAAGTGCACGGCGTTGAAGAACTCCAGCGTCGCCGCCGCCTCCCCCGAGAGCGGGTAATGGAAGTCGGTGATCCGCGCCAGGTCCGGATGGTGTATGACCGACATGAGGGGCTGGGCCACGAATTTCTTTATCCGGCCCATTTCGCGCCAGAAGCTTGCCCGCGCGAAATCGTGTCCCCTGAGAACGGCCCCGCCCAGGGCAAGGACGAAATGAGATCCGAAATATTTCGGGACCACGTCCGCGTCGAGGAAGACCACGACGACGTCCCGGGGGTCGGCGCCCTTCACGCAGTCCGTGTTGATATGGTAGAGGGCGCGGCGCATATCGGCCCCCTTGCCCACTTCACCGCCCATGTCGGGAACGGCGCTGCCGTTGCATATGAGTATCTCCGTTCCGTCCCAGGCCTCGCGCGCCCGGCGTTCGGTCGCATCCTCCCCCGCGCCGGTCCGGCGGTGCGAAACCAGTATCCGGTCGATGAAATCGCCCAGACCGGACCGGAGGAGCCGAATCTTGTCATGGATAAGGGAGGCCTCCCGTTCGCCGAAGGTGGAAAAAACGACAATGACTTTCCTCTTCCCCTTGATGCCGCGGAGGTCTTCCAGGTCAAATTCAGAGCTTTCGTATTGGGTTATGGTCTTCATGATGGCGGCGCCCGAGGGTAAGAAGCATATCCCGAATTGCAATTGTTGTCAAGCCCTATTAGCCTCAGCTCACCAGCTTGGTATTCGGCGCCGTTTCTTCTCGGTCGGGATTGTACTCGAACTCGGGAACGATCCGCTTGATGATCTCCCTGATCGCGGCCGGTTCGCGGCCGACGATGGCGGGAAGGTCGTCGTTCAGAAAGCCCTCGATGGCGTCCGCGGCCGCCTCGTCCCTGGTGGAAAGCATGAATATTTTTTCATTCTGCGTCTTGAGAAGGCTCTCGTCGCCGTAGAAGAGGTCCTCGTGCATCTTCTCGCCGGGCCGCAGGCCCGTGTACTCGATCTTTATCTCCTCATCGGACTTGTACCCGTAGAATTCTATCAGCCGCTGGGCTATCTCCGAAACCCGGTACTGTTTGCCCATGTCGAGGACGAAGAGCTCGCCGCCGGCGGAATAGGCGGCCGCGTTGATGACCAGGAGGGAGGCCTCGGGGATGCTCATGAAATAGCGCGTCACGTCCGGATGGGTCACGGTCACGGGGCCGCCCCGCTCTATCTGCTCCATGAACAGGGGTACCACCGATCCCCTGCTGCCGATGACGTTTCCGAACCGGACGATCGACGTGGTGAGGCCCCGGGTCCGGTGGTAGTACTCGGTCACGATCTCGGCGATCCGCTTGGTCGCCCCCATGATGCTGGCGGGATTGACCGCCTTGTCGGTGGAAATGAAGACGAACTCCGCGGCGCCGTGCCGGTGGGCGCACTCGAGGACGTTTTTCGTGCCCATGACGTTGTTCTGCATCGCCTCGGCCTCGTTGAACTCCATGAGGGGCACGTGCTTGTGCGCCGCGGCGTGGAACACGATGTCGGGACGGTGCCGGGCGAACACGGCGTCCATCAGGCGGAAGTCCTTGACGTCGGCGATGCGGTACACGATCTCCGGCGCGTCCGGGACGAAGGCCGCGTCCTCGTTCAGGATGCGGATCAGGTTGTACATGGAGAACTCGCCCCGCCCCACGGCGACGAGCTTCCTGATGTTGAACTTCAGGAGCTGTCTGCACAGCTCCGAGCCGATGCTCCCGCCCGCCCCGGTGACGAGGACGGTCTTCCCGGCGAATTTCCTTTCGATCAGCCCGGTGTCGACGCGGACCTCCTCGCGGCCGATCAGGTCCCCGATGCTGATGTCCCGCAGCGATATGGAGAGGGGCTTCCGCTCGTCCAGCTCAAGGACGTGGGGAAGGACCTTGATGGGCACGGACCGGTGCTCGCGCCGGATGGCCGAGGCGATCCGGTTGATCTTCTCGGACCCGATGGAGGGCATGGCGATGACGACATCGGTGATGCCCGTCTCGCGGATAACGCGGCCCGCCGCGTCCGCGGCGCAGAAGACCATCTTGCCGTTCAATATCTTTCCTATCTTGGCTGGATCATCGTCGGCGAAGCCGGCAATGAGCTTTCCCAGTCCCCGCTTCATGTATTCGGAGAGGATGATGCGCCCCGCCTCGCCGGCGCCGATGATGAGGATATTCTTTCCGCCCGCGCCGCCTCGCGCGGACGCCGCAGCCCCGCCGTGCCCCGCCCGGCGGGAATAATAGTCCCGGACCAGTATGCGGTAAAAGACCGTGAGGACCGCGGCAAGCAGGAACCCCATGATAAAGACGACCCTGGAATACTCCAGGCCGGCCGCCAGTATATAGATCAAGAAAAGAAATCCGCCGATGATGCACGCCAGGACCAGGCGGTATATATCCGCAATATTTGAATAGGCCCACATGACGCGGTAGATCTGGAATGCGTAAAATGAAAGGATATAGACGGCGACCAGCACAAGGTGATAGCGCGGGCCGAGAAATTCCGCGCGGGCTCCCAGGGACGGATAAAACAGGACCGCGTAGGCAAGGGCGTACGACGCCGCCACCAGGAGCGCATCCGCGACGATATAGGCGATTTTTCTTCCCCGCACGGGATACAGTAGGCTCATACCCGGCTCATCTCCGCATTCACAGGCTCCCGTCAGGCCATGTCCTAAAGGCCTTTACCGCCTGTTATTTGTGACTATATCAAGGACATTTTCAATCACGTAATCTATCTCCGCGTCGGTCATTCCCGGAAAGATGGGGAGCGACATGGTGCGCTCGAAGACCCAGCGGCTGTTGTCATACCCTTCGCCGGTGAACCCCAGCTTCCGGTAATAGGTGAATTCATAGAGAGGGATAAAATGAACGCTCAGGCCGATGCCCCGGTCGCGCATCTCCTCGATGAAGCGGTCCCGGGTGATGGCCAGGGCCTCGAGGTTGAGATCCACCGGGTACAGGTACCACGACGTCTCGCGGTCGGGCTTCACGGTATAGAGGACAAGCCCCTCGCTGCCGCGGAAGGCGGCGGAGTAGCGCTCCGCGATCCGCTTCCTCATGCGCCACATATCCTCCACCTTCTTCAGCTGCTCGATGCCGATGGCGGACGCGATGTCCGTGGTGTTGTACTTGAAGCCGGCCTCCATCACGTCATACTGCCAGAAGCTCTTCGAATTGAGGCGCTGCCAGGCGTCCCTGTTGATGCCGTGGAGGCGGAGGACCCGCGCCTGCTTCGCCCAGTCTTCGTTGTCGGTGCAGAGCATGCCGCCCTCGCCGGTGGTGATGGTCTTGGTGGCGTAAAAGCTGAAGCAGGTCGCGTCGCCGAAGGTGCCGATGGGTTTCCCACGGTACCATGCCGGCAGGCAGTGGGCGGCGTCCTCGATGACCCGGAGATCGTGCTCCTTCGCGATGGCCAGGATCTCCTCCATGTCGCAGGGCTGGCCCGCGTAGTGCACCGGCATGATTGCCCTGGTGCGGTCCGTTATCTTCTCTTCGATTTTGTTCGCGTCCATCAGGTGCGTGCCGCGCTCGATGTCGACCATGACGGGCCTGGCGTTGAAATAGCGCGTCACCTCCGCCGTGGCGGTGAAGGTTATCGCCGGGACCAGCACCTCGTCCCCTTCCCCGAGCCCCATGCACGCCAGGGCAAGGTGCATCGCGGCGGTGGCGGAATTGACGGACACTGTATGGCCGCACCCGACGTAGCGCCTGAAATCATCCTCGAAGGCGGCGGTCCTGACGCCGGCGGTGAGCCAGCCGGCGCGCATCATCTCGGCCACGGCCGCAATTTCATCCTCGGTGATGTAGGGTTTATGGAAAGGAACGTTCATACTTATCTATCGGCAGGGACAATGGCTTTGGCCTGCAAAAATCGGCCCGGACCAACTCAAAAAAGGGATTCAGCGCCCGTAATATTCCAGGTACCAGTCCACGAAACGGCCGATGCCCTCGTCAAGGGAGGTCGACGGGGCGTACCCGATATCCTTCACCAGGTCCGTCACGTCCGCGTAGGTGGCGACCACGTCACCCGGCTGCATGGGGAGCATCTTTTTGATGGCCTTTTTGCCCAGTTTGCCTTCGATGGTGCCGATGAAATCAAGGAGCTTCACCGGGGCGCTGTTGCCGATATTGTAGATCCGGTAGGGCGCCCGGGACCGCGACGGATCGGGGTCCGCGCCGCTCCACGCCGGGTCGCCGGCGGGCGGCCTGGAGATGACCCTTATCACGCCCTCGGCGATGTCGTCGATATAGGTGAAATCCCGCTGCATCTCGCCGTTATTGAAGACGTTGATCTCCCTCCCCTCCAGGATGGCCTTCGTGAACAAGATCGGCGCCATGTCGGGCCTGCCCCAGGGGCCGTAGACGGTGAAAAAGCGGAGCCCCGTGACGGGGATGCCGAAGAGATGGCTGTAGGTGTGGGCCATCAACTCGTTCGATTTCTTGGTGGCGCCGTAGAAGCTCACCGGGTGGTCGACGTTGTCCGAGACGCTGAAGGGCATCCGTTCGTTCAGGCCGTACACCGACGAACTGCTGGCGAAGACCAGGTGCCCGACCCGGTGGTGGCGGCATCCCTCCAGGATGTTGAGAAAGCCGGTGATGTTCGAATCGACATAGGCCTGGGGGTTCCGGAGCGAGTAGCGCACGCCGGCCTGGGCGGCCAGGTTACAGACGGCGTCGAACCCCTCGCGGGCGAAAAGTGCCGAGAGGCCGTCGCGGTCAAGAAGGTCCATCCGTATGAAACGGTATCCGGGAAAGAGCGAGCTCTTCACCACCGCTCCCGGGACCGCATCCTCTTTCCGGATGCCGGAAGCGGCGAGCCTGCCGTGCTTCAGCCCGATATCGTAGTAATCGTTAATATTGTCGATGCCGACAACTTCATCGCCCCGGGACAACAGCTTCAATGCCACGTGCAGGCCGATAAAGCCGGCGGAACCGGTCAGGAGAATTTTCAATGTGGAGTCCTTATCCTTATTGTTGCTGTGAACATAGGTAGGCCCGATATCGATGTCAAGAGAAAAAATTAAGCCTGCCGCGGCCTCATGGCGGACATGGATAAATTCTCCTTAATTTTAACCCGCCCCGCGTGTATGCTGTGGACGCTATGGCAACGCCTCTCTAATTAAGAAAACAGTTATCAATTCACGCCAAGCGAGGGTCCCCATGATAGACAGCGACGCACGGGACGGCATATCGCTCAAGCTGAACGCCCTGAGCGGTTATGCAGAGTATTATCTGAACAATAATCTCTATTTTTGCGACCAGCCGGTTACCGAGCTGAGGGGAGGCTCCCGCGTCATAGTCAACGTAAGGGAGATGGGGATGTTCTCATCCTACAGCTACCTGGGCCTTATCGGCCATCCGCGGATCAACAGGGCCGCCATGGACGCCATTGACCGCTTCGGCACCGGCACCCACGGCGTGCGCCTCCTTGCCGGCACCCTACCGCTCCACAAGGAACTGGAGGAAACCATCGCGGAGTTCAAGGGCGCGGAGGCAGCCTTAACCTTCACCTCCGGGTACGTCACCAATGCCGCGGTGGTGGCCGCCCTTACGGCGTGGGCGATTATGTTTACTCTGACACCCTCAACCACGCGAGCATCGTCGACGGCTGCAGGCTCTCCAGGGCGACGTCCGTGCGGTTCGACCATAATGACATGGACCAACTCGAACGGCTCATGGCCGAAGCTCCCGCCGGCTCAACCAGGCTGGTCATCGCCGATGCCGTGTTCAGCATGGACGGCGACATCATCAATCTTCCTTCCGCGGCTCGCAGATATCTGCCGGAGACACGGGGCATGACTGATGATCGACGAGGCCCATTCCATCGGCGTGCCGGGAAAGACCGGGAAAGGCATCGATGAGCATTTCGGCATGAAGGACGCGGTGGACATCAGGATGGGCACCCTGAGCAAATCGATCCCCTCGACCGGCGGATACATCGCCGGGCGCAGGGACCTTATCTTCTTCCTCCGGCACTTCTGCCGGGGATATATTTATTCCGCCGCCCTGACGCCCCCGCAGGCGGCCGCGGCCCGGGAGGCCTTCAGGGTGATCATTGACGAGCCGTGGCGGGCAGAAAAGCTCCAGAAAAACGCCGATCAGTTCATAGCCGGCCTGAAGCAGAGGGGCTTCAATGTCCTGAACACCGCAACGGCCATTGCGCCCATCATATGCGGCTCCAATGATGACTCCCTCATGCTCGCGAAGGAAGCCCATGCGGGAGGCGTGTTTGTCCTGCCGGTGGTATCCAATGCTGGCGCGGTCCGGAGCGGACTCTCGGGCCTGCGCGCCACCGTGACCGCAGCACACGAGGAAGACGAAATAGAGCGCGCCACGGACGTCCTCCACCATGCGGGGAAGAAAACGGGGATACTCCCCTGACCGGAGGCTACAGCTCTATCCTGCTGATACGGCGCTCGCCCACCATGATGACCCGGTCCGTTTCCCTGACCGCATCATCGGCGGCGCAGCCGAGGAGCGGGGTCCCGTCGCGCAACAGGCCGATCACGGAAAACCTGTTCTCCAGTCCCCACAGCACCAGTTCTCGGTATTTCCATTCGCGCATCTTTTTTATGTCGACGAAATAGATCTGGCTCCCCTCGCGGTTGCTCATGAGGTCCTCGAGGATGTTCTTCAGCCCGGGGTCCTGAAGTTCCTGTATGATGAGATTCGCCGCGAACTGGGAAACGCAGATGACGCTGTTGCACCCGGCCAGCTCGAACTGGCGTATCTTCTGGGGATCGAGCACCTCAGCGATGGTGAAAATATCCGGGTTCAGCTTTTCAATGACCAGCGTGGTAACCAGGTTCTGGTCGTCGGAGTGGGGATCGCTCCGGTCCCGTGAAAGGATGATCGCGTTGCTGGCCTTGTCCAGGTTCGCCTGGCGGAGCGTCGCTTCTTCGGTCGGGTTGCCCCTTACAAAGCACACCCCTTCCTCGTGAAGGCGCCGGGGGATCGTCTCAAGCTTCTCATCGATCAGGCAGATATCCTTGTCCCTGGTGGTCGGATCCAGCCTGAGCTCCTCGATGATATTCATGATCTCGTCCAGTCTGCTGAAATTGACGATGATGATATGGTTGTGGGACTTTATGTTGAGCATGCCCTGAAGCCTCCTCGATTGTGATTCTATGAGATTTGATGCGACCTCGGAGATGATGAACCCGAGGAAACCGATGCCGAAGACCATGGTCGGGACCCCGACCAGGTACCTCCCGCCGGCGGAGACGGGAAAATAATCGCCGTAGCCGACCGTGGCCATGGTGACAAGGGTCCACCAGAGGGCGTCCAGCCACCCCAGGTCCGGCTTCTTTGGCAATTCAAAGAACAGGTATCCCGATGTCGAATACCATATCAGGCAGAGGAATATCAGCACCACCTTGCCCCGGTTCCCCACCATTGAGGTAACGCCTTTCTTCCGGAATAAGAGCCATAATACCCTGAACATCAGTCACCCTCCTTGTTCTGCCGCTCCCGCAGCCAGAGCTTTTTCAAAACCCGGGCCCGTATTACGATCCCCGTGTCGCTCCACAGGCCGAGTTTACCCTTACCCGCGAGCGCCTCGGCGGCAAGATACCGCTCCATTCTCGGGAAGGGATACTTGGTATACACAAGGCATATTCCCTTTGAGACCATGTCATATCCGATATCGGTATTGTTTGCCTGCACATAGGCAAGGACCCTTTTGCTGCTATCCTTCTGAAACCTATCAAACACCAGTTCAACGTCCCTGTTGAGAAGCGCCGCTTCAAGATAATTAACAGCGCTTTTACCCTGCGCCTGGGTGAGAGTGTCATTGGCGGTCGCGTCAAAGGACCATATGCCGAGTATCCGGACTATGAACCGTGCCTCGCCCATGGTTACCGACAGCTCGTCGCCATCGACAATCTTTACGACCGTCACCTTCTGTCCCGAGGGAAAAACAGCGGGCCCCTCGGGGTCGCTAAGCCTGCTCTTGAACGTGACGACATTGACCGTGAAGTATAATGACGCGCCGAGGAACAGCAGGGTCGCCAGCCAGAATACGCCGCTCAGGGATGGTCTCATGTTCTTACTCCTCATGTCGATTTAATCCGGATGCGCACATCCAATCAACAACAAGCATATTACCCCGGCTCACGGGATCAAAAAATATCTATCGGCCCCTCTATGTCGCCCTCCAGGAACTGCCGTGCATAGGAATCCGAACCTGAAAAAAAAGCCCCGCTTTCACCCTCCCACACAATTTTGCCGTTGTAGAGAAGGGCTATTGAATCGGCAACCTTCCGGGCGATCGTTGCGTCATGGGTGACGACGATGGAGGTCGTTTTGAGGGACTGTTTTATTTCAAGGATCAGGTCGGCGATGGAGTCGGATAGTATCGGGTCAAGGCCGGCCGTGGGATCGTCAAAAAAGATGATGTTGGGGTTGAGGCATATCGCCCGGGCGAGGCCCACGCGCTTCTGCATCCCGCCGGAGAGCTCCGAGATGAGCTTGCCCTCGCTCCCCCTGAGGCCGACCCGCGCCAGGGAGTTAAGCACCAGGGTCTCGATGGCCTCCTCGCCGACGTCCATCCGCCTGAGCCCGAAGGCGACGTTGTCGAACACATTCATCGAATCGAACAGGCCGCCCTTCTGGAACACGTAGGCAATGCGGATCCGTTGGGAAGTGTTGCTGTCGCTCCGGTGACGTTCCCGGTACAAATCGCGGATATCGACGCCATTGATCTCGATGGTCCCGCTGTAATCGATCAGGCCGGAAAGGGCCTTGAGTATCACCGATTTCCCGGAGCCGTTCTTACCCATGAGGATGAGGGTCGCGCCCTCGGGGACAAAGAAGTCGATCCCGTCCACGATCGTCCTGCCGTCAAAGGCGATGCGAAGTTCCTTCACGCTGATCATATCACCGGTACCGGTTTTTGTAATAATCCCTCAACGTTGAGAGGATATTGAGGTATGAAATATACCGCTCCTCGCTTATCTTGCCCTTTTCCACCCGTTTCTTGATCTCGCAGTCAGGCTCATGCTCATGGGTGCATGGGCTGAAGCCGCACTTGCGAGCGTATTTGCCGAATTCCATGAAGTAAATACCGAGTTCCTCCGGCTCAATGTCCATGAGGCCGAACTCCCTGAGGCCCGGCGTATCGATAATCCTGGTGCCGCCCTCCAGGCGGAACATCTCCACGTTGGTGGTGGTATGGCGCCCCTTGCCGGTGTGCTCTGACACCTCTGTCGTGCGCAGGTCAAGACCCGGGTACATTCTGTTAAGTATGCTTGTTTTCCCGACCCCGGAATTTCCGATCATAATTGAAAGACCGCCTTCCAAGGCTTTTTTCAATCCATCAAGCCCCTTGCCTGTCACAGCGCTTGTCAGCATAATACCGAGGTCATATCCCCGATAATAGTCGTTTAATATGGCAATGTCACAGTCTTCGGCAAGATCCAGCTTGTTTACGCAGAGCAAAACCGGGATCCCCTCCCTGCTGCCCCTTACCAGGAGCCGATCCACGAAACGCAGATTGAGACGGGGCTTCCCGAAACATTGCATTACTACGATCTGATCAATATTGGCGGCAATCAGATCATCGCGATCACTATCCTTATATTTTCTGGTGAAGACATTCCTGCGTTCGTGGACCAGTTCGATTGCGCCTGAGCCGTCTTTTTCCATTTCGAAGTCAACGATATCGCCGACAGCAACGGGCTCAGAGTACTTCTCAAGGCGCTTGTCCTTTCTAAGCCTGCCTCTGAGGGTACTGATAATACTCTGACCCTCATATTCCACTGTATAGTATCTGCCAAATATCTTGGTCACCGTCCCCCTCAAGCATACACCTCCGGGAAAAAACAGGTCAGGCATGTCGTCATTGTCAAAATATTCGATATTTTCATTAAAAACGGGCCTGTTGACGCATTGTTTAATTTGTAGTTAGTAGTTTACCAAAGACCTGATTTGTGGTCAATGAAGAAATACCCTTGGCAGGTGTCAGAGTAAAATCAAATATAAAATTATTGAATAGTCATTTGGAAAAATGACAATGATTTTTTTATTTACTTTTCGATAAAAAAATATTATTATTTAAAAAATGCTAAAGTTTTACCTAAACTCTACCGAAATATAATATACAAGTTGATATATGGTAATTCCCTCCCGATTTTACCATATTGGAAACTTGGCACTGCGTTTGAGGAGAAAGCAGGATAGCCGCCCAGCTATTCTGCTTTCTCTTTTTTATTAATTATTTACCCTTTTCTGGAACAGAATCTAAAATAACCGGCTTAAAACCCTTCAATTCTGCAATGATCTGGCCAAGGTTTCCAATGTTCTGGACAACAAAAGTTACATGATAATCCATTCCTTCATGAATATTAATCATATCCGGTGCAATACGCTTTTTCAGAAACCTATCAGATATATCAAATTCGATATCATGATTTTTTTTATCATAAAATATTATTTTTTCAAAAATCTTATCAACGTATTTTAATCTCAACGGAATTGTTATGGTCTTTGCTTTGTAACTGTTAATATTTTTTACAATTTTATCAAGGAAGATATTTTCGGCAGCATTTTGGTTAAGATCCTGAGAATAACAATAGATTGATGAAAATAATACTATTATTAATATTATAGTTTTCATAGAGGACATTATAAAATAAACTCTATTTAGATTCAAGTTAATAATTATTGTAAGGTGTCAGAGTAAATCATACAACAGGCAACAGCATGGGGATGCCTTTTATCAAATAAGTTTTTGGGGCTTCTCAATCTTTCTATGAAATCAGGCATACTTGGCAGAATAGATAAAACAATCACTTGATCGGCTGGATATATATAGTTGCGTCGGGGGGTCACGTCCTATTCAGTGTGTAAACCTGCCAGATGAGGTAATCAACTTTTCT